>DAOPXM010000008.1:105171-120744 GCA_035352355.1 Deltaproteobacteria bacterium | reverse complement strand
TGTTCTTGTCCAGGGCCGGCACGTCCTCGATGTCGTACATCTCGCCGTCGATGCTCACCCGCACGAATCCGTCCTTGGCCAGGCCTTCGAAGAGCTTCGTGTACTCGCCCTTGCGGCCCGTGACCACCGGCGCCTCGATGATGACCTTGGCCCCCTGCCCCCGGGCGAGCACGGCGTTCGCCATCTGCTGCACGGTCATGGACTCGATGACCGCCCCGCACTGCGGGCAGTGGGGAGTGCCGATGCGGGCGAAGAGCACGCGCATGTAGTCGTAGATCTCCGTGACCGTCCCCACTGTGGACCGGGGGTTGTTGGAGGTGGTCTTCTGCTCGATGGCGATGGCAGGCGAGAGGCCCTCGATGGACTCCACCTGGGGCTTGGGCATCTGCTCCAGGAACTGCCGGGCATAGGCGCTCAGCGACTCGACGTAGCGCCTCTGGCCCTCGGCGTAGAGGGTGTCGAAGGCAAGCGACGACTTGCCCGAGCCGGACACCCCGGTGACGACCACGAACTTGTTTCTGGGGATGCGGACGTCGACCCCTTTGAGGTTGTGCTCACATGCTCCCTTTATCTCGATGAATTCCTTCATTGCTGCTCCGTGTGCAGGCAGCGGCGGAACGGGGATGGTGCGGTGCCGAGACGGCTTCGGATCCCTTCAGGGCTGATCTCGCTGCCTTTAAATGTATATACCGATGAAATACTGGGTCATCATCTTGCGAAGCCAGTAATTGAACGCTTCCTGCTGGTATTTCTTCTCGAGGGCCGTACGGATTTCCTCTCTGACCTCGTCGTAGCTCCGCTTCCCCACGAAGCGCTTCTCCACGATCTGGTAGACGGCCTGGCCGCCCTTGATCGCGATGGGGCCGACGGTGTCCCCGGCCTTCGCCGTGGCCACGTGCTTCATCACCTCGTCGGACAGGTCCTCGATGGGGATCCAGCCGATGTCCGGGCCGCCCGGAGGGAGGATGTCGGAGTGGGCCTTTGCCGCGTCATCGAAGGACGTGCCGGACTTGAGCTCCTCCATGACCTTCTGCACCTTGGCCTCGTCCTCCGTGACGATGATCTGCTTGAGCCTCACCGACTCCTTGCCCTTGTACTCGGGACGGGAGTCGTAGTAGCTCTTGATCATGTTTTCCGTGATCACCACCCTGGCCCTGACCATCATCTCCATGAGGGTGTTCTTCATGAGGTAGATCCTCGCGGTCTCGAGCGAGAGCTTCGCTTCCTCGGCGACCTTTCTGGCCTCGCTTTCCCTGACCTGAGGCAGGCCCATGGACTTGTAGATCTTCTCGATGACGATGTCTTCCACCATGAGCTCCAGGACCTGCCGCTCGGCCACCTTGCTGTTCGCCGGGGCCCCGAGCTCCACCATCCTCTTCTGGAGGTCCGAGTCCATGATGATCCTGTTGTCCACCACGGCCACGATCCCGTCTATCATCTTGGCCTGCGCCTGACCGTACAGGCAGAGCGCGAGCGCCAGACAGGGGATCATGCGCATCCATGACCGGTACGGCACTGCTCTCATCCGAGTTCACCCCTCACTGTCGTGCTGCTTCCCATTCCCGATAGCATATCTTTTGCTTTTGCGCTTCCACAAAAAACGTGGGGCGGCGGGCCTCGTCCTCATGCCTCAGGCGATGCGGTAGAGGATCTCCCGTATCTCGTTCGACGCGTGCTCCTCGCCGATGGGGAACTCCGCTATCCCCTGGGGGTAGAGCCGGCCGAACTTCCGGGTGACCAGGTCTATGAGGTCCTCGAGGTTGATGACGCTGTCGCGGCCCAGATACACCCGCAGCCGGTTGTCCTGGCGCTCGACCTTTTTCAGGCGGAGCTTCTTCATCCGGTCCCTGATCTCGGCGATGGTGATGAGCTCGCGGACCGGCTGGGGCATCTCGCCGTAGAGGTCGGTGATCTCCTCGGCCAGCCCCGGGAGCTCCCGGGCCTCGGCGGAGAAGAGGCGCTTGTAGAGCCCCAGCCTCAGGTGGCCGTCCGGGCAGTACTCCTCGGGGATGTAGGCGTTGACCTGGAGCTGGATCTCCGGGTCGACCTCGCTCACCACCTCCTTGCCCTGGAGCGAATCCACCGCCTCTTTCAGCATCTGCTGGTAGAGCTCGTAGCCAATGGCGGTGACGTGGCCCCACTGGGCCCTGCCCAGGATGTCGCCCACGCCCCGGATCTCCATGTCCCTGAGCGCCATCTGGAACCCGGCGCCCAGCGACTCGTACTCCTTGATGGCGGCGAGGCGCTTGCGGGCGTCCCGGGTGATCTGCCCCACCTCCGGGGTGAGCAGCAGGGCAAACCCCTTCACCTTGGACCTCCCCACCCTTCCCCTGAGCTGGTAGAGGTCGGCCAGGCCGAATTTGTCGGCCCTGTTGATGATGATGGTGTTCGCGGACGGAATGTCAATGCCCGACGAGATGATGGCCGAGGTGACGAGCACGTTCACGCTGCGGTCGAGGAACTCCTCCATGACGTGCTCGAGGTCCTTGCGGGACATCTGGCCGTGGGCGATCCCCACCCGGGCGCCGGGGACGAGCCCCTCGAGCCTGGCCGCCATGGTCTCGATGGTGGCCACCTGGTTGTGCACGAAAAAGACCTGGCCCCCCCGCTGGAGCTCGCGGGTGATGACCTGCCCGATCGTCTCCTCGTCGTACCTGCTCACCACGGTCTCGATGGACTTGCGGTCCACCGGCGGGGTCTCGATGATGGACAGGTCGCGGATGCCCGAGATGGCCATGTTCAGGGTGCGGGGGATGGGCGTGGCGGTGAGCGTGAGGATGTCCACCTCAGCGCGCTTCGACTTGATCCTCTCCTTGTCCTTGACCCCGAACCGGTGCTCCTCGTCCACGATGAGGAGGCCCAGGTCCCTGAACTTCACCCTGTCCGTCAGGAGGGCGTGGGTGCCGATGATCACGTCCACCTTGCCCTTCTCGAGATCCTCGACGACCTCCCGGTTGTGGGACGGGGTCGTAAACCCCGAGATGCCCTCCACCCGGAATGGCCAGGCCGAGAACCGCTCCCTGAAGGTGTTCAGGTGCTGCCTGGCCAGCAGCGTCGTGGGCACCAGCATGGCTACCTGCCTGCCGGACATGACCGCGGCAAAGGCGGCCCGCAGGGCCACCTCTGTCTTGCCGTAGCCCACGTCCCCGCAGATGAGCCGGTCCATGGGCCTGCGGGAAGCCATGTCGCCGTACACGTCCTCCACGGCCTTGAGCTGGTCCTCGGTCTCCTCGAAGGGGAAGGTGTCCTCGAACTCCTCAACCACCGCGGCCGAGGTGTCGTAGGTGAAGCCCACGGAGCTCTCCCGCCTGGCATAGATCTCCAGGAGCTCGTTCGCCAGCTTTGCCACCGACTCCCTGGCCTTCTGGGTGGCCTTGGCCCAGCGGGTGCCGCCCAGCTTGTCGATGAGGAAGGCGTCGGTGTCGCCGATGTAGCGCTGGAGCAGCCCGAGGCGGTAGACCGGCACGTAGAGCTTGTCCCCTCCCAGGTACTCCAGCAGGATGAAGTCGCTCTTGAACCCGTCGAGCTCCAGGCGGGTCACGCCCCGGAAGATGCCGATGCCGTTCTCCTGGTGCACCACCGGATCGCCCACGTTGAGCTGGGTGAAGGGGTTCAAGAGCGGTGCGCCGCCGCCCGCCGAGCGCTTCCTGCGCTTCTTCACCCCCAGGATCTCGTCCGCGGAGATGGCGGCCATGCCCAGGGTGGGGAGCGCAAACCCGTTCGACAGCGACCCCTCCACCAGATAGAGCCTGCCTCCCCACCCGGAGCGGGTGAGGATCGAGGGCCCGGTGGCGGCCGCTGGCGTCATGTCGCGGCTGGTCAGCGCGTACGAGACACGCTCAGCGAGCATGCTCGTGCCGGCGAAGAGGAACACGTCGAGCCCTTCCTCCCGGTACCCCCGGATGGTGTCCATCAGAAAGTCGCTCGTCTTGCCCGCGGGCGCCGGAGGCAGGGAACGGAAATCCGGACAGTCGCCTGCGGAGGCCAGCGAGGTGGAGATGCGCCTCGCCATGCGGGCCAGGCCCGAAGCGATCGCGTCCCTCGACAGGAGGATCTCGTCCGGGGGCAGGTACCTGCCCTGCTCGTCGCCCAGGCGCTCGTACCCGTGGCTGAACCGGGCCGAGACGTTCTCCCACCACAGGTCGAGGATGGAGTCGTCCGGGCAGGAGACGATGCCCCCGGCGGGGAGGTAGTCGAAGATGGTGGCGGCCTGCTCGTAGAACAGGGGCAGGTAGGACTCGATGCCCGGGGGATAGATGCCCTGCTCGATGTCGCTGATGAGCGCCGCCATCCGGGTGTCCTTCATCCTCCTCAGCCACGGCCGCGCGTTCTTCACGTGGCCCGAGTCGAGGAGGATCTCGCTGGCGGGCAGGATCACGGCCGAGGCGACCTCCCTGCCCGAGCGCTGGTTCGCGAGGTTGAACACCCTGATGGAGCTCACCGTGTCGCCCCAGAGGTCGATTCGCACGGGCTCGGACATGCCTGGGGAGTAGATGTCGATGATGGAGCCGCGCATGCTGAACTGGCCGATGTCGTCCACCAGGGCCTCGCGGGTGTACCCCATCTGCACGAGCCTGCGGGAGACCTCCTCGCGGTCGATGTCCTGGTCCGTCCCGATGCGCATGATGCTCGAGGCCAGCTCTGAGGCCGGGATGAGCGGCAGCACGATGGCGTCGAAGGGCGCCACGACCACCACCGCCTCCCCGTGGAGCAGGATCGACAGGAGCGCGATGCGCCGGGCAGCGATCTCCTTCGAGGGGCTGTCGTCCTGGTAGGGCCTGACGTCGGGCGGGGGGTAGATGGCAATGCGGGAAGGCTCGAGGAAGGCGCTCAAGTCTTCCTGCGCCCGGTACATCTCGTCCGTGCTCTCCACGAGCCACAGGACCGTCTTTTTCTCCTGCATCAGGACCGAGGCCGTGACGAGGGCCTTCAGGGGCGCGGGCAGCGGTCCTATGGCCATCGCCGAGGCAAGGCCCTGCTGAAAGGTCTGTTGTGCGTTCGGTTCCATGGTGCCTGTCCCTTGTCCGTGTGCGCTCAGCCCTGTCCGGCGAGCGGAAATTCGGTGGTCGGTCCTGCCTGCGAATCCAGGAGGCCGGCAACGGACACCACCTCGCCCCCGGATACGAGCACGGGCCAGAACGGCCGCAGCGCAGCCATGACGCCGCGCTCCGCCAGGAGCCTCACCACCCGCTTGCCCCCGATCCTGGCCCCCTTCGAAGGGGATGTCAGGCGCATTGCTCCGGAGAGCCTGCCTGTGATCCGCACCTCGACATTCAGGGGCGTAATCCTATACACCCCGGATTCGCGGATATCAAGGCCGTAGAACGGGCCCGGGCCTGCGGGGAAGAACACCAGCCCGTCCCCGTCGATCCGCGCCGTAACCCGCCTCTTCACCGTGTGGCCCGCCTTCCTGCCCTCGATCACGTCGACCACCCCCTGGACCTGCACGGCGTCGACCCCCCTGGGCTCGTCCACCAGGGCAGAGAGCACCCTGATCACCAGGCGCTTGAGCACGGCCTTCGGCGCCTCCCGCAGCTTGTCCAGCCGATACGCCCGGACCGCCCCCCAGTCGAGGACCCGGGCGTCGCACTCGAGGCGCAGCGACAGGTTCTCAACGTGACCGCCCTCTTCCCGCGCGATCCTGCCCAGGCGGGCGACGGACACGGCGACCTCGGGATTGATCCTCTTCATGAGGGGGATGATCTCGTGGCGGATGAGGTTGCGCGCGATGGTGGTGTCCTCGTTCGTACAGTCTTCGACGTGGGGGATGCCCCGCTCTCCCGCATAGGCCTCGATCTCGCCTCTCGTGAAGCCGATGAGCGGCCTGACGAGGCCGCCTTCGCCCCGGTGCTCCATGCCGCCCATGCCCCGGATGCCGCTTCCCCTTATGATGCGGTACAGGATGGTCTCGGCCTGGTCGTCAAGGGTGTGGCCCGTTGCGGCGGCGTCATAGCCGTGGGCCCCCATGCACTCCCGGATCCTCGCGTACCTGCCGAGCCTGGCCTTCTCCTCGAGGTTCGGCTCCCCCCGGGACAGGCTTAAGGGGTACACGTGGCAGGGGATCCCGAGCCCCCGGCAGCGGCCGGAGACGAAGCTGGCGTCAGTGGCATCCTTCCTGATGCCGTGGTCCACGTGCACCACGCCCACCTTCAGGCGCAGAGGCCCTGAAGCCTGCACGAGCAGGTCGAGGAGCACCATGGAGTCGATGCCGCCGGAGCAGCACGCGAGCACGGCCTGGCCCGCCCCGACCCCGCACTCGCCCGTGAGCGTGTTCATGAATGCATGGAGCATGGCAGTGATCATTAGTACCTCTTTATACTGTGGTCAAGGGATACCTCGCCCCTGCCGCGGCATTCGCCGTGCACGGGGGATAATGAAAACATGGTTCGGGAAAGAGAGCTGAAGGGAGAGCTGTTATCTTGAAGAGATCAGCCGGGAAAGCAGAAAGCGCAGGGCCATGATATCCGGCGCCCGGGTATTCCTGTGCTCCTATGTCTCCTTGACACGCACGCTGCCCAGGATGGTGAGGCCTTCCGCCTTGAACACGGACAGGGTCCTGCCCTGGAGCAGGGAGTTGCAGACCTTCGGGCCCAGGGACAGCACGATGGGTATGCCCAGGGAGAACACCGGCCTGCTGCCGAAGGTGAGGGTGAGGAACTGACCGCACACCACGTTGACCATCTCCTTGACCGCATCGTCGATCATGTCCTGGAGGAGCGGCTCTTTGGGGTCGATGCCGAGCATGTGCGACGCGATGAGGCCGTCCAGCGGCGGCTCGATGAGAAGCCCGATGTCTCCGGAGCAGGGGCCGGTGAAGCTGATGCGCGCGTTCACGAGGGGCGACTCGAAGGGGGCGACGCCTTCGGGATCGGCAACCGACGCGGAAACCCCGGTCATGGCCTTGAACACGGAGAGCACGGCCTGCTCGAGGGCCTGGCGGGAAAGGTTGCTGTCAGCGCCCAAGCATGACCTCTCTGACCACGGTGCGGATCTGTTCGGGGGTAAAGGGCTTGCGGACGTATGCCCGGACACCCATGGACCTGAGGTGCTCCATGCGCTCCTGACTGCCGTCCGTGGAGATAATGACCACGGGGATGCCTTTCAGGACGGGGTCCGCAGACATGTTCTCCACGAGCTCCACCCCGTTCATGACCGGCATGTTGATGTCGGCGAACACGATGTCGATGGGGGATGCTTTGAGGACCTCGAGGGCGTCCCGGCCGTTCGACGCGTCAAAGACCTTGGCGATGGGTGCACCGCTCTCGGACAGGGCCTTCATGAGCACTGCCTTGACCACGTTCGAATCGTCAACGATCAGGATGTTCCACTTCATGACCGCTTTCCTGGTTTCCGGGCATCGTTTCCCATAGGTATCTATTTCGGAAAAGAACCCTTTTTTCTTGAGTATTGATTTTAAAGCATATTGTTTCCGTCACAACCAGGGTGTTGACAGCCCGCACGGTCTTCCATTATCAGGAGTCAATTCCAAGGAAATCAGCGGCCTTCCGGCGTGCTGAAGGGGCAGGTGGCGATGGGACTCTTGAAGAACTGGTTTCTTTCGACGCGGCCGTGGTCTTTCACCATGACCCTCATCTCGGTGAGCGTGGGCAGCGCGCTGGCCGCCATAGACGGCGGCTTCTCCTGGCCCCTCTACCTCCTCACCGCCTTCGGCGCGGTGCTCATGCACGCGGGCACGAACCTCGTGAACGACTACTACGACACCAGGTTCGGCGTGGACAGCGAGGAAGCGGAAACAGCGAAATACCGTCCCCACGTGATCGTTCAGGGCCTCATCCCCGCGCGCCAGGTCCTTACGGCCGGCCTTGCGTCCTTTGCCCTCGCCGCGGCCATCGGGCTCTACCTCACCTGGGTGAGCGGGCCCACGGTGCTCTTCATCGGCGTCATCGGCGTGATCGCGGGGCTGGGCTACACCGCGCCGCCCATGAAGTACAAGTACGTCGCGCTCGGCGAGCTCTCGGTGTTCCTCATGTGGGGCCCCCTCATGGTGGAGGGAGCCTACTACGTGCAGCGCCGGGCGCTGAGCTTCGATGCCTTCCTCGTGTCGATCCCCTTCGGCACCCTCGTGGCCCTGGTCCTCTTCGCCAACAACATCCGTGACATCGAGCACGACCGAAAGCAGCATATCAAAACCATCGCCATGATGCTCGGACCCAAGGCAGGCATCCACGCCTACCTGGCGCTCGTGTGCCTGGCCTACGCGACCACCCTGGCCATCGCTCTTTCGGGCGTGCTCACCATGTGGGGGCTGCTCGTCTTCCTGTCCCTGCCCGTGGCCGTCAAGCTCCTGCGCCAGATGGAAAGGCAGATCCCCTCCGATGCCGACGCCAGGACCGCCCAGCTCGACACGGCCTTCGGCATCCTCCTCGTGACGGGCCTCGTGATCCAGGGGTTCGTGGGATGACCTACCGGCCCGGGATCGTCTGGCCTGCGGTTGCCCTGGCCTTTGTGCTCTGGTTTTTCTCCTTCTCCATGGAGGTGCTGAACTTCTGGATCAAGATCACCCTCTCCGCGTCTATCCTCGGGGTCATCGCCGTGCGTGCGGGCGCCTTGAAGGAAAACACCCTGAGGTTCGACCCCCGGGCCGTCGCCGAGGGCATCCTGCTGGCTGCCCTGCTCTGGCTCGTGTTCTGGACCGGGCACTTCGTCTCCTCCCTCGTCTTCCCCTTCGCCCCGGACCAGGTGGGGGCCATCTACGGCAAGGGCCAGGGGTTTTCGACGTGGGTGATCTTTCTCCTCCTGCTCTTCGTCACCGGCCCCTGCGAGGAGATCTTCTGGCGTGGTTACCTTCAGAAGGGGCTCATGGAACGATTCGGGAGGTGGCAGGGCTTTGCTGTCGCCACCACGATCTACACCGGCATCCACCTCTGCTCGCTCAACTTCATGCTCGTCGGCGCAGCGGCCGTGGCAGGCGCGTTCTGGGGGCTCCTCTACCTGAGATACGGCCGGCTCGACACGCTCATCGTCTGCCACTCGGTGTGGAGCGCCTTCATCTTCGCCGTCTTTCCCATCTCCTGAGGGGCTGGCCTGCCCGGCAGCCCTAACCCTGCATCCCGGCCAGGCTGCCCAGGGTCCTGACCGCGTCCTCGACCCCCTTGTCCCAGTTCGCCGCGCTTAAGCGGATGTAGTTGCGGTACTTGTCGCGCACCGTGAAGATGGGGCCGGGGGCCACGCTGATCCCGCGGGCCCTGGCCTGCTCGTACAGGAGGAGCGAGTCGATGCTTCCGGGCAGCTCCACCCAGAGGAAGAAACCCCCGGCAGGCCTGCTCACGTTCGTGCCCTTGGGGAAATGCCGCACCACGGCGTCGGTCATGAGGGAGACGTGGCGGGCATACGCCCTGCGGACCTTCCTCATGAGGTGGTCGTAGCCGCCGCCCGCCAGGAACTCGGCAACCGCGAGCTGGGGGGGCGTGGCCGTGGCGATGTTGCTGAGGATCTTCTGGTGCTCGATGTCGGCCTTGAACCGCCCCGGTGCGATCCACCCCACCCGGTACCCCGGCGCCAGGGTCTTCGAGAAGGACGAGCACAGGATCACCATGCCCGTGTCGTCGTAGGCCTTCACCACCCGGGGGCGCTGGTTCGTGAAGCTCAAGTCCCCGTACACGTCGTCTTCGATGAGGGGCACGCCGTGCCGTGCCAGGAGCTGCGCGAGCTCTGCCTTGTGGCTGTCCGGGATGCAGCACCCCAGGGGATTGCTGAAGTTCGGGATGAGCAGGCAGGCCTTCACCTCCGTGTCCTCGAGCACGTACCTCAGGGCGTCCAGGCTGATGCCCGTCTCCGGGCTCGAGGGGACCTCCACCACCTTGAGCCCCAGTCCCTGCATGATCTGGAGGTGGTTGAAGAACATGGGCGACTCGATGACCACCGTGTCGCCGGGCCTGCACACGGACTTGAGCGCGACGTACACGGCCTCCTGGCAGCCCGAGGTGATGAGCACGTCCTCGGGCGAGAGGGTGCACCCCGCGGTCGCAGCACGCTTGGCGATCTGGGTACGGAGCCTCTCGTCGCCCGGGAAGCAGTACGACACGCTCTGCGCACCCAGCGAGCGCGCGGCCGAGGCCAGGCACCTGTTCAGCCTGTCCACCGGGAGGAGGTCGATGTTGGGGATGTTGGTCCCGAGCTGGACCTCCACCGGACCCAGACAGTCCTTGAACACCTTGCCCACGATCTTTTCCACGCAGCAGGTTACCGGGCTCATGTCCGCCTTCGAGACCGGGGGCATGGAGATGGTGTTCGCCAGGAGGGAGCGGACGTAGTACCCGGACTGGGGCCGCGCCTCCACGATACCCCGATCCTCCAGGAGGCGGTAGGCCTCCATGGCCGTGGTGATGCTCACCCCCATCTGGCTGCTCAGGGCCCGGATGGACGGTATCCGGTCCCCTGCGCGGTAGGTGCCGCACCGGACCATGTGGCAGATGCTGTCCGCCACGTCCTCGTACAGGTGCCCTCTCCTGAGAACTTCCATAACATCCTCCAGTGTCCTCATCATATGCGAGACGTTTCCCGTGCGGTAGATACAGTTGGGGTCGTTCTCGACCGGTACAGCTCACTATAAACTCAAATTGCTATCGATACAATTCCCGGGCGCTGCATCTGTTTTCCCTGAGCGAAAACCTCTATCCTGCCTTCATGAAGGGGAAAAGCATGACCGGCGGAGGACTCGCATGAAGGGATACTCGGGCATGAAAGCAAGGTTGTTGAGGAGGGGGCAGGCGCTCGGTCTTCCACACGTGCCGCAGGGATGCACTGTGCTCTGCCTCGAGGGTGTGATATGGGTAACCCAGGAAAACGATCCTGCGGACCACATCCTGGCGCAGGCCTCGTTATGGTCAGCCCGGGGCCCTGGCCTCGTAGTCGTGGAGGCTCTCGAGGACGCGGTGTTCCGCATCATCGAGCATGAGGCCCCGTACGCGGGTATCATCTCGAAGGAGGCAGTATGAGCATGTTTTCTGACCGGATCCCGGAAGTGCCGGGGGCGTTCGTCCGCGAGATCCCCAAGGTCACGGCGGGCCTCTTTGACATCGCCTGTGCCGGAGATGGGAAAACCATGGAAGAAGGCATGATCAGGCTGGGCAGATAGCCCGGGTGAGGCGGACAGGAGGGAACACGTGAAGAGGGGGATCGTCAGCGCTGCCGTTGCATACGCCCTGTGGGGACTGCTTCCGGTGTACTGGAAGTGGCTCCGGGAGGTGCCTGCAGTGGAGGTGCTCTCCCACCGCATCCTCTGGTCGTTCCTCACGCTGCTGGCCGTCATCCTCGCCACGGCCAGGTTCGGCGACCTCAAGCGCAGCGCAGGCGACCGGCGGGTGCTCGGGACCTACACGGCCGCGGCCCTCCTCATCGGGGTGAACTGGCTCATCTACATCTGGGCCGTGGGAGCGGGCTTCATCGTGGAGACCAGCCTGGGGTACTTCATCAACCCCCTCCTGAGCGTGCTCCTGGGCGTGGTCTTCTTCCGAGAGCGCCTCAGGCCGTGGCAGACCCTCTCCATCGCCCTGGCGGCCTCGGGCGTGCTGTACCTGACCCTTGCCTACGGGGCCCTGCCCTGGATCGCGCTCTCCCTGGCCGTGACCTTCAGCCTCTACGGCCTGGTGAAGAAGACCGCGCCCCTGGGATCACTCGAAGGCCTCACCCTGGAGACCGGAACCCTGCTCCTGCCCGCGGTGGCGTTCCTCGCATATGCCGATGTGAACGGCAGCGGCGCGTTTCCGGGCGCCGGTCCCATGACGTGCGCGCTCCTCGCCGGGACCGGGCTCGTCACCATGGTGCCCCTGCTCCTGTTCTCGTCTGCGGCCAGGCGCATCCCGCTCTCGCTGGTCGGCATTCTCCAGTATATCGCGCCCACGCTCCAGTTCCTCATCGGCGTGCTCGTATACCGTGAGCCGTTCGATCTCACGAAGCTCGTCGGGTTCGGCATCGTGTGGCTGGCCCTGATCATCTACGCCGCCGAAAGTTTTATTGACCACCGGGCACATTTCCTGCCAGCATCTCAGGAGTGAGCCCATGGCGTCGTTCAACAATAACACAACCGGTCCAGGTGACTACAGGGCACATCTGCTGCCCGCATCTCAGGAGTGAGTTCATGGCAGGAATCACCTACAAGAACATCTTCGACGCCGTGCGGGCCATCCCCAGGGGACGGGTCGCCACCTACGGCCAGATCGCGGTCATGGCCGGCATCCCGGGTCATGCCCGGCAGGTGGGGTATGCGCTCCACACCCTCATCGAGGGCACGGACGTGCCCTGGCACCGTATCATCAACGCCCGGGGCCGCATCAGCCTTCACCCCCAGTTCGGGGGCCTGCTCCAGCGCAAGCTCCTCGAGGCCGAGGGGATCGAGTTCGGGCCCGACGACGCCATACCGCTGGAGATCTACCAGTGGCAGGGATGAGGCCGCCTGACCCATGGGACGGGATTCCACTTGAACGGCGCCATGGTTCAATGATTAATGTATGAATGATTGATAATAACTCTCTATGAGGAGGTATTCATGTCCGGACGTCTGGATGGGAAGAGCGCGATCATCACCGGTGCGGCCAGCGGCATCGGCAGGGCCTGCGCCCTGCTCTTCGCCCGGGAAGACGCGCGCCTCGTACTCGCCGATGTGCAGGAGGAAAGCCTCGCGCAGGTATGCGACGAGGTCAGGGCCGCGGGCGGCCGGGTGGTGTCGTCCCTCGTGGACGTGTCGTCCGAGGAGCAGGTCAAGGGTCTCGTCGGTCTCGGGCTCGAGGCTTACGGGGCCGTCGATATCCTCGTGAACAACGCCGGGATCGCCGGCACGCTGGACCCCCTCGAGGGCCAGACCTCCGAGGAGTGGCACCGGGTGTTCGAGGTCAACCTCATGGGCCCTGTCTATGCCGTGAAGCATGTCATCGGCCACATGAAGGAGCGGCGCACGGGCTCCATCGTCAACATCGCCTCGGTGGCCGGCATCCGCTCCGGCGCGGGGGGCAACGCCTACAGCGCCTGCAAGGCGGCGCTCATCAACTTCACTCAGACCTCCGC
Organism: Deltaproteobacteria bacterium; assembly: GCA_035352355.1. GTDB lineage: Bacteria > Desulfobacterota > Desulfomonilia > UBA1062 > UBA1062 > Phosphitivorax. The sequence continues at coordinate 107,721 of DAOPXM010000008.1, read as the reverse complement.
CTGCGAGGTGGGGAGCTTCGGCGTGCGCATCAACGCGGTCTGCCCCGGCCTCATCGAGACCGGCATGATGCAGCCCTTCTTCGACTGGGCCCGCCAGACGGGCAAGAGCGACCAGGTAGGCAAGTACAGCGAGCTCAGGCGGGCCGCTCACCCCGAAGAGGTGGCGTGGGCCATCCTCTTCCTGGCCAGCGACGAGGCGAGCTACATCACGGGCCAGGCCCTGCCCGTGGACGGCGGGATCTCCGCGTCCCTGAGCCTTCCGGGCAGGAAGATCTGATCAACTCACCTGGCCTACGGTTTTTCCCCGCCTTCATCGGGGTCGGGGTCGGTATCGGGGTCGATCAATATTCCTTTCGATTCCGATACTGAATTCCTTTCGACCCCGACCCCGATGGAAGTGCCTTCATAGGGCGTTCATTATAGTGGGTTCCCGATGAGGAACCTGTCCGTGATCTGGTCGAGCAGCTCGGGCTGCTCCTTCAGGTGCTCATGGCACTCGGGGCAGAGCCAGACCACGCCGTGGCCGAAGACGACCTCCCGGGCGTCCGTGGAAATGCCGCACATCCGGCAGGCCTCCTCCTCCCCTTTCCTCGAGCCCGGCATCCTCACCCCTGCCAGGTAGAGAGAGCGTTTCCCGCGCTCCACCTCCCTCGACCACTGCACGACCCCGGTGGCCCCTTCGAACCGGACCCCGGTCTCGTCTCCCCCCTCGGTGCGGACGGTGACCACGTCCTCGGGCCTGAGCTCGTGGTCGGTCACCAGGCAGACGCTGTTTGGATTGATGTCGTATATGAAGGCATGGAATGACCCGTGCTCCGCGCAGGTGACACAGGTGAGCTCGGAGGACACCCAGGTGTCCTTCCCGGGGCTCGGGCAATCCCGCTCTGTGCGTTCCATCTCTGTTCTCCTTCCCTCCGGGAGAGCCGTTTCCCCCATGACGCCATGGCATGCTGTCCCGATATGTATTCAGATGATGACACACCAGACCACGGATGCACCCCCGGCCCCCGGGTTGCCGCCTTCCGGTCCCCCGGGGACCGCTCTCTTGAGATCCTGAACCGTATCCGTACATGTCCTTTATGTACCGACGCCCTTTCGGGCGGCGTGAGAGTGAGGCTTTTTTATTGGGATCGGGCCTGGGGGGACGCATGAATACCATGAAGACCTTCATCCTGCTGGTGTCGCTGACCCTGCTCCTGATCTTCATCGGCAACCTCATCGGGGGCAGGCAGGGGATGATTGTCGCCCTGATCTTCGCCGGGGTCATGAACTTCGTGTCGTACTGGTTCTCGGACCGTATCGTGCTCGCCATGTACCGGGCTCGCGAGATCAGGGAAGACCAGAGGCCTGAGCTGCATTCCATGGTCAGGGCGCTCACCGCGGCCCAGGGCCTTCCCATGCCGAAGATCTACCTGATGGACCTGCCGATGCCCAACGCCTTTGCCACGGGACGCAACCCTCACCACGCGGCGGTGGCGGTCACCCAGGGCATCCTCGATATCATGGACGAGCGGGAGCTCAAGGGGGTCATCGCCCATGAGCTCTCCCACGTGCAGAATCGGGACGTGCTCATCTCGAGCATCGCCGCAACGGTGGCAGGGGCCATCTTCCTCCTCGCCAGGATGGCCCGGTTCGCAGCCATCTTCGGAGTGGGCGGCCGGAGGGGAGGCAACCGGGCAGGGATCCTGGGCACGCTCCTGGTGGCCTTCCTTGCGCCCATTGCCGCCATGATCGTGCAGATGGCCATCTCCCGGTCGCGGGAGTACCAGGCGGACGAGAGCGGGGCGGACATGTCGGGCGACCCGCTGGCCCTTGCCGACGCCCTCCGGAAGCTCGAGTCCGCCACATGCCAGGCCCCCGCGAGCGTGAACCCCGTGACCGCACACCTGTTCATCGTGAACCCCCTCAAGGGGAGGTCTCTGTCCACCCTGTTCTCCACCCACCCTCCCCTGGACGAGAGGATCAGGCGCCTCGAGCACATGGCACACGGGCCTGTTGCATGACCCTCATGGCCGTGCTCGCAGGGCCCCGGGCCTGGGGCGCGGACTTCAACTGCATGAAATGGACGCCCGTGCATCCCCGCACACGCAGCCTTCGCTCCCGGCAAGCAGGAAGGCTGCGGGCATCTCCCCTTTCTGGCCGAGATTTCGCAGCCCATGGACCGCAGCACCATAAGCCCCCTGTTATACCCTGTCCAGCCGTATGAATACGAAGATCCCAAGGCGCCTGGCATCGGTTTTATATTGCTGTCGAACCCCTTCGCCGGCTCACCGCCGGGGAAGGGAATTCACACGGGAGGTTCGATCCATGTATTTCCCGAGAACCTGTCCGCAGTGCCGGAAGCATACGGCCATGATCCTTCTCGCCCTTTTCCTGTTCCTGACGGGGTGCGGCACCATGGGCAACAGCAGGCGCTGGGGTGAGGACGCGACGTTCACGCCCGGGTGGTCGAAGATCGTCACATCCGCCTGCAACGCGGTGACCTCTCCCAGATTTTACGTCCCGGCCGCGGCAGCGCTCCTGCTGAGCATCGGGAACGCGGACGAGAGG
>DAOPXM010000008.1:0-105071 GCA_035352355.1 Deltaproteobacteria bacterium | reverse complement strand
TTACGTCCCGGCCGCGGCAGCGCTCCTGCTGAGCATCGGGAACGCGGACGAGAGGGTCGCGGAATGGGTAAAGGCGGCTGCGGGCAGGGAACGGCCCAACAAACACAACGACAAGAGCTTCCCGTCCGGCCACGCGGCCAACGTCGCCGCCTTCACCAACCTCGCCTCCCGGAACGTCGATGCCATGAACATCCCGCAGGGGGCCAAGACAGCCCTCGACATCGGCATGTACGCCCTCACGGCAGCGACCGCCTGGGCCCGGGTCGAGGCGGGGGCCCATTACCCCACCGACGTGCTCGCAGGCATGGCCCAGGGGTACTTCATCACCTCCTTCATCAACGACGCGTTCCTGGGGACCGGCGAGGACGGCTCGGGCGGGCCCGTGGCTGGCTATGACGGCAGGAGGCTGTTCATAGGGTATTCCCTGAGGTTCTGACCGCTCGGGAAAACCCTCCCCTCTGGACGGCCTTCGACTGGGCTGCACCTGAAGGAGTCCGCGGGCCCCGACCAGGAGGCCTTGTCATGCCCGCAACAGGCACCGCTTGAGCGGTCACCCCTGGTGCCGGGCGTATGCGGGCACGTCTCCTTCGGCCCCGCGACCTTCCTCCACCCTGTTCAGGAGCGTGCAGAGCTGCAGCTCGTGCCTGAACGCACCCGCCCGCTCCAGGTGCTCCCGGTAGTCCACCAGCTTCGAGAGCACGCTCACCGCCTTGGCCGAGGTGGTGTAGGGGTGGGACGCGCCCTTGATGGGCTGGGGCATCTCAGAGAAGCTCGTGGACAGGATGGGCTTCCGGTAGGTGAGGAGGTAGTGGGCCATGAGCAGGGCGATCATGTCATCCAGGAGCTCCAGGATCTTCTCCAGCCCCGCCTCGCCCTGGCGGGCGACGAGGGAGAAGGCGCTGACGGTCTTGGCCAGGGCCCTGCGGAGGACGGGACTGCTCAGGAGGATGTCCATGAAGGCGTCCACGGTCTTTACGTCCGAGCCGAACAGGAGGGCCACGAAGGGGAGCCAGGGATCCACGAGCCCCCGGACACGCCCGCTGTCCCCGGCCAGGAGCGCGTCGGCCACCTCCCCGATGAGCTCGGTGCTCCCCTCGATGCCCGAGAGCATCTCCGGGATGTGGTGGACAAAGACCTTCTGTCCGCCGGAGCGCAGCATGCGGGATATCCCCGCCAGGCTCCCGAACCCCATGAAGATGAGCGCGTCGATCCCGTCGAGCTCGAGGATGATCTTGGGTGCGAGGTAGTAGGCGATGAAGTTCCGGTCCCCTGCCGGGTCCACCGGGTTGCCTCGGCTCCACCTCGGCGGGAAGATGGCGCTCAGGGCCTCGATGGACGGTTCGGGGAGCTCCGGCACCTCGAGCCCGGCCGCTGCGCAGTCCTCCGCGCAGATGACCCCGAAGGAGCCGCCGCCGGTGACGATGCCCACGTTCCGCCCCTTGGGAAGGGGCTGGGTGAGGAACCCGATGGCCGTGTCGAGGAGCTCTTCGGGGGAGTGGACGCGGGTGACGCCCGCCTTCCTCATGGCCTTGTCGAAGATCTCGTCGCTGCCCGCCAGGGAGCCCGAATGGGAGAGGATGGCCTTGGCGACCGCCTCGGAGCGGCCGGGCTTGTAGACGATGACCGGTTTTTTCAGGCACACCTGCGATACTGTGTCGAGGAAACGCTTGCCGTCGCTCAGGCCCTCGATGTAGGCAAGGACCACCTTGACCTCGTCGTCCTGGCCGAAGTGCGCCAGGTAGTCCTCAAGCTGGATGTCTGCCGCAGGGCCGCAGCTCACGTAGCGCCTGAAGCCCAGGCCCCGCTCGTAGGCCGAGGTCATGATGGAGCCGCCAACGTTCCCGCCCTGGGTCACGAAGGCGGCAGGCCCGTCCATCGAAGGCAGGGCGAACATGTAGGCCCTCAGCCTCGCGGGCGCGCTCCACAGGCCCATGCAGTTCGGCCCCACGAACCTCAAGCCCCCCTCCCGGGCGATGCGCAGGACCTCGTTCTCCAGGGCACGGCCCTCGGGCCCGGTCTCCCGGAATCCGGCCGAGATGATGACGCCTGTCCTGACCCCCTTGCGGACGCAGTCGCGCATGGCGTCGGGCACTGCAGGCGCCGGGATCACGAACACGGCGAGGTCGACGTCGCCTTCGATGTCGAGCACGCTCCGGTACGCCCGGCACCCGAGCACCGCTTCCTCGCGGCGGTTCACCGGATAGACCGGCCCCGCAAAGGAGCCCGTCAGGTTCACGAAGGTCGAGTAGCCCCACTTGTTCCAGTTGTTCGAGGCGCCGATGACGGCGACGCTCCTGGGGTTGAAGAGTATGTCCAGACCGCTGGCGGGATTGTCCATGCAAACCTCCTTCAGTGCGCACTGCATATCAATGATCCCTTATGTACAGGATTGATGGGGAAAAGAAAAGGAGGCAAAAGGTAAAGAAATGGTGAACGCCCCTGCCCTGCACTGTATGAAAGCGCTTGAATTCCCGGCCCGAACATGAAATATAGCTGGGGAATGTCATTTCAATGGGATGGGTGGCCTCAGTGAGCGGCAGAAAAGATCTGACAGCGGCTATGTTCATCGGCGTGCGGGGAGACGGCATGATCTCCTTCGGGTCGGGCCAGCCCGACCTGCCCCCGCCAAAGGAAGTGTACCAGATCCTGCCCGACTACACCGGGTTCAAGTACGGGCTCATCCAGGGGCAGGAAAACCTGCGGGACGCCCTCGCCAAGCAGTACCCCCGGTCCACGGCCGAGAGCTTCGTGATCACCAACGGCGCCTCCGAAGCCCTCGATCTCGCCCTGCGCTCCATCGCCTGGATCCAGAGGGGCAAGGGCGTGCAGAGGCCCAAGTGCCTGCTCTGCCGCCCCTACTACTACTCCTACCTTCCCCTGGTGCGCTATGCCGGGTTCGAGCCCGTGTTCACCGACCTCAAGGACGGCAGGATCGTGCCCGAGGACTTCCTCGAGAAGGTAAGAGACTGCAAGGTGGTGCTCATCAACTCGCCTTCGAACCCCACCGGCAGGGTCGAGGCCATCGAGACCCTGCAGGCCATCGAGAAGGCGACCGAAGAGCTCGGTGTCTACATCCTGTCCGACGAGGTCTACAAGGACCTCATCTACGTGCGGGAAAACTACCTCATCAAAGGCCCCCACGTGGTCACCATCAACTCGTTCTCGAAGACCTTCGCCATGACGGGCCTGAGGGTCGGGTACCTGTGGTCCCTGGACACCGAGCTCGTGAAGACCGTCATCGAGATGAAGTCCCACACCTCCATGAACACGAGCATCATTGCCCAGGAGATGGCCTACGCGGCCACCCGGGTCCCCAAGACCTACATCGACGAGCAGATCAGGATCTGGGAGGCCAGGCGCGACCTCATCTACAAGGGTATGGTGGACATCGGGCTCGACCTGTGGAAGCCCGAAGGCGCGTTCTACGTGCTGCCCAGGATAGAAGACCCCGAGGACTTCGTCTGGGACATGTTCCACGAGCACAAGATCATCACCTACTTGGGCGCGTGGTTCGGCGCCCCGGACCGCGTGCGCTTCTCCTACGCCCTGGACGTGGACAAGATCGAAGAGGGCCTCCACCGGGTCGAGCAGTACCTGAAGACGCGCAGGAAAGGCTGAAGCCCAGCCGCCTGCCCTTCCCCTCAGCGTGCCGGGGCTCCCCTGCCGGGCCCCCGCATGATTCTGCGCCCCATGGTGCCTATTATCTACATAGGCAGCCCCGTGTCGATGCCCATGGCGTGAAGACGTGCCTGCCGAATCGTGTCCGAGGGGGGTGAACCCATGGACAGACTGACGAAAGCCGATCTGCAGGAGCTGATCCTGGCGCAGGACAGCGTGCTCATCTCCATATACATGCCCACCGAGCGGACCGTGGACCTGACGAGCCAGGGGCCCATCCGCCTGAAGAACCTCATCAAGAAGGCATGGGAGCAGCAGCCCGCGAGCGGTCTGCGGGCCGCCGGGTTCAGGGAGCTCCTCAGGCCCGCCGAGGGCCTCCTGGACGACTCCCTGTTCTGGCAGTATCAGGACGAGGGGCTGGCCCTGTTCCTCTCCCGGGAAGGCATGCGGTCCTGGTGCCTGCCCATCCGCTTCAGCGAGGAGGTCGTCGTCTCCGGGCATTTCCAGATAAAACCGCTCCTTCAGCTGTTCGGCCCTGACGGCCACTTCTTCGTGCTGGTCCTCGGCCAGAAGGGGGTGCGCCTCCTCTACGCCACCCGGTTCGGCTTCCGGGAGGTCGACCTGAAGGGCACGCCCACCAGCATGGCCCAGGCCCTGCGCATCGACGAGCCGGGCGTCCACCCGAGCCCGCCAGGGTTCATCGGGAAAGCCCCTTCGGGCATCCACGGCCAGGGCATCGGCACGGACTACAAGAAGCCGGAGATCATGCAGTTCTTCCAGAGGCTCAGCGACGGCGTGCACGAGGCCCTCCGCGAGGAGAACGCCCCCCTGGTGCTCGCCGGGGAGCAGTTCCTCCTCCCCATGTACGAAGAGGCGAACCTGTACCCCTACCTCGTGGAGCAGGGCATACCCAGGAACCCCGAATCCATGACCGACACCGAGATCCATGCCAGGGCCCTGGACATCCTGCGGCCGCGTTTCAACAAGGCGCAGGAAGATGCCCGGATGAGGTTCCGGTGGCTCTCGAGGATCAAGAGCAGGCTCGCGTCCTCTGACCTGGGCGAGATCGTGGTGGCGGCACACACGGGCAGGGTCGATACCCTCTTCGTGGCCCTCGGGGTGCAGCAGTGGGGCTGGTTCGAACCCGGGACCCTGAGGGTGGAGGTCCTTTCAGGGCCGGCCACCGGGGTGGTGGACCTGCTGGATGCCGCAGCGGTGTGGACGCTGCAGAACAGGGGCAGCGTGTACGCGGTGGAGCCGGAGCGCGTGCCCGGTGGGGACAAGGCAGCGGCCCTGTTCCGGTACTGAGCCGGCCTGCTGCTCGGCGACTCAGCCCCCAAGGGAGGCGATGTGCCGCACCTGGGCGGTGAGGTTCGTGATATAGGCGTTGCGCTCCTGATAGATGGTGCCCTTCTCGTCGTACTCCGCGCGGGCAATGGTCTCTATCGCCAGTTCCGTATCCCCGTCCGCCTCCTGCAGGTGGCGCTCGATGAGGGCCCGGTACGCTGACGTGGCTTCGAGCGAGTCCCTGAGGAAGGCGTTGGCGTCCTCGTCCGTGAGAATCCAGCCATGGCCTGTGCACAGGACCTTCGGAGCGATGGCGATGATCTTTTCGAGGGAGGCCAGGTAGTCGTCATAGGAGGTGAGGAAGCACACCTGGGGCTCCATCCCCTCGGGCCCCTGGGGGACACCGGCCGCCTCACCGGAGAACAGGGTGCCCAGCTCCGGGATGTAGAACGCCAGGGAGTCCTTCGTGTGCCCGGGGACCTCGTACACCCTGCACGTGAGCCCGCCCAGGTCGATGACGTCCCCGTCGCGCAGGTTCAGCCCGAACTCGACCGGCCCGATGGCGAGGTCCTCATCCCCTGCGATGTCGCCGAACAGGGGCCGCTGCACCTCGCTTAACCGGTTCATGAGGCCCAGGACCGATTCCTTGCGCATGAGCCCTGCCACCCGCTCGTGCGCCCCGAGCGCGAGACCGGGGATGGCGCGCTTGAGAAAGGGCACGGCCCCCAGATGATCGTAGTGGGAATGGGTGACGAAGAGATAGTCGAGCCTCTCCGGGCTCCCCAGGATCTCCCCGAGGGACTGCAGGTACAGCGGGCCCAGGAGGTTGAGGCCGGCCTCGATCATGAGGTTCCTGCTGCCCCCCTTGATAACATAGCCCGGGTAGGCCACGTTTCCCCCCACTGCGAGATGCTCGTTGATGGATCCTGTCGCCAGCCTCTTCACGATGCAGCCCCTTTCACGAGGATTTTCCCGCTCAGTACCCCCTCGGACGGGCCATGTCAATGAAAATGCGATGAATTTCTGCAATGAGATTGGCGATGCAGGGCCTTACTGGCGAAGCAGGCTGAAATAGCTCCTGATCCACTGCTTGAGGCTCGCCGTCCCCACTTCCTCAGGTATGATGCCCATCTCCTCGGCCTTCTCGATCCCGCGCTGGATCTTCTCGATCACGAACAGGTGATACTGAATGTTTTCCAGCGTGTAGTCGTCCGACAAGGTCTTTATGAGGGATTGGAGCTCTTTTTCGGAAGCCTTCATGGCGACCTCCTCTCCGAAGTATTCCCTTATGTATAGCGGTCAAGGACTGCCGTACAAGGGAGACGACTCAGGTTTTTTTACCGGCATGCCGTGCCGGACGGTCCCGCGACGTGGGCCGTCTGCGTGAACTCAGCGGGAATACACGAGATCTCCGGCGATGAAGGTCTTCAGCACCGGGATGGCGTGGATGTCTTCAGGCCGTGCCGTCAGCGGGTTGTCTCCGAGGAGCACCAGGTCGGCGCGCTTGCCCGGGGTGATGCTGCCCTTGATGTGCTCTTCGAACTGGGCATAGGCGGCGCCCAGGGTGTACATCCCGATGGCCTCGAGGGGGGTGATGGCCTGGGAAGGCACGTAGCCCTCCCGGGTGACCGCGCACTCGATGGCCGCCAGGACGCTCGAGGTCTCGACCGGCGAGTCCGAGGAGGCGGCGAGCGGTATGCCCGCATCCAGCATGGACCTGAAGGGATAGGTGTCGGCCATGCGCTCGTGGCCGATGCGCCTGGCCAGATAGGGCATGTCCGAGTGGATGAACATGGGCTGCACGGACAGGACCAGGCCCAGCTCCCTGGCTGCACGCAGCATTGGTGCGTCCATGATGGACGCGTGCTCGATGCGGTGTCGGTGGTCGGGGCGCGGGTGCTCCCTGAGGAGCCGCTCGAAGAGCTTGAGACAGGTCCTGTTGGCGCGGTCGCCGATGGCGTGGACCGCGATCTGCCAGCCCGCGGTGTGGGCCTCTGTCATGAGGCGGTAGAGCGCGTCATCCCCCAGGAGCATGAACCCCGTCTCGCCGGGCCTGTCCGAGAAGGGCTCGTCCATGGCCGCGGTGCACGAGCCGAAGGTGCCGTCCGCGATGATCTTGAGGCCGGCTATGCGGTCCCGCGGGTCGCGGCACAGGGAGGCGCCTGCCCTCTCTAGCGCAGAGATGTCCCCGGTGATGATGAAGGAGCACAGCGACTGCCTGATCACGGGCCTCAGCAGCTCCATGGCAGGGATGTCGAACGCGCCTATGGTCCCGTTCGTGTCCGACTCGAGGATGAGACCGAGCGACGTGATGCCCTGGCCGAGCATGGCGTCGAAGGTGTTTTTCCCTGCCTTCAGGAGCTCGTCGAGGGTCGGCAGGGACAGGTGGTCGAGGATGAGGGAAATGGCGTGCTCCCGGAAGATGCCCAGGGGCGCTCCATGTCCGTCCCGGTCGATGGCCCCTCCTCTCGGGGTGGGGGTCTCGGGCGTTATCCCGGCCCGGTTCATGGCTGCGCTGTTGGCGATGACGCTGTGGCCGTCGTGCCTGATCACGATCACCGGCCTTTCCCCTGACACCCGGTCGAGGTCGTAGCGGTCCGGGAGCCTGGGGCTGGCCATGGCCTGCTCGTCGAAATTCAGCCCAACGATCCAGCTCTCCGGCCCTTTCCCGTGGGACGCCCCCGTGAGCCGGTCCAGGAGCTCGCCCAGGTCCCTCACCCCGGAGAGATTACAGCTCATGGTGTAATAGATGGTGGGGATGGGATGCATGTGGGTGTCGCAGAACCCGGGCACCAGGGTCCCCCCCTTGAGATCGACGGCCTCGTACGGGCTGTCAAGGGCCTGCCTGCAGGCCGCCAGGCTGCCTGCCGCGGCAATGGTCCCCCCCTTCACCGCCACGGCTTCCACCAGGGGAAGCCGTGGGTCGAGGGTCAGCACGGTGCCCCCGTGGAATATCTTCAATGCATCGCAATCCATGCATGACATACTGCACGTTCACCCGCAGGAGTCAATCCTCAATAACCGCACGCGTGCCCGGTCCGAGGGACCTCCCTGCCTCCCTGTTACAGAACTTGCCCGCCTGTTACATTTCCTGCAGGCGCATGAGCCTTTCCCCAAGGCCGGAGGCGGGAACGGCTCAGACCTGACCCCTGCAACCCCCCCGTTCGATTCCCTTTTCCATCCGGACTGCCGGACTGAAGTCCTGCTGGTACGCTCATTGCTCTGGCAGAGCCCAAACAGCGCCAAGGACACCTTATGCATGACACCATGGAAACAACGCCGGCAGCTTTTACCCTGATGGGGCATCGGTCCCGAAAACCTGCAGGGATTCCTTCTTCTGTCCAAGCCGGTCCGAAGACCGGCTTGACCCCATACCTCCGGCAGCGTGGCAGCACTGAACCGCTCAGCAGAGCACAAAATATGCACCAGAGAGGAGATTTCTACATGAGGAGAACGGGTAATACAGGCTTGATTATTGCTGCTGCGTTCATGATGATCGGGCTTACGATGACGGCGTTCGATGCCCACGCCGTTCAGCCGTATCAGGATCCGGCCTTCGAGGAAGTCGGCCAGGGCTCTGCCCAGTGCGGACCGACCTCTTTCTACATGGTGTTCAATCACTTGAGGGCCCACCAGGTGTTCAAGGAGGTCAACCTCTCCGAGCACCCCGAGGACATGGCGGCCTACGGGTACAAGGTCACCAAGAACACCGCCATCTGCAAGTGGGTCAACGGCGGGAGCACCTCAGGGACGTCCTGGACCAAGCTCAGGGCCGCGGCGGACAAGCTCCATGCGCAGGGCACGACGGCCGCCTACTTCAAAACCGAGCTGAACAGCAGCACCACTGCATACAACTCGGCCACGGCCGAGGCGGAGCGGGAAAAGCGCCTGAACTACATCAAGGCCAACTATCTCGACAAGAACCGCCCCGTCATCATCCACCTGAGGCGCAGCTCGTACCTGTCCGGCCACTATGTCGTGGTCACCGGCTACGACACCGCTTCCGGCAAGGTCTACTACGCCGACCCCAACGGCCCTGGCTCGGGCGAGGTCTCCAAGACCAGCTTCATCAAGGACAAGTGGTACGTCTCTCCGGACAACTCCGCAAGCTACTACCGGGCGCGCTGGGACGGAGAGTGGATGGGCTTCTACCATGACGCCGCCGGCACGAGCCCGGGCGGGGGCATCGATGAAGACCCCGGTGATCCGGACGACACCCCTGACGACAGCCCGTCCTATTCGTTCTGGGACTTTCTGATCAGACTCTTGACGCGCTGAGACGGGGAGCGGATGGATTCCCGCCATCCATGACCCGCCCGAAGAGGAGATTAAATGGCTGTACTGTAAAGTGATGCGAATCGAACCTGTGAACACATGATCTGCACATCGTGATGTGAAAGGAGGGCCACGATGAAACGTGGCTCCTCCTCCTGTCTTTCCACCTGCGGCAAACGCCTCTGTCGGGACGCGGTCGCTACCCGCCCAGGCACGAATTCACGAAGTCCCAGTTGATGAGCTTGTCCATGACGGCCTGGATATGGTCGGCCCTCCTGTTTTGGTAGTCGAGATAGTAGGCGTGCTCCCACACGTCGATGGTGAGCAGCGGCGTCATCCCCAGGACCAGGGGGTTCTCGGCGTTGGGGGTCTTCACGACCTTGAGCTCCCCCTTGTCCAGGGCGAGCCAGGCCCACCCGCTCCCGAACTGGGTGACGCCGGCGTTCTTGAGCTCCTCGAAGAACTTCTCCGCGCTTCCCCAGGTGGAGGCGATCTTCGACCCCACCGCCCCTGCGGGCGCTCCCCCTCCCCCGGGTTTCAGGCATTTCCAGTAGAAAGCGTGGTTCCACACCTGGGCGGCGTTGTTGAACAGGGTCAGCTTCGAGTCGTCCTTGTAGGCGGCCTTGATGATGTCCACCAGGGGGGCGTTCTCGAGGTCGGTCCCTGAGATGAGCTTGTTCGTGGTGTCCACATAGGCCTTGTGGTGCTTGTCGTGGTGGAACTCCAGGGTCCTCGAGCTGATCACCGGCTCGAGTGCGTCCTTGGCATAGGGCAGATCGGGCAGTTCGACCATATCAATTCTCCTTTCATTCTGTGTATTCCAAATTGGGTTATCCTTATATATGTAATGCGCTCATGCCCGGAGAATGGAAGGGCTTATACGAAAAAGGGCGCACATCGGCATCTGTCCCGGCAAGGATGCCTGTCAGCAGCCCTTGAAAAATGCCGTACCAGGGGAATACTATAGATAAAGGCCCCTGCCGCCGTCCCGGGGAGACCGGGCATGAGAACCGGCAGGGCCGGGGAGCACGCCATGAGGATAATCGCGTTCTTCATCAGTCTTTTCATAGCCGCCCTGGGAGCGGTGGGGGCGGTGTCTCCGGGGAAGTTCCTCATCCTTGTCAGGAAGTTCGAAAGCCCTGCCGGCATCTCGGCAGCGACGGTGCTGCGGGTGGTCCTGGGGGTCTCGCTCTACTTTTCCGCAGTGGCTTCCCGGGTGAAGAATCTGATGCGATACTTCGGGGTGATCACCTTCCTCACCGGCCTCCTCACCCCCGTGGTGGGGGTCAAGGGGTTCAGCAGGCTCCTTGCCTGGTGGTCTGCGCGGGGGTCCACCTTCATGCGGATCTGGGCCGTCTCCGCTCTGAGCACAGGCCTGCTCCTGGCATGGGCCGTGTCTCCCTGGATCCGGCACGAGCTCAAGGAGGAGATCACGGGGACCGGGTGAACCCGAGCCACTTCCCGTCCCAGCGCGCATCCGGATACCACGGCTTCTGGTACCAGTAGCTGTTGATGAAGTCGTCCCGGCTCACCCTCCTCACCGCCTCCGACCAGTCCAGCGCATCAGGGTCGTAGCCTTCTTCCCGGGGATCGAACCCGCTGTCGTTCGGGTCGAGGTAGAGGACCTCCCCTGTTGCCCGGTCGTATCCGATGACCACCAGGTAGTGCCCGGACACCCCGAGGTCAGCGAATCGGCGCTTCAGGTGGATGATCACCGGGGAATCGGTCAAAAGGAAGGGTACCAGGTCCCCCTCGAAGATCTGCTCCCGCTGGGCAGTGCCGGCTTCATCGCTTTTCGTTTCGTCAGCGTTCGACTGTATGCACGGGTACAGGGCTCTGCGGCCCCTGCGCAGGGTGTTCGCGGCATCCTCGAGGCCAGTCCAGGCCGTGCCGGGTGCTGAGCCCTCCCCGAGGCTGTCGAAATAGTCATACATCTTCGAAGAGGAGTCCACCACGGGCACCCCCTCCCGGGGTATGGTCTCGGCGAGGTCCGCGTTCGTGGGTCCTGCCCCGGGCTCGTGATCGCCGAAATACTTCAGGATGGTGTAGAACGCCGCTGGCCCGCACATTCCCGCATCCTGGTGCACGAAGAAGGCCCGGGGGTCCTGCGCGATGGCAGCGTACGGCTGCCTGCCGCTCCCGGGCGAAGACACGAGGATGGACATCTCCTGGGTGAAGGTGTCCGACGGGTCGAGCCTGCTCGTGCCTCGCAGGATGAACGGATAACTCCCCGGGGAGGCGTTCGTGGTTCCTGACACCACGCCGTCTCCGTTCAGGGTCAGCCCGGGGGGAAGGCTTCCGGACTCGAGGGAAAAGGTGTAGGAGGCGTTCCCGTCCTTCACGAGCACCTGAGCAGGCGCATGGCTTGCGGCATTGCTTTCGTAGGGGACCCCGGTCTTGCACAGGGGAAGCGAGGCGGAGATGATCCGGGAGGTGTCCGTTTCCCCCTGCGCGTCCTGGCCGCTCAAGGGCAGGGCCGGGCCCGTGCCGTCTCCTCCCCCTCCGCATCCCGCGGGTAGAAAGGCGAACACCAGGCAGAGAACGGCGACAGCGAGCGATCCGGAAACCTTCATGTCCATGACCTCCATCATCTCAACAGAGTTACTTCAAAAAGTTACTTCAGAAAACTATCGGGACCATATTTCTTCACATAATAAGCTCATCCGCTGCCTCAAGTCCATACCCAGCGCATTCATCAGGGCCCGTATCGGGGTCGATCCCGATAGTTTTCTTTCGACCCCGATACCGACCCCGATGTACAGCGCCCCATCGGTTGCTCCTGTGTCCACCAGCCCAACGAAAATCCTGTGCGTGCCCTGCGCAGTCGGGTGCGCATCCGGATATCACAGAGGCTCATCGGGTAGTGGGTCAGCTTGAAACAGCTGGTAGTGGACCATCAAAGGGGTACGGCTCAGCCGGGGATGAAATTGTCCAGCACCACGCTCCTGGTCTTCTTGACGAGATCCGGGATGTTCTCTCTCGTGTACCCGTTTACAGGGATGGGGTCTCCCACCACCACCCTGATGGTCCCCGGCCTGAACACGAGACTTTTCTTGGGGAGCACCTTCCGTGAACCGTTCACGGTCACTGGGAGGATGTCGAACCCCTTCTCGACGGCCATGATGAAGCCGCCCTTCTTGAACTCCCCGATGCTCCCGTCGTTCGACCGCGTGCCCTCCGCGAAGAAGATCACGCTGCATCCTGCCGGGAGGCGGTCCAGGCCTTCCCGTATGCTTTTCATCGCCCTGAAGTGGTCGGAGCGGTCGATGAAGATGTTCCGGGAGGCATACAGGGCGTAGCCGAACAGTGGCACACGCCTGAGCTCCTGTTTGATGATCCACCGGAACTGGATGCCCAGGGTGATGACGATGGCGAGGATGTCGTATTCGGACTGGTGGTTCGATATGATGACGTAGGACCTGCCCTTCTCGATCTTCTCACGGTTCCTGATCACGACCTTCACGCCCGTGACCTTGAGCATGACGTAGGCCCAGATCTTCGAAAGGCTGAAGGGGAGATTCCCGGTCGGGCTCACGAGGGCGGCGGCCGTCACCGGCAGGAAGAGCAGGAGGCTCATGACGATCGCCCAGAAGGATATCCAGGCGATCTTGATGGTGTCTGCAAGATGCGGAATCCTCAACTTCATGACAATGTTAATAATAATGGAATATATCACGAAGTGAAGACCCCCCCGCTGACAGGATGCGCCTCGCCCCTCACAGGCTCCCGAGCGTCGCAGCCGGCCCCGCGGGCAGACCCCTCAGCGGAGCTGGATGGGCATCACGGCGGGCACATGGCGCAGAAGGAGCGGAAGACCTCGGTGGAGAGGTAGCGATCGCCCCGGTCCGGGAAGATGACCACCACGGTGGACCCGCGGGGCAGGTCGCGGGCTGCCTCCATGGCGCCCCACATGGCCGCGCCTGAGCTGATGCCGCAGAACAGGCCCTCGCGGATGGACAGGTCGCGGGTGGTCTCGAAGGCGGCCTCGTCGTTGCAGGAAACGATGCGGTCGAGCTTCGAAGGGTCGTAGATCCGGGGAACGATGGACTCCTGCATGTTCTTCAGGCCCTGGATGCGGTGGTTGAGCGTGGGCTCCACGCCGACGATCCTGACGGAGGGCTTCTTCTCCTTGAGGTACAGGGAGCAGCCCATGAGGGTCCCGGTGGTCCCCATGCCGGCCACGAAGGCATCCACCTGGCCTTCGGTCTGGCTGAAGATCTCGGGCCCGGTGGTGTGGTAGTGGGACAGGTAGTTCTGGGGGTTGTCGAACTGGTTGGGCATGAAGTAGTGCTCGCCGTTGAGGTCCATGATGTGGTGGGCCCGCTTGATGGCGCCGTCCGTGCGGTCGCACCCGGGGGTCAGCTCCAGCTCCGCCCCGAGGGCCTGGAGCACGGCCTGCCTCTCGGTGCTCACGCAGGTGGGCATGGTCAGCTTGATCTTGAAGCCCATGGCCGCGGCCACCATGGCCATACCGATGCCGGTGTTTCCCGAGGTGGGCTCGAGGATCGTGGTGCCCGGCTTGAGCTGCCCGCTCTTGAGGGCCTCCTTGAGCATGAAGTATGCCGGCCGGTCCTTCACGGAGCCGCCCGGGTTGGAGCCCTCCAGCTTGGCCATGATCCGCACGCCGGTCTTGTCCGCGTTCCAGATATTCCGAATCTCCACCAGGGGTGTGTTCCCAATGGCATCGAGCACGCTCATCGATCCTGCTCCTTCCGTTTCTTCATGTGTGTGACATATCGGCAAGGAGTATGCGCCTTTTCTCTTTCCCCTGCAAGATCTTCGTTGTGCTGGTTTACGATGTTGCGCTGTACGTCGGGGTCGGGGTCGGGGTCGATCCCGATATTTTCCTTTCGACCCCGATACCGACCCCGACCCCGATGAAGACAGGGAAGGACAAACTGGGTTTTCGCATCACCGGACTTAGTCCGGCAGGGCGGCAAGGATGTCCGCGAGGAAGGACTCCTGGTCCCAGCTCTCCTCGTTCGCGCTCAGGCCCATGCGCACCACCACGAGCCTCTTCGAAGGGATGATTGTCACGTACTGGCCCTCGAACCCCCTCATGGCACACATGTCCGGCGGCACGCGGGGCATCCACCGGTCTTCCGGGTGGCCCGGGCTTCCCGCGTTGAGCCAGAACTGGGCCCCGTATTTCCCCTGGCGGGCACCCGGCGTGGGGGTGGTGCAGTACTTCATCCACCCCTCGGGAAGGATCCGCACCCCGTTCCAGACCCCGTCGTTCAGGCAGAGAAGGCCCAGGCGGGCCCAGTCGCGCGGGGTCGCGTACATGAAGGACGAGCCCACGAAGGTGCCCGTTGGGTCGGGCTCCATGACCGCGCTCGTCATGCCGATGGGGTCGAAGAGTGCCCTCCGGGGAAACAGGAAGAAGTCCGGGAGAGACTCTCCTGCCGCCCTGCGGACGATGCGGGAGATGATGTTTGTGGTGCCGCTGGAGTATTTCCACCGGGTGTCGGGAGCGTTCATCAGGCCCTTCGATGCCGCGTATCCCCCGGCATCGGCCTCGGCGAAGAGCATGCGCGCCACGTCCGAGCAAGGGTCCTGGTAGTCCTCGTCGAACATGAGCCCGCTGCTCATGCGCAGGAGCTGGTCAAGGGTGATGCGCCCCCTCGGGTCGCCGGGCGAGCCCCACTCCGGCACATCGGCAGGCGCGGCCACGTTGAGCCTGCCCTGCATGACCAGGACGCCAGCCAGCAGTGCGGTCACGCTCTTGGTCATGGACCAGCCGAGCTGAGGCGTGCTTTCCGTAAAGCCGGACGCATACCGCTCGGCAATGATCCGGCCGCCGTAGACTACCACCACAGCCCTCGTCCTCCTGGGCATCGAAGGGTCTGGCTCTTCGAGCGCCCGGTCCAGGGCATCCGAGAGTTTCACAGCGTCTATGTTTACGGGAAGCGGACCGATCTTCACGAGGTCGCCGTCAGGCCAGGGCAGGTCAATCCGATCCCGCCTGGTGGGAGTGAGGCCTCGGGTCTGCCTCAGGAGCCCGTCAAGGCTTATGCCCACGGCAAGGGTCGAGCCGAGGCCTTCCCGGAACACCGCCTTTCGCTTCGCCATGCCCAGGATGGTGCAGGTGACGGTCTTTTCCTCGAAATCCACCAGGGTCGAAACGTAGCCGTAGGGCTCAAGCTCCTCGGCAAGGACCGCGGCAGGCTCCCGCCCGGACACGAACACGCCCGAGCACAGCCTCTTCGCCGCATAGGCGGTGCCGATGGGCGCCACCTCGACGATGAGATATGCAGCCGCCGCAACGAGCGCCAGGGACAGAAGTCCGGCTGTCCACCATGCCCGTTTCCTCGATCTCTCCATACAGCCGCCTCCCTTGACCGGATCACAACCCTCATTCCCATATATCACACTTCGGGCCGCAAAGAGCAGACTGGAGAGCGGAAAGAACGGGCTAGACAGGGATGATCCGGTTGAGCACGAAGCTCACGAGGGAGAGCACCAGGCTGAAGAGGAGCGCCCACCAGAAGCTCAGCACGTGGAAGCCCGGCACGATGGAGCTCGTCAGGAGGACGAGGAAGGCGTTGAGCACGAAGATGAAGAGGCCCAGGCTCACGATGGTGAGCGGGAGCGTGAGGACCAGGAGGATGGGCCTCACCACGGCGTTGATGAGCCCCAGCACCAGGGCTGTCACGATCGCGGCCCAGAAGCTGTCAACAGTGACCCCGCGTTCGAGCAGGTAGGCCGTGATGAGCACGGCGATGGTCATGACGATCCATTTGAGCAGGAGTTTCATGCGCGCCTCTACGATAATTGTAGTTCCGTCTTCCGGAAAAACAAAGTTATTGTTCCAGAAAGGGAAATCAAGGCAACTTTTTACCCATATGCGAGTGAAAACATTTTCATCGAACAGCCTGAGCAGCCTTGGGTGAAAGGGCGCCGTCGGTTTCCTTTACTATGACACAAGACAACATATTTCTTATCATAACAATGGGTTGAAGGATCAAGTCAGTGCTCGCGACCTGGATGAAGTCGATTTTTCTTACAGTCCCAAGTTCTGCATATTACAGCACTGCAATTCATCTCGGTACGTATCTAATTGATAAAACGGGATAATTATGTTATGGCAAGAGGATTGCATCAGAAAGAGCACATCATTATTGAAGGAGCACACAGCTATGAAAAGAACAATATCTACCGCAGTCATCCTTTTCGCGCTTCTCGTGGTGAGCATCCCTGCCTGGTCGCTCTCCATTACAATTGATTCGAACACCATCGATGTGGGGGCACTGGATACGCTGATAGATTCCACGGCGCTGAGCAACAGCGGCGACGAGACCGAGCTCGAATGGGTCAGGAAGATTATCGGCGATCCCACCCTCACCCTCGACTATAAGAACGAAAGCATGGACTGGTACGCTGCCGATGTAGACGGCGTCTATGCCATCAACTTCAAGACCGAAAGCCCCGAGTATTTTCTGGTCAAGACCGGGAAAATCACCAAAGATGGCCCCACCCACTTCCTGTTCGCAAACGACGAGAGCTTCGAGTGGGGCGTCATCAACCTCCAGACCCAGCTCGGCATCCAGTCCATCACCAACATCGGCAAGATCAGCCACGTCGACGAGTTCGGCGGCGCAGCACCGGTGCCGGAGCCGGCAACCCTCCTGCTGGTGGGCGGCGGTCTCCTCGGCCTTGCCGGGTTCAGGAAAAAGACGCGGTAGCTTTCCCCCTTTTCACGCACCGATCAGGGCTCGGGAGGATCTCCTCCCGGGCCTTTGTTTTTTCCCTGCAGGCCCTGCCCTGTCGGCTACCTCGACGGCCTCCCGTAAAACCTTCCATCCTTCTTCCAACTTCAGCTGGTTCATGGTATGGAATGTAGGCTGATCCATCTGCACAGGCACATGCAGCCTGAGGCGCAATCACAAGGGCATTCACCATCACGCTCATTCGTACAGCAAGGAGGAGGAGGAATGAAGAAGATCACCATACTGGCGGCGGTAGTACTGTTTTTCATGGGCTCATGCCCTGCATGGGCTGACTCGACCGTGGAGTCGTTCACGAAGTTCGGAGGGTTCAAGGGCAGCGGGGCCTACGAGGGGACCGTCACGTCGCGGCTCCAGGGCGACAGGAAATCCGAGACGTCCTCCATCAAGTTCACCGGCGCCATCATGTCCTGGCTCTCGGGCGGCGGCGAGACCGGGACCATAACCCGCCTCGACAAGGGCCTCATCTGGACGCTGGACCCGAAGAAGAAGACCTACCGTGAAGAGCCCATCACCCCGTTCAGGAAGGAAGAGGCCAGGAAGCAGGCGGATGAGGCAAGGGAAAAGCCCGCGGTGCGCGTCACGAAGAGCGAGTTCTCGGTGAAGAAGACCGGGGCCAGTGAGACCATCAACGGCTTCCCCTGCGAAGAGTACCTCATCACCTGGGTCCTGGAGTTCGAGGACCTCGAGACCAAGGCCAGGACCAGAAACACCATGACCACCAACCAGTGGACCACGCCCGAGACGCCCTCCATCAGGAAGCTCCAGGCCGAGGAGATGGCCTTCACCAAGGCGTACCTGAAGAAGATCGGCCTCGAGCTCTCCGGGCAGGAGATGAAGCAGTTCGGCCTCGATATGTTCTCCACCATGAGCGGCGCCTCGAAGGCCGAGATGGAGAAGCAGTTCAAGTCGTTCAAGAAGGAGATGGCCAAGCTCAAGGGCTACCCCATCCGCACGGTCGTGAGCTGGGCGGTCGAGGGTGATCAGACCCCTGAAAAGGACTCCAGGCAGGCACAGGAATCCAGGCCTGCCATCAATCCCTTCGGCGGTCTCGGCGGGCTCCTGAGCAGCGTCACAGGAGCGGCCGCTGACAGCGCCAAGGACAAGGTCGCATCCGGCGCGAACGCACCGTTCTTCTCGAGCTCAATCGAGGTGAAGTCCATCAGGACTGACGCCGTCCCCGGGGACGCGTTCGAGGTCCCTGCCGGGTTCACGAAGGAGTAGCGCTTTACGCCTTGGGCGCACTGCATTCGGGGTCGATCTCGGTATCGGGGTCGAAAGGAAGCTATCAGGTCGACCCCGATACCGACCCCGACCCCGACGCCGATGAAAGCAGGGGAAAATCCGTAGGCCGAGCTGGTGTAATGCGATGAGCCCCACGCGCTGAGGAGAGCGCAGGCAGCACTGCTCTCATGACGTGAGGCAGCGGCGCACTGCGTTCTCCAGGCGCTCAAGGGCCTGCGCAAGGACGCTGCGGCTGCACCCGAAGTTGAGACGCACGAACCCGGGGGCCCCGAAGTCGGCCCCGCTGGAGAGCCCCACCCCGCTTTCCTCGAAAAAGGCAGCGGGGTTCGCCAGGCCCAGCTCCCTGCAGTCGATCCACGCCAGGTAGGTGGCCTCCACGTGGGTCATGGAGATGCCCGGCACCCGGGAGACTACCTCCTCCACCATATCCCGGTTCCCCCTGAGGTAGCCCAGGAGAGCCCGGTGCCAGTCTTTGCTGTCGCGGTACGCCGCCAGGGCCGCGGTGTAGCCAAAGGCGTTCACGTGGGGCACGATGCCGTTCATGACCCGCGTAAAACCCCTCCTCAGGCCGGGGTCGGGTATGACGGCCAGGGAGCACCCCAGGCCCGGGAGGTTGAAGGTCTTGCTGGGCGCCAGCAGGGTGATCGTGCGCTGTGCGATCCCGCTGTCCAGCGAGGCAAGGGTGAGGTGGCGGGCGTCTTCGTCGAGCACCAGGCCGCAGTGTATCTCGTCTGAGCAGATTGTGACCCCCCGGCTCAGGCAGATCTCCGCGAGGGTGAGCAGCTCCTCCCTGGAGAAGACCCTTCCGGTGGGGTTGTGGGGGTTGCAGAGGATGAACATCTTCGTCCTCCCTCCCATCTCCCGTTCGATCCCTGCGAAGTCGAAGGTGTACCTGCCCCGGTCAAGGACGTGGCCGACCGTGGAGAGGGTCCTGTCCGAAAATATCGGTGCGCTCAGGAAGGGCGGGTACGCCGGGATGGTGGTCAGGACCCCGTCACCCGGGTTCCCGACGCTCCGGCAGGCCACGTTGAGCCCGGTCACGAGTCCGGGCAGCCAGACGATCCACTGGGGATCGACCTTCCAGCCGTGGTCCTCTTCCAGCATGCCCGTGACCGCCTCGAGAAGCTCCCGGGGAGGCAGGGTGTAGCCGAAAACTCCGTGCTCCACGTGCTCCTTCAGGGCGCTGATGACTGCAGGGGGGGACCTGAAGTCCATGTCTGCCACCCACAGGGGGATGACGTCCCTGCCCCGGTACCGGTCCCACTTGAGGCTCGAAGAAGAGCGGCGGTCCACCGGGGTGTCGAAGTCGTACGGTGCTTCGGGCTTTTTCATCATGATATGAGATAGGTATGACGGGGAGACCGGCCTGTCAAGTATCGGGATGCCATTGCCGGTGTGAGGTGCGTGGGCAGCCCTCCCGCCCGTGGGGACGAGAGGGCTCGCCATACAGGCGTCCTCAGGCCTGGTTGTCCAGCTCGACGGCCCTGTTGAGCCTTTCCTGGAAGTCCGGGATGGCGGCGTTGATCCTCACCCAGGCGCTCATCATGGGGATGCCCACCGGGTCCGAGGTGAACTTGCGGGTGGCCTCCTTGATAGAGCACACGAAGGCCTCGGTTGCCTCGATCTCGCTGTGAAGGTCGTAGGAAAGCCCGTTGAGCTGGGACAGGGCGTTGAACTTCTCGATGGCCAGGCGGGACTCCTCGATGTAGGAGGTGAACATGGTCCTGAAGAAGGCCTCGCTGAGCACCATGCCGTCCTGGCTCAGGATCCTGAGCAGGGCCTCGGCAATGTCGGTGGCCATGCGGATGAGCCCTGCGTCGGGCTTGTCCCTCTGGAGGGACTGGTGCTTGTGCTCATAGGAGTCCGCGATCTCCACCTGGCAGATGCGGTTGGGCGCCGTGCGGTGGTACACCTCGTTCAGGAGCGACACCTCGAGCCCCCAGGTGGGCGAGATGCGGATGCCCCGGGCGATGGTGGAGAGCATGGCGAACTCCCCCGAGAGCGCGTACCTGAACGACCCGAGGTATTCGAGAAAGGGGTTGTAGCCCGTGATGCGCTTGAGGGTGTTGATGATGGGGCTGTAGAAGAGCCTCGTCACCCGGCCGTAGAGCCTGTCCGTGACCCGGGCGTAGTACCCCTTGCTGAAGTCGTAGTCGAGGGAGGGGTGAACCACGGGATAGATGAGGCGCGCCAGCATCTCCCGTGAGTAGTTCATGATGTCCGTGTCGTGGAGCGCTATGGCATCCACCTCCTCGTCGGCGAGGATGTAGCCCAGGGTCATCCACACCGAGCGGCCCTTGCCCTGGACCTCGAGCTTGAAGTCGTTGCCCCGCAGCTCCCGGTAGAGGCTCTGCATCTGGGGGCCGTCGTGCCACACGACCTTCACCTCCGTGGGAAGGGCGGACATGATCTTCTTGACCTTCCTGAACTGCTCCTTGTCCGCCCGGTCCAGGGAAAGGACGATCCTGTCGAGGTAGGGGACCTTTGCCAGCTCCCTGATGATCACGGGCATGGAGGGGGTGTCGAACTCCGAGACCAGCGCCGGCAGCAGGAGCACGATCCTGCGCTTCTTCGCGATCCTCACGAGCTCGTCTTCAATCTCCTCCACCGGCCTGGTGCGCAGCTTCTGAAGAGTGGCTATCGTGCTGTGCTGATAAAAATCCGTCATGGTGCGACCTCCTCACCGCTGAGATACTCTGTGTCCCGGGCATGGCTGATCAGTTCAGCAGGGAATACATCACCTCGTTCCAGCCCCTGCTGCCCGGGAAGGGGGCGCGGATGAGGTTCGGGAGGCTGAAATCCTCGAAGCTCCCGTCGTGCTTGGGGATAAGGACGGGGATGTCCACCTGCTGGAGCATGGGCAGGTCGTTCCTGCTGTCGCCCACGCCCACGGTGGTCACGCTCGCCTTCCAGTTCTTCTCAAAGATCCTCCTGGTCATCCTCACGGCCCTGCCCTTGTCGCTGCCCAGGCCGGTGAAATGGAAGAACCTCCCGCCGCGGGTGATGCTGATGCCCGCCTCGTGTGCAGCCTCCTTGAGAGCCGGGATGCTCTCCTCCCGCTCGATGACGAAGGGCTCGGTGAACTCCCGGTACTTGGCCAGCAGGGCCTTCTCCCTGGGCAGGCCTGTGTGGCGCACGACCTCTTCCACGGTCATGTCGCCGAACCCCTTGATGGGGTAGTACCTGCTCGCGCTCTTCAGGAAGGCCCTGACCATGCCGTAGGGCACTCCCAGCGGGATGCACTTGTGGTTGTGGATGGCGATGCACTCCTCGACCCGCAGGCCGGAGGTCATGGGGAAGAAGATCCCGCCGCCGTTCTCGGCGATGAACGGGCCTTCTACGCCCATCTCGCCCCTGAGCACTTCAACCTCCTTCCTCGTCTTGCTTGTGCACATGACCAGAGGGATACCGTTCGCGCGTATCTTTTTCAGGGCAGGAAGTGCCCGCCTGTAGGAGTAATCGGCGTGATCGAGCAGACTCCCGTCCAGATCAGTGAAGATGACCATCCTTCTGCCTTTCGTTCCTCTGCCCCTGCTTTTCATGTCAACCTCCCCGTAGAAAGTGTCTCTCCCCCGAGAAAACCCCTGCGCAAAAGCATTTCATGACTGCTGGGGAAGCAATGAGCATACCATCTGTCACGCTGCTGATGGGCGTGGATGCCCTCGGGAAGGGCGTTCTGGCGAAGTGCCTGAGAACAAGGCACTATTGTCCGGGGGATCGGCGGCCGGCCGCAGGGGCGCCATCCGGGTGCCCCGGGTCCCGGCCTGCTTGAAATGTAACAAGCTTCATCACTTCTGTAACAGGGAAAGATTGCGGACAGAAAACTCAGTGCAGGGCATCGCCGCCAGGGACGGCCCGGCAGCGGAAAGCCCGGGGCCAGGCAGGGGGCTCAGGGCCTGCCCGTGAACGGGGGAAACGTCACTTGTTCCGGGAAATGCCCGCCTTCTCGTAGTACACGTCCTTCCTGACCATCTCGCGCAGTCCCCTGATGGTGAGGTAGGGCTGGTCCTTCTGGATGAGGTCAGAGAGCCAGGCCGGGATGTACCCGCCCGGGTTCGATCTCACCGTGTACACCACGTTCGTGGTCTCCGGATCGACCCTGGTAAGGAGCACGGTCCCGGTGAGCTCGGTCATGCGCACGTACCTGCCCTGCCTCGGCACGAGGTCGTCGGGTATCGCATTCACGGTGATGATCGTCCTGTCGGGCTTGTCCTCGCTCCTGACGTCGGCCACCAGGTCCCTGTCCTTCACCGGCCCCAGGGTTTCGATCACGATGTACATGACCCGGTGATTGTGCGTGTCGCGCCTGAGCTCCCGCGCTTCCCGGCAGAACCCGTACCACTGGGGGAAGGACGGGATGTCCTCGTAGACCTTGCGCACCACCTCCAGGGGCGCCTTGACGTCGCCCGTGCCCTTGAACTCGGTGCTGTTCGAGCCGGGGACCTGCCTCATGAACACCTTGATGCCGTCGGCGTCCTTGACGGGCTTCCACGGCTCTTCGGCGGAAACGGCGAAAGCACAGGCAAAGAGAAGTACCAGGGTGAGGGCGGCAGCCTTTTTCATGAGTCCCTCCGGATGCGGCGCTTCGCGCTTATTGCCCTAAAACAGCTTGGCATTGCCCACGAACTTCATGAACCCTTGCCTCTCGAGCCTGAGGGCTTCACCCAGGGACACCTCGTTTTGTTTTTCGATGAGGGCCTTCATCTCGTGCATGATGCCCTGGTTGACCTGGCAGATGTCCTGGGCGATCTCCAGGGCCCTGGGGACGAGTCTCTCGGGCGGCACCACCTCGTTCACGAGACCGCACCTCAATGCATCGGCCGCGGACAAAGGCTTGCAGGTGAACGACATCTGCTTGGCCATCCGCTGCCCCACGGCCTGCTGCAGAAGCCCGGTCATGCCCCAGCCCGGGTGTATCCCCACCTTGGCGTGGGAGTCAGTGAACCGGGCGTTCTCGGAGGCGATGAGGAAGTCGCAGTTGAGCGCGAGCTCGAACCCGCCCGTGATGGCGTTCCCGTTGACCGCCCCGATGATGGGCTTCCTGCAGGAGGCAAAGACCTCCGGCATGTCCTTGCCGTCCCCCCGCGGGTCGAGCAGGTTGTCCTTGCCGATGACGGAGAGGTCTATGCCAGAGCAGAACGATTTGCCGTTGCCCGTGATGACCGCAACCTTGAGCCCGTCGTCGGCCGACACCTCGTCAAGGTAGTTATAGAGGTTGATGAGCAGGTCCTGGCAGATGGAATTGTGTCTTTCCGGACGGTTCAGGGTGATGAGGGCCACGCCCCCGTGCCTTTCGAACAGTACTGTCTTTTCCACCGTGAGACTCCTTTCGACCCGGGATGGGCATGATCGTACAATAGGGAGATTATACGCCTTTTCATGATAAAAGGTAATACATTTATCTCCTGTCTGGCTCCGACTCAACTGGGCTGCCTGCGCACTTCCTTCGGGGTCGGTATCGGGGTCGGAGTCGGTATCGATATTCCCCTTTCGACCCCGATGAAGACGGGAGAATTCAGGGGTTCGGGGGGAACAGTGCCACCCCGGAGGTGAGCGTAAAGATTACAGAAGAAAACGCCGAATACATTATCATTTGGTGCTGTCGGAGACAGCCCTGCCCTGATGGGGCATTTGCATAAGAGGAGGTTGGTATGAAAGAAAGTTCGAGTGTTCTGTTCATAGGGCCGCTTGTTTTCCAGGAGATCATGATCGTTTCCGTGCTGGCGCCCATCGTACTGTTTTTTTTCCGGTACTGCTCCCAGTCGGTGACAGAGAACTTCCTCCCCGTCGCCCTGACGGCCACGGGCGCTGCGGCTGCCGGCCTCTTCATGGGCACGGTCACCAAGTACCTCCTCGTGAAGCCTGCCCTCCAGATCGAGGGAAAAGAATCCTGCACGACCTCCGAGCTGCGGCACGCCGTGCGCTCGCTGTCGATCCTGCCCCTGACGGAATCCATCATAACGTGTCTCAGGTTCGGGCTCTCGGGAAACCTGCTGGCCACCTACCCCCTCTACCTCAT
Organism: Deltaproteobacteria bacterium; assembly: GCA_035352355.1. Lineage (GTDB taxonomy): Bacteria > Desulfobacterota > Desulfomonilia > UBA1062 > UBA1062 > Phosphitivorax. Next base: position 80,900 of record DAOPXM010000008.1, on the reverse strand, counting down.
GGGGTTCATATCGTCCCACGAGGCCATCGGGGCGACGAACGCCGTGGTCATGATGGGCCTCATCACGCTCCCGCTCATCTACCTGTCTTCGGAAAACAGCCTGGCATGGTTCTACAGGCGGCATGACCTCAGCGGCGTGCTGGACCGGGAAGAGCGGCTGTTCTCCCTGAGCTTGAGCAAGAAGGCCCTGTTCACCCTCATCTTCATCGCCTCCCCTCCCCTGTGCATCATGCTCGCCGCAGTGTTCGTGTCCCAGTGGAACGGCATCCATCTGGTGTCGCTCAAGACAGGGCTGTACGTGCTCCTCATGGAGTCCGTGGCCCTGTCCTTCATCTCAGGATACCTGCTCATGAAGAACATCAAGCTCTCCATGGAGCGGATGTCGGTCATGTTCGAGGACATGGCCAAGGGACAGGGGGACCTCACGAAGCGCCTCGAGGTGACGGGCCTCACCGAGGTGGGCAGGCTCGCCTTCTGGTTCAACCGCTTCATGGACGACATCGAGCAGATCGTGAGCCACGTGCGGGAGACCTCCCTCGAGCTCCACCACACCGCCGAGGAGGTGAACGAAGGCTCCCAGGGCCTTTCCCAGGAGACCCAGCAGCAGGCCGCCACCCTGGAGCAGGTGTCGTCGTCCATCGAGGAGATGAACGCGACGATCAGGAAGAACGCGGAGCTCGTCATCGAAGGGCGGGAGACCTCGGACGCGGTGACCCGGCTCATCGACCAGAACCGGCAGGTCTTCAGGGACCTTTCAGGAGCCATCCAGGAGATCTCCCTGGACTCCCGCAAGATCGGAGACATCGTCTCCACAGTCAACGAGGTGGCCTTCCACACCAATCTCCTTGCCCTGAACGCCTCCGTGGAAGCGGCCAGGGCCGGGGAGCACGGCAAGGGGTTCGCGGTGGTGGCTGGCGAGGTCAGGTCCCTGGCCCAGCGCTCCGCCCAGGCGGCAAGCGAGATACGAACCCTCATCGAGGGCACCGTGGGCAGGATCCTGAACGGCGACGAGATGATGAAGAAGACCAGTTCCTCCCTCGAAGAGCTCATGAACCGCATGGAGTTCTTTTTCTCCATGATGGAATCCATCGGCTCTTCGAGCTCCGAGCAGACGAGGAGCATCCACGAGCTCAGCAGGGCGGTGGCGCAGATCGACAGCACGGCGCAGCACAGCGCAGCCACTGCCGAAGACCTGGCTCACACCCTCGGGGCCCTGCGGGACATGGCCGTGGTGCTCACCCGGGATGTCGAGAAGTTCAAGACTACGGCGAGCCCCATGGAAGCCTGAGGGGTGAGGCCTGCCATCCGGTCGTCACGTCCCTGTCCTGTTTTGTAACGGCACATGCCGGAAAGTGTAACGGCCGGAGGCCTGCCCCAGTGTCCTCAGGTCTGCGGGGAGGCGGAGTCGAAGAGCTTCGAGATCTCCGTCGCTGGTACGATCATGGCGAACTTCCCGCCGGTCTTGTCCCAGATCACGCCGGAGACAAGCCCGACCAGGCTTATGCCTTCCCTGGGGGACACCGTGCCCCCCTCAATGAGGGGCCTGCCCACGTCGAAGACCGGCCCTCCGCTCAGGCCGCTGACACTCGGGCTCTGGAGCAGGATGAAGGTGGCGTCCTTGTGGTTGTCGAAGCGCTTCAGGGTTATGAACCCCGACGCCGCCCTGGTCTCGAGGGTAAGCGGACTGACGTAGCCCTTTGAGCCCAGGCCGAGCGGGTACCCCACGGCGATAAGGGAGATGTCCCGGGAGGGCGGGAGCGAGCGGGCTGTCAGGAAATGCGCCGGTATGGAGCGCTGAAGCAGCTTCCTGATTTCACCGTGGTCGTCTTTGTCGATCCCCGTGTACGCCACGTCCGCCGAGGGGGAGACGATCCATTTCACCCCCTGCATCCGGTCGACCACCGGCCTTCCCCCTTCCCCGGGCATGACGATCTTGAAGTCAGCCCCGAGGTCCTTGGCCACGTGGCTCGCCGTGACCAGATAGGGTCTGCCTTCTCTGTCGACGAGGAAACCCGTGCCGAAGGCCGAAGCCTTGCCCCCGCCTGCCTCCCTGGTGAGAAACACCACGCACGGCTCCACCGAATCAATGGCGCCCGCCCACGCGGTCGCGGAGGTCAGGAGCAGGGTCGCTGCCAGGATCAAAAACGCTGCACTGCGGACATGCTTCATGGTGTTGGTGCTCCTGTGTCATGAGAAAAAGTAATCTCAGCGATCATTTGTAAGCTTTTCGCCCCGTTTGCGCTCGTGCATCAAAGAAGGGCCCTGGTATTCTCGCGATTGTCTTTTTGAATCCGACAACCCCCTTCTAGCCAATCCCTGCAGGCCAGTCAACCAGAACGTGCGTCCCCTTCTCCCGAACGGGGAACACGGCTGTGTTCGTTCTCATGTACACATGGAGAACACCTGTCTGGCCTAAGGTTCCGCCCCCCTTCGTCGGGGTCGGGGTCGGTATCGGGGTCGATCCATATTTCTTTTAATCCCGATACCGATCCCGACCCCGAATGCATCGAAGAACCCAAGCAGCCCTGCCAAGGGTTGCCTGGGGCGGGCAATGTAGGTTAAGGAAAAAGGATATCCCCGGCACCGGGTGCCCGATCACCTGGCCCTGACGGCATCGGAGCTGGCATGCGGGCTGCATGGGCAGGGCAGGAAAGGAAGCCCGGCGTATCGCGTTGACATCCCCTGCAGGCTTGGGTAGAAAACTTGAAACGAATGGATTGATGAACAGACATTTTCTTATCCACTCATATTCTACGAGGAAGGCCAGAAGGAGGAGGTTTCCGAGGCTCCGGTATCTCCTGCTCGCCCTCATCCTGTATGCGGGATGGCATTTCCTGTTCGCGGACAGCACTGGAGACACCACGGCGGCCAGGGAGGGCACGGCCGTCAAGGCTGGCTCCGCGAACACGTCCGAGCGGGTGGCCGGGGCCGTGGCGCCGGTCAAGCCCCTTCCCTTGAGCAAAGACGACCTCGTCATCATCGACGAGGAGCTCATCAGGGAGCACAATCTCACCATCGACCAGGAGCTCCAGCGGTTCATCACCGACATGGCTGCGCGCTACAAGCTGCACTACGGCTCCATAGCGGTCATGAACGCGGCCACCGGGGACATCCTCGCCCTGTACGGGCAGTCGCCCGAAGGAACGGACTGCACCCGCGGGCTCTCCACCGAGCCTGCCGCGAGCGTCTTCAAGGTGGTCACCGCAACGGCGGCCATGGACCAGGGGGGATTCACGGAGAACAGCATGTTCTTCTACACGGGCAATGCCCACACCCTGTACAAGAACCAGCTCACGAACAAGAGGAACAAGTGGTGCGCCGACATCTCGCTCACCGATGCCTTCGCCCGCTCGAACAACGTCGTGTTCGGCAAGCTGGGCACCATCTACCTCGGTCAGGCGCCCATCTTTCTCACCGCCAGGAGGCTCGGCTTCTGGAAATCGCCCATGAGGGAGTTCCAGAGCGAGCCGAGCACGAGCTTCATTCCCAAGGACGACTACAACCTCGCCGAGCTCGCCTGCGGGTTCAACAAGCAGACGCGCATGTCCCCCCTCCACGCGGCCCAGATGGTGACGGCCGTCCTGAACAGCGGCGCCATGGTCAGCCCCAGGATCGTGAAGACCAGCCCTGTCGAAAAGGTCCAGGTCATGAAGAGCTCAACCGCATCCCGCCTGGGCACCATGATGGAAAAGACGGTCAGGGCCGGGACCGTGTCAGGCACGTTCAGGGGCTCGAAATCGGACCGGGTGCTCAAGCACCTTGACATGGGCGGCAAGAGCGGGAGCATCGACGGGGACGACCCTCCAGGCAGGCGAAACTGGTTCGTGGGATACGCCCGGAACCGCAACACCGGCCAGGCCATCACGGTGGGGTGCTGCCTCATCCTCAAGGACCGCTTCCTGATCCAGTCGGACATGCTCACCAGGCTCATCGTGCGGCATTACTTCTCCCTGCGGCCCAGCGGCGACCCTGACGCTCAGGAACGCCCGGCGCAGAAGGTGACCGCGCAGACCTCGAAGAAGGCGCAGAGCGACTCCTGAGCCCTGCCTGAGGATCAGATGTCCATGTTCACCTGGTAGACGTGGCAGTCCAGCTCCTGGGTCATGCCGCAGCCGGTCTTTTCGAAGGCCTTGAGCATCTGCATGTTGTCCTCCCAGATATAGGCCCTCAGCCTCTGGAAGCCGAAGTCCCGGCCGATGCCCACCATGCATTTGAGCAGGTAGGTGCCGATGCCCTTGTTCTGCCATGCGGGGTCGACCATGGTGGCGAACTCGCACACGCGCCTGCCGCGTATGTCCTCCTCGCTGGCGATGTGGGCCACCGCGATGATGTGGTTCTGCTTGGCGGACCCGTTCTGCACCACCAGGGCCATGGAGTCGCGGTAGTCAACGGTGACGAGGTTCTGCGCCTGCTTGTGGTGCAGGGCGCTGACGTGCATGAGGAAGCGCTGGAACCGGTCGTCGTTGCTCATGGCATAGAACAGGTTCTGGATGGACCGCTCGTCCGTGACCCTGATGGGCCTGATGACCACTTCCTGGCCGCCGAAGGCGTGCCTGTGCTCGTAGGCGGAAACGCACCCTGATTCTTCCGGGGGGAGGACCTGGTCCTGATACACGTAGTTCATGCGCTTGGCCTCTTCGAGCAGCCAGTACCTGAAGCGGGGGTGGGCTATAGTGATAAGCGCCAGGGCCCGCTCACGGATGGATTTCCCGAAGAGATCGACGCACCCGTACTCCGTGACCACGTAGTTGATGTCGGACTGGGTCGTGACGATCCCGATGGTGCTCTCGGTGAAGAAGGGCACGATGCGGGAATACCTGCCGTCCCGGGAGGTGGACCGCAGCGCTATGATGCCTTTGCCGCCCCGGGTGTACATGGCTGTCCGGTTCAAGACCGCATGCCCGAGGGCGCCGAAGTACGCCATCTGCTCGCCCATGCCCACGCAGGACTGGCCGGTCAGGTCGATCTCGATGGCGCCGTTGATGGCGACGAACTTCTCGTGGGCAAGGATGGACGACGGGTTGCTGATGTGGGTGATGTCCCTGAGCTCCACGAGCCGGTTGTCGTTCACGAAGTCGAAGATCCTCTCGCTGCCGATGCACAGGCTCGCGGTTATGCGGCCCTGGGCCTGGGAGAGGTGATTGTCTTCCACGGCCCCCGAGGCCGCGAGATCCACCACCGAGTCGGTGATGATCTCCGAGTGGATGCGCAGGCCGCGCTTGTCCTTGAGGAACCTGACGGCTGCATCGGGTATGCGCCCGAAGCCCATCTGGATCGTGGAGCCGTCTTCGATGAGACGGGCCACGTTCTTGCCCACGGCCAGGGTCTCGGGATCGGGGTCTTCGAGGGAGAAGCCCACCAGGGGCTCGTCATGCTCCACGAGGTAATCGATCCGGTCGAGGTGGATCATGGTGTCTCCCCGGGTCATGGGCATCCGGTGATTGACCTGGGCGATCACGAGGTCCGCCTTGTCGATGATGGACCGCATGATCTCCACCGAGACGCCCAGGCTCATGAATCCCCTGCTGTCCGGGGGGCTGAGCTGGATCAGGGCCGTGTTGATCTTGATATACCCCTCCGAGAACAGCTTGTAGATCCCTGTGGTGGACAGGGGCAGATGGTCGGCGTTGCCTTCGGCAAAGGCCGAGGTCATGGAAGGCGATATGAAGAAGGACTGGAGCCTGAAGCGGGATCCGCAGTCCCCTCCGAAGTCCGAGTAGGTCCGCAGCGGCACGGAGGTGTAGACCTGGACGTCGCAGAGGTTTGTGTTTTCGAAGATCAGATGCTTGACGAGGTGCTGGGGCTCCCCGCATCCGGATTCGACATAGACGGACGAACCGGGGTAGATGACCCCGGTCAGCCCCTCTATGCTGACCTTTTTCCGTTCATAGTCCTTTCTCCACACGGCTGGACCTCCTCATTCAAATAAATTTAATAAATACCGGCCTCACAGCCGGCTGCTATCGTCTGTCCCATGAGCCTGCAGGCTTCGAGAACCTCGTCGGTGATCTCGCCTTTTGCGACGATGGGCTCGTACACCCGCTTGAGCTGGAACCCGATGCAGATCCGCTCGATGTGCGTGCACGCCCCGGTCCCGTCGTTGCCCGCGTTCACGAAGAGCGCATAGGGCTTCCTGAATACCTTTCCCCTGGCCTGCTCGTAGGTCCTGTCGAAGAAGTCCTTGACCGCGCCGGACATGTACCCGAAGTACTCTGGAGATCCGATGACGATGCCGTCGCACGCAAGGAGGTCTTCCAGGTCTGCATCGCATGCGTCCCTGAGCTCCGCTTCGGCACCTTCCATCGACCGGATGCCCTCTGCCACCGCCACGGCCATCTTCCTGTTGTTGCCTCCCTGCGAATGGTAAATTACAAGTATACGCGCCATATCGACAATTGTTCTCCTGATTATTAATAATCCATTATACGGGCATTCTTGCATGTTTCAGCCGGGTGAATCAATCCTGTCGTCCGCCACATGGGATGGGGCCTCCCCTTCCCATGTGGCGACGATATCGTGTATGATGGGAAAGCGGAGGCGTGCGCGCTTGAAATGAGGATACTCTTTACATCGGACCTGCACGGCAGGAAGGATCTCTACGAACAGATGGCCTCCTATGCGCAGGAGCAGGACGCCCGGTGCGTCATCATCGGCGGCGACCTCCTGCCCACCCGGGTGAACCCGTACAGGCTGCTGACGGGCGGCTTCCCGTTCGAGAGGGCTCTCCACGACCAGATGGAGTTCATCGACTCGTTCCTGGCGCCGTTCTTCGAGAGGTTCGCTGCCGATCATCCGGACCGGAGGGTCTTCTACATACCCGGCAACCACGACTGGGAGAAGGCCTGTGCCCACCTCGCCAGATCCGCCACCGGCGCGGCATCCCTCCAGGGAAAGAAGACGGCGGTGGACGGGGTCACCCTCACCGGCTACGGGTGCGTCACCGATTCGCCCTTCTGGGTCAAGGACTACGTGCGCCTGGATACCAGGGGAAGCGGCTTCATCAGGAGCAGGTACTCGTATGTGAGCACGGACGACGGGATCAGGGAGAGCGATGAGGGGGCCTATGCCCTCGGGCGTCCGAGCATGGAGGAGGAGCTCGCGGGCTTCACCCTGGAAGAGCCTGAAAAATCAATCTGCGTCTTCCACTCGCCGCCCCACGGCACCGGGATCGACACCCTCCACAACGGCAGGCCCATCGGCTCGCGCGCCATCACCGGGTTCATCCTGAGGCACAGGCCGCTCGTGAGCCTGCACGGGCACATCCACGAGGCCCCGTACATGACCGGCTTCTACCACACCATGATCGGCCCCACCCTAGCCGTCAACCCGGGGCATCACCCCCGGGAGCTCCACGCCGTTGTCTTCGACACCGACGACCCGGCAGGGACCCTGTCGCACCGCATCTTCGGGAGAATGCCCGTGGCCCGGACACGGGTGGACAGGGTCAGGGACCGCTTCGCCAGAACGATCAAGGGATACTTCATGAAGAAGGTGCTCACGAGGTGAGGGAGCCCCTGCAGGAGGCGGGACGGGCCTAGGCTTCCTCCTTCTTAACCAGGTCCTCACCGCAGCATGTGAACGAGCACCCGCTGCCGCTGGCGCACTCGTAGGAGGAGATCCGCGACTTGTCGCACTCCTCGATCACCCGGATCTGGATGCCGCACTCCTCGCACATATAGATCTCACCTTTTTTCATGTGATTGCAGGTTACCATGGTTCCCTCCTTCACGTAGGTCTGAGCATTGATAGTAACCCTGCACGGGCTGAAAGCAAGAAAGGCACAGGCGCCCGGTCATGCCTTTGCGTACCGGTCCGGCAAACGCATCACTGAAAGCGGGGTCACGGCATGGAGCCGCACACCGCTCACGGCAACAGGCGCCGGGGCGATAAAAAAGAGAAATTCCTCTTCCCCCCTGCCCCTGCCGGTGATAATTCAGGAAACGAAAGGAAGGCACGCATGTTCATTTCCGTGATCCTTGCCCATCCCGACAGGAAGAGCTTCAACCATGCCATTGCCCGGGCAGCGGTGGAGGAGCTCCAGCACAAGGGACACTACGTGTACTTCCATGACCTCTACGAGGAGGGCTTCGACCCGCTCCTTCCCGCAGGCGAGATCCCCAGGGACACGCTCCTTCCGGCGCTCATCGAGAACCACTGCGGAGAGTTCTCCCGGTCACGGGGCATCGTCATCGTGCACCCAAACTGGTGGGGCGGGCCTCCGGCCGTGCTCAAGGGTTGGGTCGACAGGGTCATCAGGCCCGGCGTCGCCTACGAGTTCCTGGAGGGGGACGCGGGTGACGGCATCCCCAAGGGGCTCCTCGGCGCTGGTGTCGCCCTGGTGTTCAACACCTCCAACACCCCCGCGCCCCGGGAGATGAAGGTTTTCGGGGACCCTCTGGAAACCTTCTGGAAGAACTGCGTGTTCGGCCTCTGCGGGGTGAGGACGGTCTACCGGCGGACCTTCGGGGTGATGGCCACCAGCACTCCGGAGCAGAGGCAGACCTGGCTCCAGGAGGTCAGGGACAAGGTCGCGCACTATTTCCCGGGCTGATCACCGGTTGATGTCGATGGGCCTTTCCACCGGGACGTAGAAACCGAAGTACCCGGCCACCAGGGCCGTTGCCGCATGGAGCATCACGTCGGCCCCCCAGAGCGGTATGAGGCCGAAGGTCGAGCTGAGCAGCGGGATCAGCCCCATCACCGTGAGGACGGCGAAGATGACGGACACGGTCTTGGAGAACACGATCGATCCGGTGAAGCTCCGGTAGGCCGCAATGCCCCAGATGCCCACGCCCAGGTGCACCAGGGTGTGGAGAATGTTCACCGGGAAGACGCCCAAGAGCAGCCCGGAGAGAGAATTCACCAGCATGCGGTGGGGCTCTCCGTGCATGGGGACGATAAGAGGCGGGATAAAGCCGGCAACCCCTGCGACGGTATAGAGTATTCCCAGCACGAGCGCGAAATATCTTACTCTCATCTCTTCCTCCCTTTGGCTTCTTTCTGATGTAATTTCTCAGGAATCCTGGTTTTTTTAAGGATTTCCCGGTAAAGAATGAAAGGATGATAACCATAACAATATCCCGCGGGCATGGTTTCTCAAGACGGACCGGCCGAGAGCCCTTGAAGGCCGTCCGCTCCCTGCTATGCTCAGAGGGAGGAGGGGCTCATGAAAAGGACTGACACGGGGTCAGGAAAGACGGCGATCGTGACCGGAGGGGCCAGGGGCATCGGCAGGGCCATTGCCCGTGGCCTCATGGAAGACGGCTACTCGGTGGTCATCTTCGACATTGACCGCGACCAGGGCGAGATCACGGCAAAAGGCCTCAGGGAGCTGGGCAGGGCCTACTTCGTCTTCGCTGACGTGGGCTCGGAGGACTCGGTGCGCCAGGCCTTCCGGAAGGTGCACGCCGACTGCAGGCTCATCGATGCGGTGGTGAACAACGCCGGCATCTCGGGCCAGTTCGGCACCCCGGTCGAGCACCTCGACATCGGGGAGTGGAACCGAATCCTGTCGGTGAACCTCACCTCAATCGTGCTCACCGCCAAGCACGGGCTCCCCCTGTTCAGGGACGGCCGCGGCGCCATCGTCAACATCTCCTCCACCCGCTTTCTCCAGTCGGAGAGCAACACCTTTGCCTACAGCGCTTCGAAGGGCGGTGTGGTGTCGCTCACCCATGCCCTAGCCGTGAGCCTCGGGCCTCGGGTCCGGGTGAACTGCATCTCCCCTGGGTGGATCGATACGTCGGGGGAAGAGCTCCGGCCCGAGGACCACGCCCAGCACCCGGCCGGCCGCGTGGGGAGGCCCGAGGACGTTGCCTCCCTGGTCAGATGGCTCCTGTCCCCGGGGTCAGGGTTTGTCACGGGCGGAAATTTCATCGTGGACGGCGGCATGACCCGGAAGATGATCTATGTGGAGTGAGCGGGATGTACTGATCCGCACATAGATCTTAGAAAGAGGGACCCCGGCATGGAGCCGTATGCCGTTTGCGGCGACGGGTGCCGGGTCAATATCCCATTGCCACCGGCAGCGAAGAGCGGTAAGGTGCGGCCGTGGAATGGGCGGTCCTGGGAATATTTCTCATCGTGTATCTGGGCATGCTGCTGGGGCGGCTGCCCAGGCTCCAGCTCGACAGGACGGGCGTCGCGCTCCTGGGGGCGATAGTCCTCCTCGCCATCGGCGATATCAGCCTTGATGAGGCTGCCCGCTTCGTCGACCTTTCCACGATCACCCTGCTCTTCGCCTTCATGGTGATCTCGGCGCAGCTCAGGCTGGGGGGCTTCTACACCCGCACGGCCGAGCTGGTCACCGCCTTCGAGATCACCCCCGCCGCCCTGCTGTTTGCCGTGGTCATGCTCACCGGGGTGCTCTCTGCGGTCTTCATGAACGACATCGTCTGCCTCGCCATCCCTCCCGTGCTCATCCACGCGTGCAGGTCCCGGAGGCTCGACCCCGTGCCCTTTCTCCTGGCCGTAGCCTGTGCGTCCAACGTGGGATCAGCCGCCACCCTCATCGGAAACCCCCAGAACATCCTCATCGGCCAGAGCCTGAAGCTCTCCTTTTCCGGCTACCTCTCCATGGCCGGCATCCCCGCGCTCATCGGCCTGTTCCTCACCTGGGCCGTGATTGCGGAGCGGTACCGGGGCAGGTGGGCCAACGGCGAGGAGGTCCTCGAGCCCCGGGGCGAAGTCCGGCCCGCGTGGAACCCCTGGCAGTCGTCAAAAGCGCTCGCTCTCACGGGCGTGCTCTTCATCGTGTTCCTCTTCACCGGCCTGCCCAGGGACATCGTCGCCATCGGGGCCGCAGGGATGCTCCTCCTGAGCAGGAAGATGCACTCGCGGCACATGCTGGGCCTGGTGGACTGGCAGCTCCTGGTGCTCTTCTGCGGGCTCTTCGTGGTCAACGGTGCCATGCAGCTCACGGGCATCCCCGAGGCCGTGGTGGAGGAGCTTAAAGTGGCAGGCATCGATCCCGCCCACCCGTCATGGCTCTTCGCCATCACGGTCGTGCTCAGCAACGCGGTATCCAACGTGCCGGCGACCATGCTCCTGCTTCCCCTGGCCCACCACCCCCTCGCAGGGCCGATCCTGGCCATGAGCAGCACCCTGGCGGGCAATCTCCTCATCATCGGCAGCATCGCCAACATCATCGTGGTGGAGTCCGCAGCCGGGCACGGGATACGCATCGGCTGGCGCGAGCATGCCCCGGTGGGGATCGCGGTCACCGTGCTCACCCTGGGGGTTGCCGCCCTCTTCCTGTGGATTATGTCCCCGTGAACCGGATGCGGCGATGGTATTGCCCTGCAAGGGGAAACAAGGTACATTCGTTCATGCGGATACGCGCACATCAGGAGGATGATCGACGATGACCGTCAGGGAAAAAAGGCTGGTCATCCGCGGCGGAAGCATCGCGGCCGGCTGCGGGGTCGAGAGGGGCTATGCCCGGATCCTCGAGGAGGGCCTCTCGCCCCTGGGTGTCGAGGTGATCAACCGCTCGCGGCCACGGGACAACTCCTTTGACGGGATCTGGACCTATGACGAGGACATCGAGCCCTTCGCCCCCGACCTCCTGCTCATCCACTTCGGCGTGGACGACGCCTTCTACCCGGTATACCGCTCCGAGTTCAAGGAAAACCTCGTGCGCATGGTGGGGCGGAGCCGCGAGCGCTTCTCCCCCGCCTTCCCGATCTGCATCGCCACCTCGCACACCTTCGACGACCCCTACGACATGGACGCGGTGAACATCTTCTACCGCGCCATCCGGGAGGTGGCAGTGGATCTCGGGTGCCGGATGATCCCGGTGCACACCTACTGGGCAGGGTATCTCCAGGAGAGCGGCCTCTCCAACCGCGACCTGGTGCAGGCCGACACCCGCCTTCCCAACGGGAAGGGCCACGAGGTCCTTGCCCGGATCATCGGCTCGCAGGTCTCCCATGCCCTCCTCTCGACCGTGCAACTGGCTTACTGACCCCGTACCTGGTGCCCCAGACTGCATACAGCCCCATGCCGGGACCCCGCTTTCAGTGACGTGTCTGCCGGATCAGCAGCACATCGAATGTACGATTTTCATTGGACGAGCTCCTGCTGAAGGATGGGTATCAGTATCGCTCGTAACTGCCTTTATAAATGGGATGTTTCACAATTGATTTCTATAACATTGGCAATTATTTTGAGAAATTCATCTTGAAAACGGTTTGTCCTTCCTATATGAATTCGTACCATTATTATAAGTCGACAGAGGATGGGTATAATGCGTAATTATCTCTATAAACTCATTATCGACGACGTCACCGACATCTGCTACAAGAACTGCCTTGAGTACTTCCCCCCCGGGTCGAGGATCCTGGACGTGGGCATCGGCAACGGGATCATGATGGAACAGTACCATGAGCTTATCAAAAAGAAGGATCTGAAGATCACCGGCATCGACATCAACAGCGACTATCTCAAGCACTGCAAGGGCCTCATCAGGCGCTGGCAGCTCAGGGACAACATCCAGGTGCACCACGCTCCGGTGGAGGAGTACAGTCCGCCGGAGAAGGGATATTTCGACTACATCCTCTTCAGCATGAGCTTCATGCTCTTCACGGACCAGCAGCTCGTGCTCGACCGCATAAAACCATGGCTCAAGCCCCACGGAGAGGTGGTGTTCTTCCAGACCATGTTCAAGGACAAGTCATTCTTCCTGGAGGTCATCAAGCCCAGGCTGAAGTACGTCACCTCCATCGACTTCGGCAGGGTCACCTATGAGAAGGACTTCGCCGACCTCCTCGACCGGAAGGACATCTCCATCACCCAGGACCGGATGCTCAAGCGGGAGTGGTTCAAGGGCGAGTACCACATGATCATCTCCGCGCCGAAGAACGGGAACGGCAAGAGAGAGGTCAGCTTCTGAGAAGGCCCGCCAGGGTCCTCCTCAGGTGCGGCTCGACGGGTAGTGGATCTCCTTTTCCGTGATGATCGCGGTGATCAGCCGGTGATCGGTGACATCGAACGCAGGGTTGAAGACATCGACCTCAGGCGCGCACGCATGCCCCTGGAAGCTTCGCACCTCACTGGCATCCCGCTCCTCGATGGGGATCTTCGCGCCCGTTTCGCACTGATGGTCAAAGGTTGAGGCCGGCGCGGCGACGTAGAACGGTATCCCGTGGGCGCCGGCCAGCACGGCCAGCGAGTAGGTCCCGATCTTGTTCGCCGCGTCGAGGTTCCTGGCGATCCGGTCAGCCCCAACGATGACGGCGTCGATCCTGCCCAGCTTCATGAGCCACCCCGCCATGCTGTCCGTGATCAGGGTGGCGGGGATGCCCTCCTGCTTCATCTCGTATGCCGTGATCCGGGCGCCCTGCAGCAGGGGCCTGGTCTCGTCCATGTACACCCGGGAAAGCCTGCCCTGGCTGTGGAGCATCTTCACGATGCCGAGGGCGGTCCCCATGCCCCCTGTGGCAAGGGAGCCCGCGTTGCAGTGGGTGAGGACCGAGGAGGTCTTGCCCTTGGGGAACAGGTCGGCCCCGAGCCTTGCCATGGATTCGTTGGCGAGTTTTTCCTCGTCCCAGATGTCGAAGGCCTCCCTGAGCGCGGCGTCCGGGATGAACTCGTCGGGGTAGTCCTTCAGAGCCTGCATGACCCTGTTCACTGCCCAGGAGAGGTTCACGGCGGTCGGCCTGGCCTTCGCGAGCATCTTTGCGGCCTTCTCGAGCTGTACCTTGCCCGATCTCGCGGCAAGGGCGCACCCGAATGCGGCCGCGATCCCGATGGCAGGCGCCCCCCTCACGGCCAGGGTCCTGATGGCCTGGGCCACCTGGGAGGCGTTCACGCACTCGATCCACCTCTCCTCTTCCGGAAGCGCCCTCTGGTCGAGGATCTTAAAGGTATTGTCTTCATAGATGAATGGGCTGATCATAGGTTCAGGAGCTCCTTCTCCGGGATCCGTTCCTTGAGCACGGAAAGCTCACCCAGGCACCGGTCCCTTATCTGCCTGGGGGACGGGAGCCGGCCTACCCGCCCCTTCTCGATGACCTTCTGCAGCAGGGGCGTGCAGGTGCCTGGACACCCGCACTCTGCCTGGCCGCCTGCAGGCACAACGTGATCCTTCAGGCACGAGGGGCACCTGAGCACGCTTTTCCTGCCAGATTCCTTTCCCCGCTTGGCGATGGGCGCACCCTCGATCTCCACGATGTCCATGGAAAAATCCAGCGTGGCGGCGCTGGCTATCTGCGTGCCTACGCCGAAGGAGTCGACCACGTCCTTAAGCTCTATAACATCCCCCACGTCCAGCCCGCCCGACACGACGAGCTTCACGTCCCTGTGCCCCCGCAGGTCCAGCTCCCACCGCACCTCCTGGAGGATGCTCCGGAAGTTTCCCCTCCGGGAGGACGGGGTGTCGAGCCGCATGCCGAAGAGGCGCCCCCCCATGCCGTCCGCCACCCGTATGGCCTCGAACTTCTCGTCCTGGAAGGTGTCGATGAGCGCGATGCGGGGAACGTCCGGCTCGATGACCTCGTCGAACGCCAGGGTCGCATCCAGGGTGTCTCCCAAAAGGAGGATGAGGGCATGGGGGATGGTGCCCACCGGCTTCTCCCCGATGAGTCGGGCGCCTGCCACGGTGGCCACCCCGTCGCAGCCGCCGATGAAGGCGGACCGCTCCACCATGGGAGCGATGGCCGGGTGCATGCGCCTGGCGCCGAAGCTCATGAGACCCCTGTCCCCTGCCGCCACGCGGAAGCGCGAGGCCCTGGTGGCTATGCCCGAGGCCTGGCACAGGCAGCCCAGGATGGCGGTTTCCATCTCTCCGAACTGAAGATAGCTCCCTTCGATGACGAGGACGGGCGTGCGGGGAAAGAACACCGTGCCCTCGGGTATGGACCAGAGATCGAGCTCCCTTCCCTCGAGGAGGGTGCAGACCTCTTCGAGCCCGGCAAAGACCCCCCACCGGTAGCGCTCGTCCGGAAAGGACTTCAGGTAGACCTCCATGACCACGTTCCTGTCGATGCCTCTCCCTTTGAGGATCTCCTCGGTTCGCAGGAAGTATACGTCCGTGACGTCGCCTTTTCTGATGGGGTCGGTTTCCGCCGTGTGAAGCTTCTTCATCCCAGGGTCTCCTTCATCACCCGGCTTGCGAGCCTGGGGTTTGCCTGACCATTGGTTGCGGCCATGAGCTTGCCCACGAAGAATCCCAGGAGACCGGTCTTGCCTTCCCGGTACCTCTTCGCCTCGTCGGGATGGGCCTCGACGAGGGACACCGCGATCTCCCTGAGCCTTCCCTCGTCGCTCACCTGGGCCATGCCCTGCTCGGAGACGATCTCGTCGGCCGTCCTGCCCGTCGTGACCATCATTCCGAAGACCTCCTTGGCCATGGTGCCCGAGATCGCCCCCTGTCTCACGAGGGCAATCAGGCCGGCGAGCATGGCAGGACTCACCGGAAAGGCGGCGATGGAGAGGTTCTCTTCGCTCAGCACCCTGAGCACCTCGGTCATGATCCAGTTGCTCATGTCCTTGGGCGCGTCGAGGTGCTCCACGCACGCCTCGAAATACGCCGCCAGGTCCCTGCTCCCGGTGAGCACGGACGCGTCGTAGGCGGGAAGACCGTAGACCTCCCGGAAACGCCTGCGCACGGAGGCGGGCAGCTCTGGCAGCGAATCCCGCACGGAGGCCGTCCAGGCCTCGTCCACGCGCACCGGCAGCAGGTCGGGCTCGGGGAAGTAGCGGTAGTCGTGGCTCTCCTCCTTTGACCTCATGGACAGGGTCCTTCCCTGGGAGGCGTTCCACAGCCTGGTCTCCTGCTCGACCCTGCCGCCGGATTCGAGAATGTCCGTTTGGCGCCTGATTTCGTACTCGAGCGCCTTCTGGACGTTCCGGAAGGAGTTCACGTTCTTGATCTCCGTGCGGGTGCCGTACTCGGCCGTGCCCGCCGGCTTCACCGAGACGTTCGCGTCGCACCTGAGCGAGCCTTCCTCCATGTTGCCGTCGCATATGCCCAGGTACATGAGGATGAGCCTGAGCTCCCTCAGGTAGGCCACCGCCATGTCCGTGCTCGTGATGTCCGGCATGGAGACGATCTCCAGGAGGGGCACGCCGGAGCGGTTGTAGTCGACGAAGCTCAAAGGGCCTGTTTCGTCGTGCACCGTCTTGCCTGCGTCCTCCTCCAGGTGGATGCGCATGATGCGGACCGGCCTGGTCTCCCCGTTCACCTCGACGTCGATGGAGCCGTCCCTGCACAGGGGGCTCACGTGCTGGGTGATCTGGTAGCCCTTGGGCAGGTCGGGGTAGAAGTAGTTCTTGCGGGCAAAGACGCTGCGCTCCTCGATCGTGCAGCCCGTGGCCAGGCCCAGCCTGATGCCGAAGTCCACCATGCGCTCGTTCAGGACGGGCAGGGTCCCGGGCAGGCCCATGCACACCGGGCAGGTGTTCGTGTTCGGGGGGAGCCCGGTCTTCGTGGAGCAGGGGCAGAAGGCCTTCGACCGGGTGAGGAGCTGGGCGTGCACCTCGAGGCCTATGACCACGTCGTATCCGCTCACGGCTTCACCTTGTGGAACTTCGTCCGATCCTGGAAAGCCATGCCCGCGCCCAGGAGCAGGTCCTCCCGGAAGTGCGGGGCCATGAGCTGCATGCCGATGGGCAGGCCCTCCCTCCCGAAGCCGCAGGGGACGCACAGGGCGGGGATCCCGGTGAGGTTGGCCGGGATGGTGTAGATGTCCAGGAGGTAGATGCTCAGCGGGTCGCCCGCCATCTCGCTGATCCCGAAGGCGGTGACCGGGGTGGCGGGGCCGGCGATGAGGTCGCACCCGGCGAAGGCCTCGTCGAAGTCGCGGGCCATGAGCGCCCTCACCTGGGAGGCCTTCCGGTAGTAGGCCTCGTAGTATCCCGCGGACAGGACGTAGGTGCCCAGCATGATGCGGCGCTTGACCTCGTCGCCGAAGCCCGATGACCTCGTCTTCAGGTACAGGTCGAGGAGCCCGCCTGCGTCGCGCGACCGGGAGCCATAGCGCACGCCGTCGTAGCGGGCGAGGTTCGAGCTCGCCTCGGCTGTGGCGATGATGTAGTAGACCGCAACGCCGTACCTGACGCGGGGGAGGCTGATCTCTCTGATCCGGGCGCCGAGCTCCTCCATGGTCGAGATGCCGTACCTCACCGCCCGCTCCACGTCCGGGTCGAGCCCCTCGCCGAAGAACTCGGCCGGGACGCCGATGCGGACCCCCTTCAGGTCCAGGCCGTCGAGGTCCGTGGGTCCGTATTCCTTGGGCACGCTCGTGGAGTCCTTTCCGTCGTGCCCCTTGATGGCGTCGAAGAGGATCGCCACGTCCCGGGCCGAGGGGGCCATGGGGCCGATCTGGTCCAGGGAGGAGGCGAAGGCCACGAGCCCGTAGCGCGAGACCGAGCCGTAGGTGGGCTTCAGGCTGGTGATGCCGCAGAAGCTCGCGGGCATCCGGATGGAGCCCCCTGTGTCGGATCCCAGGGCCCCGGAGCACAGGCCGGCCGCCACCGCCGCTGCGGAGCCGCCGCTGGAGCCGCCCGGCGTCCTCGCATGGTCCCAGGGGTTCAGGGTGGGACCGAAGCTGCCCGTGGAGGTCGTGGAGCCCATGGCGAACTCGTCGAGGTTGGTCTTCCCCAGGATGACGGCGCCGCGCTCTCTGAGCTTCGCGATCACCGTGGCGTCGTAGGGGGGAACGAAGCCCGACAGGATGTTCGAGCCGCAGGTTGCGGGTATGCCCTTGACGCAGATGTTGTCCTTGATCGCCACGGGGATGCCCGCAAGCACGTCTTCGGACCCGCTCTCGATGACCTTCTCGGCCGCGGCCGCGTCCCTGAGGGCGCCTTCTGAATCCACGGTGATGAAGGCGTTGCAGGGGTCTGACTGTATCTTCCTCAGGAGATCGCTCGTCTCCTGCACGGGGGATCTTCCGTATCTCCGGTATCTCCGAGCGGTTTCCAGCATACAAAGGCCTTTACTCGATCACCTTGGGGACCGCGACAAACCCGTCCTCGTGCTCGGGGGCGTTCAGCAGGGCATCGGAGAGGCTCTGGCTCGGCTGCGCAACATCCGGCCTGAACACGTTGACCATGGGGACGGGGTGGTGCATGGGGGGTATTCCCGATGTGTCGACCTCGGCGAGCATATCCATGTACTCGAGGATGGAGTTCAGCTCCCGCTGAAACCTCCCCACCTCCTCGGGATCGAGCTTGAGCCTGGCAAGAGCCGCCACATGCAGGACTTGGGTATCGGTTATCTTCACCTGGATCAACGCCTCCACAGATTCAGATCCGAGAAGCCTTATATAATAATTCCGCAGGCTCCTCAAGGTAAACTGTTCTTAGAAATTTGTATAAAAAAGGAATTGATTATTTTCTATGTATTATTGTAATATCTTCTTGGAGTTATTCATGACCTATTAACAGGCCAATAATTGTGGGAGGATTGAATGCCAAAATTCGCTGAAACATCAATACCTGCAGTATTTCAGAACAGGGCCGAGCAGTTCGTAGACCGGGCCATCGTCGCCTACAAAAAGGACGGAGTATATACGGACATCTCCTGGAAAGAGATGAACGGCATGGTCAGGAACATCGGCTATTTCCTCATCAACAGGGGCGTCAAGCCCGGCGACAAGGTCTGTCTCTTCTCGCCGAACCGGTACGAGTGGTGGGTGGCCGACCTGGCGATCCTGTCCATCGGGGCCGTGAACGTCCCCATCTACGCCACGAACTCGGCGGAGGAGTCGCGGTACATCATCGAGAATTCCGATGCGATCATGTGCTTCACAGCAACCAGCGAGCACACGAGCAAGATCGTGGAAGTCAGGCCCAAGCTCCCCAACCTCAGGGAGATCATCTCGTTCGATCCCGCAAAGAAGGCAACCGACGGGGTTATCGAGTTCCAGGCCGCTCTCAAGGAGGGCGCAGCCAACGCCAATGCGGACGAGTTCGACAAGAGGATCCGCGAGATCAAGAGCGAGGACATGGCGACCATCATCTACACCTCGGGGACCACCGGCAACCCCAAGGGCGTCATGCTCTCACACCGGAACTTCTTCGCCAACGTCCAGCAGATCTACAACGTGGACCCCGAGATCTTCGCCCGGGCCGACGAGCTGACCTTCCTGTCCTTCCTGCCCCTGGCGCACTCCTTCGAGCGCACGGTGGGCTACTACACCCCCATGACCCACGGTATGAAGGTGTACTTCGCCGAGGACTTCGCCAAGATCATCGAGAACTTCCAGGAAGTCCACCCCGTGTGCATCGTGAGCGTGCCCAGGCTCTTCGAGAAGATCCACACGGGCCTTCTCGCCAAGGTCGCCACCGCTCCCCCGCTCAAGAAGGCCCTCTTCAACTGGGCCATGAACGTGGGCCGCGAGAACCTGCCGAACATCTGCAACAACCGCGAGCCCTCGGGCTGGCTCGGCTTCAAGTACCGGCTGGCCGACAAGCTCATCTTCTCCAAGCTCAAGGCCGCCTTGGGCATGGACAAGCTCGAGTTCGGCTTCTCGGGCGGCGGGCCCTTGTCCGTGGCGGATGCCGAGTTCTTCCTGGGCATCGGCGTGAAGATCATCGAGGGCTTCGGCCTCACCGAGACCACCCCGGTCACCAACACGAACAAGCGGCAGAAGATCAAGCCCGGCACCGTGGGCGTGGCAGTGAAGGACACCATCGTGAAGATCGGCGAGGGCGGCGAGCTCCTCATCAAGGGCCCCCAGGTCATGATGGGCTACTACAAGAACGAGGCGGCTACGAAGGAGGTGTTCACCGAGGACGGCTTCTTCAAGACCGGCGACATCGCTGAGATCGACAGCGACGGATACGTGAAGATCACCGGGAGGATCAAGGACCTCATCATCACCTCCGGCGGCAAGAACATCTCGCCCCAGAACATCGAGAACTCTCTCAAGACCTCCAAGTACATCGAGCAGGTGGCCGTCATCGGCGACAACCGCAAATACCTCTCCGCACTCGTCGTGCCGGCCTTCGCCGAGCTCGAGGGATGGGCCAAGGAGAACGGCGTGAGCTTCAGCTCCCGCAAGGACCTGGTGAACGACCCCAAGGTCAACGAGCTCTACCAGAAGGAGATCGATACCTACATGAAGGACTACGCCCGGGTCGAGCAGATCAGGAAGTTCGTCCTCCTGGAGACCGAGTGGTCGCAGGAGACCGACGAGCTCACCCCGACCCTGAAGCTCAAACGCCGCGTCATCAACCAGAAGTACAAGGACATCATCGAGACCATGTACCCGGCTGACGCATCCTAGCCGAGCGGTCCCGGACACAGTCGCAACCCGGGGGAGGGCACACGCCCTCCCCTTTTTGTTTCAAGCGCATAAAGTTGTCTTGAATATCAGTGTACCTCTTGCCTTTCATTGACTTATGACTAATATTGTCATTGATTTTAATCTTGCTTCAGAAACGGCCTGGTGCACGGAATCGAGTTCTTTGCTTATCAATCATTTTCACAGGAGGTGCTCATGGGGAAATTCAAGGAAACGTCCATGGGGGCGATCTTTCAGAACCGCGTCCAGGAATACGGTGACAAGGCGCTCGTCAGCTTCAAGGACAGGGACGGCACATGGAAAGACCTCTCCTGGAACCAGATGAACGAAAAGGTCAGGAAGCTGGGCTGGTATCTCCTGTCGAAAGGGGTGCTGCCCGGGGAGAAGATCTCCCTGTTCTCGCCCAACCGGTACGAGTGGTGGGTGGCCGATCTGGCCATACTCTCCATAGGGGCGGTCAACGTGCCTATCTATGCCACCAACTCCGCCGCCGAGTGCCGCTACATCATCGACAACTCGGACTCCATCATGTGCTTTGCCGGCACCCGCGAGCACGCGGACAAGATCCTGTCCGTTAAGAAAGACCTGCCGAACCTCAGGGAGGTCATCATCTTCGACGAGATCGACCTGCAGGGTACGATCACCCTGAGCAGGGCCATGGAGGAAGGGAGCGCCTACCCCGACAAGGGCCGCTTCGACGAGCGGCTCGTGCCCATCAACATAGGCGACGTGGCCACCATCATCTACACCTCGGGCACCACGGGCAACCCCAAGGGCGTGATGCTCACACACAGCAACTTCGTGGCGAACGTGAACCAGCTCCACGACGTGGACCCGGAGTTCCTGAGCGGCGAGCACGTCTTCCTGTCCTTCCTGCCCCTGGCCCACTCCCTGGAGCGCACGGTAGGCTACTACACGCCCATCTTCCTCGGCCACAAGGTGGCCTTTGCCGAGGACGTCTCGAAGCTCCTGGAGAACTTCCAGGAGGTCCGTCCCACCTTCATCGTGAGCGTGCCCAGGATCTACGAGCGGGTGCACAACGGCATCCTGGCCAAGGTGTCGAATGCACCGCCGGTGAAGAAGGCCCTGTTCGACTGGGCCATGGGCGTCGCCCGGGAAAACCTCGACTACATCTGCAACGACAGGCCCAGGACCGGGTTCTTCGCCTTCAAGTACAACCTCGCGGACAAGCTCATCTTCTCCAAGCTGAAGGCGGCCCTGGGCATGGACAGGCTGCACGGCGCCATCTCCGGCGGCGGGCCGCTGTCGGTCTCGGACGCAGAGTTCTTCCTGGGCATGGGCATCCGGATCCTCGAGGGCTTCGGGCTCACCGAGACCACGCCCGTGACCAACGGCAACAGGCCCAAGAAGATCAAGCCCGGCACCGTGGGCCCCGCGGTCAGGGACACCATCATCAAGATCGGCGACGGCGGCGAGATCCTCGTCAAGGGCCCCCAGGTCATGAAGGGCTACTACAAGAATGAGGCGGCCACGAAGGAGGTCTTCACAGACGACGGCTTCTTCCGGACCGGCGACATCGGCGAGATCGACGACGACGGATACGTGAAGATCACGGGCAGGATCAAGGACCTCATCATCACCTCGGGCGGCAAGAACATCTCGCCCCAGAACATCGAGAACAGCCTGCTGGCGTCCCGGTACATCGAGCAGGTGGCGGTGATCGGCGATAACCGCAAATACCTCTCCGCCCTCGTGGTGCCCTCGTTCGAGAATCTCGCCGCCTGGGCGAAGTCTTCGGGCATCAGCTTCGAGAAGAACGCCGACCTCCTGAAGAACGAGCAGGTGCTCGAGCTCTTCTCGTCAGAGATCGAGCAGGCCATGAAGGACTATGCCCGGGTGGAGCAGATCCGCAAATTCACCCTGCTGGAGGTCCCGTGGTCCCAGGAAACCGGCGAGCTGACGCCCACGCTCAAGCTCAAGCGCCGCGTCATCACCCAGAAATACTCCCACGTGATCGAGGCCATGTATCCCTCGGACTGAGGATTCGCAGGTAAAGAGGAAAAACAGAGGTGGCGGGCGCCACCTCTGTTTTTGTATTCAGGTCATCTCGATCAGCCCCGGGGAGCCGTTTCCCTGAGGGTGCCTGTCTCCGCGCGGTCCTCCACGGCGGTTCCGTCAGGAGCCTGCTTCTGCACGGGATGCAGGGCATCCACCGGCTGCACGGCCTTCTCTCCCTTGCCGGCAGGCGCCTGGCCCTTGTGCTCCCTGGCCTTGGCTTCGGTCCTGGCTTCGCGCACCTGCGGCTTCTCCCTCTGTGCGTTCTCCATGGCGGCATACGCCTCGCGGTAGTGATTGCCCGGGCTCCACATGAGCCAGCCCGTGGCGCCCGAGTCGCGTGCGGCGTCGATCTGGTCCTGCACGTACCGGGCGTCGTAGCCCCTGGTCACCCCCAGGGGGAAGGACTGGAGCCAGGGGCGGATGACCACTGCGTCGCCCACGAGCTCCTTCATCCTCCTGATCCCGTTGAACACGAAGTGATAGGGGTCGTCCGCCGGGTTCTTCACCCCGCCGAAGCCCTTGTTGAAGTGCGAGGGATAGAGCATGGGGGAGATGATGTCCACGTTGCCCTTGAGCTTGGTGACGTCCTGGCCGACGGTGAGAACGTCCACGTCCCGCTGCCACACCACGATCCCGAACATGTCCAGGGACAGGAGGACGCCCTTGGGCTTCGTGATGTCGTGGACCCTCTTGACGAAGTTCGCGATCACGTCCGTGCGCAGGGTGCCGTTGCTCGTGTGGGTCTTCAGGTCAGCGAAGTACCGCACGTAGTCGAGCTGGATCTCGTCGACGCCGCTTGCGGTAAGCTCCCTGATCACGGTGAGGATGTATTCCTGCACCTCGGGGTTCGCCGGGTCGAGCCAGGACTTCTCGCGCTTGCTGCACCACTCGGGCCTGACCCTGGCCATGATGGGGTCGCGGAACACCACCACCCGGGCTACCACGTGGATGCCCTGGCGGTGGAGGTAGTCGATGAGCTTGGGCAGCTCTTCGATGTTCGGCGTATATTTCTCGTTGGGACAGTACCTGGCGGGGATGGGGCTGCGGTAGGTGATGGCGCCCATGTCGTCCTTGGCGTCGAAGACGATGGTGTTGCCGCCGGCCTTCCTGAGCTTTGCAGCGGCTTCGAACACGAACCTGGTGCCCGAGTTGGAGGTGTTGATGTAGAGACCCTTCGCCGGGTACTCCCTCTCCTTCAGCACGGCCCTTGCCTTGATGGGCTCCTTCCACGCCACGGGGATGCTGATTCTCTGCCCGATGGAAAGGCCGTTGGTGATGTTGTTGATCGCCCTGATGCTGTTCACCAGCTCCTTCTTCGTGTAGGCAGCGGTGAGGGGCATATATCTGGCCGCTATCCGTGCGAGGGTGTCACCCTTCTGGACCGTGTACACCTCGTAGCCTGTCCTGTCGGGGGTTTCGGCTGCGAAGGCAAGGAGAGAGCTCAGACAGAAAATCACGGTGAACAGAAATCTTTTCATCTTGATCCTCATAGTCGTGATGGTGGGGATAGGCAGTATATAGACCATCTGAAGGCGTTTGTTAAGGGGAGACAGGACCCCGAAGTGAAAATATTCTCCACCCGCGGAGGGCCGTGGAGGGGGCTTTGTGAGAACGTGCGGACGCAAGTGCCGGTCAATTCGACAGGGTGACTCCGACGCTCCCTGCGGTGTGAAACCGAGCACCGCCTTCATTGATTCGGAAGATGGAGCCCCGGACCTTATCCCGGGAAAGAACCACAGGTGAACCGGAGAACACTATGCCGGGGGAATGAACCCGTGCCGGCCGGTCATGCCCTGCCGGCGGGTGCGGCGGTCTGCCTGCCTCAGACGGCTGCGGCCATCACGGCGGCGCCGATGGCGCCGTTGACCTGGGCGTACGGGCTCACCTCGATGGGCGAGCCGAACCTCTTCTCCAGTACGTGCACCAGACCGATGTTCTTCGCCACGCCGCCGGTCATCATGAAGGGGGCCTTTATGGCAAGCCTCTGCGCCATGGCGTAGACCCGCGAGGCGACGGACTCGTGGATGCCTGCGATGATGTTCTCCCTGGCCTCTCCCTTGGAGATGAGCGAGATGATCTCGGACTCGGCGAACACGGTGCAGATGGAGCTGATCCGTGCCGGCGCCGAAGAGCTCAGGGACAGGGACCCGAACTCGTCGAGGTCCACCTCCAGTGCACGTGCCATGACCTCGAGGAACCTCCCCGTGCCGGCGGCGCACTTGTCGTTCATGACGAAGTCCGTCACCTTGCCGCTGTCGTCCATGACCAGGGCCTTGCTGTCCTGGCCGCCCACGTCGATGACGGTCTTCACGGCCGGGTTCAGGAAATGGGCGCCCTTCCCGTGGCAGATGATCTCGGTCATGGACTTGTGGGAGAAGTCTACGCTGTTCCTCCCGTAGCCCGTGGATACGATCCTGTCTACGGAGGACGCCTCAATGTCCAGCTCGGCCAAGAGCTCCTCGTAGACCTTCCTTCCCGCAGCGCTCGCGTTGTATCCGGTGAAGCCCACCTTTGTCCCCAGGATGCGGCCGTCCTCGAGGATTGCGGCCTTCGTGCTGATGGAGCCGATGTCGATGCCCGCCGTTATCATGAGGTCACCTTATATGGCCGTGGCCCCCCCGTCGACGAGGATGGTCTGACCCGTGATGAAGGCCGACGCGCTCGAGGCGAGGAAGAGCACGGGATGGACCACCTCGATGGGCTCGGCGATCCTCCCCATGGGGATGGTCCTGGTGATGTGGGCGTGGAGCTCGGGGTTCGACCAGAAGGGCTTGCTGAAATCGGTCCTCACCATGGCGGGCGCAACAGCGTTGACCCGTATGCCATGGCCCGCGAGCTCGCTGGCCATGACCTTGGTGAGCATCTCCACCCCGGCCTTGGCGATGCCGTAGATGCCCATGGCAGGGGACGCCTTCCTCCCCGCGATGGACGAGACGTTCACGATCGCCCCCGAGCCCGCCTGGCGCATGAGCCTCGAGGCTGCCCTCGAGACGAGGTAGGTGCCGTTCAGGTTGGTTTCGAGGATCTTCTGCCACACGCCGAAATCCGTATCCGGGATGGCGGGTGTCATGAGGTTCATGCCCACGTTGTTCACCAGGATGTCGATCCTCGGGTGGGCCTCTGAGATCTTCGCGAACAGGCCCTCTACCTCCTCCTCCCTGGCTATGTGGGCCTGGAAGGCGATCAGGCGGTCGCTCGCCAGGCGTGCAACGGCCGCATCGAGGCCCTCCTGCTTCCTTCCGCAGATCACAACGTAAGCGTCCTGCGCCAGGAGCTCCCTGGCGATCTCGAACCCGATCCCCCTGCTCCCGCCGGTGACCACCGCCACCTTGTCTTCCAATCCGTACCGTATCGCTGCCATCTGGCGATCCTCCTTGTCTTCTCCGCATTCCGACAACAACGTCATTGAATCACTTCTTAAGAGCCACGATTATACCAGCCCGAAGATATTCCTTTCAACGGGAATCGAGTTATAATATTATGACACAACATAATGTTTTTACATCCAATGGAGGGGTATATGAAGACAGTGCGCGTCCCGTCGAGGCTCTGGTATGAGAACACCGAGCGTACCCTGACCTTTCCCGAGAGGTGGGAGGTGGACAACCTCACCTCGCCCGGCTTCGAGAAGCCTGCCCTGAGCGCTGAAGAGATCAGGGAGAGGATCGCCAACCCCATCGACGGGCCCTCCCTGGAAGAGCTTGCGCGCGGTAAGAAGCAGGCGGTCATCGTGTTCGACGACATGACCAGACCCACGCCGGTGCGCGACGTGGCCCCCTTCGTCCTGGAGGCGCTGCACCGCGCAGGCATGGAGAAGGACCAGATCCGCTTCCTGTGGGCCCTGGGCTCCCACGGCGCCTACGACATGATCAACGCCCGCAAGAAGCTGGGCGACGAGATCGTGGAGAACTACGCGGTCTACAACCACGACCCCTTCCAGAACACGGTGCGGGTGGGCAGGACCCCCACCGGCGTGGAGCTCTGGTTCAACCGCGAGTTCATGGCCTGCGACCTGAAGATCGGCATCGGCTGCATCACGGCCCACGTGCACGTGGGCTTCGGCGGCGGAGCGAAGATCATCCTGCCCGGCGTGGCCGGCATCGAGACCATCAACCAGTTCCACAACCAGCTCTACCGGGATCAGAGCCGCACGGGCCTGGGCAACTTCGAGGGCAACATCATGCGGGCCGAGTGCGATGCAGCGGGCGACCTTGCGGGCCTGAACTTCAAGATAGACTGCCTCATCAACCGGCAGGGCAGGATCGCCAACCTCTATGCCGGGTCGTTCAGGTCCACCCATGCCGAGGGGGCGCGGGAAGGCAGGGAGCATTACGGGATCCCCTTCTCCACGGGCTACGACATCGTGGTGAGCAACGCGTACGGCAAGGCCAACGAGTCCGCCATCGCGCTCCTGCTGGCGCTCATGACCATGAAGCCCGGGGCGGCCTCGACCGCCGTGCTCATCTCGGACGCTCCCGAGGGACAGGTGCCGCACTATGTCATGCGGGCGTGGGGGAGCGACTACGGCGGACGCCACTATGCCCCCAAAGGGCCTGGCTTCGTGCCGCTGCTCATGAAAAGGCTCGTGGTCCTGAACCCTGCCCCGGACAGGACCAGCCTCGACCTCATCTGCCACAACGACGACGCCACCGTTGTCAAGACATGGGAAGAGGTCCTGGCCATCCTCGAAGGGGACTACCCCGGAGACGCGAAGGTCGCCGTGGTCCAGGACGGCACCATGCAGTACATGAAGATGCCCGGCTGAAGCCGGTCGGCCCGGGCCGCATGCCCGCCGTCGCCTGCACATTCCGGTGCGGGTGCACGCTCGTGCGGAACACGTGTGTCTGTTGAGGGCCTGCTCGTTTCTTTCCCGAGGTCGTTGAGTTTTTCCCCCAGCCACCCATTATACTTCTGAGGAATATGCACATAATCCAATGAGGTTGGCTATGAAATGTACAAGGGAGGCAGGCAGGCATTTCATTCGGCATTCACTGAGGGTTCTCATTGTCTTGATCTCTCCGGTCTTCGTGCTCCTATTGGCAGGGTGCGGCCACAACGCAGCCAGCATGCCCGTGGGTGCCCCCCGCGTGGCCCAGGCGCCGGTCCTGAGCGAAGAGTACGTGCTCCAGCCCTACGATGTGGTGGAGGTCAAGTTCCTGAACAACCCCGAGCTCAACGAAACGGTCACCATCAGGCCCGACGGCAGGATCTCCCTGCAGATGGTCGACGAGATCCGAGCCGCAGGGCTCACACCGGCCCAGCTCGACGACCTGCTCACCCAGAAGTTCAACCTGCTGCTCAACAAGGCCATGATCACGGTGGTGGTGAGGACGTTCACCAGCGACCGGGTCTATGTGGGGGGCGAGGTGAAACGACCCCAGGTGCTCGTGCTCACCGGGAGGATGAACGCGCTCCAGGCCATCTTCATGGCAGGGGGTTTCAAGCCCGACGCCAGGAAATCGGAGGTCATCATCGTGAGCAGGGGGCCTGACAACAGGCCCGTGGCCAGGAAGGTGAACCTGAGTCGGGCCCTCAAGGGCACCCTGGATTACGAGGAATACCGCCTCAGGCCATTCGACGTCGTATACGTGCCCCGGACAACGCTGGCCAGCCTCGGCCGGTTCATGACCCACATCTACCGGCTCCTGCCCCCCCAGGTGAGCTTCTGGTTCACGTACGAGGTGCACGACGAAGAGCCGGATGCGGATTGATTCTTGTCCATGGTAGAGCGGGCAAGGAAGGAGAAGCCGACCGGGAAGGGAAGCCTGAAGCCGGAAGGTGATGCGACCTCATCGCCGCGTTTTCCCATCTGACAGCTCACCTTTTCTTCTTGAGATATCGTTACCGAAGAGAGCGGGGCCGGCCGAAGAAGGGCCCCGCTCTCTTTCATGCTATTTGTTTCCGGCCTGCTCTTTCTTCTGGCGTTCGGCGATCTTCTGCTGGCGCTCCACCGCGTACATCATTACGACCTCAGGTGTCTTCTCGATGGGGACCATCTTGCCGTCGAACTTCTTTTCCAGCGTGATCGCATCGAACATGCACTTGGTGGTGCACACGCCGCAGCCGAGACAGATGTTCTGGTCCACGATGCTTACGCCGCAGCCGAGGCAGCGCTCTGTTTCCTTTTTAAGCTGCTCTTCGGTGAAGGTGCACCGCTGGTCCATGAAGCATGCCTTCACATCTCCCGGGGTGCGGTTCGGCTTCTGGCGCGGCGTATGGTCGTAATCGTCCACCACCACGTCGCCCTTGTCGAGCATCGTGTAGACGCGACGATCGCGGCCGATGGTCAGGCTCTGGCCCGGCCACACCTTGCGGTGCAGCGATATCGCCGCCTGCTTGCCGGCGGCGATGGCGTCGATGGCGAACTTCGGCCCGGTGCACGCGTCGCCGCCCACGAACACGTCGGCTTCACGGGTCTGGTAGGTCAATGTGTCGGCCTTTGCGGTACCGTCAGGATTGAGATCGACGCTGAGCCCGACGAGCAGATTGCCCCAGATGATGGACTGGCCGATGGAAACGAGGACGCGGTCCGCCTCGACCGTCATGGTCTTTTTCTCGTTATACTTCGGAGCGAACCTGCCGTTCGAATCGAACACGGCCGTGCACTTTCTGAACTCCACGCCCCTGACCTTGCCGTCCTCGACGATGATGCGCTTCGGGCCCCAGCCGCCCTGGATTTTGATGCCTTCCTCCCGGGCCTCCTCGATCTCGTCTGCCGAGGCCGGCATTTCCTTTTTCGACTCCAGGCAGTACATGGTCACGGAGGTGGCGTCCGTGCGGACAGCCGCCCTTGCCACATCCACCGCGACGTTGCCGCCGCCGATGACCACGACCTTGCCGCTGATGTCCGCAGGCATGCCCTGGTTCACCTTTCTGAGGAAATCTACGCCTGAGACCACACCCTGGGCATCCTCGCCCTCCAGGCCGAGCTTCCTGCCTCCCTGGGCGCCGATGGCGATGTAGAAGCCTTCATAGCCCTCGGTGCGGAGCTCGGGGATGGTGACGTCCCTGCCGACTTCGATCCCTGTTTTGAACTTCACCCCCATCTGCCTCAGGATGTCGATCTCCGCATCGATGACGTCCTTTTCCAGGCGGAAGGAGGGGATGCCAAGGGTGAGCATGCCGCCGAGGCGGCCTTCTTTCTCGAACACGGTCACGTCATAGCCGTCGATGGCCAGGTAATACGCACAGGAAAGACCCGCGGGCCCGGAGCCTATGATGGCGATCTTCTTGCCGTAGTCGTGCATCTTCTCCGGTATGAAGCGCGTCGCGGGATCGAGCTCCAGATCGGCGATGAACTTCTTGATCTCGTCGATGGCGATGGGCTGGTCGATGTCGCCCCTGGTGCACTCGAATTCGCAGCGGCGGTTGCAGATGCGTCCGCAGACGGCGGGCAGCGGGTTTTCCTTGCGGATGAGCTCGAGGGCCTCCTTGTACCTGCCCAGGGCCGCGAGCTTGATGTATCCCTGAACAGCGATGTGGGCTGGGCAGTTGACCTTGCAGGGAGCTGTGCCCGTGGGGACCACGTTGACCTTGCTGTCGCGGAAGTTGTAGTTCCACTTCGACTCGTCCCATTCGTGGTCGTCGGGCAGGATGGTCTCGGGCAGCACGATGGGTGTCTTCGAGGGGATCTTCTGTCCCAGCTTGACCGCGTTGGCAGGGCAGTATTCCACGCACTGACCGCAGGCCACGCATTTCTCGTCCTCTATCCTCGCCACGAAGTTGGAGCGCGACATGTTGGGCGTGTTGTAGAACTGGGAGGTGCGCAGACCGAAACATGAGCACCGGCAGCAGTTGCAGATGCCGAAGATCTTGTCTTCGCCGTCGACGTTGGTGATCTGATGTACCAGGCCGTTGTCCTCCGCCTTCTTGAGGACCTCGAGACACTCCTCGTAGGTGATCCTTCGGGCCCTGCCGGTGCTCACGGCAAATTCGACAAGATCGCCCAGGGCGATGCACATGTCTTTTTCCAGATGCCCGCAGCCCTCGCCCATGATGCGGCGCGAGATGCGGCACGAGCAATCGCCTACGGCGAAGTCGTCGTATTTCTTCAGCCAGTGGGAGAGCTGCTCGTAGGAGGCCGTCTTGGGCTCCGAGGAGATGGCTTCCTCCACGGGGATGACGTGCATGCCAAGACCACCGCCGCCCACGGGAACCATCGGGGTGACGTTCTTGAGGGGCTTCAGGCTCAACTGCTCGAACGCGCGGGCGATCTGCGGAAATTTCTCCACCTGCTCCACGTTCATCACCATGAATTCCATGACGCCGGGCACGAAGATGGGCAGCACGTACTCGAGCTCCCCATGCTCACGGGTGGCTTCCACCACCCCGATCTGGAGCAACTCCTTCAGTATCCGCGTCGTATCCTCAAGAGGTATGCCGCTTTTCTCGGAAAGCTTCGCAGGCGATATGGGAACGCGGACGTCCATATGCAGGGCCACGTCCGCCTGGTCGTCCGACACCACGCATTCCAGGGCATAGTATTCCGGGTCCTGTTCGGTGAACTGTTTACGGGAGACGGCTATTTTCTGGGCGAGCTTCACGATTTTCTGTCTCGGTGCCATGGGTACATCCTCCTTGCTGAATTCCCGCCAGGCCTTGGCCTGGTCATGCTGTTGTTGCGTTCGTACCGTGCACATCCCGAGAGGAAGGGGTTCCCGGTATGGTCATACCATTTCTTTCTCAAAGTAACTTATATACCTGTTTAAGTCAAGATCAACCTTGTATAAAGGGTTTATCCTGTGATAGATTGATACATGGTCGTGGTCAGACCAGTTATCAGGAGGTGATGGTTTATGCAGTTCGGCGTGATAGTCGCTCCCACCATCCGGTCCCTGTTCGTGGAGAAGATCGTGGCGATGATCCTCTCCGGAAAGCTTTCTGCGGGCGACCGCCTGCCCTCGGAAAGGGAGCTCGCAGAGCAGATGAGGGTGTCCAAGACGGTTGTGCACGCGGGGCTGAAGGACCTTGAGCGTATGGGCTTCGTGACCGTGAACGGAAGGCAGGGCACGTTCGTGGCAAACTATGCGGAAAACGGCACCTTCGAAACCCTGGCGACCATCCTCAGGTACAATGGGAGCAGGCTGGACCTGGAGACCACCAGGTCGCTCCTGGACATGCGCCTCGCCATTGAAGGGCAGGCGATCCGGATATTCGCGAAGTCCCGCACGAAGGAGGATATCGCAACGCTCAAGAGCATGATCGACGAGATTCGGGGACATGCAGAAAAACCTGGACGCCTTGACCGGACCGGGATGGCGCACATGCTCTTCCGCTTTCACCGCTTCATCTGCCTGCGCAGCGGCAACATGTTCTTCCCTGTGCTGATGAACGCCTTCCGGGATATCGCTATACTGCTCTGGGAATCCTCCATCCAGATCCTCGGCGCGGAAAAGAACATCGAGTACCTGGAGCGCTTCACTTCCCTGCTGGAGGAAGGCAAAGGCGAGGAAACGGTGCAGGTCCTGTCCGACATGTTCGAGAGCTGCCTGTCGCTTGCATATAAATGATCGCCTTTGACAGGGAAGGCGCGATCGAATCCCGCAGACAGACGGTGTCCTCCCTCCGGCTTCTTTTCTTTACCGCCCGTGCCACCTGCAGCATGCTTCCCCCACAGAAAGATATTTCTTGAAAAACATCTCCTTAATCCATAAAAGATATACGTGGGCCTGAATCGGACAGGCCTGCATCGTCCACTGGAATTCCATGAGAGAGAATACTGTTTCTTAGGAGCGGCAGACGTCATGAGATGGGAAGACAGGGTCGTACCGCCTCAGGAAGCGCTGGAAAAGATCGAACCGGGCATGAAGATCTTCGTGGGTACCGGGGTTGCGGAGCCCAGGACCCTCGTGAAGCACCTCATGGCCTCGGATTTACCCAACCTCCAGGACCTCGAGCTCATCCAGCTCGTGAGCCTCGGCGACATGATCACGGTGCAGGAGCTCCAGACCCTGAAGTTCAGGCTCAAGACCTTCTTCTCGGGCTGGGTCGCCAGCGACGCCATCACCCAGGGATACGTGGACCTCATCACGAGCCGTTTCTCCCGGGTCCCTGCCCTCATCGAGTCCCGCATGCTCCCCATCGACGCGGCCTTCATCCAGATCACCCCCCCGAACGAGGCGGGCTACTGCAGCCTGGGCACGGCCGTGGACGTGGCCAGCCACGCCATGGAGCAGGCCTCCCTGGTCATCGGCGAGATCACCCCTGACATCCCGCGCACCTACGGCGACACCTTCGTGTCCCTGTCCGAGTTCGATCTCCTCGTGAAGTCCGAGGACGAGCCCATCTATTTCAAGCGCTGGCCCTTCGACGACGTGTACGACCAGGTGGCGGCCAACGTGGCGTCGGTCATCGAGGACGGGAGCTGCATCTGCTTCTCCATCGGCCCCATCTACGAAGCCCTGGCCAAACACCTCACGCGCAAGCAGAACCTCGGGATCCACACCCCGTTCTTTACCGACGCCCTCATGGACCTCGTGAAGAGCGGCGCGGTGACGAACAGGAAGAAGGGCTCGTACCGGGGCAAATCGCTGACCTCGTACGCCTTCGGCACCCGCGAGCTCATGACCTGGCTCGATCGGAACCCCCTGGTGGAGTTCCAGAGCATCGAGTCGGTGTTCAACCCGGTCCAGATCGGCAGCAACCCCAACTTCGTGGTGGTCATCCCGGCCAGGAAGGTGGACCTCACGGGCCGCATCGCCATGCACGTGGGGACCGGCAACGTGGCCGCAAGCCCTGGTGAAGCCCTGGACTTCGTCAACGGCGCCGAGCTCTCCCAGGGGGGGGCCACCATCTTCGCCCTGCCCAGCCGGAACCGCAGGGGCGAGCCGAACATCAAGCTGTCCGTGGAGGACATGCCCAACCAGTTCAACCTCAGGGAGTCCGTGGACATGATCATCACCGAGTACGGCGTGGCGAACATGCGGGGCAGGACGGTCAGGGAGCGGGCCCAGTTCCTCATCGACATCGCACACCCCGAAGACCGGAAAGACCTCTTCGAGCAGGCCAAGGCCCAGAGGATCCTCTACCAGGACCAGATCTACTTCTCGGAATCGGCCCACCTCTACCCCTCGAAGATCGCCACCAGGCACACCTTCAAGGGCGGGCTCGAGGTGAGGTTCCGCGCCATCAAGCCCTCCGACGAGGAGGAGATGCGCCACCTCTTCTACCGGTTCTCGGACAAGATGGTATACTACCGCTATTTCAGTCCCATCAAGGTCATGCCTCACGCCAAGATGCAGCAGTACGTGAACGTGGACTACAACACCACCATGTCCATCGTGGGCCTCGTGGGCCCGCCCGAGCAGGAGCACATCATCGCCGAGGCCAGGTTCGTGAAGGACAAGAAGAGGCCCTACGGCGACGTGGCCTTTGTCGTGGAGGAAAAATATCAGGGCTTGGGCATAGCCTCCTACCTCTACGAGATGCTCATCCGCCTGGCAAAGGAGCGGGGCCTCCACGGGTTCGTGGCGGACGTGCTGGCCACGAACAAGTCCATGATCAAGGTCTTCGAAAAGGGGGGCTACCCGGTCCAGGCAAGCCTCTCGCAAGGCGCCTACGAGCTCACGATCAACTTCGGGGATTGAGGCAGGGGGCCTCTTACAGGGAGCGCTCACCTTTCCTGGTCGATGAGGGCGAGCCTTTCCTCGAACCCAGGGGCCAGCTCGTCGCGCTTGAGCGTGAGCTCCTCGAGCTCAAGGAACAGGGCTTCGATCTCCTCCTCGAGGGTGTGGATCTCCAGGGATATGGACGTGATGCGCTTGCCGTCCTTGGCAAGGGTGGCCTCCTGCATGGCCTTGTGGAGCTCTTTCAGCCTCCCTTCCCGTGCCTCTATCCCGTGCTCGGCCTGCTCGATGCCCTTTTCGAGCGGCCCCAGGACCTTCGAGCGCTCGGTGATGATCTCGGCCCTGCGCTTTCTGAGCTCCTTTTTATCGAGCCTCTCGCCCTCTTTCTCGGGCTTCGTTTTCCGGGCCGCCGTGAGCTGCACGTCCTCGTCTCCCCACCCGCCCCTGTCGAGGAAGCGCTGGTACCCGCCCTCGAAGACCTCGATGGCGTCGTGGTAGAAGACGATGAGCCGCTCGGCCAGGGCATGGAGGAACATCTCGTTGTGGGTCACCATGACCACTGCGCCGTCGAAGCTGTCCAGGGCCTCCAGCAGGGAGTCGCTCGACTCCATGTCGAGGTGGTTCGTAGGCTCGTCCAGCAGCAGGAGGTTCGCCGGGGCAACGAGGAGCTTGCCCAGCATCACCCTGCTCTTCTCGCCGCCCGAGAGGACCTCGATCTTCTTGAGGGCGAAGTCGCCCTCGAACATCATGGCGCCGCAGATGTCCCTGGCCTTCTGCCCGCTCACCTCTGCATGGGTGTACATGATCTCTTCTTCCACGGTGCGCGAGTCCACGAGGTGGGAGACGTTGGTCTGCTCGAAGGTGCCTCTTATGGCCTTCGGGTTGAGCGTGATCTCACCTGTGTCCGGCCTGAGCTGGCCCGCCAGGAGCCTGAGAAGCGTTGTCTTGCCTTTGCCGTTGGGCCCGATGATGCACACCTTCTCGCCGGGCCTGATGGTGATGGTGAAGTCTTCGATGAGCTTCTTTGCAGGGTCGTAGGAGAAGCCCACCTCGGTCGCCTGGAGCATGTACTTGCCGACGAAGGGCGCGTAGTTGAAGGAGAAGTCGAGCTCCTTGAGCTTCACGAGCCGTTCCTTCTTCTCCATCTTGTCGAGGGTCTTGATCCTCGACTGCACGAGGCCCACGAGCCTCGCCTTGGCCCGGAACTGGGTGATGAATCGCTCGATCTCCTTGCGCCTGCGCTCGTCGTTCAGGCGGGTCTTCTCGTAGATCTCCTCCTCCTGGGCGATCTGGGAGTAGTACTTGCCCGTGTCCCCCTCGATCTTCCTGATCCTGTTCCGGTGGATGCCCATGGTGTGGGTCACGATCCGGTCCATGAAGGTGCGGTCGTGGGTGATGAGGACCAGCTCGCCCGGCCAGGTCACGAGGAAGCGCTCGATCCAGCGGATGGAGGTGATGTCGAGGTAGTTGGTGGGCTCGTCCAGGAGCAGGAGGTCGGGTTCGGAGACAAGCACCTTGGCGAGGTTGAGCCTCACCTGGTAGCCCCCGGAGAACTCCCATGGGTCGCGCTCCATGTCGCTCTGGGAGAACCCGAGCCCCGCGAGCACCTTTTCCACCTTCCAGTGCTGCTCCTTCTGATGGGGGGGCAGGCCCTTCATGCCCTCTCTCAGGAGGGTGCTCTCGGTGAAGTCGAGGTGCTGCCGCACGTATCCGATGCGGTAGTTCCTGGGGATGACGATCTGGCCTTCGTCAGGGGTCTCCTCGCCCACGATCATCCTGAACAGGGTGGTCTTGCCATGCCCGTTCCTGCCCACGAGCCCCACCCTCTCCCTGGGATTGATCTTGAAGGAAGCGCCCTCGAACAGGGTCTGCCCGGCATAGCTCTTGGAGAGATTCTCAGCGCTTATCATCGTTTCTAGCTTATAATAAACAGGGGAGAGGTCAAGGGTTAATTCAAGAGGGAAACAGGATGAAGACAGGAGTCAGAAGCCGATGATGCGGCCTTCGGCCGCGCTCTTTCCTGAAGACGCTCCGTACCATACCCCGCTTTCCTCTGCATGCTTCGGCCGGAGGTGCAGCAGGTGAATCCGGAGGTGGCGGGGGCTCGAATTCCCGCCACCCCTGATGTGGATCTCTGAACGGAAACGAGGATCGACTGTTATTTCTTCATCGACTTTTTGAAAAGCTCCTCGGCCCGCCTTTCCCTTTCCGCTGCTATCTGCTCCCTCTCCTCAGCCTGTCTCAAGGCCTCTTCGGCACGCGCAGCGGCTGCATCGGCCTTCGCCTGTGCTTCAGTCGCCGCAGCCTTGGCAGCCTGGGCGTCCTGGATGGCCTGATCGGCCTTTGCATCGATCAGCTTTTCCCGCGCCTGGACCTCCTCGAGGTCGCTGGTTGTGGCACATCCCCCCAATGCAAGGGCGAGAACAAGAGATACACCCAACAATACCTTCTTCATGACTAACCTCCTCAATGCGATTTCATGCATACTACCATGAACCGATCCCCTCTGTCAGCCGGACTTTCGCCTGTCCCGGAAAATCGGCCGCGGCCTGCCTGACCTTCATCGGTCCTGCGAGACACCCCGGCTGCCCTGAGGGTCAGAGCAAGGGGGTTCCCGGCAAAGGCAATGGGCTAGGAGCCTTCCCCGTCAGGGCCGATGACCGCGCCGTCTATCTCCAGATCGAATTTCAACCGCCTTACTGCCTTCCTCGCCTCGCCGGCGTCCTCGAAGGGGCCGGTGACGACGCGGAACCCCCTGCCCTTCCGCAGCACCCGTGCCGGGATGGGCGGCCCCTGGTGATTGATGATGGCGGCCATCCTCTTCGCCTCGGTCTCGTCATCCAGGTCGGCGGCCCAGACGTACCAGGCCTTCAGTTTCAGCTCCGGTACCTTGGGCTTGCCGTACAGGGCGACCGGGTGCTCGACCTCCACTGTCGGTTCGACCCACCTGTCGGGCAGGAACTCGAATATGGGGACAGGGATCCCCCTGGCCTCGGCCAGGGCCTGCTCGACCCTTTTCCAGTCGAGCGCGCGCCCCGATTTTTTCTCCAGCTTCCTCAATTTTACGCGCGCCTTCTCCAGCTCGGCCGTATCCGGCGCTTCCGGGGGTGCGTGAACCTCCAGGTACACGATGCCGTTGCGCATACCCACCAGGTAGGGCTGGTTGACGATGCACACGGGTGTGTTGACCGGCGTGCTCTCGAAGAGCCTCTTCGCGTCTTCGGGGTAGAGCCGCAGGCAGCCGTTGGTTGCCTCGAGGCCGATGCTTGCGGGCTTGTTCGTCCCGTGGATCAGATATGTGGGCTTGCTCAGGTAGAGGGCATGTTCACCCAGGGGGTTGTCAGGCCCGGGCGGAACGGTTTCGGGCAGGGGATCTCCCTTCTTCCGGTAATCCCCGGCTATCGAGGCGGGGACGTACCAGGTCGGCCGGACCACCTTGCGCGCCACGTGCATCTGGCCCGTGGGCGTGGGCCGCTCCGAAGTCCCTACGCCCACCGGGTAGGTCGTCACCACGAGCGACTTGCCGTTTTTCCTGTACTGGAAGAGCCTCATGCTGGCCAGGTTGATGACGATGCCCCTTCTGGGGGCGTCCGGCAGGACGAACCGCAGGGGCAGCATGACGCGCTCCCCGTCCTGTGGGACCCACACGTCCACCCCGGGATTGGCCGCGCTGATCTGACTGACCCCCAGGCTGAAGTGCCGTGCTATGTCCGGCAGGGTATCGCCTTCCTCCACCCTTACGAAAGCCAGCCTGCCGATGACGTCGCTCCCTCCCACAATCGGAAAGGTGTTCCGCTCCAGACGGCTTTCCGGGTACAAGGGGTAAGACGAAGGCTTCTCCTGAGCCTGCTTCGCTGTCGCGCAGCCCTGGAGCAGCAGCACGGCCGCGCACGCGGCGACAAGCAGAAGCTTCCCGGATGCAGGCGTAAGCTCAATTGCCCTGTTCATGGGTTTTCCCTTCTCATGGTCATGCAGTATCGCGTGACGGACCTGGGGGCGACGCGCACAACGCGTCTACGGCCGTATCTCCACGACCGTGCCGTTCGGCACCAGCCTCTCGATCTCCTC
Organism: Deltaproteobacteria bacterium; assembly: GCA_035352355.1. Taxonomy (GTDB): domain Bacteria; phylum Desulfobacterota; class Desulfomonilia; order UBA1062; family UBA1062; genus Phosphitivorax. The sequence continues at coordinate 42,997 of DAOPXM010000008.1, read as the reverse complement.
TATCTCCTCGTCGGTTACGGCTATGCACCCCTTTGTCCAGTCAGACCCGGTGTGCAGCTCGCCGACCATCGAGAACCCATTCTTGATGCCGTGGATCATGATGTCGCCCCCCGGAGAAACCCCGAGCCTCCGTGCCCGTTTCCTGTCCTTCTCGTTCGGGTAGGAGATATGGAGGGCCATGTGATACCGGCTGTCCAGGACTCTCGAGTCGATGGTGTAGATCCCTTCCGGGGTCTTGTTGTCGCCCTGCCTTTCCTTGGGACCGATCGGGTTTCCACCGAGGGCTATCCTGTAGGTCTTGATGACCCTGCCTTTCGCGAGCAGGGTCAACCGCCGCTTCCCCTTCTCTATGAGGATCCTGTCCGCGGGCCCCTTCAGCACGAACGACGCCCTCCGCTCCAGAGCCTCAACCTTCCTGTTCAGGGCAGCGATCTCGTATTCCCTGCTTTTGACCTCCTGCTGGAGGGTGTGGATCTGTGCCAGCTGTGAGGAGATCTTCGCGTCCTTCACCATGGCGCTGTCGATCTGGAAGACCATCCGCTCGCTGTCGTACCGGTATCTGCTCTCCGGGTACTCTTTTATGAGCCTTTCGAAGCATTCCAGGGCCTTCCGGTAGTCTTTTCCCGCGTTCCCGGGATGCGCATGGATGACGCCCATCTCGAACAGGGCCCTGTCTCCTGCCGTGGGATACCGTTCCATGATCTTTTCATAGGTACGCAGGGAAGCCCTGAAGTTCCCCTGACTGGAGAAGTCGTTGGCTTCCCTGAAGGCCGACCCGGCGTGGTACCCGCTGCACCCGCACATGAGGACCAGCGCCATGACCATGGCTGGGAGCACCCAGCCTTGCCCGCCTGTTGCACTGTGCTTTCTGCCCATAACCACCTTCACACACTCTCATGCGGTCTTCGACGAGGGAAGAAGCGGTTCGCCCCCTCCTGCTCCCCGCACTGTATCACACTCTCGCGCGAAATGTCACCCGAACCGAGCCCATGAGCGCCTGTGGCCCATTTCCGCAGGCGCACGAAGCACTAAGGGCAGGCTGTCCAGGCGCCTTCACCGGGACAGCCTGCGTCTCATAATGCACGCCCTGCCTGAGACAGGTGACGGGTCATCTTTTAACGGCTTGAAACTTAAAAACCGGAATTGAGGTTCAGATAATCCCTGATGGCGAGGGCGACCATGAACGCGTATTCCTGCATGTGCTCTTTCCGAAGCCTCATGCCGGTTTCGACCTGAAAGCCGCTCATGAAGCTCGCTGCGTCATAATCGTTGCCGTACCCTGCGGTATTGTGATCCTTGCGGCTTTGAGTCGGACCGCAGAAATGCAGCAGGTTGTATTCGCCCGACAGGTACGGGTACGGTTTCTTCGCATCAGTTCTGGGCGCAACGGTGAACGAGGTGCTCGAGTCCCGTATGGTCCTGACATACCCGCTCAGGATGGTGCCGAAGGAGCGGCCCTCGCGCAGCAGCTGGGTGAACAGCAGCCCGGGTTCGCGCTGCTTGAGGTTCCAGTATAGGAACCTGATGGAGCTGTCGTTGATGAACCTGTTGCTTTCCTGTTCGGAGCCTGAAAAAAACCTCTATCTCAGAGCGAGCTTCAGCACGTTCCACTTTTCATCCATCTCCTCTGGAGAGGCTATCCGGTCGAAGATCTTCGCCCTCAGCCGGGAATAGACGAAGTTGTGGAGCTGCAATGCCCTGACCTCGGAGGATTTCCGCATGGCCTGCTCGAACAGGGCGCTCGTCTCCTGGTCCCACTCGCCCGACTTGATGGCCAGCGCGCCGAGCTTGCCCACGGCATAGCCGATGAGGAAGGAGGTTCTGATGCCGCTCCCTCCCCGGGCCTGGACATGCCCGAGGGCGTCCCCGGCCATCACGAGCCCGGGCCGCGGGCAGAAGGGGAAGATCATGCCCCCCATGGGTATGGTAGTATTCAGTGAGTACACCGTCTTCGTCCCTTCCAGGTTCCGGGCGAACCGGGGGTGGGCGTCGCAGAACAGGTCCAGGGACATGCGCGAGACCGTGCCCTTCCTGGGCAGGCTCATGAGCATGACCTCGGCCTCCCGGTTGCCGCGGGGGAAGACCGCGCCCACGGCCAGGGTGCCCTGCCATACGTGGAAGTGGTACTGGAGCCTGTCCTCGGGGCCGTCGTAGTCCTGCACGATGATCTTCAGGATGGGCAGGTCGATGCCGGAGCGGTTGATGCAGAGCAGGCGGGAGGCCGGGTCGTCGTGTCCGCCGCACGAGAATACGGCACGGGCGTTGATCTCCTCTTCGCCAAAGTTGTTCACCATGGCCCGCACGCCAAGGACCTGCCGGTCCTTCCTGACGAAGTCCAGGACATTGGCAGAGGTCCATATCCGCACGCCAGCGGCCTGCACGACACCGGCCATGGCCTGCATGAAGTCGGGCCAGCTGATGATGAGGTTGGGGTTCGCTATCTGCCGGTCCACATGGCGCAGGCCGGTGTGGGAGAAGTAGGTCCTCCTGCGGATCTTTCTGATGGCCTGCTTGTGCAGGAACCCGCCGCCCAGGAGGCTGTCCATGTCCCGGTTGAAGCGGATGGTCTCCCCCCTGCGCAGGGATCCCACCCTGTCCTGCTTCTCCAGGACGGTGACGTCGATCCCTTCATGGGCCAGCCCGAGGGCTGTGCCCAGGCCTGCAGGGCCTGCCCCGATCACAACGGCTTGCGAGCTGAATGCAGTGCTCATCCTCTCCTCCGGCCCTCACTACGGCCATGACATGATTACTGATCCGGCAAATACATCACAAAAAGCGGAACCCCGGCATGGAGCTGCATGCCGTTCGCGGCGACAGGTGCCGGGTCAATTATAGCCATCATACTGGATTTCCATCCCACTGGCAATGGAAAAGAGGCGTGATATCAGTTGACTGCGCGATGCTCTAGAGCTTCCGGACCTTTCTCAGCAGGTTCTTGAAATCGTGGAGGTCGGTCCCGCGTATGAAGTGGTCGAGGTCTGCGAAGGAATCGGGCACGGGCAGGAGGGCCGCCTCCATGCCGCAGGACCTGACGAGGTCCCTGGCTTCAGAGGTGAACCTCTCCTTGTCCGGCCCGTTCCCGAAGCACAGGATGCAGCGCCTGACCCCGCAGGAGGCGATGGTCTGAGCCTGGCCCCTCGTAAGGCCTGACTTGCCGACGGCAACGGCCTGCCTGAACCCGATCTGGTCCACGAGCAGGGCGTCGAAGAGGCCGTCGACGATGATGACGTCCTCGCGGTTTCTGGCCCTGTACATGAGGAAGGGCACGTCCGCCAGCATGGAGAGGTCGGTGAGCGGTCTGTAGGCCGCTGGCCCTGCGGCCTTGACGTCCCGGCCGATGATGCCCATGAGCCTGCCGCAGGAGTCACGGTAGGGGATGGTGAGATTGAACCCTTCGGCATCGCCCCTCCAGATGGAGCTCAAGACCGGCTGGAGGTGCTTTCCCGTGATGCCCTGTGCGGTGAGGTAGCCCTGCAGGGCATCGCTGCCCGGATAGTAGCCGAAGGAGGAGCCCTCCACCTCCCCCATGGCGTACCCCCTGTTGTACAGGTAGTGCAGGACCTCCTCTCCGGGCCGGGCAAAGAGCTGAGTGGTGAAGAAGCCCGCGATGAGCTCCATGAGGATCGACCTGCTCAGCTCACCCTGCCACTGTGCCTCGGTATATACGAGCTCCCCTGCCCCGGCTTCCCGGGAGAGCAGCGCGAGGGCGTCGGAAAAGCTCAGGCCTTTCCTGAGCTGGAGGTACCTGATCCAGTCGCCCCGGGCGCTGCAGACGAAGCAGAAATACTCGGGCCTGTCTTTGTAGATGACGAGCGTAGGGAACGCGTCGGCGTGGAACGGACAGCACGCGATGGAGGCGTTTCCCTTTTCCTGGAACCCCTCCAGGTCGCCGAAGACCGTCTCCTGGTACTTCCTGTCAAGCAGCGCCGCATACACGCGCTCGATGTCTTTTGCCATGTGGCCGCAACTCCTAGTGCTGAGGACTCATCCCATCTGTACCAGATCCGGCGTGAAAAGATAACCTCATTATTGCGGGTGAGGATCGCGGAAGCGAGGGGGACCCGGCGCACGCTGCCATGCCCTGGCGCTGCCCCCGCATCCTTCGGTGAAGTCAGGCCGAAAACGCCCGGGTCACGCTGCCTTGCGCCGCTCGTTGAAGAAGTCTTCGATGAGGGCGTCCTTGGCAGCCCACAGGGTGTTCAGCCATTCCTGGAAGGTATCCCTGAAGGCGGGGTCTTTTGCATAGTCTCCGATGATGTCGGGAGTCACCGGGAGCATCTCCACGTGGACCCGCACGTCGCAGCCCTTCGAGCAGAGGAAGTCCCAGAAGGTCTTGGGCCCTTGGGGATAGATGATGGTCACGTTGGCGATCTGGTTGAGGTATCTGCCCATGGCGAAGAGCACGAAGGATATCCCCCCGGCCTTGGGGCGCAGGAGGTGCTTGTAGGGCGACTGCTGCCTGGCGTGCTTTGCCTTCGTGAACCGGGTGCCCTCCACGAAGTTCATGACCGAGATGGGGATGTCCTTGAAGCGCTCGCAGGCCTTGATGGTGATCTCCGTGTCCTTGCCTTCGAGGTGCGGGTGCTTCTTGAGAAACTCCTTCGAGTACCTCTTCATGAAGGGGAAATCAAGGGCCCACCAGGCAGCCCCCATGATGGGCACCCAGATGAGCTCCTTCTTGAGGAAGAATTTCAGAAACGGGATCTTCCGGTGGAAGATCTTCTGCAGGACCAGGATGTCCACCCAGGTCTGGTGGTTGGAGATGACCAGGTACCAGCCTTCCGGGTTCGCGCCTTCGATGCCCGTGACCTCCCAGTTTATCTTTTTCGTCAAGGCCATGATGAGGTTGTTTCGGCCGATCCAGCCCAGACCGAGCTCGTTGAGAATGGCGCTGACCCGCTTCTTACCCTCGGCCGTGGGCATGAGGAACTTGACCCCGACCATGGGGAAGAGCAGGCAGGCGCAGAAGATCGTGTTGACGACGAGGAGCAGAAACGCGAATGAACCCACTGCACGCTCCGGCATGAGCAGGACGGCGCTCCTCACGAGCTTCACGAGGGGATTCGATTCGGGTTCAGATTTCATGATTCACTCTCCTTGTCAAAGATAATGAAGGCCGTCCTTCAGGCTCAACGGGTCGTATATAGCACAGGTAAACCCAAGCATTTGTAAAACTATATTAAAAAGATTCATGCCGGGCCGGATCGATCCCCTGAAAAAAGGGCGGGGAGGAGGGACAAAAAAAGGGCTGCCCGTGCGGGCAGCCCCGGTGTGTTTCGTGCGTGGCGTTACGGGTTTATTCGCAGAGCTCGAACAGTGCCGCTGCGCCCATGCCGCCGCCGATGCACATGGACTCGACGCCCCACTTCTTGCCGCGGGCCTTCATCTGAGTCATGAGCTGGGCGCAGAGCTTCGCGCCGGTGCATCCCAGCGGATGGCCCAGGGCGATGGCGCCGCCGTTGACGTTGACGATGCGCTCGTCGCTCTCGTGGGAGTAGTACTTCGGATCGTACAGGCCGATCTGCTGCAGGGAGTAGATGGCCTGGGAGGCGAACGCCTCGTTGATCTCGAAGATGGCGTCTTTCGCGATGTCGAGCGCCGTGCCGAGACCCGCCGTCTTGATGACCTTCGGGATGGCATAGGCGGGGCCCACGCCCATCTCGTCAGCGCGGCAGCCGGCTACCACGTATGCCCTGAACTTGGCGATGGGCTTCACGCCGAACTTCTTCACGGCCTCGCCGCTCATGACGAGCGTGCAGGCAGCGCCGTCGGTGGTCTGCGAGGAGTTGCCCGCAGTGACCGAGCCCATGGCCGCGAAGGCGGGCTTCAACTTGGCAAGGCCTTCCAGGGTGGTGGGGCGCACGCCGTCGTCGAAGTCCTGGATGAAGCTTTCCTTCACCATGATGCCGTCCTTCTCCTTGAAGCGGTAGGCGGTGGTGGGGACGATCTCCGTGAATGCGCCCTTCTTCTGTGCCTCGGCGGCCTTCATCTGGGAGCCGTACCCGAACTCGTCCTGCATCTGGCGGGTGATCTTGTAGCGGGTGGCCACGTTCTCAGCCGTCATGCCCATGGAGATGTAGACGTCCGGGTTCTTCATGGCCTGCTCCGGATGGGGCCTGGGCAGGTTGCCGCCCATGGGCACGATGGACATGGACTCAAGGCCGGCGCCGATGGCCACGTCGCACATGCCTGCCATGATCCTCATGGCCTGCAGAGAGATGGCCTCGAGACCCGAGGCGCAGAACCGGTTGACGGTTGCGCCGCAGGTGTCATCCGGGAACTCGGCGATCTGAGCGATGATGCGGCCGATGTTCAAGCCCTGCTCTGCCTCGGGGAATGCGCACCCCACCAATATGTCCTCGACGTCCTTCTTCTCGACGCCGGGTGTCCTCTCCATGAGACCATTGAGTGCTGCCTTCAGAAGATCCTCGGGCCTCGTGGTCGCGAAAGCGCCCTTGCCCCTCCTGCATCCGGGGGTCCTTACTGACTGAACGATATATGCTTCTCTCATCGGTTTCCTCCTGTTATGTGCTCTTCAACTACATGATTAACGGCTTGCCGGTCTTCATGATGTGCTCGGCCATCTTCTGGGAGTTCTCGGTCTTCCAGAGATCGACGAATGCCTCGCGCTCGAGCGTCATGAGGTGCTCCTCGCTCACTGCGGTGCCGGAAGGAACGTCGCCGCCGGACAGACAGATGGCGATCCTCTTGGAGATGGTCTCCATGTGAGGCGGAATGTAGCCGCCGCCCTTCATGTTGAGCAGCTCTGCCCAGACCATGCCCAGGGCTTCGCGGCCGAGGACCGGGATCTTGGTCTTCAAGGGCGGTGCATAGCCGTCGTCGAGCATCTTGAGGACTTCTTTCTTTGCCTCGCCAATGAGGTTGTCCCTGTTCATGACGATGCGGTCGGTGGGCCTGAGGAACCCGTTCGCCCGTGCGTTTGCGGCGGAGTTGGATACCTTGGCCTGCGCCACTGCCATGAATACGGGGAGGAAGAATGCGCCGAGGTCGGTGATCTTTGCCGACTCGGGCTTGGACTCGACGAAGCGGCGCCAGAGGTTGATCATGCCGCAGCCGCCGGGGACGATGCCCGCGCCGATCTCTACCAGGCCCATGAACAGGTCGGTGTGAGCCACGATCCGGTCAGCCGCAAGGCAGACCTCGCAGCCGCCGCCCAGGGTGAGGCCGTAGGGGGCTGCAACCACGGGGTACTTCGCATACCGCGTGCCCATGATGCCCTTGTGGACCTGCTTGATGAAGTCGTCGATCTCGGAGAACTTGCCTGCCTTTGCAAGGCTCAGCATGTAGGCGAGGTCGCCGCCGGCGGAGAATGCGCCGGGCATACCGCCTGCCTGATTGCCGATGACCATGCCCAGACCGTTCTTGTCGACATACTCGCCGGCCTGGTTCATGAACTCCACCATCTCCTTGTTGATGGCGTTCATCTTGGCGTGGAACTCGAGGCAGAACACACCGTCGCCGATGTCGATGAGCGAGCAGGAAGGCGTGGTGAGAACGACCTTGTTCTCCGCCTTGTAGGACTGGAGGTCAAGGGCCTTCGGGCTGGTCTTCACGGACACGTACTTGCCGGAAGCGAAGTCGAAGAACATCTTCTTGCCCTTCTCGAGCTTGTAGAAGGATTTCGCGCCGGAGGCGAGCATCTTCTTCACGTTCTCGGGGACCTTCATGCCGTCGGCTTCCATCCTCTTCACTGACTCTTCGACCCCGATGGCGTCCCAGGTCTCGAAGGGACCGAAGGTGAAGTTGTAGCCCCACTTCATGGCGTTGTCGATCTCCACGACCGTGTCGGAGATCTCGGGGATCCGGTTGGCGGCGTAGATCAGCTGGCCGGCCATGACCTTCCATGCGAATTTGGCGGCCTTGTCCGTGCCGTTGATGACTGCCTTGATCTTCTCGGGCAGGGTCGCTGCCTTCTTGGCGGCCGCCAGGGACTCGAACTCGGCCTTGCCGTACTCGACGTACTCGCCGGTGGCGGGGTCGATGACCTTCCTGACCTTCTTCCACTCGGGGGTGATGTCGGTCTTGTAGAAGCCGGCCTTGGTCTTGTTGCCGAGCAGCTTCTTCTCGACCATGGTCTTCACGAACGCGGGGACTGCGAACACGTCGCGCTCTTCGTCATTGGGGCACATGTCGTAGGTGTTCTGGGACACGTGGGTCATGGTGTCCAGACCAACGAGGTCGGAGGTCTTGAAGATGGCGGTCTTGGGGCGTCCCAGCGGGGCTCCGAAGATCTCGTCGACCTCGGGGATGGTGAGCCCGTCGGCGAGCATGACCTGCATGGTCTTGCCGATGCCGTGGATGCCGATGCGGTTGCCGATGAAGTTCGGCGTGTCCTTTGCCCAGACGATGCCTTTTCCGAGCATCCTCTCGCCGAAGTCGGCGATGAAGTCAAGGACGTCCTTCTTGGTGAGCTCGCCCGGGATGATCTCGAGGAGATGCATGTAGCGGACAGGATTGAAGAAGTGGGTTCCCAGGAAGTTCTCCTTGAAGCCCTGGCTCAAGCCCTCGGACATGGCCTTGAGCGGGATGCCGGACGTGTTGGAAGAAACGATCGTGTCGGGCTTGCGGACCTTGTCGATGCGGGCGAAGAGCTGCTGCTTGATCTTCAGGTTCTCCACCACGACCTCGATGATCCAGTCGCAGTCGGCGAGCTTGTCGAAATCGTCTTCAAGGTTTCCGGTCGAGATGCGCGCGACATCGGCCTTCGAGTAGAAGAGCGGCGGCTTCGCCTTGGTGGCAGCCTCCAGACCGGCGGTGACGATGCGGTTTCTGGCTTTCTTGTCGTTCTTCTCCTCGTCTTTCAGGTCGAATGGTACAATGTCCAGCAGCAGGACGTCTACACCAGCGCCGGCAAGGATGGCGGCGATACCGCCCCCCATGATACCAGACCCGATCACAGCGGCCTTTTTGATTTTCCTGACCATTACTACCTCCTCCGTTATGGGTTATTTAAGTTAACGTTTCTTGTGAGCGGTGAATCGCGGTTCAGTTTACCAGCTTGCTTCGGTTTAGTCAATAAAGCTGTTGATTATTCTGCTCCATAGGGAGCATGGTGATTCCTGGGCAAGGGTAAATTCATGCGTTACTTCAATCAGATAGGTAGAACCCGCTGATACCGCAACAGAAAGACCGTACATCGATATTCCTGTCTGTTTGCATGACATGCATCCTGTCATTCCAGAGCCGCCGGATCGTCAGCCGCGACCTGTGCCTGGAAACACACAAAGTTTTCCTGATGATAATGCATCGATTTCTTTCGATTGCGGGGTTTCGGGGTTTGGGGTATTGATTTCTCAGAAAAAGGGGGTTTCGTACACCTGCCAAGGGAGCACTGACTGTAGAAATGGATGGGTCATGACGAAAAAGGCACCTGATCACAAACCCTTAAGCCGGGTCTGCCAGACGTCTGACAGGCCTGCCCGGGCCAGACCCTGGGATAAGGACGATTACGAGCTCCTGGACAGCGGCGACGGGCGCAAGCTCGAGCGCTTCGGCGGTGTCCGCCTCGTGCGCCCCTGCGCCCAGGCCATCTGGCACCCCCAGCGGGACCCCTCCGAATGGAGGGACGCGGACGCCTCCTTCGACCGTATCGAAGGGAACCGGTGGCAGCTCAGGCGGGGACTGCCGGAGGAGTGGGTCATCACGGTCTCGGGCATCCGCTTCAAGCTCTCCACCACGGACTTCGGCCACCTGGGCATCTTCCCCGAGCAGCGGGACCAGTGGGAGTGGATCACCGGGACCTTGAGGAGCGCCCGGGAGAGAACAGGGGGCAGTCCAGCCGTGCTCAACCTGTTCGCCTACTCCGGGGGGTCGACCCTCGCAGCAGCCAGGGCAGGCGCCCAGGTCTGGCACGTCGACGCATCGAAGGGCATGGTGAAGTGGGCGCGGGAGAACGCTGAGCTCAACGGGCTCGCCCAGGCGCCGATCCACTGGATCGTGGAGGACGTGAACCGCTTCCTGGACCGGGAGATCAGGAGGGGGAAGCGCTACGACGCCATCATCCTCGACCCCCCCACCTTCGGCCACGGCAGGCGCAAGGAGGTCTACAAGATCGACGAGGAGCTTTCGCTCACCCTCGAGAAGTGCTGGGCCCTCGTATCCGACACCCCGTCCTTCATCCTCCTCACCTCCCACACACCCTACTGCACGCCCATCGCGCTCACCAACTTCCTCCAGGCGGTCACCGGCAGCCCCGAGAGGTCCTGCATCGAGTACGGCGAGATGCTGCTCACCGGCGGGCCCGGGGTGTTTCCCGTGCCCAGCGGGACCTTTGCGCGCTGGACCCCCTGAAGATGAGCAGCCCCATGCCCCCCCTGCCCCACCCGGCTGTCGAGGTCCTCTACGAAGACAACCACCTCCTCGCCCTCAACAAGCCGGCAGGCCTCCTGACCCAGCCCAGCGGACAGGAAGGGGACAGCCTCGAGGACCGCGCCAAGGAATACCTCCGTTCAACCAGAAACAAGCCGGGCAACGTCTTCCTCCACGCCGTGCACAGGCTCGACCGGGTGGCGAGCGGCATCGCCCTCTTCGCGAGCACGGGCAAGGCACTTTCCCGCATGAACGAACAGATGCGCAGGCGAGTCATAGGGAGGACCTATCACGCCGTGGTCTCAGGGGACCTCCCGGACGCTCAAGGGGAGCTCGTTCACTTCCTCAGGCATTCCCGCTTCAGGGCTGTGCTCTCGGACGGGAACGATCCCGGCTCACGCAGGGCGGTGCTGAGGTACCGTGTCATCGCACGCGCTGGCGGGCTCTGCCTCCTGGAGGTCGACCTCGAGACCGGGCGCTATCACCAGATCAGGGCTCAGCTCGCGGCCTCCGGCTGCCCCATCGTGGGAGACAGCGCCTACGGCAGCGGGGCCGTCTACCCTGGTGACGGCATAGCCCTGCACCACCGGCGCATGGAGTTCCTCCACCCGGTGGGGGGCGCCCCTGTCTCCATTCAGGCAGGATACCCTCCCGGCTGGCCCCTGTTCCCCTGAACGGGCATCCTCTGATCAAGGAACCGTAATATCAGCACCCCCGGTTGTCGATACGACCGATATGCAGAGATGCGCCGCATATTCCAGGCCGCATGCAGGCGGCAATGAACCGGACCGCTTTTCCACACGGCCCTTGTCCATGGGGTGAGGCAGTGGCCTACAAAGAGATCCCCTTCCAGACCATCAGCGACAACGAGCGCTGCCCCATGGACCTCTATGTCAGGATCAAAGACGACTACCGCCTGTTCGCGGCGCAGGGAGCGACCTTCACCGCCGAGCACTACCGCCAGTTCGGCAAGGGAGGGGTGAAGCTCTACATCCTCGACCATGACCTTGCCAAGGCCGAGGAGTATCTCGACAACCAGCTTGCCGTGGTGCTCACCGACCCCCAGGTGAGCCGGTCCGCAAAGGCCGACATCATGTACGCCACGTCCATGAAATCCGTCCGGGACGTGTTCCAGGGAACGAGCTTGAAAACCATCAAGGAGCTGGAAAAGATCTCGAAAAACATCGTGAAGCTCATCCTGTCCGACGGACAGGTCATTGACGACCTCATCAGCATCTCGAGCCACGACCACTACACATACAAGCACTCCGTGAAGGTCGGCATCTTCGGCACCGCCCTTTCCATCAACCTGTTTCAGGACAGGATCAACGACCACAACCTGGCGGAGCTGAGCACCGCGTTCTTCCTCCACGACATCGGCATGGCCAGGGTCCCGGCCAGGATCCTCGACAAGCAGGGCGAGCTTACGCCAAACGAGTGGGACGTCGTCAGGAAGCACCCGCTGTGGGGCCACGACCGGCTCGTCAAGGCGAAATACCTGAGCGACGAGGCCACGGACATCGTTCTCTACCATCACGAGCGCTGCGACAAGCAGGGATACCCGTTCAGGAAAGGAGGGTCGGACATACCGGTCTACGCCCGGATCTGCGCCATTGCCGACACCTTCGAGGCGCTGACGTCCGACAGGCCGTTCAGGCCAGCCAGGACCCCCTTCGAGGCCCTCAGGATCATGCAGACGGAAATGGCGGGGGAATTCGATCCCGATCTCTTCAGGGCCTTCATCATGCTCCTCGGTCCGGACGCCCGGTAGCCCTCCGTCAGGCTCCGATTTTCCCCATCTCCATCGGGGTCGGGGTCGGTATCGGTATCGGGGTCGATCCCAATATACTCCTTTCGGCCCCAACTCCGAACGCATCGCCTCCGAAGAGGGGTCTCGAACGTATCGAACCCGGCAGATGCCGGTATCATCGGGATCCCTGGCAATATCAGAGAATCATGAATTTATTTATATTGAGGGCTAATCAAATCCCCTTCCCTGTCGATAATGGAAATTATGCGATTTCGGAGCATGTACACCCCGTTCGTCCAGCACATGGAGAACCAGCCCTCGATGCACCGCACGGAGAGCCCCGGTGTTTTATAAGGAGATCCCCTACAAGCTTGCCTGCGTGGATGGGAAGAGCACCATCGACCTCTATTTCAAGGTGAAGGACGACTACCGTCTGTTCGCATCGAAAGGGGCCGTCTTTACCGAGGAGCACTACCGCATGTGCAGCAGGGTGACGCTCTACATCCGGTCCGAAGACCATGTATCGGCCGAAGAGGACCTGGACACCCACACCCTCGAGATACTGACGAGCCCCCTGATCAAGCCGAAGGCCAAGGCGGACATCGTGTACTCGTTCTCCATGAAGGCGCTGCGCAAGGTGTTCCAGGGCACGAACGCCAGGACCATCGAGGAGATGCAGAAGATCTCGAAAAGCATTGCACGGTCCATCTTCCTGGACAGAAGCATCGTGGGTCATGTGATGGACATGACGAGCATCGACCATTACCTGCTGCAGCACTCGGTCAAGGCCGGCACCTTCGGACTGGCCCTTGCCATCAACCTGTTCCAGGACGACATCTCCCGCTACGACATCCCGGACCTGGCCACCGCGTTCTACCTCCACGACATCGGCATGACCAAGGTCCCCAGGTCAGTGGTGGACAAGGAGGAGCAGCTCACCGCAAGCGACTGGGAAGTCATCAGGAAGCACCCCCTCTGGGGCCACGACAAGCTGTCGAGGGCGGGAAAGCTCAGTGAAGAAGCGGCATCCATCGTCCTGTACCACCATGAGCGCTGCAACGGCAAAGGGTATCCCTACAGGAAGTCAGGGGATGACATCCCCATCTTCGCGAAAATCTGCTCCATTGCGGACACGTTCGAGTCCCTGACCTCCAAAAGACCCTTCAGGCAGACCTCGACCCCCTTTGAAGCCCTCCAGATCATGCAGAGGGAGATGGCAAACGAATTCGACCCGGACCTGTACAGGTCCTTTGTCATGCTCCTCGGCCCGGGGAGCTGAAGGCGGCACCCTCCCCGCCCCCGGCCGGGGAGGCACCTCCGGTCGGGCTAGAGGGAATCCTGCACGCCCTGGAGCTTGCGCGTGACGTTGTCCTGAATCCAGTGGGAGTCCCACCACTCGATGGGGTTGACGAAGATCCCGTTCACCATCATGCTGAAGTGCAGGTGGTCGCCGCCGGCCCATCCTGTGGCCCCGGATGCGGCTATTACCTGGCCTTTCTGCACCTGCTGGCCCTCGCTCACCTGAATGGACGAGAGGTGGCCGTAGAGGCTCGCAATGCCCTGGCCGTGGTCGATGATGATCGCGTTGCCGTAGATCCCGAGACTCGAGGCAAAGACCACGGTTCCGCTGTTGAACGCCTCGATGGGGGCCCGTTCCGTAGATGCCACGTCGATGCCGAGATGAACGCTCTCGCCGATGGGCTTCCCGTCGAGCAGGTAGGTCCGCTTGTCGGCGAATCGCGCCCTGGTGGCGCCGTTTTTCATCATGAGGAACGCAGAGCCGTCCCAGAGCTGTTCGGGCCCGGTCCTGCGCGACACTTCCCGGATCGTGTTCTCGTTCCCCTTCCTGATATCAACGTTGATGTAGGTAAAGGCCTCCTCTACCGTCTTCCCCTCGAGGTCCGGATACTCCTGCAGGAACTCGTTCGCCTTTCGGGTGATGAAATCCTGGCCGATCCCCAGCTTGTCGGCGTAGAAGCGCCACTGGCTCCTGATATAGAAGGGGATCGACACCACTGCCTGGTTGCCTGCCCGGTCGTTGGCAACGACGTTCATGACGGTCGCCTTCGACACATCGATGGGCACCGGGAAATAGCAGACATAGTAGGTCTTGCCGTTGGCCGTCTTCTGGGGGTACCCCGGCGAGAACACGTCGCCGCACTGCACCCCGCTCTTCAGGACGGGCTTCGAGAGCGTATACGCTGCCATGCACGTCCCGCCCGGGTTCACGTTGTGCGCCATGGTGAGCAGGGAGACGTGGAGCGGCTTCATGTCGACGGTCACGTTCCGCTGCACGATGGTGGTGTTCCTCAAGGGCGAATAATCGACCACCTGAATCTGGAACACGGCCGGTCCGTCCTTCATCCTGAGCTTCCGGGGACTGACCTCCACGGTCATGGTCTTCCGGGTGGTCCCTGCTTCCGGGATCTCCTCGCGGGCGATTTCGAAGGGGTGATCCTTCTGCACCAGGGAGACCGTAACGCTCCTGATGCCGCTGCGCAGGTCGGAGATGTCGATGTTCACATTTCTCTTGTTCCCGACCATGTCGAACGCTTCCTGGATCCTGACCTGAGGCTTCTCCCACTCGAGATAATGGTAAACGAGGGCTGATGCGGCCACAACCACGAAGATCACCACGAGAAACGATACGATCATGCCTGCCTTTCTCATGTATTCCTCCCGATACTCGTTCGCTCCAGGCTTGAAGCGTCTCCCTTCTGCGTACTAGATCGCCGGGGATTATTCAACGGCTTTTTGGGAGGGAGGCCTGATCGACCCGGATACGGTTGAAGGCACAAAAAACCGGAGTCAGCTGGGGTGCGATTATTTTTCGTGCGTTAAGGAGAATGCAAGGTCCTGCGGTCAGGGAGAGGTGCAGGGGAAGATGATCCGGCTCAGGAGGTCCCGGAAACCCAGGACGTCGGACACCCTGGTGATGACGACGGCGATGAGCATGTTTCTGGGATCGTACCGCACCACCTTGCCCCACACCGTTATACCCGAGGATGCGAAGGCCGCCCTGATCTCGTTACCCACGAGGGGGTATGCAAGGGCGGGGCTGAAGGACCTGGCCGTGTCCATGGGCGAGCTCACGATCCTCGCGCTCAACCCGCAGAGGCTCATGTCGATGGTCTCGACTATGCCCCTGTAGGTCTGGGAGCAGCTCTCGCTTCCGTTCGACGCGGCGCCTGGGTCCACGGAAATCTCGATCTCCGCGGTGGCCTGAACCGTGACCCTCTTGAACGACCTTCTCTCCATGCCCCTGCCCCGAAGGATAGCATTGTACCCGGACCATCTCACACCATGAAACACGACACATCAGTACTCATCGTCCTGATGGGGATTTATATAAAATTATTGTATTGAAGTGATTATGGAGATGGAGTGTGTGCGCCGGGCGGGAGAGGCGCTCCCTCTCCCGCCCGGCGAAAAGGCGTCAGGTCAGTTCCTCATGCGCAGCAGGAGCAGGTTCGCCTTCGGGTGCGAGAGGATGCGCTGATAGTCGAGGAGGTCGGGGTACTCCGACGTATCGACGACCACGGGCTTGATGTCGATGTCCTGGCTGATGCGCACGGTCTTCCTGCCCTTTGCCCCCTTGTTCTCGATCAGGGAGGTCTTCATGCTGATGCCGCCTCCCCTGCCCATGGGGATGGTGAGGTTGTCCGGGGGCAGCACCTCGCAGGCCTCGATCCCGTCGGGCAGGCTCACCTCCACGGTGATCCTCGCATGCCTCGGGTCAACCTGGTAGAGGGGGTTCCTCCTCTCGTCGCTCGTCACCCCTTCGAGGATGTTCACCAGGCCGGGGATCTTGAGGTACAGGTATCTGCCCTGCTGCACCGCGTAGGTGTCCACCTGGACCGAGACCTCCTCGACGCCCGGATACTGGTCATACCGGGTGATGTACTCGCCGGCGGACTTGGCGGCCTGGCTGATCGAGGAGATGATCTGCTCGTGGTGGCGTTTGCGCTCTTCGGGGGGCATCTCGGAGAACTGCTTGCGGAACGAGGCGTACGAGTTCCCGTAATAGGTCCTTCTCTGCTTCATCACGATGCTCCCGTCCTCCGCGAGCAGGATGGAGGTGTCCGTATCGGTGCGGTCGGCAAAGGTGTCGGACAAAGGCTCGATGGTCTCGAACGTCCCCTGGGCAAGCACCAGGCCGGGGTGCCCGGCGTGCTTCACCGCGCCGAGGGGGGCATACTGGTCCGTGTCGTTGAGGTACAGGATGCCGCCCCCCTCGCGGAGCCTGACCAGCACGTCGCTGAACCAGTGGGGAGCGGGGTACTGGATCATGGGCTTCTTGAGCTCGTCCACCGGTGAAACCCAGGACGCCAGCACGAATTCCGGCGCAAACCCCGCTGCCGTGAGCATGGCATGGAGGACCACCGCACGGTCGGCGGAATCGCCGTACCCGTCGCTCAGGATGCGGTCCGCCGAGGTGATGTGGTCAGGGGGCAGCTCGTGGAACGCGGCAGGGATGGCCTTGATGTTCCGTGCCACGTAATCCCGGATGGCCCTGATCTTGTCGTTTCTGCTGTGCAGGTTCTTCACCAGGGCCGCGGTGACCTCTCGGGTCCTTGCGTTCACGGAAGAGGCGTGCAGCAGGAGCCTGTTCACCTGGGCGGAATAGGTCTTCCAGCTTCCCGATGACGCAAACACCACGGGGTTGAAGCCGTACCAGGGCGGCAGATAGTCCTCCTGCCGCACGGGCGGCACCTTCTCTGCGGTGAACTCGTACAGCTTCTTCCCTCCGTGGGAAGACACCTTGACCAGGATGCCGGAGCCCCCGGGGTCCTTCCCGGCCGTGCTTTCATCCGGGGAGAAGGCAAGCTTCATGCCCTCCGGGGCGATGATGCGCACGACCTTCCTCTCGATGGGCTCGGGGTACTTGAAAACGCCGTCCATGGTGATGAGAGAGGGGTCCTCCCGGAGGTGGCTCCTGACCCTCGCGTTGTCGACGAAGGAGGAATCGCCGTGCAGGGAGAAGAAGGGCCGGCCGGTCTTTCTGGAAACCACCGTGTACTCCACGATGCTCCCGGCTTCCACGCCCGGCAGGCTCACGACCATGATCTTCGACGCCGGGTAGCGGTGGGCATCCGCTGCCCACTCCACATCCATGATGTTGATCTCCCTCTCGTTGACCGTGGTCTTCACGCCTTTGGGCGAGGTCACGGCGGCGTGCTTCACCTCCACCTTCTCCCAGCTCGGGTTGTAGGATATGCGGATGTCGCTGAACTTCTTCTTGCCGGCATAGGTGAGCACCTTCATCTTCACGCGCCTGGTCTCGGTCCAGCTCGAGGCGTCGGCCACGTCGTACTCGTGGAGCTCGTCGAGGACGACCGCATCGGCGTCGAAGGCGGAATGCCAGATCTCCTCGGATGCACCCTTCTTCTCGCGGGCAAGGCTGAAGATGGGCATCTTCCTGTTGTCGGTCTCGATTTTCTTGACCGTCTCCTGGAGCTCACGGTATTCCTCCGGGGAGTACTCGGGGATCTTCATCTTGAAGGTCTGGTCCACCAGGAGGATCTTGTCCCTCATGCCCAGCGTGGTCTTCCAGAAGGCCCCCCGGTTGTCGATGGTCTCGAACTCGGGAAGGCTCACGGCCCTGCCGGCCGACTCGCCCACGTTGATCCTCATGGACTCGGAGATGCCGCAGGCCACGTCCGTGACATAGGGGTACTTGCGTGTCTTGAGGCCCATCTTCCCCACGAGGATGTTCGACATGCCCACGCTGCGTCCGAACCGGGGCAGCGGAAGCATGAGGGTGTCCTTGCCCGGGATGGTCCAGCCCTTGACCTCGAAGCCTATCCTGGCCTCTATCCTCTGAGTGGTGTCGAGCATGTCGTCGGGCGTCAGGTCGAACGAGGTGAGGATGCCCCCGGGGGCCGCGCGCATGACGATCTTCTCGAAGTAGTGGTGACGCTCTTCGGGCGTGAGCTGGGAAAAGAACTTCCGGTAGATGTTGTCGTTGATGCCGTCGAAGGTGATCACCGTGTTCGCCTGGAGATTGCCCTGGCTGTCGAGCGAGCCCCTGGTGTGGATGCCCAGCATGTTCTGGTCCGCAGAGATGATGGGGCTGGTGAGCAGGGTCTCGCCGTTCGGGTGCGCCACGAGATAGCTCTGGTTGTTGAGGTAGGCGGGAAAGAGCTCCTTGGTGTTCTCGTCCGTGGCGTCCATGAGGAGATAGGACCCGTCGGCGTTCCGCACGCAGGCCACGGCGTGGTTGAAGAACGGCTGGGGCACCTCGGCATCCTTCCTGGGACCGTTCATGATGAGCACCGGATAGGCGTCGAACCCTGCCAGGCGGAGCATGGCCACCAGGAGCGCCGCCTTGTCCCGGCAGACGCCTGCTCTGCGCTCGAAGGTCATGCCCACATCGTGGGGCTCGTACCCGGGCGCGTCCTTTTCCACCGTAATCCCCAGGTACCTGATTTCCTGGGACACCCAGTAGAAGATGGCCTCGATCTTTTTCTCCGGGTCCCTGATCCCGGCGACGATCGCCTTGACCGCCTTTTCCATCTCGGGCGTGGTGGCCTCGATCCTGGGTTTGCAGAGGTTCCAGTACCATCTGGAAACGGTCTCCCAGTCGGGGATCGTGCTCACCAGGAGACGCTGCATCTGGGTGTAGAGCAGCGGCATCTGGGGCTCTTCGTACGCCTGGGGCACGTCACAGGCCACCCAGGTGTAGGTGGTCTCGCCATTCGTCGTCTCCTTCGTGTGGGTGACCGTGCCGGGGATCTCGGCCTTGAGCGCTATGCTCTTAAGAGGGCTGTCCTTGGGAGCCACCACCATGTACTCCGAGCGTTTGATGGGGTCTGTTCCCTCGAAAAGCACGTAGTCGCTGAACGTGTTCGCCATGCGGGTCTTCCTGAACTCGTCGTGCAGGATGAAGTGAACCGTGTCCCCCACGTCGAGCTCGGGGATGCTGACCCTCAGGACCCGGTGGTTGGGGTCGTAGATGTTCGAGTCCATCTGGGACTGCTCGACCATCTCGCGGCTGTTCCGCTCGATGTCCACGGGCATGGCTGATCCGTCGGCGCGGATCACCTCCACGAGCTTGAACTGGGTGACATTGTACGGGATGGTGTAGGACGAGGTGACGGTCTTGTACCTCCGCCTGCCCTTTTCCGTGAGGATCTTGACATAGACCTCGTACCACTGGTTGTAGGTGCCGTCGGCATTGTACGCAATCCACTGGCGCGCGTCCACCTGGACGACTTCAGCGTTGGGGTATTTCTCCGCCGTGATCTGCCGTGCCGCGCCGATGGCCTGATCGCGGTCCAGGGGCGTATAGGTGATGGCCGAGCACAGGGGGGCGTACCCGAATATCCCCACGAGAATACCGATGAACCATTCAACTATCCGAGTCTTGATCTCCCGCATTCATGTAGTCCTTTCCCTGATGGCGTTCACTGGCAGTGACTTCCCGGCCGATGACGGCGTGCCCTGACCGGCCCGTGCCCATATGCTCCATGAAAAAGAAGGTACCCTGATTCGAGGCAGGAATTCAACGGATAAATCAATTTCCTGCGATGCATTATGAAAATTGCCATGATAAACCTGTTTTGCGGCGATTTTTACGTGCAAGATCCTTCCCTGTATCAGAGTGAAGGCACCCGCGTCAATGAGAGATCCAAACAGTGCGTTTTACCGCTGAAGGAACGTTGGCGTGGGATCTCTGTCATGGAAGCCGGGCTGAGAGGGCGCGGGTCATGCTCGAGACCTGCGCCTCATCCATGAGGGAAATTACGGGGAAGCGCTCTGAAAAGGTCTACTTACCCTGGTTTTCCCGGTACCCGCAGCTGGCCTTGATGAAGTCGCGGAACAGGGGGTGCGCCTTCATGGGCTTTGATTTGAACTCGGGGTGGAACTGGCAGCCCAGGAACCAGGGGTGGTCCTTGAGCTCAACGATCTCCACGAGCCCGGACTCCGGGTTTCTCCCCGAGATGACGAGCCCCTTCTCCACGAGCCGCTTCTCGTAGGCAGGGTTGAACTCGTAGCGGTGGCGGTGCCGTTCCGATATCTCAGGCAAACCGTAGGCGGCCATGGCATTGGTTTCCCTGGCCAGGGTGCACCGGTAGGCGCCCAACCGCATGGTGCCTCCCTTCCTCGTGATGTTCCGCTGCTCGGGCAGGAAGTCGATGACCGGGTCACTGGCCTTTTCATCGAACTCGGTGGAGATGGCCCCGGTGATGCCGCACACGTTCCTGGCGTACTCGATCACGGCGAGCTGAAGGCCGAGGCAGATCCCGAAGAAGGGGATCCCGTGCTCCCTGGCGTACTGCGCCGCCTTGATCTTTCCCTCCACGCCGCGCTCCCCGAAGCCTCCCGGTATCAGGACGCCGTGGACCCCCTTGAAGTGCTCGGATATGTCGTCCTTGTCCGCAAGCGTGTCGGCGTCCACATAGATCCGGTTCACCCGGGTGTTGTTGGCGAGGCCGCCGTGCTCGAGCGCCTCGTTCAGGCTCTTGTAGGAATCCGTGAGCTTGACGTACTTGCCCACGATGGCGATGTTCACCTCGCAGGGTCGGTTCTCGAAGTTTTCCACGAGCGCTTCCCACCCCTGCATCTTGGGGTCCCTCGTCCACATGTTCAGGTACTCGATGATGCGGTCGTCGAGCCCTTCCCGGTGGAACTCAACAGGCACCTGGTAGATGTTCTTCACGTCGACGGCGTTGATGACGGCGTCGCGCTCCACGTTGCAGAAGAGCGCTATCTTTTCTTTCAGGTCCTGGGACAGCCTCTTTTCCGAGCGGCAGAGCAGGATCTGGGGCTGGATGCCGATCTCCCGGAGCTTCTGCACCGAGTGCTGGGTGGGTTTCGTCTTGAGCTCCCCTGCCGTGGGCACGTAGGGCACCAGGGTCAGGTGGATGTAGAGGACGTTCCCCCTGCCCATGTCGAATCCGAACTGGCGGATGGCCTCGAGGAAGGGCAGGGATTCGATGTCACCGACCGTGCCGCCGATCTCCACGATGGCGAGGTCGTTGCCGTTCGCCGCCTCGATGATGCGGCTCTTGATCTCGTTGGTGATGTGGGGGATGACCTGGACGGTCTTGCCGAGATACTCGCCGTTGCGCTCCTTCTGGATGACCGAGTCGTAGATCTGGCCCGTGGTGAAGTTGTTTCTGGCGGAGAGCTGGGTCGAGGTGAACCGCTCGTAGTGGCCAAGGTCGAGATCGGTCTCTGCGCCGTCGTCGGTGACGAACACCTCGCCGTGCTGGAACGGGCTCATGGTCCCCGGGTCGACGTTGATGTACGGGTCCAGCTTGATGTTGGTGACCTTGAGCCCCCGTGCCTCCATGATGGCACCGATGGAGGCGGCAGCCAGACCTTTGCCCAGGGAGGAAAGCACACCGCCGGTTATGAAGATGTATTTAGTGGATTTTCTGGTAGACATGGATGATCCTTATCGTATGTTCATAAGAGTGTCAAGGAACGTTCCCCTCCATTTCCTGCCACAAACATACATAAAAACCCTAATAACCCCTCAGTAAAAACCCTAGTTGCCCGTCTTCACCCGTGGTACAAACTTCTGTTCTCTCTACACCCGCGCCCTGCTCGGCGCATGGAGATCCTGGAGCGCCGTGATGGTATAGGAGCCCTGCTGCAGCGCCCTGATCGCCTCGACGCTCGCCCGGGAGGCCGAGATGGTGGTGGCGTAGGCGACGCTGTGCCTGATGGCGCTCTGGCGGATGTGGTAGGCGTCCTCGGTGGGTATCCTGCCCAGGCTCGTGTTGATGATCATCTGGACCTCCCGGTTCTTGATGCGGTCGACGATGTTGGGCCTTCCCTCGCTCACCTTCAGCGTCACCTCCGCCGGGATGCCGTGGGCGTTCAGGTGGGCAGCGGTCCCCTTCGTGGCCAGGATCCTGAAGCCCAGGTCCACGAATCCCTGCGCCACGTCCGTGATCCCCTTCTTGTGCATGTCGTGCACGGAGATGAACACCGTGCCCGAGGTGGGAAGCCCTGAGCCGGTGGCGAGCTGGGCCTTTGCAAAGGCCGCGCCGAAGCTCGAATCGATGCCCATGACCTCGCCCGTGGACTTCATCTCAGGGCCGAGTCCGACATCCACGTTGGGGAACCTCTGGAAGGGGAACACCGCCTCCTTCACCGAGGTATGCCTCGGGATGATCTGCTCCGTGAACCCGAGCTCCTCGAGGGTGCGCCCGAGCATGATCTTGGTGGCTATCTGCGCCAGGGGCCTGCCTACGGCCTTGCTCACGAAGGGCACGGTCCTCGATGCCCGGGGGTTGACCTCCAGGACGTAGAGCTCGGAGTCCTTGATGGCGTACTGGATGTTCATGAGGCCGACGACCCCGAGCTCGGAGGCGATCATCTTCGTCTGGTGCTCGATCTGAGCGATGAGCTTCGGCGATATGCTCATGGGCGGCAGCATGCAGGCGCTGTCCCCGGAGTGGATGCCCGCCTCCTCGATGTGCTCCATGATCCCGCCGATGACCGTGATGCGGCCGTCGGATATGGCGTCCACGTCGACCTCGAGGGCGTCCTCGAGGAACTTGTCGATGAGCACCGCGTTGTCCGGGAAGAGCTTGAAGACGCCCTCGATGAACTTCTCCAGCACGCGCGCGTCGTAGATGATCTCCATGGAGCGCCCTCCGAGGACGTACGACGGCCTCACGAGGACCGGGAACCCTATCCTCTTCGCTGCGGCCACGGCCTTGTCCACGGTGAAGGCGATCGCGCTGTCGGGCTGCTTGAGCTTGAGCTTGTGCACGATCTCGTTGAAGCGCTCGCGGTCCTCGGCCCGGTCGATGGCGTCGGGCTGGGTGCCCAGGATGGGAACGCCCGCCTTGGCGAGGCCTCTCGAGAGGTTGAGCGGGGTCTGGCCGCCGAACTGCACGATGAGGCCCTTGGGGTTCTCCTGGCGCACGATGTGGAGCACGTCTTCCAGCGTCAGGGGCTCGAAGTAGAGCTTGTCGGAGATGTCGTAGTCCGTGCTCACGGTCTCCGGGTTCGAGTTCACCATGATGCTCTCGTAGCCCATCTCCCTGAGCGCGAACGAGGCATGGACGCAGCAGTAGTCGAACTCGATGCCCTGGCCGATGCGGTTGGGCCCGCCGCCGATAATGATCACCTTTTCCCGCTCAGAGCGCTTTGCCTCGTTCTCGGTCTCGTAGGTGGAATAATAATAAGGAGTATAGGCCTCGAACTCCGCAGCGCAGGTGTCCACGAGCTTGTACACCGGGACGATGCCCTTCTCCATGCGGAGCGCACGGAAATCCTCCTCGCTCATGCCCCACAGGGAGGCGATGAAGCGGTCGGAGAAGCCCATCCTCTTGGCCTCCTCGATGGTCGCCTCGTCCCTGGGCGCGCTCTTGAGGTACTCTTCGTGGTCAACGATCTCCCTGATGTGCTCCAGGAACCAGGGGTCGATCCTGGTCATCCGGTGCACGTCCTCCACGCTCATGCCGAACCTGAAGGCCTCGCCCACCCAGAACAGCCTGGCGGAGTTGGGGTAGTTGAGCTTGGTGTAGATCTCCTTCTTCACCGGGCCTGCGTCGGGATCCGACGGGCTGTTCATGCCCGTCCTGCCGATCTCCAGCGACCTGATGGCCTTGCCGAGGGCCTCCTTGAAGGTCCTGCCGATGGACATGGTCTCGCCCACGGACTTCATGGACGTGGTGAGCATGTCCGGGGTCTCGGGGAACTTCTCGAAGGTCCACCGGGGGATCTTCACCACGCAGTAGTCGATGGTGGGCTCGAAGGAGGCGTACGTCTCCCGGGTGATGTCGTTGGGGATCTCGTCCAGAGTGTAGCCCACGGCCAGCTTGGCCGCTATCTTGGCGATGGGGAACCCCGTGGCCTTCGAGGCCAGGGCGGACGACCGGGAGACCCGGGGGTTCATCTCGATGACCACGATCTCGCCGTCCGCCGGGTTGACCGCGAACTGGACGTTGGAGCCGCCGGTCTCCACGCCGATCTCCCGCATGATGGCGATGGAGGCGTTGCGCAGGCGCTGGTACTCCACGTCGGTGAGCGTCTGGGCCGGCGCCACGGTGATGGAGTCCCCCGTGTGCACGCCCATGGGGTCGATGTTCTCTATGGAGCAGATGATGACCACGTTGTCCGCCTTGTCCCGCATGACCTCGAGCTCGAACTCCTTCCAGCCGATGACCGACTCCTCGAGCATGATCTCGGTGATCATGCTGGCGTCGAGGCCTGCCTTTGCCATGATCTCGAG
The DNA here is from genome assembly GCA_035352355.1 of Deltaproteobacteria bacterium. Taxonomy (GTDB): domain Bacteria; phylum Desulfobacterota; class Desulfomonilia; order UBA1062; family UBA1062; genus Phosphitivorax. Next base: position 18,719 of record DAOPXM010000008.1, on the reverse strand, counting down.
GTCCTCGGGGTTGTAGGCGATGCCGCCGCCGATGCCGCCCAGGGTGAAGGAGGGCCGGATGATGATGGGGAAGCCGATCTGGCCGGCCAGGGCGTGAACCTCTTCCATGCTCGTGGCGAACCCGCTCCGGGGCACCCTCAGGCCGATGTTCTCCATGGCGTTCCGGAAGTTCTCCCGGTTCTCCGCCTTGTGGATGACCTCGGGCGTGGCCCCGATCATCTCGCAGCCGAACTTCTCCAGCACGCCCATGGCCGCCACCTGCACCGACACGTTGAGCCCGGTCTGGCCTCCGAGGGTGGGAAGGATGGCGTCAGGACGCTCTATCTCGATGATGCGCGCCACGAACTCCGGGGTGATGGGCTCGATGTAGGTGCGGTCGGCCAGGTTCGGGTCGGTCATGATGGTGGCCGGGTTCGAGTTGATGAGGACCACCTCGTACCCCTCCTCCTTCAGGGCCTTGCACGCCTGGACCCCGGAATAATCGAACTCGCAGGCCTGGGAGATGACGATGGGCCCGGACCCTATGATGAGTATCTTCTTGAGATCTTCCCTCTTCGGCATGATGTCCTTCGTAGCGGCTTAGATTCTTCGGGGCACGGTCGTATCTTGTTCGGCCTGTGCATCGATAGTCTTTTTGATCTTTCCGCCGATGCGCTCGGCCGTCTCCCCCAGGAGGTATTTGACGCTCAAGGGCTCCAGGTAGGCGTCGTTCCAGGGGATGTTGTACTCGTCGATGATGTTCTCCACATCAGCGAACTTCTCGCCCAGGATCTCCTTTTTCACCTCCACGGTGATGTCGTCGTTGAAGTCCACGTGCAGCAGCAGGAGGTGCTCCACGACCCGCGCGCCGTTGAGCAGCGGGATGAGGATGATGGAGGCGTCGTCCGACTTGCCGGTCCCGGCGTAGACGTCCGCGGTGCGGACGATGGTCTTCTTGGTGCCCATGAGTATGCCGGGCTGGTCGAAGCGCGAGGACAGGCCCTTCGAGATCCCATCCTTCCTGATGGCCCTGATGGTGGTCCCGTCCGTGGGCTTGCCGTCTTCGTCGAGCCCCTTGATGACGTAGAGGGTGTAGCCGTTGATCCTCGAGATGGCATCCTGGTAGCGCTTCAGGGTGATGCCTCCCTTGGCGGGGATGTTCGCGATGGAGAAGGAGAGGTCTTCGAGGGTGTCGAAGATGATGCCCTTGGGCGGCTCGACCCTCCTGCTCGTTCCCACGGTCACGGTCTTGGCCTGGTGGCGGATGGCGTCGACGGGCCGGGAGAGCTCCTCGACAGCCCTGCCCAGGACGATGTCGAGCCTGTCCAGGGGCGAGGCAGTGATCCTGGGCTCCCCGAACTCGGTCCAGAAGTCCTCGATGGGAAGCTTCCCCACGGCGTACTTGAGGAGCAGGGCGATGTCGGAGGCCGTCTCCACGTTCATGGTGGACAGCATGCCCGCCCTCCTCCAGGAATTGAACAGGGATGAGAAGTCGTCCACGGCCCGGTGGAGGTCCCTGTCGGCGATGCTCTCGTACAGGGAGATCCCGTTCTTCTCCTGGGCGCGCATGATGTCGGAGAGGCTTGACCTGAAGGTCTTGAACGTGGCGGACTGGGAGTCCAGGCTGCATGCGGCATAGTATCCCCAGATGTGTCCCGCCAGGGTGTTGAGGATCACGGATATGGGGAACGAAGACCTGGGCACGGGGATCACGGACTCCGCAACCTTGTGGAAGCGCTTCTCCCCTTCGTCTGCGATGACCACCACGCTCGAGGCATGGGCATGGAAGATGGCCACGTCCTTGATGATGTCGTCGAGGACCACCTCCGGGCTGCCGGCCGCGCACACGAGGATGAGGGGCTCGGAGGAGAGGTCGATGTGCTTCTTGTCCTCGATGATGTCCGAGGAGATGGTCTTGTAGCAGAGCTCGCTGAGCTTGATGCGGATCTCGTCGGAGGCGACCTTGTTGGTGCCGCTGCCCACGACCGCCCAGTACTTCTTCCTGCGCACCAGGTCCCACGCTGAGGCCTTGATGGCCTCCCTCCTGGCGATGACCTTCTGCATCAGCCTGGGCGCCTTCTGGAGCATGGCGAGCTCGGAGGCGATCCTTTCCTGGGGAAGCGCATCGAGCACCTGCGCCATGAACAGGGCCAGGATGTAGCCTGCGGTGATCTGCGAGTAGAAGGCCTTGGTGGACGCGACGGACATCTCGATGTCCCGGCCGTCGCTGGTATAGAACACGCCGTCGACCTTGGTGGTGATGTCGGACTGGCGCCGGTTCACGATGGCGATGAGGTGGGCGCCCCGCTTCTTTGCCATGGCCACCGCCCGGTTGGTGTCCGTGGTGGTGCCCGACTGGGTGATGGCTATGACCAGGCAGTGGGACATGTCTTCGTCCAGGCAGAACCCGCTCAGGTCTGACGCCTTCCTGGCCTGGATGGCGATGGGCGTGCACTTGAGGTAGATCTGGAGCGCCTCGGCGATGGCCGCCCCTGCGATGGCCGCGGTGCCCTGCCCCACCACGAAGACGCTCCTTATGGCGCCCGTCGCGAGGGCCTCCCGGGTCCGTGCGGGTACCACCTCCTCGCCGAGGTTGAAGGTCACGCCGCCGTCTTCCCTGACGAGGTACTTGCCCCGCATGGTCTTGCTGATGGAGCCCGGCGCGTCGAGGATCTCCTTGAGCAGGTAGTGGGGGTACGCCCCGCGGTCGATGTCGCGGGTGGTGATCTCCGCGCGCCTCACGTCGGCCTGCGTCAGAGTTATGGGGTAGCCGTCGTAGTACATGGCCTCGATGCCCTCGAGGCCGGCGCCCTGATTGCTGTTCAGGACGAAGAGCTGGCCCCGGGTGCGCTCGTCGCCCGGTACGCGCTCGCTCTCGCCGTCCATCTTGATGAAGGAGGGCGTCTCTTCCACCAGGCCGTAGACCTCTGACGAGAAGACGTAATGGTTTTCGCAGAGCCCGACGTAGATGGTCTGGCCGCTGCCCTTCTGGGCCAGGAACACCTTGCCCGGCTCGAGGTTGCTCTGCATGGCGATGGCGTGGGAGCCATCGAAGTCGCACACGGCCCTCCTGAAGGCCTCCTTGAGGTCGTGGCCCTCATAGAGGTACCGCTCGATCTGGACCGGGATGATCTTCGTGTCCGTGGTCACCCGCGTGTCGATGGTGAGGTTGCTCGACTCGAGCGATGCCTTCAGGCTCGGATAGTTGTCGATGTCGCCGTTCAAGACCACGTTGATGGACCAGGGGCCGGTTCCATAGAAGGGGTATTTCTTCCTGGCCGGGGCGAAGTCCCACCCCTCGAAGGTTTCGGGGCTCACGAGGAAGTTGTTCACCGGGTGGCAGTTGGCCTCGTTTATGGCGCCCACGGATGCCCACCGCGTGTGGACGAGGTACATCTGCGAGTCGGGGCTGCCCTCGAGCACGAGATGGATGAGCTCGTCGTCCTGGATGGACTTTCTCAGGCACCTCGTGTTGTCCCCGAGATCGCCGGTGATCAGGGCGGTCTTGTAGGTGAAGATCAGCGTGTCCGGGGAGAGGTGGACGGAGCGGTCCCAGAGGTCGCCCGGGGAGCTGCGCTTCACGAACTCTTCGTAGAGGCCGCACGCCCTGATGCCCTCGATGATCTTTTTGATCTCCCGGGTGTTGCCGAACTGGAGCGCAACCTGTATGCCGCACGAGTCCCTTCCCCTCACCTCGAGCCTGTCGAGGGCGTTCAGCGTAAAGTTCATCCTCTGGTACTTCTCGTACGCCTCCAGGGAAGGGGCTTCTGTCCTGCCGGTCAGCGCCAGGATCTTTTCCTGATTCTTGAGCAGGTCTTCCCTCAGCCCCCACGAGATGTCCTTCAGGTGAATGAGCGCCTTCGTGAGCGTCTCCATATCGAGGGTGGAGAACCGCGCGGCGTTCTTTTCCAGGAGGAGGTCCTCGGCCTCGACGAGGTCGGCCACCCGGCCGCACAGCGCCTTGAGCGCGTCCAGAGAGCCCTTGTGGAACAGCGCCCACTGGCTGCGGGGGTCCTGCTTCAGGCGGTAGAGCCCGGATTCGAATGCTTCGAGGGTTTCGGGGCAGAGATAGGCCGAGGCCTCGAGGGTCCCGTCGAGCACCTTCTCGAGGCAGGAGCCTTGAATGGTGTCCGCATAGCCCATGAATTGCTCGAGGTAGCCTGGCGAGTCGCCCGTCTCGCCCTTCTTGATCACCAGGATCCCTGCCAGGCCGCAGAAAAGCGTATCGGGCTGGTACGGGAAAAGCACGATGGATCTTCCCGGCAGGGTGGCCGGATTCCGCCCGATATGAATCCGCCATTGAGAAGCGCTTTTCACGAGAGCCCGAAGCATGTTCATAGTAATCACTTCCTCCACAATATAGAGCTAAGCACTGGCTGCCAACTCTCTACCATGGTTGTATCAAATTTTCAGAAAATTCAATACTGCTCATCCAGACCCGCCAGTTCAGGCCGTTTCCTTCCTGTGGTCCCTCATCATGCCGATGAACTCGCCGAAGAGATAGTGCGCGTCGTGGGGCCCTGGGGCCGCCTCCGGGTGGTACTGCACGCTGAACGCCCTGTGGGAGGGATACCTGATCCCCTCGAGGGTGTTGTCGTTCAGATTGATGTGGGTGACGAGCGCGTCCTTGGGGAGCGTATCCCTGACGACCACGAACCCGTGGTTCTGGGACGTGATCTCCACCCTGCCGCTCAGGAGGTTCTTCACGGGCTGGTTTGCCCCGTGGTGTCCGAACTTGAGCTTTTCGGTCCTGGCGCCGAGGGCCTGGCCCAGCAACTGGTGCCCCAGGCAGATGCCGAACACCGGCACCCTGCCGATGAGCCCCTGCACGGTCCTGATCTCGTCCTTCAGGGGCTCCGGATCGCCCGGGCCGTTGGAGAGCATGACCCCGTCCGGCTCAAGGGCCAGGATGTCTTCGGATACCGTCTTCGAGGGCACGACGAACACCTCGCAGCCGAGGTCCTCGAGGCTCCTGAGGATGTTGAACTTGACCCCGCAGTCCTGGACCACCACCCTGAGCGACCCGTTCCGGGGAGTGGGCTTCTTAAGCGGCAGGATGGCCCCCTGCCTCCAGATGAACGGCGAGCCGCCCGTCACCTTCGACACGATGTCCCGCCCCACGAGGCCGGGATACGCGTCGAGGCGCTCCTTGAGCTCGTCCATCCGGTCCACCCTCGTGGACACGATCCCCCGCATGGACCCCTTGGTCCTGAGCCTGCGGGTGATGGCCCTGGTGTCGAGGCCCTCGACCCCTATCCTGCCGTGCTCCTCGAGATAGTCCTTCAGCGTCTTTTTCGATCTCCAGTTGCTGGGGGTGTGCTGGTACTCGCGTACGATGAACCCTTCGAGATGGATCCTCAAGGATTCGACGTCCTCTTCGTTGATCCCGTAGTTGCCGATGAGCGGGTAGGTCATGACCAGGATCTGCTCCTTGTACGAGGGGTCCGTGAGGACTTCCTGGTAGCCGGTCATGGCCGTGTTGAAGACCACCTCCCCCACCACATCGCCTTCACCGGCAAAGGCCTTGCCCGGAAAGACCGATCCGTCTTCCAGGAGCACAACCGCTGGTCTTGAGTTTCGTGGAGCCAAGAAAAAACCCTCCTGTCCGTCCGATGATGCCGTAAGCGAACCAAAACCCGGGCTCGGTTCTCCAGGCCCGGGTCGGAATTTACCTTCCTTTACAGTACTGGGAGACAAGTATCAATCTCATATTTTCGAAGGCCTGGGCTACTCCAGGGGCTCGTTCTCCATGAGCTCCCAGATGCCGCAGGGGCAGGCCCCGGCGCAGAATCCGCAGCCGATGCAGAGGCTGCCGTCAACGACGTATTCATACTCGCCACGCTGAAGATCCCTCCGGGAAATCGCCTGCTGGGGACAGACGGCCTCGCATATGCCGCAGTCCCTGCACCCGCCGCACGACGCGCACTCGGTGGAGCACGCCCCGAGGTCGCTCCCCCTGGATGCCCGCGGGTCGTAATATTCGAGCTTCACGGAGCGCAGGTCGATGAGGGGAAGCTGGTCATAGGTGTCGTCCTTGCCCGTCAGGGCCGCATCCAGGGCCCTTGCCGCCTTCCTGCCCGCGCCGATGGCGTCGGTGAGGAGGCCGGGCTTCACGGTGTCGCCGATGGCGTACACCTTGGGGTCCGAGGTCCTGCAGGCCTCGTCCACCACCACGTAGCCGTTCCTGGTGGTTATGCCTTCGGGCAGGAAGGAGGTGTCGGGCTGGTCGCCGATGGAGAACACCACCGTGTCGGCGGGCAGCACCCTCCCGTCGGAAAGCTCGACGCCCCTGGCCGTGATGGCCTGTGCGGAGACGGGCCAGATGAATCTGGCGCCGATCCTCTGGGCCTCTTCACGCTCCTTGCCGAAGGAGGCAGGCTCCTGGATGTCGATGAGGGTGATGTCCCGGGCGCCGTGGCGGTGTCCTTCCGTTGCCACGTCGCAGCCCACGTTCCCTGCGCCGATGATCACGAGGTTCCTGCCCACCTTGATGTCGTCCCGCTTGGAGAGCTCGAGGAACTCCAGGGCCGGGATGGCCTTTTCGTACCCCTTGATCTTCAGGACCCGCGGCGTCTGGGCGCCGGTGGCGATGACCACGGCGTCGTGGCTGTCCCTGATGTCCTCGAACTTCCGGCTGGTGAGGCTGCGCCCGAGCCTTTGGTAGGAGAGCTTTCCCGCGATCCTCTGGATCTCGGCGTCAAAGATGTCCTTGGGGAAGCGGCTGTTGGGAATGGCCGAGGAGATCTTGCCGCCCAGGCTCTTCGCCCGGTCGAAGACCACGGGCTCATGCCCGTCCTTCCAGAGCTGCCAGGCCACGGAGAGGCCGGCAGGCCCTCCCCCGATGACCGCTACCTTCTTCCCGGTCTTCTTCGCCGGCTTGGGCTCCCGCGCGTTCGCGCTCGCCCTGCCCAGGACCGTCACGTCCACCGCAGGCAGGAAATGCTTTGTCTTGGTGCAGCCCTCCATACACAGGTTCGGACAGAGGTAGCCGCATACCGTGGCCGGGAACGGGGTGTACTCGAGGGCCAGGTCGATGGCCTCGTCCACGAGCCCCTTTCTAATGAGCTCCCACCTCTTCTGCACCGGGATGCCGGTGGGGCACCCGGCCTGGCAGGGAGGGGTGTATTTGTGGTTCTCCCACAGAGGAACGAACCTCCTCAGGTCGCCGGTGGCGATCAACGGGATGGGACTGCGGTCAATGTCCACCAGGTCGCCGATGATGCCGCCCCTGCCCAGCTCCCTGTCCCACACCTCGGAACGGAACTCCCCCATGGACAGCTTCTTTCTGGCGCCCCGCTCATGGGGCAGCAGGGCTATGAGGAGCCTCCACTCGGACCGGTCCCCGCAGAGCACGTGGTAGAGCTCTTCCCGGCCTATGGCCTTCAGGAACCCTGTCATGTTGTCCTTGAGCCACTGCCAGTCTTCATCCCTGAGGTCCACGAGCTTTGCGTCGTCCTGGCTGAATCCCCTGGACGGCCCGCGGAAAAAGATCTTCCCACCCACCATGCCCACGCAGGGACGGTGCCCGAGGATGTTGTCCCGGTAATGGGAATTGTGCCCGCAGATGACTGCCACGCCGCCTGCCATGAACTCGGCGAACGAGTCGCCCACGCCGCCCAGGACCCACAGCTCCGGCGGGGTGTAGTGGGGGTTGCTCTTGGTCATGGTCATGCCCCGGGCGCCGATGTCGCCGGCGATGTAGATCTTGCCCTGGGCCATGGCGTTGCCGACGCCGTTGGTCGCGTCCCCGTGCACCACGATGGTGGCCCCGGCGTTGAGCCAGCCGACGTCGTCGGAGCACGGCCCGTACACGTTGATGGTGGTGAGCGGTGAGCCCATGGACCCCACCCGCTGGCCGGGATGACCGATGATGCCGATGTCCACCGGATCGGAACCCGTCTTCCACAGCCTTCCGCCCAGTCCGTGCTGGCCGAATGCCTCTATCCTGATGTTCCGGTGGCCCCTGGCGACCGCGTCCTGCACGAGCTCCTCCAGGACCCTCGACTCCACCCTGATGCCGTTCTCCATTCCGGAGATCATGAACCGTTCATGCTGTTCCATAGCTTTTCCCTACACCACGTACTTGATGTTGAGCCGCTGAGCCGCGTGGAAGTCGTCGATGCCGATGGCGTCGGACATGCCGATGGGCAGAGACGTCGACCTCCCCAGGGGTGCCAGTATCTTCTTGAGCTCGGCGTCGAAGCTCTTGAACACGTCCACGACCCTGGACGCCACGTCCTCGGGGTCGAGCCTGCGGTAGAGGCGTGCGTCCTGGGACGTGATCCCCTTGGGACACAGCCCGATGTTGCAGATGTTGCAGCGGTCGGACTCAGACCCTATGCACCCGGCCGCCGCCTGCATGATGTACTTGCCGACCTGCACCCCGCTCGCGCCGAGCATGATGAGCGCTGCAGCGTTTGCCGCCAGGTTCCCGTTCTTCCCGATGCCGCCTCCCGCAAAGATGGGCATCTCGTTCTGCTTGCCGATCTTCACGAGGTTCAGGTACGCGTCGCGGACGCTGCTGGCGATGGGGTGGCCCATGTGGTTCATGGACACGTTGTAGGCAGCCCCGGTGCCGCCGTCCTCTCCGTCGATGGCGAGCCCGGCCGCATACGGGTTGCGCGCCAGGTTGTTCAGGACCGCCAGCGAGGTGGTGGTCGCGGAGATCTTCGGGTATACCGGGACCCTGAAGCCCCAGGCCATGTACATGGACTGGATCATCTTGGCCACCGACTCTTCGATGGAGTACTTGGTCTGGTGAGTGGGGGGGGATGGAAGGCTGACCCGGGGCGGCACGCCGCGGATGGCCGCGATGAGCTTGTTGACCTTGTGCCACATGAGCAGGCCGCCGTCTCCCGGCTTGGCCCCCTGGCCGTACTTGATCTCGATGGCGCAGGGGTCTTCCTTCATCTCCGGCAGGGCGTGAATGATCTCGTCCCAGCCGAAATAGCCGCTCGCTATCTGCAGGATGACGTATTTGATGAAGCGCGACCTGAGCAGCCTGGGAGGGCACCCGCCCTCGCCCGTGCACATCCGCACCGGCATGCCCAGCACCTCGTTCAGGTAGGCGACGCCCATCTGGAGCCCTTCCCACATGTTGGGGGACAGGGCGCCGAAGGACATGCCCCCGATGATCAGGGGGTAGATCTCCCGCACCGGGGGCGCCCAGACCTCGCTGTCGGCCGATTTGAGGGCCTCCTCGGGCGGCTGGACCCTGCCGAGCAGGGTCCTGAGCTCGAACTCGTGCCTGCCTGCGTCGAGGGCCGGGTCCGTGAGCATGGAGATGCGCACGAACTTTATCCTGTCGAGCACGCTGCCCGAGTCGTTCCTTCGGCCGCCCCTGCGCCTCGGCTCCCCGCCCTGGTTGACGTGGAACCTGGCCTTGTCGTTCTCCTCGTTGCGCACCGGGTAGATGGCCGCGTTGGGGCACACGAGCGAGCACATGCCGCAGCCCACGCACGCCCGGGACGGGTCGGTCACCTGCCTGATCCCGTGGTAGATATTGAAGACGTTGCCCGGCTTCTCCTTGAGCCCCAGGGGCACGGAGACCTCACGCTTCCTGTGCACGCCGAGCTCGATGGCCCGCACAGGGCACACCGAGGTGCAGTGCCCGCACAGGGTGCACTTCCCCTTGTCCCAGAGGATGTGCCACAGCAGGTCCTTCGGGCTTAGTGTGGATGGATGCAGTTTTCCCACTGGTTCCATATCTTCACCTCGTTCCTTGATGCGTCCACGTACGCAACGTCATACTTCATCGGCTGGAGCACGAACTCCCGCTTCATGTCCGGAATCGCTTCCTCCAGACCGCACATCTCCGAGGAGAACGCGAACATGCCCGGCTTTCCGCCCACCACGCCGGGCCTGAGCTTCTTGCTGTCCTGGACCATGAACAGGGTCTTGTAGGGCACGCAGCCGATCACGCAGTTGGGTCCGTCGATGGTGAGGAACCTGCAGCTGTGCTTGAGCGCCCTCAGGAACGCCTGGTCCGGGTGACGGGCTATCTCCTCGTCCTTGAGCGGGGTGATGATGTGCTTGTACGCGTCGAGCCCGAGCCCGAGCTTCTTCTTCGTGTAATGGAGGATGTGCGTGAACACCTCCGAATCCGACTGGAAGCCCATGTAGCCCGGGAAACCGCGGGAGCTCAGGTACTCGCGGATGGGGTCGAACGCGGTGTTCTCGCCGTTGGTCATGGTGGAGATGCCCTGGAGGAAAAAGGGGTGGCAGGCGTAGAGGGTGATGGCGTAATTGGTGTTCTGCCTGCCCTGCGCCATGATGATGCGCGCCTTCAGACCCTTGTTGTCCAGCCCCAGGTACTCGGCGATGGCCATGGGGTCTCCCACCTCTTTGATCATGACCACGTCGGGCCAGAAGGAGAACACCATCATGGAGCCGTCTTCCTCCCCCATCCTGCGCAGGTTGATCCTGATGTTCATGAGCCTTTCGCCGATCTCCGCCTCGGACAGCCCTTCCCACTCGTAGGGGTACTCGTAGACGCGGATGAGGTACACGTCGCGCTTCGGGGTCCCCGCAGGCGGCTCCTTGGTCGGGCGGATGGAGTACTTGTACTTGGTGAGCAGACCCAGTTCCATCATGTAGCGGTCGAGCTTCTTGATCCCCTCCTGGGAGAAGACCCCGGAGAGGATCGGCGATCCCTTGAACTGCTCGAGCTCGCCGCCGAGGTCCGTCATGAAGAGGCCTACGCCTGAACCGTCATGGCCTTCCCGCATGACATTGAGGGCCCGCAGGGCGACCATGGGTGAAACCGGCTCCCGGCTTGATATGGCGAACAACCTGCACATTGTCTTTCCTCCTCCTGGTTCTCTGGGATATACCTTGAGCGAGATCCGTGCCATCCGATGGGGAACAGCGGCTGACGACGTCGTTATAGGTTTATTTATTTTGTATAATCGGGATGATAGATGCTTATCGGTTTTCCGCTCACCCGGGGATGCCTCGTGTCAGCATATGGGAAATGCGTCTTTTTTGTTTTTCATTAATGTCGCATAGCGGTTGATTAGGACAATATTGTTTAAAGAAAGACCCTGTTTCAGCCCGCACCAAGGCCGCGGCAGAACCGCTTCACAGAAGGCGCGGGGGGCGCGACACAGGCACGGCCCTCGAATGGGGCCGTAATCAGCTCTTTTTTGCCTTGAAACGCTTTACGTCAATTCCGTACTTTTCCACCTTGTACTGGATGATCCTCTTCGTGGTGCCGAGGATGCGGGCGGCCTGGCTCTGGTTTCCCCGGGCGTCCTTGAGCGCATCGACGATCAGGGAGCGCTCATAGGTGTTGATGAGGCTCGAGAGCTGTCCCTGCTTCTTCTTTTCCGGGGTGATCACCTTCATCTGCAGGGACGGGGGCAGGTGGAAGCTGTCGAGGGTGTCGCCGGTGGCGAGGAGCACCGCGCGCTCGATGCAGTTTTCGAGCTCCCTGACGTTTCCCGGCCAGTGATAGGCAAGGATCGAGTCGATGGCCGGGGTGGAGATCCGCTTGACGTTCTTCTTGAACTGCCTGGCGAATTTTTCCACGAAGTGGTCTGCCAGGAGGAGGATGTCGCTGCCCCTCTCCCTCAGCGGCGGCATGTAGATGGGGAACACGTTGAGCCGGTAGTAGAGATCGGAACGAAAACGTCCGGAAACGACATCCTGCTCCAGGTTCCTGTTCGTTGCCGCGATGATGCGCACATTGACCTTGACCATGCGCGTGGAGCCCAGGGGCTGGAACTGACGCTCCTGGATCACCCGCAGCAGCTTGGCCTGCGCCAGGGGGGAGAGCTCGCCGACCTCGTCCAGCATGATGGTCCCCCCGTGGGCCTCTTCGAAACGCCCGTGCCTCTTCTGGCTGGCACCGGTGAAAGCGCCCTTTTCATGGCCGAACAGCTCGCTCTCGATGAGGGTGTCGGGCATTGCCGCGCAGTTCACCTCAACGAACGGTCCTGCCGCCCTGGGGGAGTTCTTGTGGATGGAGCGCGCTACGAGCTCCTTGCCGGTCCCGGTCTCCCCGTGGATGATCACCGTGGTGTTCGAGTCGGCCACCTGGGAGATGAGCCCGAAGATCTCCTTCATGGGCTTGGAGTTGCCCACGATCTCCGCGGAAGGCCGCTGGCTGCGGCCGAGCATGTTCTTGAGCCTGAGGTTCTCCTCCTCGATGGAGCGGGTGTACACCGCCTTGGCGATGAGCCCGGCCACGGCGGAGAGGAACTGTATCTCGTATTCCTGGTCATCCACCTGATGGGCCACCTTGTCTGCGGAGAGCACCCCCACGACCTTTCCGTCGTAGATGATGGGAACACAGATGAACGAAAGCTCGGAGCGGTCGAGGTAGCGGCGGGCGCCGGTGCGGTCGAGGAATTGTTCATCCTTGCCGAGGTTGGCGATGATCATGGGTTTCCCGGTGGCAGCCACCTGCCCGGTGATGCCTTCGCCCGGCTTGTAGGTGATGTCGAGGCCGTCGATGTCGACGCCGTGGGCCAGGTCGAGGATGGCCTCGCCGGAGTCCCGGTCAAGGATCGAGATCATGCCCCGCTCCATCTCTGCCTGTTCGCTCATGATGGACAGGACCTGCTCGAGCTGATCCCTGAGATCGAGGGGCGTCCCGATGACCTGTGCAAGATTGTAGAGGACCTCGAGGTCGCTGTGCAAGAACGTGCTCATACAAACATTCCTTATGTACCTGATAATCAGGTGATATTGTTTTCACTTCTTCAGCTTCTCTGCCGTGGTTCCGTGGGCCATCTTTGTATCATCGCCTGGAACCCTCTCCGTGCTATACCAGAGCCAGCTCATTTTTTGAACCGGTTATTTTGCCTGGCACAGTTTCGTCACTCATACCGCGATAAGTACAAAAAAGAGCCTGCCGGTCCCTGGTTATTGAATCTATCTGATATGATATCAACTGCTTATAAGTGATCGCACGCTGGCATCATCGTTGCTGTAACGGTCTGTCATGAAGCGCTCAGGCAGGATAAAAAGATGAGAGACCGCGAAAACGCGGGTACAGATGGTGCAACGCTCGCCAGGGAGCTGACCGCACGTGCGGACGCGAGCATCGTCGAGCTCTTCCAGGGCAGCTTCCTGAAGGGTCTCGACCACTGGTGCATCGTCGCGGTCGGGGGCTACGGCAGAGAGGAGCTGTGCCCCTTTTCCGACGTGGACATCCTCTTCCTCATGGAAAAGAAGACCTCCCGGGACGAGATAGAAAAGGCCCTCAAAGAGCTGCTCTATCCCCTCTGGGACGCAGGGTTCAACGCAAGCTACAGCGTCCGGACGATCAAGCAGGTCCTGGCGGATGCACGGGACGACTTCTTTTTCCGGACATGCATCATCGATTCCCGCTTTGTGTGCGGCTCGAAGACGGTTTTCGAAAAGTATGCCCAGGCCCTTTCCCGCGACAGGTTCCTGAAGAACACCAGGCGCTACGTTGCCGACCTGGCCTTCCACACGGCAAAGCGGCATGAAAAGTATGGAGATGCAGTCTACTTCCTGGAGCCCCACATCAAGGACGGCCATGGCGGGCTCAGGGATTATCAGAGCATCATCTGGGTCCTCAAGGTGCTCGAGGGCAGCGCCTCCGGGCAGATGCCCATCAGCAGGCAGGACCTCGACGAGCTGCACGAGGCCGGGATCTTCATGCTCAAGACCAGGTTCCTCCTCCACGGGCTCACCGGCAGAAAGACCGACCAGATGTTCCTCGAGTTTCAGGAGCCGCTGGCAGAGGAGCTCGGCTATCGCGACTCGGGGAAGGCGAGCCCGGTGGAGGACTTCCTGAAGGATTTTCATACCATGGCAATGACCATACGCACGGTCATCGACTCCCTGCTCCTGTTCCTCGAGCAGCCCAAGGGAATCGGCCTCCTGCTGTCCCCGAAGAACAGGGGGGAGGTGTTCACCCTGTCCTCAGGGCTCCTCGACTTCACCCGGCCGGAAGACATGATCCGGGATCCCCTTCTCGTCATGAAAGCGTTCGCCTTCATGGGCGAGAAAGGGCTCAAGCTCAGCCCCGTCGCCCGTTCCCTGATCAAGGAATTCGTCAGGTCGAACAAAGCCCTTGAGAGAAACAGCGAGGCCTGCCGCATGCTCCTGGCCATCCTGCAGTCCAGATACGCGGAGAGCACCCTCGTCAGCATGCTGGAAACCGGCGTGCTGGAGCAGCTCATCCCCGAGCTCGCGACCATAAAGGGAAAGGCGATCTTCGATGTGTACCATACCTTTACCGTCGACCTGCACAGCATCCACACGGTAAGCGAGCTCCAGAGGCTCGAGGCCTCCGAGCCAGAAGCCTTCGCCAGGGTCCTGGACAGGGATGCGCTCTTCTTCGCCGCGTTCATGCACGACATCGGCAAAGGGAGCGGAAGCCCTCACGCCGAACGGGGCGCCTCGATGATAGAGCCCATTGCCAGGGTGTTCGGATTCGATGACGAAGGGGTCGATACTGTCGTCTCCCTCATCGGGCATCACCTGGACCTTGCCGACATCGCCTCGAAGCGCGACCTCTCCGAGGAGAAGGTCATCAACGACCTTGCCCAGATGGTCGGCAACACGCAGAGGCTCGCCATGCTCTACCTGCTCACCCTGGCCGACACGAAGGCGACCGGTCCGAGCGCCTGGAACGAGTGGAAGGCGTCCCTGTTCTGGGAGCTGTATACCAGGACCCACAACATCCTAGATAAAGGGATTATGAAGATCAGGAAAAACGCCATGCGGCTGGAAGAGAAATGGCACAGCCTCGTCAGGCTGACCGAAACCGAGGACGGCGCCATGATCTCAGGGCGCCTCTGGGCCCTGCCCCAGGCGTACGTGCTGTCTTCGGACTTCGAGGACATACGCAGGCACATCGGTCTGAGCTCGAGGCTTGCGGGACCTGACGACATCGAGGTGGAGATCTCGCACCGGCGGAACCACACCCAGATCACCCTCGTCACCAGGGACAGGCCAGGGCTCTTCACCCTCCTCACCGGCGTCCTCGCCATCAACCGGATGGACATCATCTCGGCGAACATCTTTACCTGGTACGACGGCACGGTCGTGGATACCTTCAAGGTCATCCCCCCCTGGCACGACTACAGGGAGTGGGATGGTGTCGAAAAGCAGCTCAGGGAGTTCATGGCCGGCGAGCCCGATGTGGGCTCGAGGATCAGAAAGACCAGGGCGCTCAAGTGCGAGTCCCCTTCCCCGGTGCAATCGGATTCCCATGTCACGGTATCCATCGACAACGACACCTCCGATTTCTTCACCATCATCGACGTGAAGGCGCACAGGCGCATCGGCCTCACCCACGACATATCGAGGGCCCTGAGCTCATCCGCCCTCAATATCCACAGGGCCTTCCTGTCCAGGAACTCGGACCTCACGTCCAGTGTGTTCTACGTCGTTGATGCCGGCGGCGAGAAGATCATGGACGAGGGCATTCAGCAGGAGGTGATCGAACACATCAGGAATGCCGTCCTGGCGCAGCGATTCCCTTCTTCACCAGGAGACGAAAAAAA
Source organism: Deltaproteobacteria bacterium (assembly GCA_035352355.1). GTDB lineage: Bacteria > Desulfobacterota > Desulfomonilia > UBA1062 > UBA1062 > Phosphitivorax. Next base: position 3,255 of record DAOPXM010000008.1, on the reverse strand, counting down.
GCTATACAGCAAAGGCAAAGAAATGAACGCGCTGCGGGAGAGTTGAGCGATGCTGAGCAAGAGGGTGATCGTGTGCCTGGATGTCAGGGACGGCAAGACGACGAAGGGCGTCAAGTTCGAAGGGAACGTGGATATCGGAGACCCGGTGTCCATGGCCAGGGAATACTACGAGCAGGGCGTCGACGAGCTCGTGTTCTACGACATCACCGCCTCCCACGAACAGCGGAACATCATGATCGACGTGGTGGACAGGGTCGCCCGGGAGATCTTCATCCCCTTCTCCGTGGGCGGCGGCATCCGCACGATCGACGACATGTACCGGACCCTCGATGCCGGGGCCGAGAAGATCAGCGTCAATTCGGCAGCCGTCCTCAACCCGGACATCATCTCCGAAGGGGCACGGCATTTCGGCAGCCAGTGCATCGTGCTGGGCATGGACGCAAAGCACGTCGGGGTGTCGCCTGCCATCCCCTCGGGCTACGAGGTGGTGATCAACGGCGGCAGGACGTCCATGGGCATCGACGCGCTCGCGTGGGCCCTGAAGGCGCAGGACCTCGGCGCAGGGGAGATCTGCCTGAACTCCATCGACACCGACGGCATGAACGAAGGGTACGAGCTCGACATCACGGGCATGGTCTCGCGCGCCGTCACCATCCCGGTCATCGCATCGGGGGGGGCAGGCAGGCCCGAGCACCTGAGGGACGTCTTCATCAAGGCGGATGCGGACGCCGCCCTCATTGCGTCCATGGTGCACTACGGCTGGTACACCATACCTAGGATCAAGGATTTCCTGAAAGAGGCTGGCATCCCGGTCAGGGATGTGATCTAGACGTGCACGCCCTGCCCTCATGAAAAAAGGGCAGGAATGAATCTTCCTGCCCTCAAGGGGTAGATCTCCAAGAAGAGAGTATTAGCATTTGTTATCTGCTGCGCGCGTATCAGACCGCCGCTTACTGCTGGGCCTCCCGAATGTCGTTTTCCATCCCGTCCATGCCGATCCCCCGGCAGGTTCCGACCCCCGCCCCCTTGACCGGCATACCCTTGGGGATCATCCTGATGGGGATCACGGTCACGGCCTCTTTAGCCGGCTCTATTGCGAATTTCGGCGGGAACAGCATGATGGAGATGGGGAGGAAGGTCAGGGCTGAGGCGGCTATGGTGATCATGTCGATGGCGACGAGGAGGCCGAGCTGGGAGATGATGACGAACTGGGAAGGCACCAGTACCATGAACCCGGCCGCAACCGCCAGGGCATTGTAGATGATGCCCCTGCCGGAGGTGTTCAGCGATGTGTGAATGGCCTCGTTCACCGACCGGCCCAGCCTGATCTCGTGCCGGTACCTGCTCAGGAAATGGATGCAGTAGTCGATGCCCATGCCGATGTCGATGCTCGCCACGGTGGCTGTTGCCGCGTTGAGCTTGATCCCTGTTCCACCCATGATGCCGAAGTCCAGCGCGATGGGTATGATCAGGGGGACCATGCTGTAGATGCCGAGCCTGAACGATCTGAAGATCCCTGCCGTGATGACGAAGCAGAGGAAGAACGAGAGGCAGAAGCTCTGGATCTGGCTCCTCACCACGAGCCGGTTGAACTCCTTGGCAAGCATGGCGAGGCCTGTGGTGACGACCTGGGTGACGTTCGGGTGCTCCATCTCCTTGTGCCTGAAACCATCGACCACCTTCACCACGTCGTCGGCGAGGTACCCGCTCTGGGACTTCATCTGGAGCAGGATCTGGCCGTTCTGGAAATCGTAGTTCACGAAGCTGTCCAGCTCGTCTCCGCCACCGGAGAACGAATACAGGAGCAGGTACTGGGCAACGAGCTCCCTCGAGTCCGGAATGACGTAAAAGGCCGGATCGCCGTCGTGCATGGATTGGTTCATCCGCTTGATGAAGTCCACGATGGAGACGGTCTTGCCTACCCCATCGATGCCATTCAGCTTCTCCTGGAGTCGGCCCATCTCCCTCAGGACGGCGGGATCCTTGATATCGTCGGGGCTCTTCGTGTTGATGGCCACGTTGAACTGGGACGTGCCGCCGAACTTTTCGTTCAGGATCCTGTCCGCGACCCTGATAGGGCTGCGCTCGCGAAAATCCTCCACCAGGTTGAGATCGCTCCTGACGTGCCTGCCAACCGCCACTGAGGCGATGAGGACCACGAGGTAGACGGCCAGGACCCAGCGGTACCGCTTGGTATTGATGTGATCGAGCCACTTCAGGAGGGGAGAGATGAGGTCCCTGCTCGTGTGGTGGTGGGGGACGTATTCCCCTGTCTTCGAGTCCAGGACGGAAAGCACGGCCGGGACAAAGGTCAGTGCCAGGAGCATGGCAACGCTTATCCCGAAGGCCGCGAGCAGGCCGAACTGGGTCAGGGGCACGACCGGCGTGGTGCAGAGGGACAGGAAGGCCGCCAGCGTGGTCAACCCTGCCATGAGGACAGGTATCATGAGCCGGTTGAGCGTGGTGCTGATGCCGGCCTTCCCCTTTTCCCCCTCCACCGAATCGGAAAACACGTTCTCGACTATGTGGACGCCGTAGGCAACGCCCACGGCCATCATGGCGACCGGCAGCGCGCTGGTGACCATGGTGAGGGGGATGTCGAGCAGGGGCATGAGGCCGATGCTCCACTCCGTTGCGATGCCCGCCGAGACCAGCGGCAGGAGCATGCCCCTCAAGTTTCTGAAGAACAGGAACAGGAAGATGAGCAGGACGATGCACACGAGCGGCGGAAGGAGCTTCAGGTCCTTGATCATGTAGTGGCCCTGGAGGGCTTCCACCACCTTGGTGCCGGAGATGAAGAACTGCTCCGGCCCTTCGAACTTCTTCATGATGTCCTGGAGCTGGTAGTAAATGGGGACGATCTGGTCGGTCTGGACCTTCTCGTCCAGGACGATGAATATGGCGGTTCCCTTCCCGTCCCTGGTGATGAACAGGTCCTCGTAGATGTCCCATGAGGTGGCCTTTCTCTTGAATTCCTCCATCTGCCGGGCCGTGGCCGGGATCTGCTGGCCTTCCGCCAGCATGGGGGTGACCTCGAGACCGGACTCGTTGCCCTTGATGTATTTGACATTCAGGATGTTGGTGACCTTTTTGACACCCTTGATGGTCTGGGCTTCCTCAGAGATGGCCTGGATCTTCTTCAGTGACGCCTCGTTGAAGATGTCATCGTGGAGCATGCCGATAAGGACATCCGCATAGGACGTGAACTCCTTCCTGTTCGCGACATACTCCCTGTCCACCGGGTTGTTGCTCTGG
>DAOPXM010000007.1:34747-134921 GCA_035352355.1 Deltaproteobacteria bacterium | reverse complement strand
GGCCGGAGAGTTGGCCGAGTGGACGAAGGCGTTCGCCTGCTAAGCGAATGTAGGGCCAAAAGCTCTACCGAGGGTTCGAATCCCTCACTCTCCGCCAATCCCCTCATCCCCGCACTTCCCGCTGCCCTCCTCCGGGCACGCCGCACATCTCTCACGTACGCCCGGGATATTATGGTGCCTTGAGAGTTTTTTTATTTGACAACGTCAGCTCACATTGTGTATTGAAATTGTTCAATAACGATCGTTATGTAACATGTTAAGAAAAATTGCCTGTTCTTGTTCTGAAATGGTGTGAGAGTTCCAATCACCTGCAGCCTGCTCATGAAGTGTTTTCGGGCATGGGGATATCCGGCTTTGAAGGACGTCAGACTCACAACATCAAGGTTAAGGAGGGTGTCTTATGGGTAATTCGCTGGTGAATTCGAGAGACCAGAGGTTCGTTCTCTACGAGCAGATCGGGATTGAGAAGCTGTTTGCGTTCGACAAGTTCAAGGACTTCTCGCTGGACATGGTCGACATGATGCTCACGGAGGCGGAGAAGTTCGCGGTGGAGGAGATCCTGCCCACCTTCGAGAAGGGCGACCGCGACGATCCCGCCACGTTCAGGGATGGGCACGCCTATGCGCCGAAGTGCTACCACGCCCCCTTCAGGAAGTTCGTCGAGGGCGGCTGGCTCTGTCCCATGGCGCCGCCCGAGCTGGGCGGACAGGGAATACCCATGACCGCCTACTATGCCTGCTCCGAGCTCTTCGGTGCGGCCAACTACGCCTTCTGCATGTACCCCGGCCTCACCCTGGGCGCAGCCGCCATGATCGCCACCTACGGCACCCCTGAGCAGCTCCGGAAATACGCCCTGCGGATGTTCTCCGGCGAGTGGGCGGGTACCATGTGCCTCACCGAGCCGGGGGCGGGCACTGACGTGGGCGCGCTTCGCACCACCGCCAAGAGGCTCCCGGACGGCAGGTTCAGCATCACCGGCACGAAGTGCTTCATCTCCGCGGGCGACCACGACCTGACCGAGCAGATCGTGCACCCGGTGCTGGCCAGGATCGAAGGCGACCCGGCCGGTACGCCCGGCATCTCCATCTTCATCGTACCCAAGTACCGGGTCAACGACGACGGCACCCTGGGCGAGTTCAACGACGTGAACACGGGCGGCATCGAGCACAAGATGGGCATCAACGGCTCAGCCACCTGCACGCTCAACTTCGGCGAGAACGGCAACTGCATCGGCGAGCTCATGGGCAACGAGCGTGAAGGCATCAAGGTCATGTTCATGATGATGAACGAGGCCAGGCTCGGCACGGGCATGCAGGGCCTCGACCTGGCGAGCGCGAGCCTCGAGCATGCGATCCAGTATGCCAAGGAGCGGGTCCAGTTCCGCAGGATCGAGCAGATCGGCGACAACTCGGCCCCGGGCGTGCCCATCATCAACCACCCGGACATCCGGCGCTCGCTTTTGTGGATGAAGTCCCACGTGGAGGGCATGCGCTCGCTCAACTACTTCATCGCCTACTGCATCGACATGGAGCACATCGCCCCCACCGACGAGGAGAAGGCGAAGATGAAGGGCCTCATCGAGCTGCTCACCCCCATCTCGAAGGCCTACTGCTCGGACAAGGCCGTGGAGGTCTGCTCCCTGGGCATGGACGTGTTCGGCGGATACGGCTACTGCCGGGAGTACCCCATGGAGCAGTACCTCAGAGACGTGAAGATCGCCACCATCTACGAGGGCACCAACTACATCCAGTCGCTCGACCTCGTGGGCAGGAAGCTCGGCCAGAACAAGGGCAGGAACCTCATGAACCTCTTCGGTGAGATCTCGGGCGTGGCGGACAGGGCCAAGGGCCGCGGGGACCTCAAGGGCTGTGCGGAGCTCCTGGAGAAGGCGCTGGGGTGCATCGGCGAGCTGTGCATGCAGTTCGCCCAGTGGGGCAAGAGCCTCGACTACGTGCTGCCGGTCATGAACGCCCGCCCCTTCCTCATGATGATGGGCGACCTCGTAGTGGGGTGGCGGCTGCTCGACGCGGCGCTCATCGCCCAGGACAAGCTCGACGCGCTCTACGCGTCCCTGGGTGCGGATGCGTCCCGGGGGGCCGCCCTTGCACAGGAGAACGCGGAGGTGGCGTTCTACCAGGGCAAGGTGGCTTCCGCGAAATACTTCATCTCCAACATCCTGCCCACCATCGATGGCAGGTGCGCGGCCATCAGGCAGGGAGACAAGACCCCGATGGAGATCGCCGACGAGTCGTTCGCGGTCTGATCTTCCCGTCTCAAGGGGCGCAGTTCACCCCCCTCGCTTCTTTGAGGCGAGGGGGATTCGGCATCAAAGAGGGATGCGCACCTGGATCCGATGCCGTGGCACAGGCACGGCTGGAGGAGATGAGGTTTTGCTGTATTCATACATTCGAAAGGAGGGGTTCATATGAGCTATGAGACGTTACTGCTGGAGAAACAGGGTCATGTGGCGGTTCTGACGTTGAACAGGCCGCCCCAGAATGCGGTGAGCTATCAGATGCTCCAGGAGATCGAGGCTGCCCTCGAGCAGGTGGCCGCCGACCGGGACGCGCGGGTTCTGGTGTTCACCGGGGCGGGCGAGAAGAGCTTTTCCGCCGGCATGGACGTAGGGGATGCCATCGCCCACCCCAACGTGGGCGAAATCGGCAGGGCACTGTGGACCAGGGTCGACCTGTTCGAGAAGCCCACCATCGCGGCCATCAACGGCCATGCCCTGGGCGGCGGGTGCGAGCTGGCCATGGCCTGCCACTTCCGGTTCATGGCGGACAACCCCAAGGCCGTCATGGGGTGCCCGGAGATCAACCTGGGCATCATCCCTGGCTGGGGCGGGACCCAGCGGCTCACCAGGCTCGTGGGCAGGGCCAAGGCGCTCGACCTCATGCTCAACGCCAGGCGCCTGAGCCCCGGGGAGGCCCTCGAGATCGGCCTGGTCGAGAAGCTCTTCCCCCCGGAGGAGTTCATGACCAGGGTCATGGAGTACGCCACGGCCATATCCGAGCGAGCGCCGCTGTCCGCGCAGGCCATCGTCAAGTCGGCCACCACGTTCCTGTACAAGGGCATCGTGGAGGGTCTCGTGGTCGAGGAGGAAACGAGCAAGAGGTGCGTGGCCTCCAAGGACGCCACCGAGGGGCTCACGGCATTCATTGAGAAGAGAAAGCCCGTGTTCACGGGCGAATAAATGATACCTTCAGGAGGGGATTATGGACGTGAAAAAGATCGCAGTCATCGGTGCCGGGGCCATGGGCAACGGCATCGCCCAGGTAGCGCTCATGGCAGGGTACACGGTCACCATGAACGACGTGGAGCAGCGCTTCATCGATCGCGGCGTGGCGACCATCAAGGACAGCCTCGCGAAGTTCGTTGGCAAGGGCAAGATCACGGAGGACCAGAACAGGGACATGCTCGGCAGGCTGGTCACCACCACGGACCTGAAGGGCGCGGTATCCGATGCGGACCTGGTCATCGAGGCGGTGTTCGAGGACCTGGACCTCAAGAAGAGGATCTTCAAGGACCTCGACGCATACGCGAAGCCGGACGCTGTCCTTGCCAGCAACACCTCCTCGATGAGCATCACGGCCATCGCCTCTGCCGCGAGCAGGCCCGAGCGGGTGGTGGGCATGCACTTCTTCAATCCCGCGGTGCTATTGAAGCTCGTCGAGGTCATCTACGCCAACCAGTCCTCGGACGCGGCGATCCAGACCACCTACGACGTTGCCAAGAAGATGAACAAGGTCCCGGTCATCGTGCGCAAGGACTCCCCGGGCTTCATCTACAACCGGGTGAACGCCCCCACGGCCCTGCTGCTCCAGCTCATCCTCGACAAGGGCAGCCCCACGCCGGCTCAGTTCGACGCCGTCTTCAAACCGCTCATGCCCATGACCCCCTTCGAGCTCTCCGACTACGTGGGTCTCGACATCGTGCAGCACACCCAGCAGTACTATTCCGAGACCCTCTCGAAGGACTACACGCCGAGAAAGGCCCTCGTGGACCTCGTGAAGTCAGGCAACCTGGGCAGGAAGACCGGCAGGGGCATCTATGACTGGTCCGCGGGCAGGCCCGTCATCGACACCTCGAACCCCACCACCGAGTACGATTTCACCCACATGGTGGCCCTCCAGGTGAACGAGGCCACCAAGTGCCTCGAAGAGGGCGTGACGAACGATCCCAAGGACATCGACCTCGCCATCGCCAACGGCGGAGGCGGCATGGGACCCTTCACGCTCGCCAAGAGCATCGGCTACCCCCTGCTCGTGCAGCGCTGCAACGAGCTGGCCGACAAATTCGGCATCGAAGTCTTCCGGCCCACCAAAACCATGCAGGAAGGCAAGGTCGAGGTCTGACCGGACACCGCCCTTCAGTGATCCCTTAAGCCATGAGCATCTTGCCCCTCTCCCCTTGTGGGAGAGGGGCAAGAACGCATCGGATACAGTCTTCCCGCCTTCATCGGCATCGGTATCGGTATCGGGGTCGAAAAGGAAGATCGGTATCGACCCCGATACCGATACCGAATGCATCGATGGCGCGGAAACGTGTCCTGTTCAAGATGCCCTTTTCCCCTGCCGATAAGGAATTACAGCATGATGATAAACAGAGAGCGCGAAGGGGATCAGGGACGATGAGAAAAAGGTCAGGGATGACAAAGAGAGAGATCATACGGGCGCTGATCATGAGCCCGTGCTACCTGACGCTCACGCTTAAGGAGCGGGCCAGGCTCATCCAGCGGCTCATCCTGCAGCGCCAGTAGAGGACTGCCTGCCTGAGAGGGCAGGCCCGGACGCAAGAGCACGAACACCCGCCTCACCGGTCCTTCGGACCGGATCTGTTTTCCCCCCACCATGGCCTTGTGAAGATGACTGGATCACCAACCGACCCTGACCCTCCCTGGTGCGCCTGAACCCGGATCGCCATCCGAACGGGATGGCCGGGAAGGGGTCCATGGCAGGAGGGTACTTAGCTTCCCAGGATTTTAATGATCTTGATTATTTCTTCAGTCAGGGAGCTGACGGTCAGGAGCAGCGGCAGCATGGGCACGAGCAATGACGTCAGGAGAATGGCCACGATCCTCAGGTCGAAGGGAACGAGCCTCATACCCCTAAGAACCATATAGGTGCTCAGGTAATCGGTGGTGGCTGAAGGGTCGGTGGCGGAGAGGATCTCCTCCCCTGAAGCCTTCTCCCCGGTCATCCAGCGTGCGTTGAACGCCCTCAGGAGATCGACCGCAAGGAGGCCGTATTCCTTGAGCCCTTCCTTCTTTGCCCTGATGAGCATGGGACAGAACATCAGGAGCGGCAGCAGCAGGGCTGCCAGAAACAGCGCGAGGAAGATGAGGATAATATTCTGGAAAGAATCCAGGGTCCCGCCCCCATACAAGATCTTCATGCCGATCCCGGATGCGAATGCCGAAGAAAGGCCGAAAGTCCAAGGCGTAAAGAACACCTGGCTCAAGCCCAGGAACCTGATGCCCCCTGCCTGGTCGGGGTGGGTAGGGACGAGGCGGAGCCTGAGCAGGGATATCCGGAAGAGGAGACCGGCCCAGACGAGGTAGTGCCAGACCGACCTCAGGAGGAGGAGCTGGAACACGGGGATGCTCACCCGGTAGAGCCACCATCCCGCAGGCGTGAGGTCCGATGGCGACCTTTCCGTGCCCGCGAACTGCCAGATCGTTATGTCCTGCGGAAGGTCCCTCCTGACATCCAGGAGCGCCGCGAAAACGACGATCCCGATCATGAAGGACAGGACCGGGATGGAGCCGAGAAGCGCTCTTGTTCTCTCAATGGCGCTTACGTACCTGGGCATGGCCGCTTCGTCGACCACGCCCCGTTCGATGAGGACGGCGAGTGCTTCCCCGATCTTCGGCTCCAGGAACAAAGGGAGAAGAAGGAGCAGGGGGGCGACGAAGAGGAACCGGGTATGGGAGAAGATGTCGAAGGAGAATGGAACAGCGATGCTCCCGGCCCTTCCCGTGAGGAGGGAAAGCAGGAGCAGGGGAAGCCAGGTGATGAGCCAGACGGTCAGGACGTTCGCGAAGAGGAAGGGCAATCCGCGCATCGACGGGTGGAAGCGCTTCATGAGCCTGATGAGCGGGTCGCTCGTGAACAGGGTCAATCCGCCCTTGCCTCCGGGTGCAGGGTGTCCTTCCATGCGCCCCCCTTCACTCCACGGGGGAAGACCGCGGGCGCATCCGCCGTCTATCCCGGAGCATCCCGTAGAGGGTGAACAGCATGTTGGCGGGCACGGTCAGAAGCAGGTACACCAGTATCGCCAGCACCGCGGTGTGGTCAGGGACGCCCAGGGCTATGACCAGGCACAGGGCCGCGTTCCGGCAGCTCGTGGTGTTCGCGAGCACGCGTTTTCTGCCTGTTTCTGGGCCCCCACTCAGCCACCCGATGGCCATGGAGCCGGCGATCAGGGCGAGCATGGCGAGGACGCCTTCCGGCCCGATGCCGCGCATGGCCTCCCTTTTCATCGAGGCGCTCAGGACAGTCGCCAGGACGAAAGCGACCGTGGAGATCAGGTTCAGCGGCCTTGCCGCCGTCTTTCCCAGGGCTGGGACATACGTGCGCACGGCAAGCCCTGCAGCCAGGGGCAGAAAGACGAACCCCGCCGAGGCCAGGATGATGCGGCCGTAGGGGATCTCCACCAGGGTGCCGCCGCTCAGGAACACGCTCGCGGCAAGGGGGGTGAGGACAAGCGACACCACGGTGAGCACGAACAGCACGGCCGAGGCAAAAGACAGCTCGCCCCTGACCCTGGTGATGAACTGCAGGGCGTTCATGCCGCCCGGGGCAAAGGCCAGGAGCATGATCGCGGCCTTGACGCCCCCCGACAGAGGAAGGACGCTCACCAGCACCAGCCCCAGGACCGGCACGATGAGGATGTTGGCCAGCAGGATCTTCATCATGAGCGTCCTCTCCTGCAGCACCGCCACGATTTCCCGGACCGGAGCGGCCACCCCGATGTATGCAGCCGCAGTGAAGACGAACAGCAGCGTGAAGAACTTTGTTGCCATGGTGAACAAGGGTTCCATACCGTTTTCCCCTTACCTTTCCTGCGCCGGCAGGGGTTCCCTCATGCAAAGGAAGAATGTTGCGATCGTGAACCCGTTGCTGGCCATGGACAGGGACGCGCGGACCCTGGCCGTCAGCGACCGCTTTGCTGCAGGTTTACGGACGGTGTGTGCGGACCTCCGGGAATGGATTTCCCCGGATGCGGTCTTTCGGATGAAGTCCCTTATCGAGCAGGTCCAGATATTCGGCGCCATGGCCATCCTCAGGGCATGAATGCCGGAAGGCGATATGGTACATAATATAGCCCCCCGATGGACATTCTCCAGCAAAGGCGCACCCAGGTCCCCTCCTTCTTCATCGGGGTCGGGGTCGGTATCGGGGTCGAAGAGTAAAATCGGGATCGACCCCGACCCCGAAGGCATCACGGGCCGCAGGAAGAGCGCAAGCAGCCGCTGCCCTTAGAGCATCGTGTAGGGGTCCACGTCGATCTTCATCCGCACGTTGCCCTTGGTCTGCAGGCCTTCCAGGCGGTCGAGGCTCGCGTGGAGCGGCCCGCGCTCCCCGGCCGTGAGGATGACGTGCCACCGGCAGGTGCCCCGCAGGAGCGAGACAGGCGCGGGCGCGGGGCCCATGACCCTCACCGCCCTCGACTTGAGCCTGGCCGCGGCCTCCGTGGCGGCCTTCCTCGCCAGCTCGCCATCCGGCGAGGAGAAGACCACCCTGGCCATGTGGGTGAAGGGCGGGAAGCCCGTAGCCTTCCGGACCTCTTTTTCGGAAGCGATCATGCCCTCGTAGTCGTACGAGGCGATGGCGCCCATGAGGGGGTGGTCCGGGATGAGGGTCTGGATGATGACCTTCGTGCCCGCGGCCCGTCTGCCCGCCCGGCCCGCCACCTGCACCACCTGCTGGAAGGTGCGCTCGCCAGCCCGGAAGTCCGGCATGAACAGGAGCTGCTCCGCCTGCATGACCCCCACCAGGGTGAGGTGGGGGAAGTCGTGGCCTTTCGAGATCATCTGGGTGCCCACGACGATCTGAACCTCGCGGTTCCGGATGGAGTCGAGGGCTTCGCCGAGCTTCTTCGTGGTGGTGATCTCGTCCGAGTCCATCCTCAGGACGCCGGCATCGGGGAAAAGCTCGGAGACCGTGTGGAGGATCTTCTCCGTGCCCATGCCCATCCGCTTCATCTCGAGGCAGCCGCACTTCGGGCAGATCTCGGGCAGGGCGTGGGAGTACCCGCAATAGTGGCAGAGCCCCACGCCCTTCGAACGGTGGTAGGTGAGGCTGCGGTCGCAGTGCACGCATTTGATGGCGGCGCCGCACCCGGGGCAGACCAGGGCCGAGGAGAACCCGCGGCGGTTGATGAAGAGCAGGACCTGCTCCCCTTTCGCCAGGGTGTCGCGCATGGCCACGAAGAGCCCGTCGGACACGGGGCTGTCGACCCCCTTCATGTCCACGATCTCGATGTCCGGCAGCTTGGCGTTCCCGGTCCGCGACGACATGACGATGCGGTCCGCGTGCCCGGCTTGAGCCCTCGCGTAAGCGTCCATGCTCGGGGTGGCCGACCCCAGGACCACGGCGGCCCCGTTGTTCCTGGCCCGCAGGATGCTCAGGTCCCGGGCGTTGTACGGGATCCCGTCCTCCTGCTTGTAGGAGTGGTCGTGCTCCTCGTCCACGACGATGAGCCCGAGGTTGGTGAGCGGCGAGAATATGGCCGACCTGGTGCCCAGGACGAAGCTCACGCTCGACCGGGAGGCCTTCAGGAACTCCCGGGCCCTGGAAGCCGGGGGCAGGCCTGAGTGGAACACCGCGATCTCGCAGGGAATGCGCCTCTGGATCATGGCGATCGTCTGGGGCGTGAGCGCGATCTCGGGCACGAGGTAGAGCACCGAGCGTCCCCTTCGAAGCGCCTCCATGGCGCAGGCGAGGTACACCTCGGTCTTGCCCGAGCCTGTGATGCCGTGGAGGAGGAAGGTCTTGAAGACCCCTTTGGCAAGGGCCTGGGTGATCTCCCCGATGGCGGCCTTCTGCTCGGCGGTGTAGTCCACCTGGGGCTCCCTGACGGGGATGCGCACCGCCTCGGGCACGTATCCGCGCTTCTCCAGGAAACCCCTCCTGATGAGCGAGCGAAGCGAGTCGGCGCAGCCGGGGAACAGCTCCCTGAACCGCTCGGGGGACAACCCCCCCTCCGGCACGGCCTCGAGGATCTCGTGCTGCTTCCTGCCCACGATGCCCTTGCCCGTGCCGGTCCTGAAGATCCTCGTCTCGTCCGGGAACTCGGCGGCCCGGGGCAGGCGCAGGTAGGGAGGGAAGGCCAGGGCGATGGTGGCGCCGGGGGGCGCGTGGTAGTAGCGCGAGGTCCACAGGAGGAGGTCGAGGAGCTCCCGGGGGATGAGCGGCTCAACGTCGAGCACCTTCAGGACGCTCTTGAGCCCCGGGCTTTCTCCTGCGTCGTCCTTCACGGAGACCACCACGCCGACTTCCTCGGTCTTCCGCAGGGGGACCACGACGCGGACGCCGGGCACGAGGCGCATCCCTTCCGGCACGGCATAGGTGAGAACGATGGGGACGCCCGTCATGACCGCGATCTCAGCAGCTTGGAGCCTGTCCATGGCCTGAAGCTAACACTATTGGGCCAGGGGGGAAACAGTTTTTTAGATGCTCTTGACTCATGCTTGCATTCCCCTTTATACTCCCAACTCAAAGACACGGGAGGGCTTCTTGAAACGGGTAGGCTTAGAGCAGATCCTGGAGGATCTCAAGGACAACGACCCAGAGATCAAGAAACTGGCAGCCAAGGCGCTCCTCAAGGACCCTTCCTGCTCTGACGAGCTCATCCTTTCCGTTCTTGTGGATGCGGACAAGGCCACCACAACGGTCCTGTACGAAACCATGTTCGAAGACGAGCGGGACTTCCCTGCCGTCTTCCATGCCGCCGCCTCCGACCCCGATCCCCTCGTGCGGCGTATGGCCATCCGCTACCTCTTCAGGAGGGGCGCCTTCACCCTCGAGGACGGGGTGGGGTGGCTGTCGGACAGCGATCCGTACGTGCGCCGCAGGGTGATCAGCTACCTGTTCTGGATCAACGACCGCTCGGCGCTGGAGCCCGTGGTGCGCATCTCCCTGGACGACCCTGAGCAGGCCGTGCGGAAGGACGCACTGAGGCTCGTGGGCATCTGGGGGGGCAGGCGCGAGATCCCGGAGGTCATCCAGGCCCTGGAGGACAGCTCCTTCGACGTCAGGATGCAGGCCATACGGACGCTGAAACGCCTCACCGGTGAGGATTTCGGAGAGCCCATCGGCGCTTCGGATGACGAGTTCGAGTGGATCATCGCGAAGTGGCAGGGCTGGTGGGAGCTCATGAAGGAAAGGATATAGCATGGAGACACCCCGGTACACAGCCAAGGAGTTCGCCTCTCTGCTGGGCATCTCGAAGGCCCAGCTGCTCAAGATGGAGTCCGAGGGCACACTGCCCGAGCCCCAGATGGAAGACGGGATCCGGGTGTATGCCCCCCACAGGATTCCCAGCTACCTGCAGGCCCTGGGCAAACCCCCGCTGGTCACCACCAGGCGCCGGCAGATCTTCCTGAACTTCAAGGGCGGCACGGGCAAGACGAGCATCTCCGCGTTCTACGCCTTCCGGCTCGCCCAGCTGGGCATGAACGTGCTCATGATCGACCTCGACCCCCAGGGCCACCTCACCCAGTGCCTGGGCATCGACTACGACTCGTTCGATGCAACGCTCTACAACGTCCTCATAGAGCGCGTGGATATCCAGGACGTCATCATCGACACCAAGATGCCCAACCTGAAGCTCATCCCGGCGAGCCTCGACCTCTCGCCCGTGGAGCTCTCGCTCACCTCCATGAACGCCCGCGAGCTCAGGCTGAGGAAGAGCCTCACCCCCGTCCAGGACGACTACGACATCATCATCATGGACGCCTCACCCTCCATTGGGCTGCTCAACCTGAACGGCATCCTCGCGAGCACCGAGCTCTTCGTGCCGGTCCTGGGCGACTTCCTCTCGTACCACGGCCTGAAGATCCTGTTCGAGACGCTCACCACCATCGAGGAGGACTTCGGCTTCCTGCTGGACAGCATCTACATCTTCCTGAACCACTTCAACGCGTCCCACAACATCTGCCTGAGGGCGAAGGACGCCCTCGAGAAGCACTACAGCGGGTACCTCATGAAGACCATCATCCGCCAGGACACGAAGATCGCGGAGGCTGCGAGCATGGGCATGCCCATCAACCAGTATGCCCCGAACAACCGCGGGGCAGCGGACATAAACTCCTTTATCAAGGAAATTTTCCCCAACCTGCCAATTGCCTTTTAGGGGAATTTATGATTAATTTATCACCATATCCGATTGATGTGCTCATGCGCAGAACTGACCGCCATCGTACGGCTAGAATGACCTGAGGAGAACGTGCATATGAAAGACGGTTTCGATAGAAGCGTGGCTGAAAAGATGCCCAGAATCCAGAAGAAACGGCCCAACAGGCCTTGGAATGTCGACCCGGTCCTCCTGAAGGGCCAGGATCAGGAAGAGGAGACCGTGGCGCAGGCCCCGGCCGCCGCTGAGGGGGCGCCCGAGAAGAAGACCGGGATCCGGCAGTCGGTCCAGGCACGGCCGGCCGTGCCTGCCCGGGAGATACCGGAGCCTCAGGCAGCGGTCCAGACCCAGCCCGAGGCGGAGGCGAAGACCGAGCCCGTGAGCCCCATGCCCGAGATAAAGAACCCGAGCATCGCCAAGGCGGTGGAGACCGTCAAGGAGCTGAGCTCGGAATTCACCCAGATGATCTTCGACCGCAAGAAGATCCAGCAGGAGCTGGAGAAGAAGGCCTCGTCCGTGGAGGAGGTGGCCCGGGAGAACGCCGTGCTCAAGGCGAGCATCGCCGAGTTCGAGAAGAGCTCCCTGGACAACAGCCTGCTCGAGCGGGAGATCGTGTTCCTCAACGAGCAGCTCGAGGACGCCGACCTCTACATCCAGAACATGGTGGGGCTCCTCGAGGAGAAGGTGCAGACCTTCGAGCAGGAGTCCGCGAAGCGCCAGGAGCTGGAGTCCCGGTTCGGCAGGATCAGCCGGGAGATCCAGGAAAAGGCCAAGATGGACGTCAAGGTCTCCATCCTCGAGCGCGACCTCTCCATCAGCAACACCCGGATCATGGAGCTCGAGACGAAGCTGGAGGAGGAGTACCAGAAGCGCGAGCCCCTCGAGCAGGAGATCGTGGAGCTCAAGAGCGCGCTCGACAAGGTGTACTCGTCCCTTGCCCACATCCGCCTGAAAGCAAAAAGAGAGGTGTATGGATCCTGATACGTCCAAAAAGGTGAGCGATCTCCTGGACCTCATGGAAGGCATCTCTTCGGACGTGGATGCCAAGTCCACCCTCACGTCGCTCGCCGAGAGGGTCGAGGCCCTCGAGAACCAGGTCGCGGAGCTCACCCGGCGTTTCGAGCATCTGGAAAAGACCTTCAAGGAAAAGCGCGGGCAGATCAAGGCCATGAAGCAGGATCTGCTCGCCATCATCAAAGAAGAAGCCTGATCGGCATCAGAAAGCGAACAGGCGCTGCAGTACCGGGATAACCTCGCCGTCCTCCTGCCAAGCATCGGGGCTCATTCAGATTTCTACAACAATAGCTGGAGCTCGAGGACCTCTTTCATGAGGCTGAAATGGCTGTCAAGTGAGTAGATCTCGCAGCGGTGCTGCTTTGCATTCTGGGCAATGATCAGGTCAGGAATACCGATACCGTTCAAACCGTTTTTCAGGCACTGAAACTGGAACTCGATGATCTCATCCCAGTCGATGTCCAGGGACAGATTCTGAACGCTGTACAAGAGATCGACGATCTTTTTCTGATTGCGGACCTTCAAGAACGGGACGAGCTCGGCAAGGATGAGCTCGTTCACAGCGATGAGGTTTTCATCAATCAGGAAATCAAGCCTTGATGAAAGCTCCCCGCTTCTGAAATAATCCACCCATATGGAGGTATCGACTAAGACCGGCATCGACGCCCTCTGAGAGCGTTCACGTCGATGTCCAGATCAACTTTGCCTTTATATTCCTTTAATCCCGATATCTTCGTCTTTCTTATCAAGTCTTCCAACGCAGTGATGATGAGCTGGGTTTTCGTAGTGATATGAGTAGCCTTCATGGCTTCATCGATCAGATCTTTGGGCAAGTCGAGGGTAGTTCTCACGATCATCCTCCATATGCATAAAAATAACATTTGATGCATATGATGTCAATGCTTCGGCGGGATGACGGGGGTCAAGCATGCCCCTATGACCCCATGCTCTCCGGGGATGACTCGCTGGGTACGTGGCCCTGAAAACGCAACTCTCCGCTCGTCACTTCTGCATCCGGATGTCGTGCTTCTTGATGAGGTCGTGGAGAGTGGGCCTGCTCACGTCGAGGTCCTGGGCCGCCCGGGTGATGTTGAAGTTGTTCCGCGCCAGGGCCTGGAGGACCGCAGCGGCCTCGGCATCGTCCCGGACCTGCTTGAGGGTCCTCGCGCCCCCGCACGCATCCGTCGGCTTGCTGCCGTTGTCGAGGTCGCACGCTTCGAGGAAGTCGCCTTCCGCCATGACCACGGCGCGGCGGATACGGTTCTGCATCTCCCGGACGTTGCCCGGCCAGTCGTGTTTCGACAGGGCCTCGAGGGCGCTTTTGCTGAAGCCCTTGAACCGCGGGCCGATCTCCTTCGAATAGGTTTCGAGAAAGTACTTCGCCAGGACCGGGATGTCCTCGGCGCGCTCCTTCAGCGCAGGCACCATGAGGGGGACCACGTTGAGCCGGTAGTAGAGATCCTCCCGGAACTTCCCAGCCCTGACCGCCTGGCCGAGGTCCACGTTCGTGATGGCGATGACCCGGGCGTCCACGCGGATGGGCTCCTTGCCGCCGATGCGCTCGATGGTCCCTTCCTGGAGGAACCGTAAAAGCTTGACCTGGAGCCCAAGCGGCAGCTCGCCGATCTCGTCGAGGACCACGGTGCCCTTCTGCGCCCGCTCGAGCTTGCCGATCAGCCGGGCGTGCGCGCCGGTGAACGAGCCCTTCTCATGGCCGAAGAGCTCGCTTTCCAGCAGGTTATCCGGGATGGCGCCGCAGTCGACGATGATGAAGGGCCTCTGAGCCCGGTCGCTTAAGGAGTGGATGACGTGGCCGAGGCGCTCCTTGCCGGTGCCGCTCTGGCCCTGGATGAGCACGGGGTAATCCGTCCGGGAGACCTTCCTGGTCTTCTCGAACAGGTCCATCATGGGCTTCGAAACCGCGATCATCCCGCCGAACTGGTTCTTTTCCGTGACCGCCTCCTCGAGCTCCAGCACGTGGTTCTCCAGCTCCGAGAGGTAGCAGGCCCGCTTGAGGATGATCCTGAGCTCGTCGATGTTCACGGGTTTCTGGTGGAAGTCGTACGCCCCGCGGTTCACTGCCTGCACCGCCACGTCCTTCTGGGTGTTGCCGGTGATGACGATCACCTTGGTGGGGACCTTCAGGGCCATGATCTTCTCGAGGAGGCTTAAGCCCTCGGATGCGCCGTCGGGGTCGGGAGGCAGACCCAGATCGAGCAGGACCGCCAGCGGCGGCGCCTCCCTGACGATCTCGAGCGCCTCGGGCGCGCTCGTTGCCACCGCTGCGCTGTAGGTGTCCGTCAGCGCCCACTTCAACTGCTTCGCCATGCTCACTTCATCTTCCACGATCAGGATCTGCGCCTTGCCCATCCCTCGCTCCTCTGCTCTCGTATCGTGATGTCCCTGTCCGCCCTCACGCCGGGAGGGCCACGGTGAAGCACGTGCCCTCGGCCAGTGAGCTCTTCACCTCGACCGTCCCCCCCAGCCCGTCCACGATGTTCCTGACCTGCCACAGCCCGATGCCCGTCCCGTTCTCCTTGGTGGTCTGGAAGGGCTTGAACAGCCTGTCCCTGATGAACTCCTGGGTCATGCCCGAGCCGTTGTCCTGAACGGCTATGTACACCCTGCCGTCATCCCTGTGGGCGGATATGCTGATCCTGCCGTCCTGCCGTACGGCCTCGGTGGCGTTGATAATGATGTTCTCGATGGCCCGCTCGAGCATGTCCGGGTCCGTCACCACCGAGAGGTCCTCCTCGATGGCCCTGGCGACGGCGATGCCCTGCAGACGCGGGGAGAGCTTTGCGAGCAGGCCTTCGACGAGGCCGGCCAGCCGGACCTCCTCCCTGGCCATGTCCCCCCTGCCGGGCATTGCCCCGAGCCTCGCCATCACCTTGCCGATGCGGTCCAGGGTCTGGGAGATGGTCTCCAGCATGTCGGTTCGGAACTCCTCGTTGTCCATGTGGTTGGGGGCGTTCTGGAGGATGAGCGAGAGGTTGCCCGCGGCGTTCTTCAGGTCGTGGAGCACGTAGGAGGACATGCGGTTGAAGGTGTCGAGCTCCTTGTTGGCCGCGAGCTCCTGGGCGAACCGCGCGCTCATGAGCGCTGCGCTCGACTGGGAGGCGATGGCCGTGAGGAGGTCGATGTCGTCCTGGCCGTACGGGGTGCCCGGATTTTCCCTGCCCACCGCGATGAAGCCGATGAGCCGGTTCTCCACCATCATGGAGGCGGCGAGCTCGATCCTCTTTGTGTCCAGGAACTTTGAGCGGTCGCGGACGATGGTCTCCCAGAGGCCGTCGCCCGGGGTGCGAGGGGTCTTGCGGAGGAAGTACGGGTTCCGCTCGAGGTATCTGATGAGGGGCTCGCCCTCGTCGATCCGCTCGTTCATGAGGGAGGCCGGGATGCCGTAGGCGCACCTGAATGCAGGGCCGTCCTTGATCCAGATGCCCAGCTCGCTGATGTACATGCTGTCGAAGATGACCTGGGCGGTCACATGGATGATCTGCTTTTCGTTGAATGCGATGGACAGGTACCCGCTCAGCTCTCCCCATTCCCTGCGGTAGTCGTACTTGTTGGCGAAGAAGTGGGTGTTGATGAAGAACCGCAGGCGGGCCTTGGCTTCCTTTGACACGATGAGGAAGGCCAGGGCGAAGAGCACGACGAACAACAGGAACCCCGTCCACACGTAGGGAAGCTCCAGGCCGAGGCGCTGGACCCCGAGGATGAGCAGCCCCATGACGATGAGGTAGGCCCCGATGATGAGCAGGGTCGCGGAGTGGTACACCACGTACCGGGACACGAAGATGTCCATCTCGAAGAGCTTGAACCTGATGGAGAAGAAGATGACGAAGGAGATGCCCACGAGGTAGATGAGCGTGCACAGCAGGAGCATGTCCTGGCTGACCCGGACGGTGCTCAGGCGGTCCACGGTCATGAGCACGAAGGCTGCGCCCAGGGCGATGATGCCCAGTGCCGGGTATTTCATGATGCGCTTCTGGCCTTCGGTGCTCGAGCGCATGATGTTCTCCATGATCCACATGAAGGCAACCGCGTTGAAGAGCACACCCATGGACTGCACCTTCATGATCCAGCCCAGGAGGATGTCCCCCTCCTCGCCCGCCACGAGCACACCCCCGGGGAAGAGGGCGGCCAGCAGCCCGTAGAGCGCGCAGCCCAGGATGAGCAGCGAGCGCTCCCTGCGCAGGAGGAGGGCATTCTTTGCCAGGTTCGCCTCCATGGAGGTGACCGAGAGGAGGATGGCGGCGGTGCAGGCGACCTCGAAAAAGGATGCGGCCGTGAGGGAGGTCAGGGACCCGGTGATCAGGAAGACCCCGTAGAACGCCTCCATCAGGGAGAGGAACAGGAGGCCGGCTGCAACGGTGCGCCCGTACCTCGCCCTGCTCCTGGTGAGAATGACCGTGCCCCCCAGGAAGCTGATGAGCGCCGTGAGCGAAAAGATCAACAACTCCATAGCCTGGCCTGTATTTCCTTAGTACCAGACAGCGGGAGGCCTGTCGAGATTCTTAACAGTTCCGACCTACAGGGGTTTTCCGATCTGGAGCACCATGACCGGGCCCTCCTCGTCCAGGCCGTCCGGCTGGGCCACGGGCCAGGCGATGCCGATCTTGAAGACCGAGAAGTTCCCCCACGCCACCTCCATGGAGGTGAGGATCTCGAACCCCGCCCCGGCAAGGAGCTGGTCCCGGGTGATGGCGTCCGTGCAGAACCCGGCGTCCACGAAGGTGCCCAGGGAGAGCCGGTGGAAGAACAGAGGCAGCGTCTTGTGGCCAAGCTGGAGGTCCGCCAGGGGGAAGAGCGCCTCGGCGCTGGCCGTGACCGCCCGGTCGCTCTCGAGGACGTTGGGGGAGAACCCCCGCAGGGGGAAGAGCCGTGACGGCCTCCGGGTGAAGTAGCCCTCGCCCACGTCCCCGCCCACGCGGAACGTGCCGTGGCCAGGGGTCGCGTTCCCCCAGCTCATTCCCGCCTGGATACGGGTTACAATGGTGATCTCCCTGCCCGCCACGAAGGAGAGTCCGCCGAAGGCCGACCTCAGGCCCCCTGAATGGTTCTCGAGGGTGAGGCTCGGGGTGAGCGGTCCGACCCTTCCCGTGAGCGACGCCTCCACCCAGAGGTCGTCGCCCTCCTGCCCCCAGTCTTCGAGGGGCTCGTAGTCCTGCCGGGTGATGCCCAGCGTGACCCATCCGAGCCCGAAGGGCCTCACCGAGATGCCCGCCTCGCTGCGGGACTCCTCGGTGGGGAGGGCGTTCTCAGGGTCGTAGGAAATCGGGTAGCGGGCATATGACAGGCCGAGGTCCCTGATCTGGGCGCTGGCCTGGAGGGAGAGGTGGTCGAGGTTGAAGGAGTACCTGGCCCCTGCCCTGAGCGCATAGTCCCCGCTCACGTCCCTTCCCCAGGTGACGAGGCCCGCCTGCACGTCCGAAGGCCCCACGTAGAGGTCGGGCGCGATGAAGTTGGGCCAGACGCTGCCCAGGGGGGAGTAGGGCTGCGCATCGAGCCTGGGCGTCTTCCCTGGCTCCCCGTCCTTGGGCGCCGGCCCGGAGGGAGAGGCCTGCCCGGGCGCTCTCGAAGGCTGGACCTCCAGGGCTTTGGGGGTCCACCCGGAGGGGGTGAGGCCGAGGTAGGACCTGCCCCGGGGGAGGGTGGCCGCCAGAGGCTCGCTGGTCAGGGGCGCCATGGTCCGGTCGTGGATCTGGAAGGAGCCGGTGCTGTTCGACGAGAACACGAGATCGTCGCCGTGCCACGAGGGGTCCATCTCGACCCCCGGGTGCGTGGTGACCCGCTCCCAGCCCTTGCCGAACACCCAGATGTCCCAGTTCCCCCCGGTGCTGCCGGCCACGGCCACGAGGCCTGTGGCGCTCATCACCGGCCCGGAGAGCTGGGTAACGCCGGCAGGGGCGGGGACCGTCCTCACGATGCGCACCCGGGCAAGGGGGGAGCGGTCCTCGAGCTCGAGGAAGGCCAGGTGCGGCCGGGAGCCCTTCCGGGTCACCGCCACGTACCCGGGCGACGAGTCCCAGACGTGCCGGTCCCTCCCCTCGGCCGTGATGCCGTTCCCGTGGCCGACGATCCTTAAGGCGCCCTGATCGTCATACTCCGAGAGCCACAGCACGCCCTGCGGGTCGAGGCATCCATACCTGCCGCGAAGCTCCACGCCCTTTCTGCCGGGGAATACGCCCGAGGTGTTCCAGTAGACGAAGGGATCGGGCCACCAGCCCTCGATGAGCATGCCGGAGGGGCCGGCCGAGGCCTGCGGCCTCTCCTGGACGAACTCCTCCCACAGGGCCGACCACGACTTCCCGAAGACCTCCCGCGCCTTGAGGTCGATCTCGATGGGCACGATCCCGCCGCCGTGGACGAGCAGGAACTTCCTGATCCCTTCCCACCCGTACCGGTCATGCACCCAGGACACGAAGGGAATGCCGCAGATCCTGCCCGTGTGGTATCCGGGCCACGCACCGGGGTGGTTGCTCACCAGGGAGAGGTCCTTCGGGACGGAGGTTCTGAAGACGGCGCCGCTGTATGGGTCGATCATCGGCGCCCCGGACCACGAGGAGTACAGGATCCTGCACACCCCTTCGAAGACCCACGGCGGCATGATCGCGTTCGGCGTCACCACCTCCCCGAACACCCGGCGGGCCATCTCCGGCAGGCCCTGGCGCAGGGAGTAGATCCCCTGGAGGCACATGCCCCGGAAGAGGAAATAGGCCCACGGATCTGCCTCGAGCCAGCCTTCCTCCAGCACGCCCGGCGCCTTGACGGGGATGCGGATCTCCCGGTGGGGGATCATGCGCACGATGACGTCCGGACCGTCGTACTCGCCGTCCAGCACCACGTGCAAAGGCGTGGTCACGGGCAGGCCCCTGCCCTCCAGGAACGACAGGATGCCGGGGGTCTTCTCCAGGAGGCGGCCGGCGATGGCCTCCTCGCCCGCAGGGAAGTAGATCGAAACCCCGCCGCTGTCCACCCGCGTAAGGGCGGCCCCCTGGCCGAAGGCGCCCGTGGCGTTCGCGAGGAGCAGAAGGACGATGCCCGTGATGAACGCCAGCTTCCTCATCATGCCCTTTCTTCTGTTGAAGGATTCCCTGCAGCTTCCCTGCAGGGTTAAGGTTTTTCTTCGCCTTCATCGGGGTCGGTATCGGTATCGATATTTTTTTCGACCCCGATACCGACGCCGACCCCGAATGGAGGGTGTTCCATCGGGTGCTTCCCTGGCTTCCGGACACAGGGAGAACATAAGCCAGTCCCTCTGTGGGGTAAGGGGCAGACGTTATGAGAGCTTCTCGTCCTTCACGTAGGCAAGGCCCTGGAGCAGTGCCACGACCTCGCCGGAGGCGTCGAGGATGTTCACCGTGTAGGAAGCGAGCCTGCCACTCCGGGAGACCTCCACCGCCTCCGCCCTCAGGGTATCGCCCCGGGCGGCCTTGATGTAGGTGATGGAGGCGTTGACGGAAACCGCCACCCTGCCCCTGGTGTGGACGGCGGCGGCAAAGGCCATGTCGGCCAGGGTGTAGACGAGTCCGCCGTGGACGAGCCCGATCCCGTTCAGGTGGGTGTCCGTGATCTTCACCATGGCGGACGCGCGTCCGTCCGAGGCCTCCGTGATCTCGATGCCGCACGCCCGGGCAAAGGCGTCCCTTGCGAAGTAGCGCTTCAGGAGATCGAGGTCCTTCACGGCGTCAATCCCGCGATGCGGTGGGGGTGGCTGTAGACGGAGAAGCCCCCTTCCTTGACGCGGCACACGAGGGTGATGCCTGCCCGGTCCGCCTGCTCGACCCCCCTGGTCGTGGTGGCCGCCTTGCTGGCCACGATGGGGATGCCCGCGTTGGCCGCCTTGGTGACCATCCCCAGGGGCTGCCTGCCGGTGCATCCCAGCACGCACCGTGAGAGGTCGATGCCGGAGAGCACCGCATGCCCGATGACCTTGTCCACGGTGTTGTGCCTGCCGATGTCGGTGCTCTTCACGATGACCCTGCCCTCCGAATACAGCACCGAGCAGTGTGCCCCGCCGGTCTTCTCCCACAGGTCGGACACGATGGCCGAGACCACGGCGAAGACCTCGTCCGGCGTGATGACGAGGTCGCTCTCCACCCTGCGCATGAGGGCGTCGCTCGCGGTGCCTCCGCTGGACTCGACGAAGGAGCGCAGCGGCGCGGCCTCCCGGTCCGCCTCGACGTTGACCGTGAGGCCGTCGACCGATACCCTCTCCACCGAGCGCGCCAGGCCCTGGCTGATGACGAAGCCCGCGCCCAGCTCCTCGAGCTGCGACGGGGTGGCCACCTGGCTGGTGATGGGCCGTCCGTTCAGGGAGATGACGACGATCTCCTCGGAGCAGACGTCCTGGCCCTCCTCACGGACCTGTCCCCGGGAATAGCTCAGGCATCCGGCCACCCCCATGATGTCGTACGAAGGTTCTCTTCCTGCCATAATGAATCCCCTCTCCCTTCAAGGAGTGAACGCCCTCAACGGGCGGGTGCCGCCCTTCTGACCACGAGCTCGTAGAGCGCTATCGTGGCGCTCTGGGAAACGTTGAGCGAGTTGAACGAGCCCCTCATGGGGATGCGCGCCATGACGTCGGCCTCCTTCTCGAGCCCGTACCGGATCCCGCTGTCCTCGCCGCCGAGCAGGAGGGCCACCTTGTCGTACGCAGGGACCTCGGTTACGGACACCTCCCCCCGGGCGTCGAGGCCGATGATCCAGAAGCCGTTCTTCTTGAGCTCCTTGCACGCGTTCCTCAGGTTCTTCACCCGGGCGACGGCGGCGTGCTCCGCAGCCCCGGCCGACGCCTTGACCACGGCCGGCGTGATCTGGGCGGCCCGGTCCTCGGGGATGATGATCCCCGCGTCCGCCAGCGCGTACGCGGTGCGGATGATGGAGCCGGTATTCTGAGGATCTTCCACGGAGTCGAGGAGCACCACGGCGCCCCTGTCCAGCACGGACGCGAGCGGCTCGTACTGGTAGGGGGAGACCTTGGCGATGATGCCCTGGTGGAACTCGGTCCTGGCGATCTTGTCGAGCTCCCGCCTGGACAGGGTCTGGACCGGGATCTTGCCCGCACAGCCGGCGATCTCGTCGAGGCTCTGCCTGGCCGTCATGATCTCGTAGACCGTGCGCCTGCCCGCGGCAAGGGCTTCCACGACCGGGTTCTTTCCGTATATGATCTCCCACTGCATCGCTAGCCCCCTCCCTGAAGCACTCTCATATGTCTCTTTTGCCCCGGTTGTAAACGGTTTTCTCCCCTGCGGGCCCGGGAAACGCGATCATGCCATCCTCCCCGATACGTCATGAAATGCCCGTGCGCTTCGGAGCGCAGGGCTTCAGCAGCAATCTGATGGGTATCATATATCAATTGAACATGCAGGAAAAGGGCGGGGTGAAAGGGGTGTCGTTCCCGGAGCAGAGCACTGCGTTCGGGGTCTGGGTCGATCCCGATAAACTCCTTTCGACCCCGATACCGATACCGACCCCGACCCCGATGAAGATGGGGAGAAACTGTGAGCCACCCTGGTGGAATGCGATGATCCCAACATGGAGCCGTATATCTTTCACGGCAGCAGGTGCCGGGTCGATCATCCTCTCCGGACCATGGCCTACCCCGGGTGCGCCTGCTGACCCTCCCGGGTGAAGGGCTGCGGCTCGAGCCCTTCCGGAGGACCGGCCCAGGGCGCGGACTCTTTCAGGACAGGGTCTGCCTTCGTGCACAGGGACTTGCGGAAATGCATGCCCACGATCATGAGCCTCACCGCCTCACCGAAGGTCTTCGGGTTGATGACGAGGCTCTGGAGGAGGAGCTTCCAGAACCAGGGGCGGAAGCCCTCGTCGTTCCTGATGCCCATGCGCCACGCGCTCCTGAAGAAGGCGAGCACCCCCGGGAGGCTGATCTTCGAAACCGTCTTCTGGCGGTAGCCCTTCAGGAAGGTGACGCACCTGTGGTAGTAGCCCTCGGGGGAGTAGATGGTCTCCACCACCCTGCGGTAGCCCTCGAGGAGGTTGCCCACGTCCATGGCCGGGACGAAGTTGATGGACAGAGAGGTGTTGTTGCCGCTGCTCTCGCCGATGAGCCTGCCCTCGGTGCCCAGGCGCTTCCAGAGCTTCGTCCCGGGCAGGGCGGTGAGCAGGCCCACCATGGCCATGGTGATGCCGCTGGACTGGATGAAGTCGATCTGGCGCTGGAAGACCGATTCCGTGTCGTGGTCGAAGCCCAGGATGAAACCGCCCATGACCTCCATGCCGCTGCGTTGGATGGTCTTCACCGCCTCGAGCAGGTCGTTTTTCAGGTTCTGCTGCTTGTTCGTCTCCTTCAGGCTCTCGAGGTTGGGAGTCTCGATGCCCACGAAGACCTTGTTGAACCCTGCCTCGGCCATGAGCGTCATGAGCTCCCGGTCCTCCGCGAGGTTCACCGAGGCCTCGGTGAAGAAGTGGAAGGGCCTGCCGTGGAGCTCCATCCACACCTTGAGCTCCCGGAGCATCTCCTTGACCTTGGCCTTGGAACCGATGAAGTTGTCGTCCACCACGAAGACCGAGCCCCGCCAGCCGTGGCGGTACAGGGAGTCGAGCTCGGCGATGAACTGGCCGGGCGACTTCGTCCTCTGGCGCCTGCCGTTCAGGAGCACGATGTCGCAGAACTCGCAGTCGAAGGGGCAGCCCCGGGAGAACTGCACGAGCATGGAGTCGTAGTCCTTCAGGTCGATGAGGTCCCACTGGGGGACCGGGGTAAGGCAGAGGTTCGGTCCGGGCCGGGGAGCGTAGATGCGCCTGGCCTCCCCCCTGACGAGGTCCGCGACGAGCTCGGGCAGCACCAGCTCCGCCTCGCCCGGGACGAGGTGGTCCACGTCGTCGAACAGGTCGGGGGAGGTGGTGAAGTAGGGGCCGCCCGCGATGATCTTCGCGCCCAGGGCCTTGCAGCGGGCAATGACCTTCATGACCGACTCCTTCTGGACGTGCATGGCGCTGATGCACACGTAGTCGGCCCAGAGGATGTCGGCGTCCTTGAGCTTCCGGACGTTCATGTCCACGAGGCGCTTCTCCCACCCCCCGGGCATCATGGACGCGACCGTGAGCAGGCCCAAAGGCGGGAACGCCGCCTTTTTCGAAACGAATTTCAGGGCGTGCTTGAAGCTCCAGAACGTGTCAGGAATCTCCGGATACAGGAACAGCACCTTCATGATCCCCTCCTTTCACCTGGCTCACACGAGCGGCTCCAGAATACAAAATGCCTTTCCATCACATATTCTCAATGAATGCTCTTCAGGACAGGCCGAGGGTATCACAGGCTGGAAGAAGTGTGTGTGAAACAACCTCAAAGCCTGTGCAAAACATCTGTCAAGGCGCCCCTGCCTGCGGGAGCCCCTGGAGGGTTGACAGGAAAGGGGGAATGAACGTATGGCGTTACGGAAAGGGCCCGAGGCCTTTGGCGGGGGATGCGTATGTTTACCTATGAAGAGCTGGAGCGCAAGAGCATGATCATCCTGAGGATCCTCAACCAGGCGGGCCAGCCCCTGGGAGCGCGGATCATCGCCAGGAAGATGAAGGACTACGGGATCTCGCTGTCCGAGCGGGCCGTGCGGTACCACCTCCAGTACATGGACGAGAAAGGGCTCACGGACCTCGTGGGCAGGAGGGACGGCAGGGTCATCACGCCCAAGGGCGTCGAGGAACTGCGCAACGCCCGGGTTCAGGACAAGGTCGGCTACACCATCTCCCGGATAGAGATCCTCTCGTACCGTACCACCTTCGACCTCCGCACCCTTCAAGGCCTGCTGCCGGTGAACATCTCCATCTTCCCGGAGAAGATCTTTCCGGAGGCCCTGTACGCCATGAAGCAGACCTTCCAGGAAGGGCTGTGCATCAGCGATCTGGTGAGCGTGGGAAGGCCCGGCAGCTTCATGGGCGACGTGCACGTGCCCGAGGGCCAGGTGGGCATCGCCACGGTGTGCTCCATCGTGCTCAACGGCGTGCTCCTCAAGCAGGGCGTCCCCATGGACTCGAAGTTCGGCGGCATACTCCAGGTCCAGGACAAGAGGCCCATCCGCTTCGTGGAGCTCATCCACTACTCCGGCACCTCGCTCGATCCCTCGGAAGCCTTCATCAGCGCCAAGATGACCTCGGTGAGGGACGCCATGGTCCGGGGCGAGGGCAAGATCCTCGCGAACTTCCGCGAGGTCACCGGCATCTGCCGCGACAGCGTGATGGAGGTCACCGAGGCCCTCGCCAGGGCGGGCATCCGGGGCGTGCTCTCCATAGGCAGGATGGGCGAGCCCGTGTGCCAGGTCCCGGTGGACGTCAACAAGGTGGGCATGGTGATGCTGGGCGGCCTGAACCCCGTGGCCGCTGCCCGGGAGATCGGCATCGAGGCCGAGAACCTCGCCATGTCCACGGTCATGGATTTCCGTGAGCTCAAGCCCTTCCGTGCGGTCTGCAGGGAAGCCCTCGGGTAAGGCGCCCGGATTCCATCCTTCCTCCTGGGCTGGCCCCCGGCGGCCGGTCTCCCGGGCCTGGGTGACGAAGACCTGAACGCCGCAGCCGAAGAGGTCCGCAAGAGCGTGCAGTAATCGGCGGGCCGCTTCCAAGCCCTGCCATCAACCGGCAAAGAGAAGGCCGGGACGCATGCGGTCAGTGAACGGGAAGTGTGCTTTATTCTGCCATGCACGCATACCTGGGCGATTGTCCATGCCTTTCCGAAAACCCTTATCGCACGGGCAGAAACCTTCCGATGAGTTGCTTGAGAGATACCCACACCTGAGAAAAGGAGCGCCTCTATGCAGTGGTTCAGGAACTTGAGCATCATGACGAAGATCGGCAGCGGGTTCGGACTGGCCATCGTGCTGGCTCTGCTGGTGCAGCTTCTCATCTTCAAGCTCATCGGCATTTCGGAAATCGTCTCGTACGCCCTGCTGGAGAACGACAACCTCTATTTCAGCGTCGTGGGCGTGAGGATGACGGTCAGGGATTTCCAGATCGACCGGGATGCCGATGCCATCGTCCGGATCGACAGGCATCTGGGCGACTTTCACAGGGACGCCGAGTCTCTCAGGAAAAAGCTTACGCTGGAGGAGAGCATCAGGGATCTGGATCATGCCATCAAAATGATGGACGAGTCTTCCGCCACGGCCAAGCGGTTCATCGAGGCGGGCGGCGACCAGTCGGCCCAGGCTGACCTCTTCAGGTCCTACATCACGAAGAGCGACGAGCTCATAAAGCTGTCGGAATACGGTCGGACGCACCGTCCCAAGATCATCTTCGACAAAATCCACGGCCTCAAGAGGCTCTTCTTCCTGCTCGCCCTGGCGGTCCTGTCGGGGGGCCTCGCCATAGGCCTGCTCATCGCGAGGGCCATATCCCGCGACATGCGAAAGAGCGTCGACTTCGTCACTGCGGTGAGCAACGGCGACCTGACGGCCCGGATCGAGGTGGACAAGAAGGACGAGATCGGCCAGCTGGCGCGGGCCATGCAGGCCATGGCGGGCAAGCTCGAGCAGGTCGTGCAGCGGGTGCGGACCAATGCCGACGAGGTGGCCGTGGCCAGCCGCGAGGTGCAGAGCACCTCCGAGCAGGTGTCCCAGAGCGCGACCGAGCAGGCGGCGAGCGTCGAGGAGATCGCCGCGACCATCGAGGAGATGTCGTCATCCATCAAGGCCTCGGCCTTGAGCGCAAACGACGGACGGTACAAGGCCGCCGGGGCGACCCGGCTGGTGGGTGAGAACGTGGAACTGTCGAGGCAGATGTCGCAGGCCATGGAGGAGATCACGAAAGCCGCGGCTCAGATCCGCGAGATCACGGATACGGTGAACCAGGTGGCCTTCCAGACGAACCTGCTCGCCCTGAACGCGGCGGTGGAGGCGGCCCGGGCCGGGGAGCACGGGAAGGGGTTCGCGGTGGTGGCCCAGGAGGTGCGTGCCCTGGCGCAGCGGAGCGCCGACGCCTCGCGGGAGATCAAGGACCTCATCGAGGCCACGGTGGGCAAGGTGGATGCAGGCAGTGAGCTCGTGACCCGGGTGGCCGGAGCCATGGAGGAGATCGCTGCCACCACCACCGAGCTGTCCCAGTCCATGGAGGAGATCGCGGCCGCGGCCGCGGAGCAGTCCACGGGCATCGACGAGCTGAACCGGGCCGTGACCCAGGTCGACTCGGCCACCCAGAGCAACGCGGCCATGGTGGAGGAGCTGGCGGGCAGCGCCACGAACATGCACGTATCCGCGGACGAGCTCCTCGACGCCGTGAGGATGTTCAGGATCACGGACTGAAGCGTCGGGCCCTGAGGCGCACGGGGCGCATACGCCCTGGTGCAATGACCTCCGACAATCAATACCAATTACGCGGCTAATGTCTGTTTGTACTCGACCGGGGAGAGATAGCCGAGCTCTTGGCGGGGGCGCTCGGTGTTGTACTCTCCGATCCAGTCTTCGATAATCGCGCTCTGCCACCTGATGAGCATGGCGGGAGTGGTGTTCCTGTACCGGGGGGCCAGGCATCTCAGGACAGCACGGTAAGGGGGCTGCCCCTGGAGATATCCGGGACAGGGGATATATAGAGTAGTGGCTGGTCAGGGAGCTGACCGGCTACTACCGACCGGCGCGGTCTGCCGCACCGCCGGCACGCCATGCCGATGCGAAGGAGAGACGCCATGCAGGGCAGCGCCCGAAAGATCACCCCCTTCCTGTGGTTCGACCGTCAGGCCGAAGAGGCGGCGGGCTTCTACACCTCCATCTTCAGGGATTCCCGGATACTGGCAGTCACCCGCTATGGAAAGGAAGGCGCGCAGGCCTCCGGCATGCCGGAAGGGTCGGTGATGACGGTCGCGTTCCAGCTCGAGGGGCAGGACTTCGTCGCGCTGAACGGAGGGCCCCTGTTCACGTTCTCCGAGGCGGTGTCGTTCGTGGTCAGCTGCGACTCCCAGGAAGAGGTGGACTATTACTGGGACAAGCTGTCCGAAGGCGGAGACCCGCAGGCCCAGCAGTGCGGGTGGCTGAAGGACAGGTACGGCCTGTCGTGGCAGATTGTCCCCGGGATCCTCGATGAGCTGCTGGGCGATCCCGATCCAATCAAGGCGAGAAGGGCCATGAAGGCCATGCTCCAGATGAAGAAGATCGACATCGATTCCCTGAGGCGGGCGGCCGAGGGGTGGGACCTGGACTGATCCGGGCCGGGGTGAACCCAGCCCCGACGCTGAAGGCGGCGGGCCGGGAGCCTCGTCTTTCCTGGTTGCGCGCAGGGGGTGTTCTCTGGATAATAGGCGAGGATGACGGATGAAAGGAGACCGTGGTGTTCTACAGGGCAGATGATGACGGGTACAGGCAGGTGCTGCCGGGCATCAGGCTCAAGACGCTGGCATACGGGGACAGGACCCTGTTCACGCAGTTCATCCTGGAAGGGGGCAGCACGCTGCCCGCCCACTCCCATCCCCACGAGCAGACGGGCTACCTCGTGAAGGGCAGGATCAGGCTCACCATCGGCCGGGAGACCCATGAGGCCGGGCCCGGCGACTGCTGGTGCATCCCGGGCAACGTGGACCACAGCGCCCAGATCCTGGAGGACTCCCTGGCCATCGAGGTGTTCTCCCCTGTCCGGGAGGACTACCTGCCGGAGGGGGATGGCCGGTGACGCCTGGGCAGGACGCGCCCCGGCGGCCTCGATGCAGATCCCTTAGGTGCCGGCTAGAAATTCACCACCGGCTTCAGATCGGTTTCCGGGTAGATCTGCCCGGGTATGGGGGGCATGGAGTTGTACACCCAGGTGAGGTCGACCACCCCGAGCTTCGCGGCCCGGTGGCGCTCGAAGCCCCTGAACACGCCCCGGACGAGGACGTCCTCCATGTCGAGGGTGAGCCCGAACACCGCGGCGCTCATGCCGGGCTTCAGGTTGTCGAGCTCGCGGCGGTACGCGTGGGGCGAGAACACGAGCCGCGTGGAGTCCGGGGCCTGGCACTGGATGAGCGGGACGATCACCGGGAAGCCGTCCGTGTCCACGTACGAGAGGAATTTTATCGTGACCGTTCGGTTGAACAGCCCTTCCGCCCAAGGCTTCAGGATGCGTCCCTCGCTTGTCCCCTTTGCACGTGACTTGGCCAGCTTCGTGAGCAGCAGCGACAGCACGATCCTCCCCATGGGCAGGCCCTCGCGCCCGTAGGTCCCCACGAGGTCCATGTAGTGCACCGTGTGGATGCCGCAGTAGGAGTTGTAGCGGAACATGGGCTTGTTGTTGAACATGGCGTAGTCCTCGCCCTTCCTCGCTTCGTGGGTCCACAGCGCCTTGCCCCGCCACAGGCTCCGGTCCATGGTCATGATGAGGAACCCGGTCTTGGGGTTCGACTTCACGTGCTTCTTGCTCATGCCCTCGGTGAACTGGCCCCAGATGAGCTTCTCCGGCGTCTTTGCCTGGAGCGCGGTGATGAGCGTGATGTGGGGGAGCCCCTCCGGGTTCACAGTGGCGATGAGGCCCACCTTGGCCTCGGGCTCGAATTCCTTCAGGTCGTCAGCGTCGAAGCTCGTCAGCATCTCTTTTATCCTGGCCATGTGTCCCTCCTCTACCGTTTCCCGCCGTCGATGAGGCTGAGCCTCCGCTCCTCCGGCGCCCCCGTGCGCAGGGGACCTCCCGCGTGCACGATCCCCGGCATCTCGAGCACCCTGCGGCCCACGGAGACGAGCTTGTCCATCTCATCCGAGGTGACGAGGCCGAGGTCCTTCAGGGGCCACGGGCGGTTCAGGCCCTCGTACTTGTGGCTGCACAGGTTGTTGAAGGCGCACAGGTCCCACCTGCTCACCCGGTCGATGAGCTTCTCCCGGATGAAGGTGCCGATGGCCCGGATGTTCACCGGGTCGGCGGTGTGGCCCGGGATGACGGGCGTGCGGATCCAGAGCTCCCTGGGCGCGTGGAAGCGCTCCATGTGGGCAGCGAGCTTCAGCAGGTTCTCGAGGATGAGCGTGCTGCTCGCGCCCGTGTGCTCCCGGTGGGGCTCCGGCGCGATCTCCTTGACGTCGTAGAGCACGAGGTCCGTGTACGGCAGCAGGCCCTCGAGGTTTTCCCACCCGCACTGGCCGCAGGTGTCGAGAGCCGTGTGGATGCCCTGCTCCTTGAGCTCCTTGAGCAGTGCCCGGGCGAACACGTCCTGGAGCGTGGGCTCGCCGCCCGAGAGCGTCACGCCTCCTCCGGACTTCTCGTAGTAGACCCGGTCCTTGAGCACCTCCCGCACGACCTCGTCCACGGTGCGCGCCCTGCCGTAGGCCTCCATGGCCGTCGAGGGACAGTCCTCGGTGCAGGACAGGCAGCCCGTGCACTTCGTCCGGTCGATGGTTATCCCTCCCTCCTCGCAGGCGAGCGCCTGCTCGGGGCAGGCCGGCACGCACAGCAGGCAGCCCACGCAGCGGTTCTGAACCCAGTGGACCTCGGGCTTCATGGAGATGCTCTCGGGGTTGTGGCACCACACGCACCTGAGCGAACAGCCCTTGAAGAAGACCGTGCTCCTGATGCCCGGGCCGTCCTCGGTGGACATCCGCTGTATCCTCAGGATGGTGCCCCGGGGGAAGGCCGTGCCCTTCTGCTTCGCGGCGCTAGAGGGACTCATGGCAGATCCTCGCAATCACCTCTTCCTGGAGCTCGCTTCCGATGGCGGTGAAGTAGGCGTTGTAGCCCGTGATGCGCACCAGGAGCGAGCGGTACTCCTCCGGCCTCTCCTGGGCGTCCCTGAGCATGGCCGCATCGAGCATGTTGATCTGGAGCGAGGTGCCCCCGCTCTCCACCGCGCCCCTGAGGAAGGCCTTGAACTTGGCCTTCTGCTCCGGGTTCTTCAGCATGGCCGGGCTCAGGGAGATGGTGTGGCTCGCCCCGTTGGGCAGGCTGTTGAGAAACTCCTTCCAGTCGCCCATGCCCTCCTTGACCTTGCCCCCCAAGGCCTTGCCCACGGAGTTCATGTTCGCGGTGGGCCCGTTGATGTCGGCCCCGCTCACCGGGCAGATGGCGTTCGACAGGAACCTGCCCTTGGGGCGGCCGTCAGGGCTGGCGGGCAGGATGAACCCGTCGCTCACCCAGTAGTTCCACGAGAGCATGCCCGGCCTGAACTGGCGGTTCGTGGATTTCGTCCGGTGCTTCCACACCTCCTCGCACCAGAGCTTCATGACCGAGGAAGCCATCCGGTCCGCCTCGTCGTCGTCCCGGCCGTACTTGGGCGCCCTGTACACCGACTTTGCCCGGAGCGTCTCGTACCCTTTCCAGTTGGCCTTCAGCGCCTTCACGAGGGTCTCCAGCGAGCACTCCTTCTGGTCGAACACGAGGTACTTGATGGCCAGCAGGCTGTCCACGGTGGTGGCGAAGGTCACGGCCTCCACCGTGACGAAGGAGAGCTCGGCGCCGCCCTCGGTGATGTCGAGGGCCTTCTCGGCGCAGCCCTTCACCAGGCAGGACAGGTAGGGGGTGGGGCTGAACCTCGCCCTCACCGACTCGGACTTCTCGTAGAGCTTCACGCACTCCCTGACTATGAAGCGGGTCTGCTCCCGGTAGGCCTTCCAGAACGCCTCCCACTTCCTGAAGCTCGAGGGGCTCCCGGTGCCCGGGCCCGCCTGCCTGACCTTCTCGACCTTGCCGGTGATTGGGTCCGTGAAGTCGAAGAAGTCGCGCCCGTCGTTCAGGGCGAGCTCCACGGCCTTGAAGAGGTTGAGGTTGCTGTCCACCGTGCCGGAGCGGTCGTTGCCCTGCATGGTGTTCTCCAGGCAGCCCACCGGCGCGTAGTCCCACACGTTCTCCTCGCTGATGAGGTGCTCCACGTTCCCCTTCCTGGCCTGGACCATCATGCCCGCCATGGACCGCTCGTCGAAATTGATGAGAAAGGGCGAGCCCTGGCTCGTGGAGATCATCTCGACGAGCTTGTCCAGGAGCTTCTCCGGGCTGCCCCGGTGGAGCCTGACGTTGGGCTTCGGCTCCAGGATGGGCGAGAGCTCGTCGATGACCTCCAGCATGGCGTAGGTCAGGTCGTTGGTCATGTCCTGCCCGTCCGGCCCCATGCCGGAGAGCGTGATGAGCTGGCCGTAGCCCGAGGTGATGCCCTGGTTGCCGCCCACGCGGATCATGGCGTCGTAGGCCGTGTTGCAGTGGATCCAGAAGCACTTCATGATCTCCTTGCCGAACTCCCGGTCCATGCCTTCTTTCAGGGAGCGCTCCCAGTAGGGGAGCAGGTACTGGTCGATGCGGCCGAAGGACACGCCCGGGCCGGGGTAGTTCTCGTCGCTCATGACGAGCATGTGGGTGATCCACAGGGACTGGCACGCCTCCCAGAAGGTCCGGGCCGGCTCCCAGGGGACCCGCTTGAGGACCTTCGCCATATCCTTGAGCTCGCCTTCGCGGCGCGTGTCCGGCTCCTCCTCGGCCAGGCGCTCGCAGAGCCTCGCGTAGCGCCAGGCCAGGTCCTTGGCCATGGTGGCGGCGGTCATCATGGCCCTGAGCTGCGCGCCCTTCCTGCCCTTCTTGAGCTTGCTGCTCAAAGACTCGTAGCGCGACCTGAGGTCTTCGTAGATGCCCTTCCAGCCGATCTTCAGGACCCGGTCGTAGCCCGGGATGAGGTGGCCCGAGGTGGCGCCCGCGTTGCCGTAGCCGTGGTCGTGGAACCACTTCATGGCGGCGCGCGCACCGTCCTTGCCGCAGATGAGCTTGTCGCGCTCCCGCGCCTCCTTCTCGGTCCAGCACGTGGAGGTCTGCACGTTGAAGCGCCCGCCCGCGATGAGGTCTCCGGGCAGGAGCTCCTGGGGCACATAGTTGAGCATGACCTCCTTGATGAACCAGGCCTTGCGCTCTGGCAGGCTCCACTTCCAGAAATCGTGGTGGAGCTCCACGGGGCGGGCCGCCTGCTGGAAGGAGGACCGGAAGGTCTGGAGGAAGGCGTACGTCTCGGGCACGATGTAGAAGGTGAACTCGTCGAAGATGATGTCCCAGGGCGTGCCCGTGGTCCAGGCCGTGAACTCGTTGTTCCAGGCCCGCTCCTCGCCCTTGAAGTAGTAGTCCCTCAGCCACCTGATCCGCGGCGAAAGGTTCCTGGGCTCCTTGATCGGCCTGGCTTCCAATGGCTTTTCCGCAGTGTTCATGGCCTTCCTCCTCTCTGGTCCGCAACCATTCTTATCAGGTGCTCATCCCCGTGGGCAAGCACTTCGGCCATGGTCTTCACCGCCCCTTCGGGGTCCCTGCCCGCGATGGCGTCCGTCAGCCGGCCGTGGAGCCGAAGCGTCAGGGGACGCACCTTGTGGTCGGAGAAGAAGATGGCGGTCATGGCCGTGTACACGGGCTTGAACGAGTTCAGGAGCAGGGGGTACACGGGGTTGCCCGAGGCCAGCGCGACGAGGTGGTGGAACTCGAAGTCGAGCCGCGTGACCCCCTCGATGTCGGAGTCCCTGGCCGAATTCTCCTGCCCGAGGATCTCGCGGAACTTCTCCGCCTGCTCTTCGGTGCGGTTGAGGCTGGCGAGGCGGGCGGTCTCGGTCTCCACGAGTTTTCTGGTGTCGAGCAGGCCTTTCAGGAGCTCGGGCTCGAGGTTGCCCTGCCGGTACCTGACGAGGGACTCGAGGATGGCCAGCGACCCCTCGGTGCGGTAGTCGTTCACCACGGTGCCCACCCGGGGCTTCATGGTCACGAGCCCCTTGGCGGCCAGGTCGACGAGGCCTTCGTGCACCACGGGCCTGCTCACGCCAAGCTGGAGCGCCAGCTCGCGCTCGGGCGGGAGCTTCTGGCCCTTGGTGAGCCTGCCCGTGAGAATGAGGTCTTCGAACCGCGAGATGAACACGTCCTTGAGGCTGTCGGCCTTGAGCGGCGCCAGCATGCCTTTCATCGCACCCTCCCCTGAGCTTGCAGCCCCCGGGGCTGGCCCGGGTGGCTGGTGGTATTACCAGATTATAGATACACTGGAAGAGGGGTGATTTCAAGGGGCTTCTTCACCTTCCCCCCGGTGATCCGGCTGTTCGGGCATAAGCTGAGCCGCGAGGAAAAATTCTTTTTCCGTTGGGAGCGCAGATGGATTCAATCCCAAGAGAACTACACTTGTATATTCAATTTTAAATGATAATAAATAAGCATCTACAGTGATTTTTTTCACGTGTGAAAACGGGTTTGCCAAAGGAGGAGAGCTATGGGTTTCGTAAAATCTATGGAATGGATAATGGACCGTATGAAGAAGCAAGCCATGGAGTTTTATGGGGCAGAAACATTATTTGTTTTCTATGAGACCAGACCGGAAATAATAGAACGTATACTTCCTCCACCTCTGAAACCTGCTTCAAGACTCCTGGTAACTGTTTTGCTTGCCAACTACCCAAGTACGAACATGGGCATAACATATCTTGAAAGTGCTCTTTTCGTTTCTGCAGCGTACAATAATGAAGAGGGTCTGTTCACCCTGTCCATGCCGGTAACAAATGACATGGCATTGATCGGCGGACGGGAAATAAACGGCTATCCGAAGAAGATGGCAGATATTGAGTTCAAAAGAACAGGAAAGGTTGTTTCTGGATGGACTGAACGCCGAGGTATATCGTTCATGGAACTGAAGGCCAACCTTACCGGCAAATATAAGGATAATTATGCAGAGGAGGTGGCAACAAGATTTCTCAACCCCCCCATGGACATCGTCATGTTCAATGTCAAATCTTTCGCCAGACCCGAGAGGACCTCAGGATCGAGGGGGGCGTGGGGGCGTGCCGCATGGACAGCTGCAGGTTCAACGAAACCCTGGAGTGCGGGGCGGACAGCATCAAGGTGGGCTGGCACGCCGATCACGCCGACTGCATAACGTTTTCGCCCCGGAGATGAGCCGGGCAGACCTTGAGCCGGAACGAGGAAAGGAGCGGCATCGCCTCCCGAAGCGGGCGCCCGTCTCCGCCGCACACAGACATCACTGTCCGGGCCGTCCCTGACCCGTATATGTTTACGGCTGTTCGATGAAGATCCGCATGCAGCAGGTGCGGCAGTCGAAGGCGAGGCGGAAGCGTCTCTTCCCGTTCTCGATGAACAGGGGCTCCTCGAGGATCGTATCCGACCCGGTCTTCAGGCAGGCGCCGAGGCAGCGGCGCAGGCAGTGCTTCGTGACCATGACCTGGGCTCCCGGGCCGGGGGGCCTGAGCTCGAAGGCAGGCTCGATGGAGGTCACGCCGCGTTTCCGGTAAAACGCAGCGGCCGCCTTGTTGCTCACGTTGTGGCGGTAGTCGAGCCGGGCCTCGGGACAGGGGAAGGATGCGTCCCGCGCGGGATCCCGCGTCTCTCGGGGCAGCGCGAGCCTGCGGTTGTCCTCGAGCACCATGATCAGGTCGCGCCTCAGTCCGTTGAGCTCGGAGGCGCGGAAGAAATAGGGCAACGTGTCGAGGTCCAGCGAGTCGAGCCGGAAGGTCGTGTCTCCGAGCTTCGAAAGCTGCTTCTTTAAGGTATCCATCGCGGCTTCCGGTTTTTCCGCAGGGTCCTTGTCCCCTTCGAAGAAGACCTCGGCGCTGACGCCGTCTTCGTCAATGCCTTCGAGGAGGAAGCCCTCTTCCGTCTCCCGGAAGCTCAGCTTCAGCCCGATCCTGCGCACGGCGGTCTCTCCCGAGAGGAGCTTCAGGAACCGGTGGTCGCGGTTCCTGAAGACCTTCATGCCCCTTTTCAGGCCGTCGATGGCCATGTGCGTCTGGACCCGCCCGTCTATGACCTTCACCACCTGCATGCCCCTGAGCTCGCGGTTCTCGTCCAGGAAGCACAGCCCGTCGCCCGCGTTGATGCCCTCCGCCCCGTCGTCGAGGGTGAACCAGTCCCGGCCGCACGTGACCACGGTGCCCATCTCCTCGCCCATGGCCTTGGGGGTGTCGGGCGACCACAGGTCGCCGGCCTCGCCGTGCAGGAAGTAGTCGGTCGCTCCGCGGCTGAAGGTCTTGCGCGGGTCCGGGGTGAAGGAAAGCTCCGTGCGTCCGCTGGACGCGCGTTTAAGGCCGGGATCGGCATCGATGATCCGGTCCAGCAGGGTGCGATAGAAGGCGGTGACGTTCTTCACGTAGGATACGTCCTTGAGCCTGCCCTCGATCTTGAAGGCCCTCACGCCCGCGGCGACGAGCTCGGAGAGGCAGGCGCTGCGGTCCATGTCCTTGAGGCTCAGGAGGTGGCGGCCCTCTTCGAGCACCCGGCCCTTCGCGTCGATGAGGTTCCAGGGGAGCCTGCAGGGCTGGCCGCAGGTACCCCGGTTGGCGCTCCTGCTCCCGAGGGAAGCGCTCAGGTAGCACTGCCCGCTGTAGCACACGCACAGGGCCCCGTGTACGAAGACCTCCAGCTCGATGCCCGTGCTCTCCCTGATCGCGCGTATCTCATCGAGGGAGAGCTCCCGGGCCAGGATGGCCCGCTTGAAGCCCGCCTCCTCGAGGATCCGGATGCGGGCGGCCTCGGCGTTGTGCATCTGGGTGCTGGCGATGAGCGGCAGGGGGGGCAGATCGAGCTCCAGGAGCCCGAGGTCCTGGACGATGAGCGCATCGACCCCTGCGTCCCAGGCCTGGCGGGCGATGATCGCCGCCTCGTCGAGCTCGTTGTCGAACAGGATGGTGTTGAGCGTGAGGTAGACCTTTGCCCGGAAGCGGTGGGCGTGCTTTGCGAGGGCCTCGATGTCCTGCATCGGATTGCCTGCCTGGGCCCGGGCGCCGAAGGCGGGCCCGCCGATGTACACGGCGTCCGCGCCGTGGTCGATAGCGGCCTTCCCGCACTCGAGGTCCCTTGCCGGGGAGAGGAGCTCTATGGGTGTCATGACCTGACCTCTAGTATATGCGCTCCACCGTGGCAAGGCCCAATCTTTTCTCCTCGGGCAGGGAGCGGTCCGGCCCATGCCGGGGAAATGAGTTGACTTTCCGTGCGCGGTGGTGTCGGATGGTGGTGCCCCCTCCCGCGGGGTGAAGGAGCGCTCATGGACGAACCGGTGCATCTCTTCATCAGCATATGGATCAAGCTGTTCTTTCTGCTGACCCCGTTCTTCGTGCTGACCATGTTCCTCTCGCTGACCCGCGAAGCCACGCAGGCCGAACGGCGCAAGGTGGCCCTGTGGCTCACCTTCGACATCGTGGTCATCAGCTTTGTCCTGTACTTCCTGGGCAACACGATCTTCTCGGTCTTCGGCATCACGCTGGACGCCTTCCGCGTGGGCGCAGGCGCGCTGCTCTTCCTTTCGGCCGTCGACCTGGTGCGGGGGAGCGAGACCGCGGCGTACAAGGGATCGGAGGGAAGCATCACCATGGTGCCGCTGGCCATCCCCATCACGGTGGGCCCTGCGACCACGGGCGCCCTGCTGGTCATGGGGGCCGAGGTCTCTTCCGCGTGGGAACGGCTCATCGGATGCGCCGCCCTCCTGGGCGCCGTGCTCTGCGTGGGCGTGCTGCTGTACCTGGCAACGCCCATCGAGCGGCTCATCGGCCACACGGGCCTGCGGACCCTGAGCAAGCTCACGGGCCTCGTCCTCTCCGCCCTGGCCGCCCAGATCATCTTCACCGGGGTGAGGAATTTCATGGCGTGAGGCATCGGCCTCATAAGGAGGCGGGTATCCCGCCCATCATGAGGCCCGATGCCGGGAAACCGGAAGGAAAACAAGGCTCAAGAGCCTTTACAGTCAGCGCGGATGCGGGTAGTATCCTGCTCAGCAACGAGGGGGGTGAAGTGTGCCGAAGCTGTTCAGGGGTCTGCTCATTGTCTGCCTGGCATCTGCCCTCTCCTGCATCCCCGCAGGCCTTGACGCCCGGGAAGAGAAACCCGTCGAGGGGAGCACGCTCACCTTCTACCAGGAAAACGACTTATACACCGGCTCTGACCGCGACTACACGAACGGCATCAAGCTCACCTGGATCTCTCCCGACCTCGCCGAGTACCGCGAAGACCCCCGGCTTCCGTCATGGAGCATCCCCCTCATCGACGCCCTGCCGTTCACCGACGGGAACGGATATCGCAAGACGATCTCTCTGTCCGTAGGTCAGGACATCTACACCCCCACGGATACTAAAAGCACGAACGGCCAAGACGACGACAGGCCGTACGCCGGGATCTCCTACCTGGCAGTCGGGTTCAACAGCAGGAACACCAGGGTCATGAACGCCTGGGAGATCACCCTGGGTATCGTGGGTCCTCACTCGTACGCGGAGGAGATGCAGAAGGCCGTGCACGAGTGGACCAACTCGGATTACCCGATGGGCTGGGAAAGGCAGATCGAGGACGAGCTCCTGCTGAACCTCTCCTATGAGCGCGCGTGGAGGTTCCCGGGGCAGAATCGCCCCCGGGGCCTCTCGTACGACGTCATCCCGCACGCGGGGTGTGCGGTGGGAAACGCCCTGACCGCCCTGAACCTGGGCGGCCAGCTCCGGTTCGGATGGAACCTTCCCAGCGACTTCGGGACCTTCCCCATCCGGGCGGGAACCGACTCCAACGCGCCGATCGACAGGAACGACCCCCGCTGCGTGCAGGGGCCCCCACGCTACGGTGTCCACGCATTCGTCGCCGTTGACGGATATGCCGTGCTGTGGAACGTCACGCTGGACGGCAACTTCATGCGGCACAGCGACAGCGTGGACAAGAAGCCCTTCACCGCGCGGGTCTCCGGCGGCTTCGGCCTGGTCGCCGGCAGGTTCAAGATCACCTACGCCCTCGTGACCAGGACCAGGGAATACGAGACCCAGGACAAACACCAGTCCTACGGGACGCTCACGATATCGTACACGTTCCGTTCCTGAAGGTCGGCCGGTCCTGCTTTTTGTGTCCGGTCAGCCTGGATCGGGTCGCGCCCGGCTCACGCATCGATCACCGTAAGGGCGAAGGGCGTCCTGCACAGGGGCTCGCCGCCCGAGGGCGTGATGAGGATGGGGCACTCGAGCCGCATGCCCGCGACGCCGGGCACGCTCATGGCCAGGAAGGCCACCTCCACCGCGTTGGCTTCGAGCACCACGTCCCGGTACTCGTCGTTGTCGATGATGGGCGGGTACCACTCGTGGCCCAGCACGCCCAGGCCATGGCCGAAGGAGGGGATGACGCACCCGGCGTAGCCCAGAGCGTCGATCTGCGCGCTGATGGCCCTGTGGGCCTGCCCCACGGTGTTCCCTGCCTTGAACGAGGCGAGAATGGTGTCCACGATCTGCACGTACGCGTCGGCCAGCTTCCGCTGCTCCGTGGACGGCTGGCCCAGGATGAAGTTGTGGGCGAGATCCCCCAGGTACTGCCGGTGGCACGAGTGCAGGTCCACGATGAGGTTCTCCCCCTTCTGCACGAGCTTCGTGGTGGGCTGCGTGGTGCCGTTAGACGGCCAGGTGGCCCGGTATCCCGACGCCACCTCGGACGAGCCGGTCACGGCCCAGTGGTATTCGCTCCCGAGCCTCCGGAGCTCCATCTCGCCGATGCCCGCGATCTCGGTTTCGGAGATCCCCACGTAGAGGGATTCCCTCACCTGCTCCATGGCCGCGTCGGTCATGGCAGAGGCCTGCCTGAGGAGCTGGATCTCGCCTTCCTCCTTGACGTAGCTCGCCCGGTCCGTGACGGCGAGCGAGTTCACGAACCTGGCTTCGGGAAGGGCCGCCTTCAGGAGGTCGTACTCCGTAGCGAAGAGGAACCCGGAATTGCCCCGGGGCGAGTGCCCGAGCTCCACGCCGATGGAGGCCCTGTCCCAGCCGTGCTGCCTGATCCTGCTCACCACCATGTCGAAGAGGTCGAGGCCGGGGATGGGCGCGTACGGGGTGATGGTCTCGAGCCACGACTCGGAGTGCATGCGCGCGTTGTCGATGAGCATGGTCACGAGCTCCGCGTGGCCGTCCCGGGACACGATGACGGCGCTCCGCCAGGGGATGAAGGCCCC
This sequence comes from Deltaproteobacteria bacterium, assembly GCA_035352355.1. Taxonomy (GTDB): domain Bacteria; phylum Desulfobacterota; class Desulfomonilia; order UBA1062; family UBA1062; genus Phosphitivorax. The sequence goes on along the minus strand of DAOPXM010000007.1, from coordinate 95,731 downwards.
TGCCGTAAACGTCACGCTCTTGATCCTCGTGCCGATGAACACGTCGATGCCAAGGGCTGCCATCTCTTCCCGGATCTTCTGAAGCCTCTTGCCGAAGTCGATGTACACGTTCATGGAGGCCTCCTGGCCGGGGACGGATGTTATCGACCCGGCACCAGTCGGCCGTGAACGGCATACGGCTCCATGCCGGGATCCCGCTTTCAGCGGCCTGTTCGCCGGATCGGTGAATCCGTCCCCATCTGTCCTTACTTCTAGCACGAAACCGGGAATTATGACAGGGGAGCGAATGCGCTCCGCGCGGTCTTCAGACAGGCGTGCAGATGACGCGCCGGATGCTCTGCAGGAGGGCGGAGCGGGAGAACGGCTTCATGAGCAGCTCGATGCCCGGCTCGATGATGCCGTGGTGGATGATCACGTCGTCGGTGTACCCGGAGATGAACAGGGTCTTCAGGGAGGGCCGTTTCTCCTTGAGCCTGTCCGAGAGGACCTTGCCGTTCATGCCGGGCATGATGACGTCGGTGAGGAGGAGATCGATGCGCTCCATGCCTTCGGCAAGATCCAGGGCCTCGGTGCCGCTCCGGGCAGGGACGACCGTATAGCCCTTCGAGGAGAGGATGTCGATGCAGAGCTGCCGCACGGTGTCGTCGTCCTCGCACAGGAGGATGGTCTCGCTTCCTCCCGGCACCTCTTCGTCGCCCGGGGCAGGGCCCTGCTGAGCAGGCTCGGAAGTCGTGGCCGGGAACAGGACCCTGAAGGTGGTGCCGATCCCGGGCTGGCTGCTCACCATGATGTGGCCGCCCGACCCCTTGACCACGCCGTAGACGCTCGACAGGCCGAGGCCCGTGCCCCGGCCTCGCTCCTTGGTGGTGAAGAAGGGCTCGAAGATGCGGGCTGCGGTGGCTTCATCCATGCCGTGGCCCGTGTCGCTCATCACGAGCATGGCATGGGGGCCCGGCCTGGCCTCGGGATGGGCCGTCACGTAGGCATCGTCGAGGGTGACGTTCTCCACCCTGATGTTCAGGAGCCCGCCGTCGGGCATGGCGTCCCGGGCGTTGATCACCAGGTTCATGATTACCTGCTCGATGTGCTGGGAAGGGGCGAGGATGGGGTGGATACCGGGCATGGACGTGATGGTCAGGGCGATGTTCTCGCTGATGACGCGCCTGAGCATCTTCTCCATGCCCGCGAGGACGGAGGCCAGGTCGATCACCTCGGGCTTGGACAGCTCCCGGCGGCTGAAGACCAGGAGCTGACGGGTAAGCGACGCCGCCCTCTCCGCGGAGCGCTGGATCTCCTGCAGGTGCGGCGCGAGGTCCTGGTCCCTGCCGTGCTTCAGGGTCTCGATGGCCAGGTCCGCGTAACCCAGGATGGCGGTGAGGATGTTGTTGAAGTCATGGGCCATGCCCCCGGCCAGGCTCCCGATGGCCTCCATCTTCTGGGCCTGGATGAGCTGGGCCTCGAGGCGGTCCTTGTCTTCCTCCGCCTTTTTCCGCTCGGTGATGTCGTTGACCACGGAGAGCAGGCAGGGCTTGCCCTGGTACTCGATGGGGGCGGTGGAGAACAGGCCGATGATGACCCTGCCCGATCTCGTCTTGAGCTTCATCTCGAGGTTCCGCGCCTGGCCGGAGCGCCTGATCTCCTCCAGCACCCGCTCCCGGTCCTGGGGGTCGAAGTAGAATCCCAGCTCCGTGGAGGTGCGGCCTATGGCCTCTTCACGGGTATAGCCCGAGATCTGCTCGAAGGCCTCGTTCACATCGAGCATCCTGCCGTCGTCCGGCGAGGAGATGGTGACGATGGCAGGGGATTCCCGGAACAGGGTCCTCATCCGCTGCTCCGATTCCCGGTACTCCCTGGTGCGCTGGAGGACCTTGCGCCTCAGTGCCCATGACCACGCCAGGCTGCCGGTTATCATGAACACGATGAGCAGGAAGGCGGAGGCGATGAACTTCCACTCTTCTTGCCACCAGACCTGCTTTTCGTAGACCCCGAACCACTTGTTGTGGATCTCCTTGTACCTGCCCGTGGCCTTGATGATGTTGAGGCCCTCGTTCAGGGTGTTCACGAGCTGGTGGTTGCCTTCGGCAGTGGCGAAGCAGTACTCCCGGGACGGCATTCCCGTGTCGATCACCTTGAGATTGGTGAGCTTGAGCTTGTTCTTGAAATAGAGCCCCTGCATCTCCGAGGAAAGGAGCACGGCGTCGTGCCTCCCGGACGCCAGCAGCTGCAGGGCCTTGGCAGAGTCGTCCACCGGGATGATGTGTCCGACCTTCCCGGCATCCTTGAGGTAGTCGTGCATGATGTCGCCGTCCTGGACGATGACGTCCCTGCCCCTGATGTCCTCGAAGGAACGGATGTCGGAATCCTTCCGCACGAACAGCCCCGAGGTCACCAGGGTGTGGGGCACGGAGAAATCCGCGACGAGGTCCCGCTCCTTCGAGTAGTACATGCCGGCGAGCATGTCCACCTGGCCCGTGGCGAGCTTCCGCCTCGCCGCATTCCACGGGCTCAGCTCGATGCGTATCTTCAGGCCCATGACCTCGGCGACGGCGCGGACCAGGTCGACGTTGAAGCCGGCAGGCTTGTCGTTTTCCAGGAATTCGTAGGGCGGGTAGGCGTTGTCGCCGCTGATGACGAGGACATCGCTTCCTGCGGCAGGGACGTAGTTGTGGGGCTCGGCGGGGTCTTGGCCGGAGGCGCTGCCGGCTGCCCCGAAGAAGAAGAGGAGCAGGAGCGCCGTGAATGCCTTCCTGCCCGGCTTTTTGCCCGATCTTTTCAGGTGCCCGTCTCTGCTGTTCAGCATGGTCGCGCCCACATCCGCTGCTGCGTGTGCCATCCCCCCCGAATCGAAACCCAAGGTTATCTTATCTTAGTCGGCATGCTTACACAATATTGATAACACCAGCTCGGTAAGAAGCTATCCTTGGGGAGAATTTTTTCCTGGCCAGACCTCCAACGGCATGGAATGGCCCGAAGCCCTGCGTGCACAGGGGGTCGGCCTACCGGCCTTTGAGCGCGGCCTTCAGGCCCGCGATGTCATCGGCGGTGAGCTGAAGCGATTTCGACCCGTTCAGCCGGTACATGATGGACTCGGGATTGCCGTTGTGTTCGACCCCCAGGGCGTGCCCGAGCTCGTGCGCCAGCACCCGCACCAGGTGGTCGCGGCTGCCGAAATGGTAGATGGTGATGGTCTCGCGGCCGTTTTTCCTCTCGTAGAGCCCTTCGTTGAACTCGTTCTGGAGCACCCTGCCGGTGGTGTTGTACTTCACCACCTCGAGGTTCAGGCTCGCCGCGATTTCGTTGATGACCTCCACGAGGCCGTTCAGGCTCTCCAGCGCGACCCTCTGCTCCTCCTGGATCCTCTGGATGTCGGCGCGCGCGATCGCGAGCTCCTCCTGCTCCTCCGCGATCCTCCGGTGCACATCTTCGGGCAGGACCCTGTTCGGGTAGGCGCTGATCTCGGCGTTCAGGGCTCTCATCCGGCGGTTATAGGCGCGGACGTCCTCCATGAGGGCGGCCTCCTTCTGCCGGTATTCCCTCTGCTCGCGCTCGAGCCGGGCCTTCAGGGCCTCGTAGGATTCCCTCGTGGAGCCGATGGCCCCGCTTATGCCCTTGAGCTTGTCCGAGGCCTCCTGGCGGTAGTCGTAGACGAACCTGATCTCGATGCCCCCTTTGGGGTCCTGCCGGAAGAGCTCGCGCCCCTCCGCCTTCGACCATATGGAGGCCGCCTCCCTCACCGCAGCCTCGGCCTCGTTGCGGCTCAGGGAGAACCGGTTGTCAAGGGAGCCGATGCGGTAGGTCGCAGGCCCCTCCTCGACGCCCGACTGCACCCAGTGCACCCCGGCCAGGAACACGAGGGCCGCCACAAGGGCCGCCACTGTCCAGCCCGAGAACATCGACCCGTCCCGGTATGCGTACATGCCGCCGATCTTTCCCATGAAAAGCGTATTCGGGTTTTTTCGGGAAGGTCTTGACGGGTGTTCCTCGGGGGAGCGTGAAGGGCACCCGCTCAGGCTGCCGGGCACGTGCCAGGGGAGGAGGGGGTAGGGCTGCTTCATGAAAGACTCCTGTGCATTGAAAGGGTTAGGTCTTGCCTCCCGGATCGGTTTCCCTATATGTACTGAAAAGCTGCTTACCACACCAGGCGCGGCAGCTGGAAGAGGAGCTTTATGGAATTTCGCATACCAACGAAAGGCAACGTCAAGCTGGAGGGGCTGATCCGGAACATAACCGAAAACAGCGAGCTTCACCAGCTGTGGAAATCCGCCAACATGAACGCCGTTGACCGCAGCCTCATCAACGACCACGGCGAGGTTCACATACGCATCACGTCGAACGCGGCGCTCAGGATCCTGCGCCTCCTGGTGAAGGGGGGCGTGGTGCCCAGCGTGGTGAAGGACTATCACCTCACCCCGGAGGACGCCGAGGTGATCGTGGTGCTGGCCGCCTGTCTCCACGACGTGGGCATCGCCGTGCACCGGCACGACCACGAGCGCTACAGCCTCGTCTTCGCTTACCCCAAGGCCCGCGAGCTCCTCACGGGCATCTACAGTGAGCCCGAGATCACCATCATCACAAGCGAGGTGCTCCATGCCATCGTGGCGCACAACGCGAGCGAGACCTGCCTGACCCTGGAGGCGGGGGTGCTCAAGGTGGCCGACGCCCTCGACATGACCCAGGGCAGGTCGCGCATCCCCTTCGAGACCGGGAAGGTGGGCATCCACTCCCTCTCGGCGCAGGCCGTTGACAGGGTCGATATCGAGCAGGGAGAGGAACGGCCCGTGAGGATCGTCATCACCCTCTCGAACTCAGCGGGCATCTTCCAGGTGGACGAACTCCTCCGCCACAAGCTCCAGAACTCCTCCATCAGGGATTTCGTGGAGGTCCAGGCAAAGATCGAGGGCGAGATGGAGCGCAGGCTCATCCAGACCTACCGGTTCTGAAGCCGGTGCGGCCGGAGCGCCGCAGGTCCTGAAGCGAAGCCCGAGGGCACGCGTCCCCGGTAAATTTCATCCTCGTCATACCGATCCTGCCGCTTATTCTCTACTGTATGTGCTCGAATCACGGGAATGGATCCGATGAATCCTCCTTCGCGCCCGCCTCTTGAGGATGCAAAAGGAGGGGCTCATTCCCCGCTGCATGCAGCGTTGGAGGATGCAGGGCCGGCCCTGGCTGCCTTTCCATTGAGCAGCGAAACGGGGGAATGGGATGGATGACAGCAATACCTATGCAAACCAGGAGCTGGGGATCTCCATAGAAAAGCCTGATACATGGAGCTTTCTCCCGCCGAGGTGGGCTCTGGGCCTGCTGCTCGACCGGGTCGAGCCCTCTTCGGAGGACTCGGGAGAGCTCTTGAAGTATGCCCGGGAGCCCCTGTTCTACTTCCATTACGACCACGGGATGGATGACCAGGTCCTGCCCACGGTGTGCGGCACGTACCGCGAGGTCGCGGGCATCGGCCTGGCGGACCGCCCGACCCTGCTCAGGATGCAGATGATCCAGCTCCAGGCGGTGTTCGAGGACTTCTCCCTCATCGAGGCAACGGCAGACGGGCTCATCTCCAGGAGGCCCGCCAACATCATCAAGTCGACCTTCTCGGTGTACGTCAGGAACGGCGGCAAGCTCGAGTGCCTGTCCCGCTGCTACCTGATCTTTGCCGGAGACTTCATGTTCTGCGTGGAGATGTTCGGGCCCAGCGATGGCGAATACCGCTGCGAGGGCGAGTTCAGGGACATCCTCGGCTCCATCCGGATCGACTGACGAGGCCTCTACAGCCCGGCCACCAGAGGCTGGATGATCACCTCCGTGCCGCCGGTGCGCGCAGGGTCGCCGTGGGCGGTCACGAGGACAGGCTCGACGCCGATGCTGATGAGCATCTCCCTGACCGTCTCGGCCCGCTGGTCCGCGAGGTCCTCCCGGTCTTCCCGGGTCGTGTGAGCCGTGGTCCGGGAGTCCGGGACGCCGATCACGGTGATGGTGGATTTGCCGTAGGTCTTCACCACGGTCGCCACCTTCCGGAGCGTGTGCACGAAGTTCTGGTTCACCACCGCGGTGCCGGGTTCGAACGCCGACTGCGGCGTCACTGTCACCTCCACGGCATTGTCCGGCAGCATCCGCACCTGCGCCTCGCCCCTGCTGATCTCCACGCCGAGAGCGGTCTGGAGGTCCCGCTTCTGACTGTCCATGTAGCGGTTCACCGCGCCTTCATCCAGCGCGCCTCCCGCAGCGTCCGCCAGCGCTTCGTGCAGGGGGTTCTTCCGGCCGATGACGACCCCTAAGGCTTCCTCGCCGGAGGTTGACGTACCGGCCGCTCCGGGCATCCCTGCCGGCGCGCCGAAACCGGCGCATCCTGTGGAGAGAAGCCCGATCAGGGCGATGAGGACGGCCACAACGAGTGTCTTCACACATAGAGAATAATTCAGTCCCCGGATGCTTTCAATTTTCAGAAGATGCTGCTCACGCGGATGACCACCCTCAGGTAGTAGTTGTGGACGCCCAGGCCCGCGAGGGGAACCTCGTACACCGTGCCTGAGCGGACCTGTCCAGGGATCTGAAGCACCACCTGCTCCTCGTCTTCCACCATGCCGCTGCCCGTGCAGCTCGGGCATTCGTTCGGCCAGTCGAGGCCGCTTCCCCTGCACGAGGGGCAGGGATAGAGGACCGGGATGCTGATGGGCACCCGGCCCCCGGTCATCGCCTCCTCGGGGGTGAGGATGAGCTCGATGGTGAGGTTTTCGGGAAGCTCTGCCCTCGGTGTCTCCATGCGGGTGAAATTCCTGAAGATGCGGTCGAAGAGCGAGTCGATGGACTGGCTGATGGAGAAGAAGTCGCGCATCGGAGACACCGTAACGGGCACGAACGGCCGCACGGTCCTGAACGATCCGGTCATGTGGCTTTCGGGCACGATGCGGTCCCGGCCCTCGGCATGGGCGAGACCCCGGTCGTACGATTGCTTGCGCTCAGGCTGCGACAAGGTCTCGTAGGCCTCCACGATCTCCTGGAACTCCCAGCGCGACAGCGGCCCGGCGACGTCCGGGTGATACCGCTTCACGAGCCTCCTGAATGCTTCCTTGATGCCTTCTATGCTCTCGCTCCGAGAAACACCAAGGACCAAATAATAATCCCGTCTGATCATTGCTGTTTCCCTCTTCCGAAAATATCTCATGAATTTGGAGTGTTAATTAGAATATAGGTTCAGGGGGGAAAATCTCAACCCGGTCGGACCCCCGGTCTCGAATAGGGATGGGAAAGGAAAGTTCAGGCCTTGCAGGCACTCGGGAGCGGGCAGGGTGGCTGGATCAGCCGCGCCTCTTCCGGCAGGTGCCGGGCCGGGCCGCCCCGTCCCGGTCTTCCGGGCCTTTGGATTTCGTGCAGGACCTGCCCTGAAGGCAGAGCTCGCAGCGGTTGTCGCTGCACCACTGGCAGAAGTGGCAGTCCGGGCAGGGGTGCTTTTTCGGCCCCGCGTCGTCGTCCGGGACATAGACGAGCCCCGTCACTCCCTTCATCCGCACGAATCCCATGCACCCTTTTTCGCACATTCCCGGGGAAAGACAAAGGGCAAATCCATTACCGCTTGTCCGTTGCGCCCCGGACAGGCGTCAGTGTATAAGGGCTGCAGGGAGGAGGGGCTCATGAAACGTGTGTTTCCCGTGGTGTGCGTAATGGCGGCCATCCTGTTCCTGATTCAGGACTGCCATGCCCGGAGGTGGCAGATCTCGCCCATGCTGGGTTACGCCATAGGGGGCCGGTTCGAGGGGGCTTCGGGCGAAGGGTCCGGCCCCTCGCTGGAGCTCAAGGAGAGCCCGGGCTTCGCGCTGGCCGTGGACACCGATTACGAGGAGGGCACCGAGCTCGAGATCTTCTACAGCCGCCAGGCCACCGAGCTCAAGGCCGATGAGGAGATCTTTTCGAGCACCACCCTGTTCGACGTGGACGTCCATTACCTCCACATCGGCGGCACGGTCATCCTCACCCGGATGAAGGACTACCTCGGCGAACCCCTCTTCGAAAAAAACGATTTCTGCGAGCCCTACATCGTGGGGACCCTGGGCGCGACCCATCTCAGGCCGCGCGACTCGGACTATGACCCCGTGACGCGCTTCTCCATCAGCCTGGGCTTCGGCGCGAGGCTCTACGCCACCGAGCGCCTGGGTTTCCGCTTCGAGGGGCGGGGGTTCGCGACCTTCACAGACAGCGACGCGGCCGTTTTCAGCAACTCCCGGGGCCTGAAGATCTACGTCGATTCCGATATCTTCGCCCAGGCCATGGTCAGCGCAGGGGTGTTCTTCGACTTCTAGACCCCTGCCTATTAGGGTATTGAAGAAAGCGCTGTTTCAGGTACAATCCCGTCAGCGGGAAATCTCATTCGCGTGGAAAGGGGCGTAACCTATGAAGAGAGCGTTGTGGACGGTTGTGATCTCGCTGGTGCTGGCAGGGACGGCCTCTGCCGATGTCTTCAAGCGAGCGGTGCTGTACCAGGACGTGGCGTACCTGACCGTGGAGCGGGCCACTTCCGACCGGAAGCTCATTATCGAGGCCCCGCCCGAGATGATCCGGGAGTCCTTAAGCGTCGTGACCCTGAACGGGGGCTCCGTCAGGTCCATCGGCGTGGAGCCCAGGCGCCTCATGTCCGGGCAGGCCAAGCGGATACAGGACGAGCTCTCCGGGAAAGAGGCCCGGCTCGAGGGCAGGAAGCGGCTCAAGGCGACCTGCGAGCGTCAGATCGAGCTCATCTTCGAGGCTGCAGGCAGCAAGGGCAAGGATGCGGTCTTTTCGAAACCCAGGCTCACCGAGGCCCTTTCGTTCATCGACGCACGGGTGGGCAGCCTGAACGCGAAGGTCATATCCCTCGACAAGGAGATCGAAGAGCTCTCCCTGCAGGTGAAGGACCTTCGGAACGAGCTCTCGCAGGTGTCGAAGAAGCAGGGCCTCGAGATCGTCGTGGAGACCGACTCGGACCGCACGGTGCAGGTTTCCTACGCTGTCCGCACCGGCTCCTGGCAGCCCGAGTACACGGTGCGCGCGGACCCGGCGAAGGGCGAGCTCTTCATCGAGACGAGCGCCCTCATGAGCCAGGCAACGGGGACGGACTGGGAGATCGGGGAGCTGTCCGTGGCAACGGGAAGGCCCGGCTTCGGCATCGAGGCGCCCGGGCTCAGCCCCTGGAACATCGGCCTGGCCGAGCCGTACGCAAGAAACCAGCTCGCGGTCAGGCAGAAGTCCCTGATGGCCGCACCCGAAGCCATGGCGGTGGATGAGGCAGGCTCCGTGGAGCCCGAGGTCAGGGCCACCGCCGTGTCCTACCTCATCGGCGCGGCCAGGGGCGTGACCCTGCCGGGAGACGGCAAGCCCAAGGCGGTGGTGCTCCAGAAGAAGAGGGTGGCGGCCGTCATGGAGCGGCTCACGGTCCCCAAGCTGGATCCTGCGGTGTACCTGCGGGCCACCGCACCCTGGGACGCCCAGGCGCCGCTGATCGCCGGGCCCTACACCGCCTTCGTCGAGGGCGAGTTCACGGGCAGGGGCTTCATGAAGCCGGCCCAGCCCGGGGAGAAGCTCACCGTCGATCTGGGCAGGGACGAAGGGATCAAGGTCGAGCGCAAGGACAAGGTCTTCCACGAGCGCACGCTCACCGGCAAGGACAGGACGACCTACGCCTACACCATGACCGTGAAGAACACCCGCGCGACCCCCACGAAAGTGACGCTGAAGGACCAGGTCCCGGTCTCCGTGGACGAACGCGTGAAGGTGGACCTCATCGAGACGACACCTAAGGCCGTGCCCGACAAGGACGGCATCCTTACCTGGGAGCTCGACCTCAAGCCGGGCGCGGAGGCGCGCGCAACGTTCTCCTTCTCGGTCACCGGCATGCCGCCCCTGTAGGCGTGCCATGTGAAAAAATCCGGCCGGGCCAAAGGCTCAGGCGGTTTCCCTCAGGTACCTGCCGTACCAGGCCAGGTGGCCCAGGACCGACACCGCGTCCTCGGGGGTCGAGAGCACGAAGACCTTCCCGTGGGAGGTGTCTGCCAGGCTCAGGCCCCCTGCCGTGAGGGCCACGGCCACGATGGGCTTGCCCGTCTCCTTCTGGATCCTGCCGATGCCCGAGAGGGTGCGCTCCTCGGCCTGGACCTGGGCCTTGAGCACCGAGAGCTTGAGCTCGCGGGTGTAGAGCTTGCCGTCGAGCTTCTCCTGGGCCGTGATGAAGTCCTCCACGTAGCGGGACCTCCCCACGACCCCCAGGGCGATGACCGCGTCCACCTCGTCCCAGCGGGCCAGGGCCTCGATGACGTTCAGGTAGAGCGAGGGATCGCCTTCGCCCACCACGTCGACCGGGTTGCGCCTGTTCCAGTAGGCGGGCAGGAAGCCGTCCAGCTCGCCCACGAGGAACTCGGAAAGGGGCGGCAGGACGAGGCCTGCGTCTTCGCACTCGTCTGCGGCCACGATGCCCCAGCCCCCGCCGATGGTCATGATGGCGACCCTGTTCGATCGCGGAACCGGCAGGTGGGTTGCAGCCGACGCCACGAGGAGGAGCCGCGTGGGCGTGGAGACCTGGATGACGCCCGACTGGGCGAACATGGCGCCGTACACGGCGTAGGAGCCCGCCATGGAGCCCGTGTGCGACTGGGCCGCCTTCGAGCCTGCCTGGGAGCGGCCCGCCTTGATGGCCACCACGGGCTTCTTCCTGGTGACCTCGGAGGCCACCTTGCTGAAGGCCCTGCCGTCGTCGATGCCCTCGATATACATGGCCACCGCCTTCACCTCGTCGCGTTCCCCCAGGAACCTGAGGATCTCGTGGGCCTTGAGCATGGACTCGTTGCCCGTGCCCGCGTAGATGGACAGCCCGATGTCCCTGCGATGGATCCACTTGAGGATCTGCAGCCCGATGTTGCCGCTCTGGGAGATGACGGCCAGTCCGCCGGGAGCGGGCCCGGTGGGCGTTGGGATGGCCTCGAAGCGGGCGTGGGCGGAAACGATGCCCATGGTGTTCGGGCCGATGAAGATGATGCCGTTGTCCCGGGCGATGGAGAGGATCTCCTCCTCCAGCTTCTCCCCCTCCCCGCCGGCCTCGCGGAAGCCCGAGGAGATGATGACCGCAGCGCGGATGCCCTTTGCCGCGCAGTCCCTCAAGCCCTCGGGTATGAGCTGGGCCGGTACCGCGAACACGGCGAGGTCCACCTCGTCGGGGATGTCTCTCAAGCCGGGGTAGGAGGTCAGCCCGAGGATCGTGTCCTTCTTGGGGTTGACCGGGAAGACCTTGCCGGTGAAGCGCCAGCCGAGGATGGAGGTGAGGATGAGGTTGCCCCACTTGGCCGGGATTTCCGAAGCCCCCACCACTGCCACGGACTTGGGGAAGAACATCTTGTCGAGCCGGCTGTCGTACCGTTGTTCCGTCATGACCCACCTCGCTGTGCATGGTCTCTGAAGCTCTCTGCTGCTCCCCCACCTTATATGTCATGTATGGGCGTTATGCAACGGGCGCTCACACGATGGGGAGGAACCTCTTCCTCAATATGCTGATAAGCATGATGGTCAGTCAAGCTGATGCCCTTGAGCTCCGGCCGGAACGGGACGGACCGGGGAAGGGGGCAGGGTTCCGCAGAGAAAAAAGAGGCCCGGAGGAATCCCCCGGGCCTCCTGTTTACGGCTCGTTAAGAAAGAGGGCTACTGGATGGGCATGAACTCGATCCTTCTGTTTTTCGCCCGCCCTTCCTTCGTGGCGTTGGAGGCTGCCGGTTTGCTCTCGCCGAAGCCTTTCGTCGTGAGCCTGTCTCCGGCTATGCCCTGGCCGATGAGGTAGTTCCTCACGGCAGTGGCCCTGGCCTCGGAGAGCTTCTGATTGAACGCGTCAGTCCCGACGCTGTCCGTATGGCCCTGCACCTCGAGCTTCACCTCGGGGTACTTCTTGAGGTAGTCGGCCACGTCCTGGAGGACCGGACGGCTCTGGGGCTTGATGGTGGATTTCGCCGTGTCGAAGTAGATGATCCCGAAGCTCATGGTGCCTTCCTCGGTCACCACGGCCTTCTCGGTGGCGGGGCATCCCTGGGAGTCGACCTTGGTTCCTGCGGCCGTGTTCGGGCACTTGTCGAGGTAATCGGCAACGCCGTCACCGTCGGAGTCCACCGGGCAGCCTGCCGAGTCGACCGTGACGCCGGCCGGGGTGTCCGGGCACTTGTCGAGGTCGTCGGTGACGCCGTCATTGTCGCTGTCGACGGGTGCCGGAGCCACCGGAGCGGGCGCAGGCGCAGGCTCCTCGGCCGGTGCGACCACGGCCGCGGGTGCTGCCGCCTTCTCGCCGCCGAACAGGACGGTGAGGCCGAAGGTGTAGAACCAGTTGCTGTCGTACTCCTCGTCGCTGCCCTTGAAGTTCAGGAGGTGGCGTACGTCGGCCCGCAGGGCCACGTCAGGGTTGACGAAGTACTTGAAGCCGGCGCCGTAGTCGGCTGCGAAGTCGTTGTCACGACCGGTCCGGCCGGGGACCGCATCGAACGAAGCCATGCCGGCCCCGATGGCCAGGAACGGGACGAACCCACCCTTGGGGCAGATGTTGGTGAAGTGGTAGAGCCCCTCGAGGCGGTAGAGGTCGAACGCGCCGTCAACCTCGTTGCCGCCGTTGTCCAGACGGTCGGTGTTTACCCTGCCGTAGGAAAGCTCTGCCGCGATGTTCTTCGTCAGGTTGTACCCCAGGCCCAGGCCGAAGATGAGGTCATCATCGTAGTCCGTGTGCTTGTCGAACAGGAACTTGCCTGCAAACGGGCTCACCGTGAACGCGCCGGCCCGGTTGTTTTCCGCAGACGCAGTGGTCACCATGCAGAGAAAGACGAGACATGCCGCAGCAACTCCAAGTTTCTTGCATTGAATGATGGTCATAATTCCTCCTCATGGTTATTGGTGTCAGTGCGAATAGTTTCAACTTACGTAGTCATTCATATGTACTAATGGGATTCGTTGTCAATACAAGAGAGAAAATACGATATTTTTGATGTATGAGGCTGGAGGCGGCCGGGCCTGACAGGACTGCGGCACGCCCGAATGGGAAAGAAAAGAGGGAATCGGTTATGAGAATATGTATTTATCCTTGACATTCGGCATGGATATACTATTATTATGGCGAGTTGGAAAATTATTCATGAAATCAGGACCACATTGTCGATAACGCTACCAATCAACCTACCAAGGAGAAGTAATGCAATTCAGTGAACTGCACCTCGACGAGCGTATTATGCTCGGCATCAATGACGCAGGATTTACCCAGTGCACCCCGGTCCAGGCATCCACCTTCAAGCACAGCCTCAAAGGCAGGGACATCTGCGCCCAGTCGCAGACGGGCACGGGCAAAACCGCGGCATTCCTCATCACCATCTTTCAGAACCTGCTGGAAAACAAGGGAAGAAAGGCATTGATCATCGTACCCACCCGGGAGCTTGCGGTCCAGGTGGAGAACGACGCCCACCTCCTGGGCGCGCATCTCGACTTCAAGGTCGCCTGCATCTACGGGGGCGTGGGGTACAGCCTCCAGGAAAAGCAGCTCAAAAGCGGAGCACAGATCATCGTTGGCACCCCGGGCAGGCTCATCGACTTCCACCAGTCCCACAAGCTGAACTTCAGGGACATAGACATCCTGGTCATCGACGAGGCGGACCGCCTCTTCGACATGGGCTTCATGCCCGACCTCAAGCGGATGCTCAAGGCCATGAAGCCGGCGGAAAAGCGGCAGACCATGCTCTTCTCGGCAACGCTGAGCTTCCTCGTGAAGGAGCTTGCCTGGCGGTTCATGAACGAGCCCGAAGAGGTGGAGATCGCACCCGAGAAGCTCACGGTGGAGACCGTGACCCAGGAGCTCTACCACGTGGGCAACCACGAGAAGATGCCCCTGCTCCTGGGTCTGCTGAACAGGGAAAACCCGGACAACTGCCTCATCTTCACCAACATGAAGCACACCGCCGAGACCCTGGCCAAGCGCCTCAGGACCAACGGCATCTCGTGCGAGTACATCACCGGCGACCTCAACCAGAAGGAGAGGATCAGGATCATCGAGGGGCTCAAGAGCGGCGCCATCCGCATCCTCGTGGCCACGAACGTGGCGTCCCGGGGCCTGCACGTGGACAACCTCGACCTCGTGGTGAACTACGACCTGCCCGAGGACTGTGAGGACTACGTCCACCGAATCGGCCGCACCGCCCGGGCCGGCAAGGAAGGCAAGGCCATATCGCTGGCCTGCGAAGACTACATCTACTGCCTCGAGGCCATCGAGAAGTACCTCGGCATGAAGATCCCCGTGGTGTGGGCCGAGGAAGACCTCCTCATGGACGACAAGAGCAAGGCCAGACGGTCCGGCAGCAGATCCAGGTCGGGACAGGCCAGGGGCCACGGCGGCGGGAGCCACGGAGGCAGGAACGGCAGCAAGCGCGGCCACAGGGGCCGCAAGGCAGTCCACGCGGCTTAGCACGTGAAAAAAGCCGCCCTCGGTCCAGAGGACGGCTTTCTCCATAATTTTCGAGAAAGTAAACTCCCGGCAGATCCGGGAGCTTCCCTGATGAAATTCTAGTGCTTGATGAACGCCATCTGCATCGGGCCGCCCCCTGTCGTACCCACAGATCCCAGCGAGGTCAGCGCACCGGTGGTGGCGTTGATGCGGTACCCGGTCATGTCGCTGGTCAGCCAGTCGAAGACATACAGGAATTTCCCGTCGGGGTCCGCGTTGATCTGCCAGATCTGGGATCCGGCCGGGATGGCGACGCCGGTCCCCTCGGTGAGGGTTCCGTCCGTCTGGCTGATCGTGAATTCCGTTATGGTGTCGTTCCCGAGGTTCACCCCGTACAGGTGGCTGCCCACAATCGTTATGGCTTGGGAAGTCCCGCAGGTCGCGTAGATCACACGATTGTCCCCCAAATCCGATGCGTCTTCAGTTCTCCAGATATCACCGCTAGCAGTCGCTGCCGCGTAGGTGTACTCGCCCGAGATCGCGATCATCCCGGGGGAGTTCCCCAGCTCCTCGCTGTTGAGGAAAGTGAGGTTTCCCGTGGGAGGGTCAATTGAATACGAGCAGATGAGATTGTTGTTCGGCGCATTGTTTCTGAACGTGACGAAGAGAGCGGTGGAGTCGTGGCCGACCTTGAAGTAGCTTATGCGCTGCCCCAGATCTTTTTCGTCGGAAGAGGCGAGCGTGCCGTCACTGTCCACGGTGTAGGAGTAGATCTTCCTGGCGTCATCAGCACCCAGCTCATCAGCCAGGTTCGATGTGAAGAGGTAGTTCCCGTCGGGGGTTATATCGATGCGGGCAACTCCTACGGAGTTGATGCTCTGGACCTCGGCGGGCGTCCCGGTGGCGGGGTCTACCTCGAGGACCCGGATTTTCCTATCGGTGGTCGTGACGTAGAGGATGTCGAGCGTCGGGTGCGCCACGATGGCCAGGGGGTACGCGTCGTCTTCCATGGCATAATCCGTCAGCTTGGTCATGCCCCCGGTAGCCGGGTTCATCTCGAAAACTGACAGGGTCTGATCTGATATGTGGTGACATATGCATGGTACGTGGCGGCCGGCGTGCTGCCGCCGCCCCCGCCTCCCCCGCCGCATCCCCACAGCATCAGGGCGAAAGCGATACCGGTGATGATCCCCAGTCCAGCGAATCTCTTCATTGCGATGTCCTCCTCTCGGTGCTTTGTGTTGAACTTTAGCTGTGCAACTGGAACGAGACGTGAAAACGGAAAGGAGTCATGCTGGACGAGACCTTCCGGCATGAGCCGAAAACTTCTCTCTCTCCAGGGAGTTAAATATGAATATATTCAGCTCCGTGTCAACGTCATTCTGAGTGAACCTATCCCCGGATCCTTCCTGATGCAGCAGCCTTTTTTCCCGGAAACGTCACCGGGGTCCCTTCAGCTCCCGGAGGGCGTCTTCGACCACCGGGGCCCTGGTGGCGAAAAAGAGGGCCTGGGCGATGGCCGCCGCGCCGCAGGCCGCCAGCGTGGCCTGGGGGCCGATGCTCCCGGAGAGGAACCCACCGGCAAGGCTCCCGAAGGGGGCCACCCCGATGAAGGCCATGGAGAACAGGCTCATGACCCTGCCACGCATGTCCTCCCGGACAAGGGTCTGCAGGATGGTGTTGCACGACGCCATCTGCACGATGAGCCCGAACCCCACGACGAGGAGCAGGGCCAGGGAGAGGGAGAGCAGACTCGAAAAGGCGAAGGCGATGAGGCCTGCGCCCGAGATGAGAGAGGCAATGGAGATGACCGGGCCGAGCCCCTTCAGGGAGCTCCGGGAGGCGAGGTAGACCGTGCCCAGGACCGCGCCGAGACCGGAGGCGGCCATGAGCGCCCCCAGGGTGTCCGGCCCGCCGTGGAGGAGGTCCCTGGCGTAGTAGGGCATGAGCACGATGTAGGGCATGCTCAGGAAGCTGATGACCCCCAGCTGGACGAGCACGGAGCGGATGGGCTTCGTGCGGTACGCGTACCCGTAGCCCTCGGCGAGCCCCTTGAGGATGCGCACCTTGTCGGCTGCCCTGGGCCTCTTCCTGATGTCCATGGCAAGCAGTGCCAGGATGACGAAGACGAAACTCGCCCCGTTGATGGCAAAGACGACCCCCTCCCCAAAGAGGCCGATGAAGACCCCGGCGATGGAGGGGCCGATGAGTCGCCCCCCGTTGAACATGAAGGAGTTGAGCGCAATGGCGTTGCTCAGGTCTTCCCGCCTCTCCACGATGTCGATGACCAGGGAGTGGCGGGCAGGCATCTCGAAGGAGTTGAGCGTGCCCAGGAAGGCGCTCAGGGCGAAGATCTGCCCGACGGTGATCAGCCCGGCCAAGGTGAGGAAGGCGGCCAGAAACGCCTGGAGCATGGCCAGCACGTTCGTCAGGACAATGATGCGGTACCGGTCGTGGCGGTCGGCGAACACGCCTGCCAGGGGGGAGAAGAGGAAGAAGGGCGCCATGCTCGCAAACGAGATGACACCCAGCAGCGTCGTGGAGTTCGTGAGGCGGTACACGAGCCACGTCATGGCCAGCTGCTGCATCCAGGTGCCGATGATGGACAAACCCTGCCCGCTGAAGAAGAGGGCGTAGTTCCGGTACCCCAATGCCCGCACCATGGATGGAAACCGGTGTTTCATTCCAGGCATGTCCCCATACCTTCCCCGGGGGCCGCATGGGCCTTCTGCGCCCATGCAGGCCGCCGCATACAATGCATGATAGGATGAGATCCGCCGATCTCGAAGGCCCCGCCCCCGGGGCGGGCAGGGCTGACTTGCCGTATGCCGGGGCTGATGCTTCATTTCATGGAATGCATCGGAAATGACGGCAGGCATGGCGTTGTGAGGCAAAGAGACAAGGAGAGGGTCTGATCCCCGGCCGGGAGGAAAGCTGAACGCTCCGCACCCACGGTGGGGCAGGGCTGTTCGGTTCCCCCAAAACCCTGAAAACCAGGCCCCTCTCCCCGTGCGAGGCCAAGTTCTTTCCTGTCTTCATCGGGGTCGGTATCGGTATCGGGGTCGATCCCTGTCTTTCCTTTCGACCCCGATACCGACCCCGAACGCATCGGGTGCTTCCCGCGGCCCTCCCCAGTGGGAGGGCCGCGTCTTTGCAGTCTTCGGGCGAGGCTAGTTGATCCTCGGGTAGTCGGGATAGGTGAGCCAGTACCAGTTCGCCTTCCGGGCGGACGTGCTCCTCGTGTTCAGGGGATGGTTCGAAAGGATGTCCAGGTGGCCGAAGCCGCCGATGACGAGGGTGAGCACCGAGTAGGGGCAGGATTCCGTCGACCCCTGGGGGATCATGGAAGCTCCCGCCATGTACTCGTTGTATCCGAGCGCCGTGTTCACCCACAGGACCTTCGAAGAGATGTTCTCCCAGTCGATCCCGTAGCCGCCCAGGTACGCATTCACCTCGAAGAAGTCACGGTACACGGCAAAGGGCACGAGGCCGCTTCCCACCTTCAAGCCTGCCTCCCTCAGGGTGCACATGCTCGAATATGCCAGTGAGCAGGAGTCGTCCCAGGGGTTGCCCAGGGCGCCCAGGGAGTAGCTGCCTGCCGCGTAGCTCCCCTGCAGGGGCCAGTCGAAGGACTCCACCGACTCGAGCGCCGTGCTGTATATCATGGAGTAATACAGGAACCCTTCGAAGGTGAAGTCATTGGGCAGGCCGGGGACGAGCGCGTCGGGGATGACCACGTCGGGGGGAGCAGGGAGGCGAGCATAAGCAGCTTGATCTCGGCATAGGACCCTTCTGCGTACAGGCCTTCCTGACCCATGACGGTATCCTCGATGAGCCTGGCGGTGAAGTACGACTCCATGCTCTCCTCGGTCCCCGGGGCAAAGCTGTAGATGTCCAGGGCGATGACCTTTTCGGGTAACGGCAGCCTAAGGCCGCTGCACTTCGAGGCGTAGTCGAGGGCGTAGGCGGCGCCGAACGAGTGGTCGAGCACCCGGAAGGGCTTGCCCGCAAAGGCCGGGTTTGCCTGGATGACGCCGATGACCTTCCCGATGTCCCGCAGGTGCGCGCCCATGCCCCAGGTCCTCATGAACCCGTACTTGGTGACGGTCGAAGGCACGTTGTCCTCCCTCGGGGTGATGCCCACCACCAGGTAGCCGGACTTCCTGAAGTACTGGGCGAGGTTGTCGTCGATGGGGGTCAGGAAGCTCGACTTGAAGTTCATGCCTCCGCCCGGGAGCATGTATACGATTCCCTTGGGGGTGGCTAAGTTGCTGCCGAGGAAGTCCACTGTCAGCGGATAGGCCCCGCCGTCGTTGAAGTCCGCCTCGAACCAGGTCCAGAAGAGCGTTGGGACGTTGCGCACCAGGGAAAGGCTCGTGGAGGCCGACTTAAGGGATTCGATGGCGGACTGGGCCATCTGGCGCCCTGTGGCAGCGCTCGTGTATGCCGGGCTCGACAGCAGCACGGCGGTGACGAGGACAAGGGCGGATACAAACCGGAAACAGACTCTCTTCCTCTTCATACGGCAACTCCTGTATGCCTGGACTCACAACTGAAGGTCCGGCCTCTCTAAATGAGAAACGCGGCAGGGAGAAATCCTGCGGCAACATAGAAATAACAATAAAAAAATATTATAAAAATATAAGTCAAGAGAAGGGATCATGCGGTGTGCCCCGGGCCCTGCCCCTTGTCCGGGGGATGGCTGAACAGCCCCCTTGCGGAGAGGGGGGCCATTGAGGTCTATTCCCTTGCGAGTACTATCCTTCATAGAACCCCTGCAAGGAGGTAGGCCTGTGATGGCAAGAATATCCGCGGCCGTTCTTGCTTTCGTGCTGATGCTTTCCTGGGGATGCTCGACCTGGCCCGTTCACCCGGGGCCTGAGATCCTGAAAACCCTTCAGGGAAAGAGGGTGGGTGTTGTCCTCCTCGCGGTCCCGGCCGGCTCGATCACCGAGGTGGCCACCAACACGCGCATCGTCGGTCCGGCCACCATCCAGGGCTGGGTGGACGGCCCCTGGAGGGACGACCTCGAGTACGAGCCCATCCGCCTCGCCCAGATGAGGCCCCTGCAGCAGGAGGTGGTGGAGGGGCGCGCGGGCGAGTTCACCATCGTGCAGGACATGTTCGTGGAGGGCATGAGGAGGCGGGGGGTCGAGTCATTCAAGGTCGGGCAGCCCGTGGCGGCAAGGGGCCTGCCCCTCTTCGACGGCGGGATCCTGAAGAGACTCTACCCGGCGTACGACTACCGGTACCTCGGTCAGGCCCACGGCGCCGACTTCCTGGTGGTGATAGACCTGAAGAGCTACGGGCCGTACTGCCACTTCATCTACGCCACGAACGACTACATGGAGGTGAGGGCACAGGCCTCGGTGCAGCTCATCGACGTTTCCACCAACCGCATCCTCTGGCAGACGGCGCGGGGCAGGGGCTCCTTCCGCGCACCCGTGGAGGCCTCGTGCGGAAAGGAAGAGGAGGTCCCGGTCATCATCAGGGAGCTGGACAATCTCCTTAAGCAGACATCCGATGCCATGTACCTGGACTTCTTCATCCCCGGGACGTGAAGACGGGCCTCATGATCCTGCCCGGATCCTGCGGCCGGGCACCGGGCGGCAGGTAGCTGCAGCGCCATGGTTGTCGATGTCGCGATCCTTCTGCTGCTGATCGTTGCCAACGGGATCTTCGCCCTGACGGAGATCGCGGTGGTATCGGCCCGCCGGGCGCGCCTGCAGCAGCGTGCCGAGAGCGGGGACAAAGGTTCGGCGACAGCCCTGAAGCTCATCACCGAGCCCACCCGCTTCTTCTCCACGGTCCAGGTGGGCATCACCCTCATCGGCATCCTGGCCGGGGCATACGGCGGCGCGACCATTGCGGGATACCTCACGAAACTCTTCCTGGGCATCCCCCTGCTCGTGCCCTATGCCTACCCCTTGAGCCTGGGCCTTGTGGTCCTCATCATCACCTACCTCACCCTGGTGCTCGGCGAGCTCCTGCCCAAGAGGATCGCCCTGTACCGGCCCGAAGGCATCGCCTCGGCCGTGTCCCGCCCCATGGAGCTCCTCGCGTTCGTGCTGGCGCCGGTGGTGTATGTGCTCAGCGCCTCCACCAATCTCCTGGCGCGGATCATGGGGATCAAGAGCACCAAGGAGCTGCCCGTCACCGCGGAGGAGATCACGATCCTCCTGGAGCAGGGCGAGAGCGCAGGGGTGTTCGAGCCCACGGAGCAGGACATCATCGAAAACGCCCTGCGTCTGGACGATGTCCGGGTGAGCGCCCTCATCACGCCGCGCACGGACATCGTCTGGCTGGACACCGAGGACCCGATGGAAGCGACGGTGGAGACCGTGATGAGCAGCAGGCTCGCCTACTTTCCGGTGGCCCGCGAGAGCCTGGACAATGTCGAGGGCGTGGTGCGGGGCACGGACGTGCTCGTTCAGAAGATCAGGGGCCTGCCCGGCGGCCTGGCCGCCCTCATGAGGCCGCCCGTGTTCGTGCCCGAGAGTCAGTCCGCCCTGGAGATGCTCGAGATGTTCAAGCACTCGGGCGGGCACATGGCCCTGGTGATCGACGAGTTCGGCGGCCTCATCGGGCTGGTGACGCTGACCGACATCATCGAGACCCTGGTGGGGGAGATCCGCTCTCCGGGCATGCCCGAGGAGCCGGACGTCGTGATGCTCGAAGAGGGCGGGTGGCTTCTGGACGGGAGCCTGCCGCTGCACGAGTTCATGGAGATCATCGACATGAGGGGCCTGCCCGAGGACGCCGAAAGCGGCTTCGACACCCTGGGGGGGTTCATGATGGCCATGCTGGGGAGGATACCCTCTGCCGGCGACTCCTTTGAATACGCCAGCCGGCGGTTCGAGGTGACGGAGATGGACGGAAAGCGGGTGGCGAGGGTGCGGGTGGTGCCGCTGGCCGCCACGCCGTCCGGGGAAGAGCCGGAGAAGGACGGCGGCTGACCTCCCCGGGCTTTCCACCCTCTGCCTATGACCCTGCGCATCGGCGGATGGAGGGTGGAACGTGTTCCCCGTGCGGCATGCCCGGAGACGCTCAGTATTCCTTCACCGGGTTCAGGTTCAGGATGCGGCGCACGGATACGAGCTCTCCAATGTGGAAGGCATTGTGGTCCGCGGCCAGGAGTATCTCCCGGAATACCGTGTAGTCCCGAGCATGGGGTATGGGGCCGAAGAAATCGGTGGCAGGGTCGAGGACCAGCTTCTCGAGGGACTGGAGGCCGGCGCGGAAGCCGCCCACGGCCCGCTCCCAGTCCGCTGGCGTCCCCTGCCGCCCCGGTTCGGGCCAGAGCCCGCCCGGGAATTCAGGGGATTCGTGGACAGGGTCGAGGATGAACTCGAGGATGTCCCACTGGACGATGCGCATGTGCTCCAGGAGGTGCCACACGAGGTAGTTCCCATGAGGGACCTCCGTGTTGATGGCGTCCATGGGGAAGCCCGAGACCGCGTCCTCGAAGTCCATGTGCGCATTGCCGCCCCTGAGGAGTGCAAGCAGCTCCGTGCGCAGCTTTTTGTCGACGTCCATGCGTACCTCCCGCGTGACCTTGGCGATTATGGAGGGGATAAGAATACGATAGGAGGCGCACCGGGCTTTTCAAACGGGTGGCCGGGCGCGGCGCCCCTGCGGGCAGGTAGAGAAGCTGCCCGGGAAGGATATATTTACCCTCATCAGTCATGGACAGGAGAAATGACACGCTCAGCCCCGGGGCAACCATCGCCTACAGCAGACCCGAAAACGGGACGCTTGCCGTCCACCTGGGAGGCGCCTGGAAGACGGGTATGGCGCTGCCCGGTGCAGGGCAGGTCCTGGAGGAGGCAGGCAAGGGGCCGCGGGCCTCGGTCATCTTCTTCGAAGGCAGCGGCATCCAGTGCTGGGACAGCTCGCTGGTCGCCTTCATCGATGCCGTCAGGGGCAGGGCGGACGAGCTCGGCATGCAGACCGTGCTCGACAGGCTTCCCGACGGCGTGGTGAAGCTGCTGAACCTCGCATCCGGCTCGAGGGAGCTGCGGAGCGTTCTCGAGGTGCGGGAACGGCTGAGCTTCCTGGGCTCCGTGGGGAGCGCCACCCTGGCGCTCACCCATTCGCTCTCGGTCATGCTCGCTTTTATCGGCGATTCGTTCCTTTCGCTCGTCAGGCTCCTGCAGGGAAGGGCGCGCTATCGCGGGAGCGACCTGGCCCTCCTGACCTACGAGTGCGGCATGCAGGCGCTGCCCATCGTGTCGCTGATCAGTATGCTCGTAGGCCTCATCCTGGGGTTCGTGGGCGTCGTGGAGCTGCGGAAGTTCGGCGTGCAGATCTATATCGCGGACCTCGTGGGCATCACCATGGCCCGGGAGATGGGGCCCATGATGACCGCCATGATCATGACCGGCCGCACCGGGGCAGCCTACGCGACCCAGCTGGGCACCATGGAGACGGGCGAGGAGGTGGACGCCTTCAAGACCCTGGGCTTCTCGCCCATGGAGTTCCTCGTGCTCCCGCGCACCGTTGCGCTCACCCTCATGATGCCCCTGCTGGCCGTGTATGCGGACCTCATGGGCATCCTCGGGGGAGGGATCGTGGGCGTCGGGCTGTTCGGCATCCCTCTGGGGCAGTACTACACCCAGACCGTGGCGGTGGTCTCGCTCACCGACTTCGGCATCGGCGTGATGAAGAGCGTTTTTTTCGCGCTGCTCATCGCCCTGGCGGGCTGCTTCTACGGCATGCACTCGGACCGGAGCGCCGAGGCGGTGGGGTATGCCGCCACCAGGTCGGTGGTGACCGGCATCGTGCTCATCGTGGTGGCGGACGGGATCTTTGCTGTGGTCACCACGGCGCTGGGCATATAGCCCGGGGCCGTGCGGAGAGGGAGGGGAGATGGCGGAGACCGAAGGATGCGGGGCGCACATCGAGGTGGAGGGGCTCACCCTTGCGTACGGAAGCGGGGTCGTGCTCCGGGACGTGAGCTTTGCCGTGGACAGGGGCGACCTGTACATCATCATGGGGGTCAACGGCAGCGGAAAGAGCACCCTGCTGAAGAGCATGATCGGGCTGAAGCCTCCGGTCAGGGGCAGGGTGCTCTATGACGGGGTCAGCTTCTGGGATGCCGACGAGCAGGGCAGGAGGGGCATCCTCAGGAGGATCGGCATCCTGTACCAGAAAAACGCCCTGTGGAGCTCCATGACCCTGGCGGAGAACGTGGGGCTCCCGATCCAGGAATACACCGCGCTCAGGGAAGGGGAGATCAGCCAGATCGTGTCGTTCAAGCTCTCGCTGGTGGGGCTCAAGGGGTTCGAGGGATACCGCCCAGCAGAGCTGTCGGGCGGGATGCAGAAGCGGGCTGCGCTCGCGCGGGCCATGGCGCTCGACCCGGAGATCCTGTTCTTCGACGAGCCCTCCTCGGGGCTCGACCCGGTGAACGCAGGCCTGCTCGACGACCTGATCCTCGACCTGAACAGGATCATGGGCACCACCATCGTGATCATCTCCCACGACCTGGACAGCATCCTGTCCATCGGGCGCACGGCCATCTTCCTCGACCCGGAGGCAAAGACCATCATCGCCCGGGGAAACCCCAAGGAGCTGCTCAAAGAGTCGACCGACCCCAAGGTCAGGACCTTTCTCACCCGGGGGCACACCGGGAGGCATTCTGAAGGGGCATGAGGGGGTTATTTATATCTCCTAGGGAGGATGATGCGCAAACCGAACGCAGTCCTGATCGGAATCTTCGTCCTCGGCGCATTCGCGCTGGCGATGGCGGGGATCGTTGTCCTTGGTGCAGGGAGGCTCTTCACCAGGCACCCCACCTATGTCATGTACTTCGAGGGGTCTGTAAAGGGGCTCTACACAGGGGCGCCCGTGGTGTTCAAGGGGGTGAGGGTGGGAAAGGTGAGCAGCATCGGGCTCCAGTACGACCCCAAGCCGGGGCTCGTGCGCATTGTCGTGCTTTCCGAGATCGACCTGAACAGCATCACCCGTCCCGGGGGAGGCCGGGTCACGCAGAGATTCTTCCGGGACCTCATCGGGCAGGGGCTCAAGGCCCAGCTCCAGTACGAAAACTACGTGACGGGCCAGCTCCTCATCGATCTCGACTTCTATCCCGGAAGGGAGGCGAGGTTTGCAGGGACCTCCCTGCCCTACCCGGAGATACCCACCACCCCCTCGAGCCTGGAGCAGCTTTCAAAGGCGGTGGAAAAGGTGCCCATCGACGAGCTCGTCTCGAAGCTTGCGGTCACGGTGGACGAGATCAGCTCGCTGGCCCGGACGCTCAACGGAAACACTGGCCCGCTGCTGGCCGAGTTCAGGGCCACCCTGGCGGAGACGAGGTCGCTCATCGACAGTCTCGGGGCTCAGTCCACGGTGATACGGACGCAGGTGGAAAAGACCCTCGAGGCAACCAGCTCGGCCATGCGCGAGGTGGAGGGGCTGACCTCGTCCCTCGAGCGGGCCGGCGCCGGAGGGCAGCCCATCGCGACCCAGCTTGCGGAAAGCCTCCAGAAGGTATCCGCTGCCGCGGATTCTCTCAGGGCCCTGGCCGACTACCTCTCCCGCAACCCGGAAGCCCTGGTGAGGGGGAAGAGGTCACGGGAAAGGCCATGAAGACCCGGCACGCTCTGACCGTCTGGCTGGTTCTCGTCCTGGTGCACGGGTGCGCCCTCTCGCAGCCCACGAGGTTCTACCTCCTGAGCCCGGCAGGGGATGCCGAGGCCGTGCAGGAATGCCCGGAGGGGATGCCCGTTTCCATAGGGGTGAGGCCGGCCTGTCTGCCGAGATACCTCGACCGGCCCGAGATCATGACCAGGTGCGGTCCCAACGAGGTGGAGCTCTCGGAGCTCGATCACTGGGCAGAGCCCCTCGGGGAGAACATGTCGCGCGTGCTTGCCCAGAACCTCGAGTCCCTCCTGTGCGCGGAGACCACCCTCCTTGCCGCCCCGGGACAGGGACAGACCGACTACCGGGTCACGCTCGAGGTGGCCCGCCTCGACGGCTCACCCGGGGGAGAGGCTGTCCTCGATGCCCGGTGGTCGGTGTTTCCGAACGGGGAGGAGACGCCCCTGGCCACCAGGGAAGCACGGTTCAGCCTGCCCGTTCCGCAGGGCGGCCATGGAGAGCTCGTCTCCGTGTACAGCTCCCTTCTGGCCATGCTGAGCCGCGAGGTCGCAGGCTTCTTCAGGACCATGCGCGTCCAGGGCGACCGGACCCGGTGAGAAGCAGCAAGGCCCGGCCTTGAGCCGGCCCATGAGATGCCCCGGGGCATCAGTCGTCGTCATCGTCCCACATCATGGGGCATGATCCGCCTGTGCTGCCCATCATCATCCCGTGCCCCATCATGCCCCGGCCTCTCAGGGTATGGTAGGCGAGCCCTGCCCTCGAAAGCTCGACCTGCATGGCGACCTGCTCGTTTAAGAGATCGGCCCGGAGCTTGTTGATCTCGTTTGCCAGTGTCTTCACCCTGGCCTCGTCGATCCTGTCCTCGGTGAGTGCTGCCTGGAGCTGGACCTTCTTGGCCCACAGCCTCTGGTTCAGCTTCGTGAAAGAGGCCAGGTGTGCGTTCGTGATCCGCTGCAGGGTCTGCTGCTGATCCGGGGTGAGCCCGGGCCCCATGGCCATGCCGGGGCCGTGCATGTGCCCCCGTCCTGCCCCCGCAGGTCCCCCCGGCTGTGCCATCACCGGTGCTGAGAGGGCGATCATGCAGAACAGGACGAACGCGGAACAGAGTACTTGCAAGGCTTTGCTCATCATGTGCCTCCATCGGTCTTTGCCTCTTAACATACGGGCCGGCCGGTTTTTTTCAAGAAGCCCTTCCGGGGAGGGCGTGCACGGACCACCTGCCGACGGGGCTTTTCGCAGGGGAGGGGCCTTGTGGCCCTTGTGCTCGGCAGGGAAATGGGCTAGGATCAGGGGGAAGCATCCGCTATCACCTAAAGAAGAAAGCAGACGACATGATGAAGAACCTTTCAGCCCGGTCCCTATTGCTCGCCATCATCCCCGGCTTGTTCCTCTTCACCTCGTGCTCGCACGTAAACACTGTGCCCCAGGCCCAGCCGCCTGCAGCCCCGGCCGCACCGGCGGAGTCGTCCCCGGCCCTCCAGCCCCAGGCTCAGGAGTCCGGGTCCGACCTGAGGCTGTTCGTGGAGGACATGCTCGTCAGCAAGGGCCACAAGCGGGAGAAGGTCCGCAAGCTGGTGACCGACGAGAGGTGGACCCCGAGCACCGGGATCATCGTTTCCAACCTGTTTCACGCAGCGCCTGCGCCTTCGGCCAAGAACCCCAAGGTCATGGACGTGAGCCCGAAGTACATCCCGCTGGGCATCGATTTCATCAGGGACCACCAGGCCGCCTACGACCTGGCGTGGGAGCGCTACAAGGTCTCGCCCGAGGTCATCACCGCCATCCTCATCATCGAGACCAACCTCGGGAAATATCCCATGAAGTACAACGTCTTCCGCGTCTACGCGAGCCTCACCACCGCCCTGGACGTGGAGTATCTCGAGGCCGTGCTCAAGGAAAAGGGCGAGAAGTACGCGCTCACCGACGAGGTCGCCACCTCTGCCAGGAAGAAAGGGAACTGGGGCCTGGGAGAGCTTTCGGCCCTCATCACCCTTTCGGAGAAGCTCGGCATCGATCCCGTGGGCATCTACGGGTCCTTCGCCGGCGCGCTCGGCCCTGCGCAGTTCATCCCCACCTCGTTCGTGAGGTACGGCGTGGACGGCAACAACGACGGCAAGGTCGACCCCTTCGACATGGACGACTGCATCGCCAGCATCGCCAACTACCTGAAGCTCGCCGGATGGAAGGAGGATGCCAAGCCCGAGGTGAAACGCCGGGCCATCTGGACCTACAACCATCACGACGTGTACGTGAACACCGTGCTCATGCTCTATGAGAAGCTCATGGCCGCAAGCGAGGACATCGAGGGGCTCATCGAGGCCACGGGCGCCGAGTCCGTGAAGGCGGGCGAAGAGGCGCAGGGGGCGTCGGCACAGGAGAAGGGAACGCCGTCTCCCGAGCAGGCTCCCGGCGGGCAGGCGAAGCAGTAGGCTTTCCCGGCAGTGCTGCGGAGCACTCGACTCTTGTCCCGAAGCAGGAGCGCACAAAGGGGGCTGCCCTGCCGGCAAGGCACGGGCAGTCTCTTTTTCTGATGCTTTCAAACGTTCGCCCCGGGTCGCGTGAAACGGGTTCAAGGCGCACGAGATTGTTGATATGATGTGGTGAAGTGAGTACTGTAGATGTGAGGTCGGGGAGGCGCGCACCACCTTTTCCCCGGTTTCTGCGGAGGGAGTATGGAACGTTCGTCGTTCAACAAGGTCATCATTCTGATCATCGTACTTCTCGTCAGCCTGATCTTTGTCGTCATGATCCGCCGCTTCCTCATGGTGATCCTGCTGGCGGGCATCTTCTCCGCCATGGCCCAGCCTCTGTACCGGGGCCTGGCCCGCCTGTACGGAGGCCGCCGGTCCCTTGCCTCGTTCACGACCCTCATTGCGGTCCTGCTCATCTTCCTCCTGCCCCTGGCCTTTCTGTTGGGCATCGTGGCCGGGCAGGCCATCAAGGTGAGCCAGTCCGTGACCCCCTGGATAA
Source organism: Deltaproteobacteria bacterium (assembly GCA_035352355.1). Classification (GTDB taxonomy): domain Bacteria; phylum Desulfobacterota; class Desulfomonilia; order UBA1062; family UBA1062; genus Phosphitivorax. The sequence goes on along the minus strand of DAOPXM010000007.1, from coordinate 67,743 downwards.
ACGGGTGGCTCCAGAAGCCCTCGGCACTGACCGAGCTCATCGGGACCCTACCGTTCGCGGAGTACCTCGTTCAGTACCAGCAGGTCATCCTCCAGAAGGCCGGGGAGATGGTGGGCTCCGTGGGCACCATCCTGTTCAACAGCATCTCGTCCATCACGGTCACCACGATTTACTCCATCTTCCTGTTCTTCGTGCTCCTGTACACCATGTTCTTCTTCCTCAAGGACGGCCGCACCATCCTCGACCATGTGCTCTACTACCTCCCCCTGCCCGAGGGCGCCGAGAGGAGGCTGCTGGACAGGTTCACCTCCGTCACCCGGGCGACCATCAAGGGCACCCTGGTGATAGGTGCCATCCAGGGGAGCCTTGCGGGGTTCGCCTTCTGGGTGGTGGGCATCGAAAGCGCCGTGTTCTGGGGCACCATCATGACGCTCTTGTCAGCCATCCCCACCGCCGGCTCGGCAGTGGTGTGGCTGCCTGCGGTGATCGTCCTGGCGGTGTCCGGGGAATACCTCAAGGCCATAGGCCTGGCAGCCTTCTGCGCCCTCCTGGTGGGGTCCGTGGACAACGTGCTCAGGCCGAGGATCGTAGGCAGGGACGTCGAGCTCCACGACCTCCTCATCTTTTTCGGGACCCTGGGCGGGATCAGCATGTTCGGCCTGGTGGGGTTCATCATCGGGCCCGTCATCGCGGGCTTGTTCGTGACCATCTGGCAGATCTATGCGGAAAACTTCAAAAATTTCTTGTCCGATGAACGGTGAGGGTGGCGGAAAGGGGAGCCCGTGCTCCCGTCGGGGGGCGGTCCCCTGTCCTGCGGGCAGCCGGTTGAGGAGGGAGGCCCGCACCCTGGACGCCATGATGAGGCTGTACTGCCGGAAGGTGCACGGGTCCGGGAAAGGCCTGTGCCCCGAGTGCGGGGAGCTTAAGGCGTACGCCCACGAGCGTCTCAACAGATGCCGGTTCGGAGAGGACAAGCCGGTGTGCAGCGCCTGCACGGTGCACTGCTACAAGCCGGCCATGCGCGAAAGGATACGGCAGGTCATGCGGTACTCTGGCCCCCGCCTGCTCGTGAGGCATCCGGTCCTCGCCCTTCTCCACCTGCTCGATGCCCGGAGGAGATGACCCCGGCGAGGGAGAGTCACCTTTCCCGGTGAGGACGGTCCTTGAGCCTCTGGGAGGGTCCGCCCCCGCCGGCAGGCACGGACACTGTCCTTCCGGGCAGGGCCTGCTGCCCGTTCAGGTCCCGGGAAACCCTGAACCTGCCGACCCCGCCCGTGAGGCGGTCGGCCGCCGAGAGCATCTGTCCGGCGCTCTGGCCGAGAACGTCCAAGGTCTGGGTGTTTTTGCGGGAGGTGGTGTTGATGGCGAGCACCGCCCGGTTCAGGTTGTCCACACCGCCGGTCTGCTCCACGGCCGCTGCCGCGAACTCCTCGATGGTCCGGGAGATGTCGTCGATCTCCCTGATGATGTCCTGCATGGCATTTCCCGTGCTCTTTGCCACGGAATCGCTCGTCCTGATCTTTTCCACCGTGTCCTCGATGAGCTTGCGGATCTCCCGGGAAGCCTCGGACGACCGCTGGGCCAGGGCCCGCACCTCGTCCGCCACCACGGCGAAGCCCTTGCCGTGCTCGCCTGCCCTGGCAGCCTCCACCGCGGCGTTGAGGGCAAGGAGGTTGGTCTGGAACGCCACCTCGTTCACCGTGGAGATGATGTCGCCGATCCTCTTCGAGGCCAGGGAAACCTCGTCCATGGCGCTCACCAGGGAATTGAGGGACTCCTCGCTGGAGCCCGCCATGCTCACCATGGCCCGCGTCTTTTTCAGCCCCTGCTCCGCAGCCGCGGCATTGCTCTTTATGGAGGTCGTCATCATCTCGATGGTGTCCGCCATGAGCTCGAACGCCCGGGCCTGCTCCTGGACGGAGCCGGTGAGCCCCCGGGTGCTGGACGAGACCTCCTGGGACGAGGTGTCCACGTCGAGGGCAGCGCTCTTCACCTGGGTGATGATCTCCTCGAGCTTCGAGAGGAAGGTGTTGAACCTGCTGGCCAGCTCTCCCATCTCGTCCGAGCTGTGCACGACGAGCCGTGCGGTGAGGTCTCCTTCGCCCGTGGAGAGCTCCTCGAGCTTCTCCACGGTCTTGCGGACCGGGAAGACCACGATCATGAGGAGAGAGAACAGAGTGACCGCCACCACGCCGATGGCAATCAGGAAGAACAGCCCCGCCATGAGGAAGAACCGGTTCAGGCCCCCGATCCTGGAGGCCAGGTCCGTGCTCATGCCGATCACCACGCCACCCCCCAAGGGAACGAAGCAGAGGAAGCGCTCGTGCACGTTCTCGAAGAAGGCCCGGGGAGTGTCTCCGCGAATGGCTTCACGGAAGGATGCGTCGATATCTTCCCAGGTTCTGGTGAAGGGGTCCACGCCGGCGGGGTTGTAGAGCATGGAGCCGTCCGGGCTCATGAGGAAGAACCTGCCCATGCCGCTGGAGCCGGCCCGGTCGATGTACGGCCTGATATCGTCCGCCGCCGAAACAGCACCCTTGTCCGCCAGAATCTCGGCGGCCATGTTCCTGCCGAAGGCTACCATGTCCACCTTGACCTCCTCCTTCAGACGGTGCAGGCCTTCGTAGAAACCCAGGATCCCCGTCCAGACCGTGAGCCCCAGGCAGATGTTCACGAACAGGATCGTGATCTTGGTGCTCAGGCGGAAGTCACGCTGGGTGTAGGGGATGGAGCGGACCTGGAACTCGCGGTACATGATGTTCGCCACCGGTGAGGTGATGAAGGTCAGCCCGCCGTAGAGGCAGATGGTCAGCGCGAAGACCCCCACGACCGTATGCGCCCACAGGCCCGAAGGCCCGGTGGCGCCGATGTCGTAAGCCATGTACAGGAAATAGATGATGGCGGAAGACACGGGGATCATGACCACGGTGAGCAGGCAGAGCTGGTAGGGCAGGACGACGTTCCTCCGGGTGATGAAGAGGAGCTCGGCCTCGGAGATCGATCCCTGCTCGATCTTTTTCAGCCCCTCGTGGACGGGATGGGCCAGGCATGAGGCGATGACCAGGCACACCGCCAGGCAGCCCAGGCCCACCAGGGTGTCCTGGACCGCAAAGACCCGTATCTGCTCGGGAGATCCGGACATGGCGTAGAAGACCGTGAAGATCCAGCCGAGATTCGATATGGCAAAGATGCTTGCAAAGACGAAAAGGACCTTCTGAAGATAAGCGTTCATGCAACCTCCCTGACTTCATGCAACTGCAATCGAATGCCAACGTGCCCGGAGGCGTGCCTCCGGTGCTAGGAAAGGAATCGGTTTTCTTCGGCAAGAACTTGAAGCGAATATGCGAATGCCATTGAGCGGGCAGGATGCCCTCCTGCCCATGGTGCGGGGCGGTTCTCAGGCACGCGGGGGCGTGCCCGGTGGTGCCGGGTCACGCCTTGCGGGTCTTGAACCTCCGTATCTGGGCGAGCACTTCCCGGGCCTGGCCCGCCACCTCTTCGCTCGCCGACGCCGTTTCCTCCACCAGGGAGGCATCCTGCTGGGTCAGGGAGTCTATCTCCGAGATGGCGGAGGCGATCTGGTCGATGCCCTTAAGCTGCTCTTCGCTCGCCGAGGCGACCTCGGAGATGAGCCTGCCGGTGTCCTTCACCGCGGAGATGATCTCCTGCAGGGCGTCCTTCCCCCTGTTGGCCAGCTCGGTGGCGTTCTCCACCTTGGTCACCGACTCCTGGATGAGCGAGGCGATCTCCCGGGCGGCTTCGCCCGACCTCTGGGCGAGGTTCCTCACCTCTTCCGCGACCACGGCGAACCCCTTCCCCTGCTCGCCTGCCCGCGCAGCCTCGACGGCCGCGTTGAGGGCAAGGAGGTTGGTCTGGAACGCGATCTCGTTGATGACCTTGCTGATCTCGGAGATCTTCTTGCCGGACTGGTTCACCTCGTTGATGGAGTTCACCGCCTCGATGATGACCTCGCCCCCGGACTCGGCCATGCGTGAGGTCTGATCCGAGACCTCCTGGGCCCTGGCCGCGTTCTCCGAGTTCTGCTTGATCATGGAGGAGGTCTCCTCGAGGGTGGCGGCGATTTCCTCCACCGCGGCCGCCTGCTCGGACGACCTCTGGGAGAGGCTCTGGTTGCCGCTGGATATCTGCTCCACAGCCGTAACGAGGCTGTGCGCCGATTTTCCTATCTCTGACACGATCCTGTCCAGGGTCTCGGTCATCCTGCTCATGCACGCCAGCGCGCTGCTGTCGAACCTGTGGTCGTAAGCGACCTCCACGGTGAGGTCCCCGTCCGCGATGCGGTGGGCCGCCTTGACCACCTCGCAGGGATCTCCGCCGAGCTGCCTCATGGCGCGGGACACGATGAGGAGCGCGATGACGGCCCCGAGGACGAGGGCTACGATGCCCAGGAGGATGACGAGCTTTGTGGTGCCCGATGCGTACGAAACCGCTTCATCCTCGGTCAGGGCGGCGTGACTGGCGATGGCCTTGCTGACCGCCGCCAGATCCTCCCGGACCTTTTCGAGCGTGCTTATGGTCTCGCCGTAGTATATTTCGAGGGCTTGCTCCCGGTTGTTCATCTCCAGGGCCGAGCTGATCCTGGCGGCCGACTCGTGCAGGGCGGTATGGGAGGTCTCGATCTGTCTCAAGGGGGCCTGGAGTTCGGGGCTTTGCCGTTCGAGGGCCGCCCGCTCCGGGCCGTAGTACCACTTGCCGAATGCGCACTTGCGGGGATCGGTCTCCACGCTGAGCTGCCGCGACGAGGTGTCCACGAGGCCCGACAGGACGTGGGAGGCCCAGTCGAGATGGTTGACCTCCTTTTCCTTGACCATGGCGATCAGGGCGGAGTGCTCCTTCATCTCCACGATGTGGTCCATGAGATGGGTCAGGGTCCAGATGGTCAGGACCGCGATGGCCGTCAGCAGGGCCAGAACGGAACCGAATCCGAGATACAGCTTGCCGCTCAGTTTCATGGTGCTCCCTCGTGCCGTAGGTTGCAGCAGCCTCGAGCTGCCATTTTTCTTCACCCTATCGGCAGGAGGGTATCCCTACCATAAACATTTTCAGGGGATAAAACCCTGCACTCTCCCTGTTTCCTCGACCCGTGGTCATGGCTTGAGCGAACGTCCCCGCCACAGGTAGTAGATGCTCGGGTAGATGAGGAGCTCGAGGATGGTGGAGGTGAGCACGCCTCCCACCATGGGCGCAGCGATGCGCTTCATGATGTCGGCGCCCGCGCCCGTGGAGAACATGATGGGCACCAGGCCTGCCAGGATCACGCTCACGGTCATCACCTTCGGCCGTATCCTCTTGACCGCGCCCTCCATGATGGACTCCCGGAGGTCTGCCTTCGTATTCAGCCTGCCATCCCCCTTGAAGTGCTCGTAGGCGAGGTCGAGGTAGAGGAGCATGACCACCCCGGTCTCGGCGTCGAGGCCGGCCAGGGCGATGATGCCCACCCACACGGCGATGCTCAGGTTGTAGCCCAGGAGGTAGAGGAGCCAGAACGAGCCCACCAGCGAGAAGGGCACGGCCAGGAGCACGATGGCCGTCTTCGTCACCGAGGAGGTGTTCAGGTAGATGAGCACGAAGATGATGAGGAGCGTCAGCGGGATCACGACCTTCAAGGCCTGCTCGGTTTTCTGGAGGTACTCGTACTCGCCGCTCCACTGGAGGCGGTAGCCGGCCGGTATGCTCACCGACGAGGCCTTCTTCTTTGCCTCGTTCACGTACCCGCCCAGGTCCCGGCCCGAGTAGTCGATGTACACGTAGGCCGTGAGCAGGCCCTGCTCGCTCTTGATCATGGTGGGCCCGCGCTCGACCCGCACATCGGCGAGCTCGGACAGGGGTATCCACGCGAGAGCGGGGGAGCCCTGCTGCGTCCGGGCACCCATGGCCGGGGATACCCCCATGCCGGCCCCGGCCTGGGCGGATCCGCCCTCCACCGGCACGAGCACGCTTCCCAGCTTCCCGATATCGTTCCTAAGCTCGCGGGCGTAGCGCAGGTTCACGGGGTAGCGCTGCCTGCCCTCCACCGTGGTGGTGAGGTTCATGCCGCCGATGGCGGATTCGATCACCTCCTGCACGGCTCCCACTTCCAGGCCGTAGCGGGCGATCTTTTCCCGGTTCACGACCAGGTCGATGTAGTACCCGGTGGTGGCCCGCTCCGCATAGACGCTGCGGGTCCCCGGGACGTCCCTGAGCTCCCTCTCGAGCTCGATGCCGATCTGTTCGATCTGGCTTAGGTCATGGCCCAGGATCTTGATGCCCACAGGCGTGCGGATGCCCGTGGCGAGCATGTCGACGCGCGCCTTGATGGGCTGGGTGAAGGAGTTCGCCACGCCCGGGATGGAGAGCACGTCGTTCAGCTCGTTCTTGATGTCCTCGATGGTGACGCCCGGCCTCCACCGGCTCTCGGGTTTGAGGTTGATGACCGTCTCGAACATCTCGGGCGGCGCCGGGTCAGTGGGCGTCTCCGCCCTGCCTGCCTTGCCGAAGACCGATTCCACCTCGGGGACGCTCCTGATGAGGGCGTCCTGGAGGACCAGGATCTTCTTTGCCTCGGCAATGGACAGGCCGGGCGCGGTCACGGGCATGTAGAAGAGGGTCCCTTCATTGAGCGGCGGCATGAACTCGCGGCCGAGCTTCAGGTAGGGGAACGCGGTGGCGGCCATGACGACGAGGGCGGCGATGATCACCCCCACGGGATGCTTGAGGACGAACAGGGCTGTGGGGTGGTAGATCCACCTGAGAAACCTGGAGATGGGGTTTCTGTCCTCGTGCGTGACTTTGCCCCGGATGAAGAGGGTCATGAGGAGCGGGGTCAGCGTGACGGCCAGGATGGAAGAGAAGAGCATGGCAAAGGTCTTCGTGTACGCAAGGGGCTTGAAGAGCCTGCCCGCCTGCGCTTCGAGGGTGAAGATGGGCAGGAAGCCCACCGTGATCACGAGGAGCGAGAAGAAGAGCGATGGCCCCACCTCCCTGGCGGCGCGGATGATGACCTCGACCCTGGGCTCACGGCTGCCTGCCGCCTCCCACTCCTCGAGACGCTTGTGGGCGTTTTCCACCATGATGATGGAGGCGTCCACCATGGCGCCTATGGCGATGGCGATGCCGCTTAGGCTCATGATGTTCGAGGTGATCCCCAGGTAGTACATGAGGATGAACGAGACGACGATGGCCACCGGCAGGGTCAGGATCACCACGAGGGCGCTGGGCAGGTGGAAGAGGAACACGAGGCAGACCACGGCGACCGCCAGGGCGAGCTTTATAATCTCGTCGGTGAGCGTGTCGATGCTCCGGTAGATGAGGTCCGAGCGGTCATAGGTGGTCACGACGTGCACGCCTTCGGGCAGGGACGGGGCGATGTCCTGCTCGATCTTCTCCTTGACCCGCTCGATGACGTCGAGCACGTTCTGGCCGAAGCGTACGATCACGATGCCGCCCGCGACCTCGCCGTCGCCGTTCAGGTCAGCCACCCCGCGCCTGAGCTCCGGGCCGACGGAAACGTTCGCCACGTGCTTCACCAGGATGGGCGTGCCGCCTGCGTCCGAGCCCAGGGCGATGCTTTCGATATCCGAGACCCCCTTCACGTATCCCCTGCCCCGGATCATGTACTCGGCGCCCGAGAGGTCGAGGAGCCTGCCCTCCACGTCGAGGTTGCTTCCCCTGACGGCCTCCATGACCCTGTTCAGGGAGATGTTGTAGGCCTTGAGCTTCACGGGATCGACATTGACCTGGTACTGCTTCACGAAGCCGCCGATGGAGGCCACCTGGCTCACGCCCGGCACGCTCTCGAGCCCGAGCTTGAGCGTGTAGTCCTGGAGGGTGCGCAGGTCCGCCAGGCTGTGCCGGCCCTTCTCGTCCACCAGGGCATAGGAGAACCCCCAGCCCAGGCTTGTGGCGTCGGGGCCGAGCACGGGGTTGACGTTCGCAGGGATCTTGTTCTGCACGGCCTGGAGGTATTCGAGCACGCGGCTGCGGGCCCAGTAGATGTCAGTGCCTTCGTCGAAGATCACGTAGATGAAGGACGACCCGAGGAAGGAGTACCCCCTGACCGCCTGGACCTTCGGCGCCGCCAGCAGGGTCGAGGAGATGGGGTAGGTGATCTGGTCCTCCACCAGGTCAGGGCTTCTGCCGGTCCACTCGGTGTAGACGATGACCTGGGTGTCCGAGAGGTCCGGGATGGCGTCCAGCGGCATCCGCCCCATGGTCCAGACCCCCCAGAGCACCGCGGCAAGGGTGAAGAGGACGACGAGGAACCCGTTCCGGGCACTCCACTCGATGATCCTGGCAATCATGTCCTGTCCCTCAGTGCTGGTGCCCGGGATGAGCAGGGGCCTGCTCCTGCTGTGTCGTACCGGGTGGCGCAGGGGCTATGCCCTTGAGCTGGGCCTCGGAATCGATGAGGAACAGGGCCGACGTGGCCACGCGCTCCCCGGGTCTGAGCCCGGAGATGATCTCACGCATGCCGTCCGATCTCAGGCCCGCTTTTACCAGGCGCGGCTCGAAGTATCCTTCCCCCCTGTCCACGTACACGACCTGGCGCAGGCCCGTGTCGATGACCGCATCTTCGGGCACGAGGAGCTTTCTGCCCAGGTCCGCCCTGATCTCCACGGTGGCATACATCTGCGGCTTGAGGAGATCGTCGGGGTTGGGCAGGGTCGTCCTCACCCTGAGCGTCCTGGTCTCGGCGTCCATGGTGGGATAGACATAGTCGATCTTCTCGTGGAATATCCTGCCGGGCAGCCCTGTTACCGTGATCTCGACCGGCATCCCGACCCTGACCACGTCGGCGTCGGGCTCGCTCACCTCTGCGATGACCCACACCTTCGAGAGGTTCACGACGTCGAGCAGGGGCTCGCCCGGCATCACCCGCATGCCCCTGGTGGCGTAGCGCTTCACCACGTAGCCCGACACCGGGCTCAAGATGGTGAGCGTCCTCATGGGCTCCCCGGTCTTTTCGAGCCTCCGGATCTGCGCCTCGGAGATGTCCCAGAGCCTGAGCCGCTTCCTGGCGGCTTCTATCAGCCGCTCCCAGTCGGAGGCCACCATCGGGTCCAGGGGAGAGGCGCCCCCGGTCCCCTTCGAGGAAGACAGGCTGATGAGCTCCTGCTGCGCGGCCATGAGCTCCGGGCTGTAGATCCCGGCCACCGGCTCGCCCTTCCTGATGTACGTGCCCTCGAACTCCACGTGCAGCTTCTCGATCCAGCCCTCCACCTTGGTGTTCACGGTGGAGATGTTCCCTTCGTCATACCCTATGCGGCCGGTCAGGCGGATGGTCTTCGTCAGGGGAGAAAAAGCTGCGGCCGCGGTCTTCACCCCCATGGCCCGCTGCATGTCCTCGGAGATTTCAACGGCGGGGGCTTCCTCTTCCTCCAGGGGCGCGGCCTCCGGGGAGGAGTCAGGCGCGCTCTCCGGGGGTGCCGCCTGCTGCGCGCCGTGCACATGACCCTGCTGAGGGGCGGTCTCCCCGTTTCCGCCGTCCCTCAGGATGAGGGCCGTGATGAGAAGTGCAATGACCAGGAGGCCCGCCGATCCCCCTGCAATCCACTGAGCCTTTTTCATGGATGTCCCTCCAGATCGCCGGTGAGGGCCTTGATGCGTGCGATGGCCTTCTCTCTCTGCACCTGCTGCTGCCACAGCACGAGCTCGTAGTCGAATGGGGCCTTCAGTGCCGAGAGCGCTTCGGAGGCATTCATGCGGCCCGAGGAAAAGGCTGCGATGGCTGCGTCGATACCCTGCCTGGACTTGGGTATCAGGGCGTTTCGGTAGAGCTCGATGATCCGGTCCGATGCGCGGACCATGGCGAGGTTGTCCCTGATCTCCGAGGCGATCTTCAGCCTTGCCGCCTCGAGCTCCCTCCTGGCCCCTGTGAGGCTCCACCGGTTCTCCGAGACCGCGGCACCCTGTTTGCGCCAGTAGAAGAGGGGCAGCGGAACGCTTGCCGTGAGCCCCCACATGTCCTCGAACCCGCCGCCCCGGTTGGAGTACTGGCCCATGAGGGTGAGGTCGGGCCAGGCCTCCTTCTGTGCCCTGAGCAGTCTGTTCTGAGATGCGGCCACCATGCTGTTCCTTTCCGTGAGCATGGGCGCGTTTCGGTCCGCCCTGTCCACCAGCTCTTCGAAGGTGTAGGGGAAGGGGGCCGGGGAAAGGGCCGCCGGTCTCGCCAAAGGGGCTGAATCCGTGATGTTGGCCTCCCTCCTGATCATGGCTTCCGCCGTCTCCTTTCTGCCCCGGGCCATTGCCTCGGCCTCGAGGAGCATGTACTTTGCCGACTGGGCCATGATCACCTCTTCCTGAGCGCCCGTGCCGGAGGCGTAGCGCGCCAGGGCCGCCTCTTCCAGCCTGGCGGCCAGCGGCGTACGGGCCGCGATGAGGTCGAGCTCCTTGACGGCCAGGAAGAGGTCGAAGTAGGCCTGGGCAACACGGCTCGCCACCTCCCGTCTGGCCGCCTCGGCGCCCGCCCTGAGCGCCTCGGCCTCGTGGAAGGCCGCCTCCCTCTGGAGTGAGCGCTTGCCGGGGAAGGGGAAGGTCTGGGACAGGGAGAACATCCACTGGGCGTCCTCAGCCTCGCCGTAGGTGTACTCCTCGAAGCCCTCGTTCTGGTATCCGATCGAGAACATGGGGTCCATCAGGCTCGCTTCCTGGGAGATCCTCTGGCCGGCGGCCGCCGCCCTCGCCTCGGCCGCCTGGATGTCCGGGTTGTTCTTGAGCGCCTCGGCGATGAGGTCGTCGAGGCGGAGGTCTTCAGCCCGGGCAGGGAGGCTGAAGACCGTCCACAACAGGAACACCGCGACCCCCCATATGTGCATGAGGCGTCTCATGGGTGTCCCTGCTAGTGCACGTCGGTGCTGAACTTGACTGTGCTCGTCTTGCCGCCCTGCTTCACCTTCACGCCCACCTGCCAGGGGCCGGGCATGGAGAAGTCCAGCTTGCCGGTATAGGCCTGTCCGGTGAGCCTGAGGGGTTCACTGTAGTTCATGGGGGCCATACCCGGCATGGCGGGCATGCCGTAGTCCACCACGACCTGGGCATCGGTCACGGCCTTGCCGGCGGCGTCTTTGACCGTCACGGTGACGGGATTGATGCCGGTGGCGGGGGGATCGCTCTTGAGCGTGACCGTGACGGTGTTCGGGCCGGCCTTCTTGGTGACCTCCAGACTCTTGGCATGGACAGCCCCTGCGACCAGTACCAGTAAAACGATGATCAGTAATTTTCTCATGGTATTCCTCCTGGTTGTCTTTCTTAATAACACCGGCCACGGTCAAGGGAAGGGCATCCTGCATCGAAACGGCATGGGTATGCTGTGCGATGGGTGTGCCCCCCTCCCGTTCAGGACCGGGGATGCTCGTCAGCGCATGGTGAGGGTTACTCCTGGAACAGCCACGTCGAGAGATAGCGCTCGCCCGTGTCCGGAATGATCACGACGACCGTTTTGCCCCTGGCCTCGGGCCTGGCCGCCACCTGCAGGGCCGCCCACATGGCGGCGCCGCTGGAGATCCCGCAGAGGATGCCTTCCTCCCGCGCCAGGGAGCGGGCCGTTTTGCCCGCGTCCTCGTTCGTCACCCGGATCACCTCGTCCATGACGGAGCGGTTGAGGACGTCGGGCACGAACCCTGCGCCGATGCCCTGGATTTTGTGCGAGCCTGCCCTGCCTTCGGACAGGATCGGCGAGTCCTTGGGCTCGACGCCGATGACCCGTACTCCGGGCTTCCGGGACTTGAGGACCTCGCCTGCGCCGGTGAGGGTGCCCCCGGTGCCGATGCCGGCGACGAAGCAATCGACGGTACCGCCCGTGTCGCTCCAGATCTCTTCGGCCGTGGTCTTCCGGTGGATCTCAGGGTTGGCGGGGTTCTTGAACTGCTGGGGCATGAAGCTGTTCTTGTTTTCCGTCATGAGCTCTTCGGCCTTTGCTATGGCGCCCTTCATGCCCTTGGCGCCCTCGGTGAGGACGATCCGCGCCCCCAGGATCTCCAGGAGCTGGCGCCGTTCCCTGCTCATGGTGTCGGGCATGGTCAGGATGAGCGTGTAGCCTCTCGCGGCGCACACAAAGGCCAGCGCGATGCCCGTGTTGCCGCTGGTGGGCTCGATGATGACCGTGTCCTTGTCGATGAGGCCGGCCTGCTCGGCCGCGTCGATCATGGCCACGCCGATGCGGTCCTTCACCGAGCTCAATGGGTTGAAGAACTCGAGCTTGGCCAGGACCGTGGCTTCAAGGCCCCGGGTCAGGCGGTTGATCCTCACCAGGGGGGTCCTGCCGATGGTCTTCGTTATGTCGTCGAATATCATGGTATCGTCCTTTCCTGTCCTGCCGGTGGTTTGTTCCCTTACAGTGACAGCGCCTGCCCGATGTCTCCGATGATATCGTCTATGTGCTCGATGCCGATGGACAGCCTGATGAAGTCCGGGGTGACGCCGCAGGCGAGCTGCTCCTCGGGGGCGAGCTGCTGGTGGGTCGTGGTGGCCGGGTGAATGGCCAGGGACTTGGCGTCGCCGATGTTCGCCAGGTGGGACACGAGCCTGAGCGCATCGATGAACTTCCTGCCCTGCTCGATCCCGCCCTTGATCCCGAAGCCGATGATGGCGCCCGCGCCCTTCCCGAGGTAGCGCTGCGCACGCCCGTACTCCGGGCTGGACGCAAGCCCCGGGTAGTTGACCCAGGACACCTGGTCGTGGCCCTGGAGGAACTGCGCCACGGCCAAGGCGTTTTCGGAGTGCCTGATCATCCTCAGGTGGAGCGTCTCGAGCCCCTGAAGGAAAAGGAAGGCGTTGAAGGGCGACAGGGCGGGGCCCAGGTCCCGGAGCAGGGCGACCCTGGCCTTTGCCAGGTAGGCCTGAGGCCCCAGGGCGTCGAAGAAATTCAGCCCGTGGTAGCTGGGGTCCGGCTCGGTCAGGAGAGGGAAGGCGCCTGCGCCCCAGTCGAAAGAGCCCGAGTCCACGATGACGCCTCCTAAGGACGTGCCGTGGCCGCCGATGAACTTCGTGGCCGAGTACACGGTGATGTCCACGCCGAAATCGAACGGCCTGAGGAGATAGGGGGCAACGGTGTTGTCGAGAATGAAGGGCACCCGGTGCCCGTGGGCAACCGCGGCAATGCCCTCGAGGTCCGCCACGTCGAGCTTGGGGTTGCCGATGGCCTCGGCGTACACGGCCTTCGTCTTTGGCCCTATGGCCTTCTCCAGGGCCCCGAGGTCGTTCGAGGACACGAACTTCACCGAGATGCCCATGCGGGCGAAGGTGTGGCGGAAGAGGTTGTAGGTGCCGCCGTAGAGGTTGTCCATGGACACGATCTCATCACCTGCCCGGGCGATGTTGAGCATGGCCAGGGTGATGGCCGACTGGCCGCTGGCCACTGCCAGGGCCCCGATGCCCCCGTCGAGGAGCGCCATGCGCTTCTCGAACACGTCGGTGGTGGGGTTCATGAGCCGGATGTAGATGTTCCCGGCCTCCTTCAGGGCAAAGAGGTTCGCGGCATGCTCCGTGTCCCTGAACTGGTACGCCGTGGTCTGGTAAATGGGCACCGCCCTCGCTCCCGTCGTGGGGTCAGGCTCCTGGCCGCCGTGAAGCAGAACCGTCTCGGTCCTCAGTCCTTCATCTCCGCTCATTGCATGCGCTCCTTTTTCCCAGAGAGGAAATCGTGCCTCTCCCTGCTCTTATGATATCGTTCCGGCCTTGCCCGACAAGCCTGCCCATGTGATCGGGCCTTCGCCGGAAAGGCTCGTCACGTCCCCTTGGGCAAGGGTCCTCGTGCTGCCGGCGGTCTGAACGGTTTCGAAGCGCTCCACGATCACGCCCGGTATTCGAGCATCCTCCGGATGCATTTGCGCGCCCTGTGCATGACCTCGCGCTCCAACGTTATCTCGTGCTCCATGTCCTGGAGGGACACGAGCACCTTCTCGAGGGTGTTGCGTTTCATGTTCGGGCACACGGCCTCTTCCGAGGCGGGGTAGAACCGCTTGCCCGGGTTCTCCTTCCTGAGCCGGTGGAGGATGCCCACCTCGGTGCCCACGATGAACTCCTCGGCCCGCATGTCCCGGGCATACAGGCACATGATCTCGGTGGACACGATCTCGTCCGCAACCGCCCTCACCTCTGCCGTGCACTCGGGGTGGGCCAGCACAACGGCGCCCGGGTGGAGCCTCCTGGCCTCGTGGATATCTTCTGCCGTGATCCGGGCATGGGTGGGGCAGAAGCCGTTCCAGGTCACGAGCTCGGCCCCGGTGAGCCGGGCGGTGTGGTCTGCCAGGTGTTTGTCGGGCACGAACACGATCTCTCTGCCCTTCTTCGCCAGGTCCCTGACCATGCTCACGGCGTTTGCCGACGTGCAGCACAGGTCGCACTCGGCCTTCACCTCGGCGCTCGTGTTCACGTAGCAAAGGAAGGCGGCGTCCCGGTGCTTCTTCCTCAGGTCCCGCATGTCGGCGGCCGTGATCATGTCGGCCATGGGACAGCCGGAGGCCGGGTCGGGCAGGAGCACGGTCTTGTCCGGGGACAGGATCTTGGCCGTCTCCGCCATGAAGTGCACCCCGCAGAACACGATGGTCCTGGCGTCCGTACCCGCCGCCTGGATGGAGAGACCCAGGGAGTCGCCCACGAAGTCCGCGATGTCCTGCACCTCGGGAAGCTGGTAGTTGTGCGCGAGGATCACCGCGTTCCTCGCAGCCTTGAGCCTTTTGATTTCGCTTACGATGTCCACGCCTGCCTTCTTTCTGCTCAGATCTGATACGAAAGGGCCTGCTCGCCCTTTTCCCTGCTCATCTTCACCAGGTCCTCCAGGGTGAAGGAGCCCAGGGTCTGGGAGATCCTGTCGCTGATGACGCTCCAGAGGTCCCGGCTGGCGCAGAGGCTCGACCGCTTGCAGGCGCCGGGGTCCTTCACGCAGTCCACCAGGCAGGTGTCGCCCTCGAGGATTTCCACGATCTCCTTGAGGGTGATCTCGGACGGCGGTTTTGCCAGGGTGTATCCCCCCCTGGCCCCGCGCATGGAGTTGACGAGCCCGGCGGCCTTCAGCGGGATGATGATGAGGCTCAGGTACTTTTCCGAGATCTCCTCCTCCCTGGCGATGTCCTTGAGGAGGACCTGTCCCTTTTTCTCGTGCAGGGCGAGCTCGAGGAGCAGCCTCACGCCGTACCGTGACCGAGTGGATAGTTTCATGGGCGACCTCTTAATTACTTCTATTACTATTGATTAACTAGTAAATAAACTGGTACAGGTGTCTTGTCAAGATCATTCGCCTGTCCCGGCTGCTGCCGACAGGGGCGGAAGGTCTCAAAATGAGAGGACAGGCCTTGCCAAGCGGCCCTTCCGTCACTATGAAGAGCGGTAATACAGGAGTGATGAAAAAAACAGGAGATGTATTATGGCATTAAAGGGAAAGCTGGCACTCTTTGGACACAGTTCGTGCGGGACAACGTTCTTTGCCGAGCCCAATGATGAGGCAGCTCAAAGGTATAGCGGGGCGTGCCCCAACTGCAACAGGTCTGTTGCTCTCCTTGCCAAGGAGCTGTTCACCTCCATCGACCGGGCGAGGAGAGAGTACATCAAGAAAGCCAGGGCAGGGGAGGATCTCATCCTGTGGCATGCGTAGCCTGAAGGACCCGCCGGGCAGCCATTGAGAGAACGGCTGACAGGCGTCTGCGGGCAGGGTTCCTCAGGACGGTTTGAGCTGCTCAGGCTTCAGGACCTCGTTCATGCTGCCCGAGCGGAACCCCTGGAGATCCAGCGTCACGTAGACAAAGCCGGTGCGCTTCGCCATATCCACGATCTCGGAGGCCAGGGCCTCGTTCTGGAGCAGCCCCATGTCGTCCCTGCCCAGCTCGAGCCTGAGCAGGTCGCCGTGGTGCCGTGCCCGGTAGACCTTGAATCCCTTCTTCGCAAGGAAATCCTCGATGGCCTCTATCTGCCCGAGCTTTTCCCGGGTGATGGGCGAGCCGTAGGGGATCCGCGACGCCATGCAGGCCATCGATTGTCTGTCCGCGGTGGGGAGGCCGTACACCTCCCGGGACAGGGCCCGGATGTCCTCCTTGGTGAGCCCGCACTCCATGAGCGGGGATCTCACCCCGAGCTCGCGGGCCGCCCTGATGCCGGGGCGGAAATCCCCCGTGTCGTCGAAGTTGGCCCCGTCCGCGATCACGCTGATCCCCAGGCGCTCCACCTCACGCCGGATCTTCGAGAAGAGCTCCTTCTTGCAGAAGTAGCAGCGCTCCGGCGGGTTGTCCGAGTACCCGGGGATGTCGATCTCCTCCGAGACGATCACCAGGTGCCTGATGCCCTTGCCCTGAACCCACGCAAGGGCGCTCTCGTATTCCCGCTTCGGATAGGTGGATGAGGTGGCGATGACCGCGAGGCACTTCTCTCCCAGGACTTCGTGGGCCACCTCCAGGAGCAGCGTGCTGTCCACTCCCCCCGAGAAGGCCACGGCAAGCCCGCCGCAGGATGCGATCAGCTCTCTGAGCCTGTCCAGTTTCTTCATGTGGTCCATGCCATTGCCTCCTGGATGATGCCCGAGGCGAGCAGCGCGCCCTCGTGGTACAGGGCCACGGTCTGCCCCGGCGTGACCGACTCCTGGGGCTCCCTGAAATGCACTTCCATCCTGTCGCCCGCGATGCTCACCCGGCAGGGCGCAGGCTCGTGGGCGTAGCGGATCTTTGCCTTCGCCTCTGTCGGGATGCGGTCCGTGAAGAGGTTCAGCCCCCCGGCAACGAGCCCGGGGGAGAGGAGCGCATCCCGCTCGCCAAGGACGATCCTGTTGTTCTCGATG
This sequence comes from Deltaproteobacteria bacterium, assembly GCA_035352355.1. GTDB lineage: Bacteria > Desulfobacterota > Desulfomonilia > UBA1062 > UBA1062 > Phosphitivorax. The sequence continues at coordinate 50,981 of DAOPXM010000007.1, read as the reverse complement.
TCCTTTTTCACCACGTAGACGGACTTGCCCCAGTTCATGCTCAGGCGCGCCCGCTGGCCGATGGTGTAGAAGGCGAGGCCCTTGTGCCGCCCCATGACCCTGCCCGTGCGGTCCACGATGTCGCCGGGCACGGCCTCGATGTTCTGCATGAGATACTTCTCGGTCCCGCCGTCCGGGATGAAGCAGATGTCCTGGCTCTCGGGCTTTGACGACACCGGCAGCCCAGCCTTGTGCGCGATGGCCCTCACCTCGTCCTTCGTGAGATCCGCCAGGGGGAAGAGGACGTGACGCAGCGCCTCCCGTCTCACGCCGGAGAGGAAGTAGGTCTGGTCCTTCCTGGTGTCTTTCGCCGCCATGAAGAGGAGCTCTCCGTCCACCTCTTCGACCTTCGCGTAATGTCCGGTGGCCAGGAAGTCGCATTCGAAGGCCAGGGCGGCGTCGAGGAGGGAGCCGAACTTGATGTGGCGGTTGCACAGGAAGCAGGGGTTCGGGGTCCTGCCGCTGCGGTACTCGCTGATGAAAGGCTCGATGACGTAAGCCCTGAGGCCGGGCCCGAAGTTCAGCACGTGGTGGCTGATGTCCAGCGTGGTGCACACGCGCCTGGCGTCCTCGATCTCCCGGGGGCCGCAGCAGCGGACAGGACCCCCTTCGAGGGTCTCGACTCCGAGGCACATGGTCACGCCCACGACCTCATACCCCTGCTCCTTCAGGAGGTATGCTGCGACGGCGGAGTCGACCCCGCCGCTCATGGCCGCCATGACGCGCCCTTTCCCCAGATTATCGGTGGACATGGTGCTCCTTATAAGCTATTAATGCTATCAGAATAGTAGTAATTAACGTACGCGATTCCGAAAGTCAATGAAGTATGATCCAACAGAAAGGGTAAGGCAAAGGGAAAGATGATGGAACAGCAGCAGGATGTATCGGCCGGTGTCATACTTTCCGTCAACGTCAGCGACAGGAAGGGGCAGAAGAAGCACGCCGTGGGAGAGGTTGTCCTGAAAGAGGACTTCGGCATCGAGAACGATGCCCATGCGGGCATGGAGATCCGGCAGGTGAGCCTGCTGGCCCAGGAGAGCATCGACAGGATCAGGGCCCTGGGGCTCGAGGTGGGCCCCGGCGATTTTGCCGAGAACCTCACCACAAAGGGGCTCGTCCTCCACACCCTGCCCCTGGGCACGAGGCTGCTCGTGGGTGATCACGTGCTCCTGGAGCTCACCCAGATCGGCAAGACCTGCCACGACCGGTGCGCCATCTTCAAGGCCGTGGGCGACTGCGTCATGCCCCGGGAGGGGGTCTTCGTCAGGGTGCTCTCGGGGGGCACGGTGAAGGAAGGGGACGACATACGGGTCGTCGGGTCCTGATCCTGCACCACGAATGCGGACCATAGGCCCATCCCTTTCAGCCCGAGGCGACCCTTTTTCCCGAAAGGGCCGATCTGAAGAATCCCCTTGCATAAGCCGACCCCGGCGGTGATAATACGCCCCGGCGGTGCGGGTGTCTGAAGCGGTTTTCGATCCCTGCGGCCGCCTCACACACAGCCCCTTGAGGAGGAGTCATGAAGAAAATCCCGGCAATTTCCTTTCTGTTTGTATTCGTATTGGCAGCGGTGGCGTACGCCCAGTTCGGCGGCCAGCAGGGACCCAGGTTCTACGGTGATTTCAAGCCCGTGGTGGGCGGCTGGTCTGAGTACCAGATGACGGCCAAGGGCGATCAGCCCATGAAGATGAAGGTGGCGATCGTGGGCAAGGAGGGCGCGGGCTACTGGTACGAGACGGTCATGCAGGGCGAGATGCGCATGGTGTCGAAGATGCTCGTGACGGGCAATCCCAATGAGAAGAACAACCTCAAGAGGATGATCGTGAAGGCCGGCAACGAGCAGGCCATGGAGATGGACATGTCCGGCATGATGGCGGGAAAGCCCGCGGGCAAGGCCGCGAAGCCCAAGGTGGTGGACAAGGGCATGGAGACCGTGAAAGTCCCGGCCGGCACCTTCAAGGCCCGCCACATGCAGTACGTGGACGGCTCTGACGTGGTGGATGCGTGGGTGAGCGAGAAGGTCTCGCCCTACGGTCTCGTGAAGTCGAAGACCAGGGACATGGAGATGGTGCTCACGGGCCAGGGGACCGGGGCGAAGACCCTCATTACCGAGACCCCCAGGAAATTCACCATGCCCCAGATGCCCAAGGGCATGGGTATGCCGAAGGGCATGGGCACGATGCCGAACATGGGCGGGAATTACTAGCGTTTTTACCCGGCTGCCCATGAGCAGGACACCGGGTCTGAAACCTTTGTGAAACCAGGCGCCGGCGATGGACCACGGTCCTGCCGGCGCTTTTTTTTACCCGATCACAGGACGTGGGCGATGATCCCGGCGATGACGACAGCCACCGAGGTGTTCAGGGCGACCGAGGCCAGCGCGACCTTCCAGCCCCCTTCCTTCCACAGCGTGGATATGGTGGCTATGCAGGGGATGTAGAGCACGGTGAAGACCACCAGCACCAGGAGCTGCGCGCTCGTGAGCACGGTTGAGACGTCCGCGGTCCCCAGGGCGGAGTTGAGCATGATGAGGGTCAGCTCCTTCCTGAAAATGCCCAGGAAGAGGGTGATGCCCAGCTCTTCGGGCAGGTCGAGGACGAACGAGGTGATGGGCGAAAGGGCGGCGTTCACGTATGCGTCGATGCCCACGTGCGACATGACCGCGAGCACGATGCTCGAGACCGCGACCACGGGCCAGGCGAACACCAGGAATTCGTAGGTCATGGCCCATACCTTCCTGAACACGACGTAGGCGTAGGGCTTCCTCAAGGGGGGTACGTCCATGATGATGCCCGGGGAGGTCTCCACGTTGAGCCTCGACAGGAAGAACGAAACCGCCAGGGCGATGGCGATGTTGCCCAGGTAGATGAGCGTGGTGCAGGCCGCCCCCAGGTATTTTCCCGCCAGGGCCAGGATGACCACGGTCCTGGCCGAGCACGAGATGAACGGCACCACCAGCAGCGTGATGATGCGGTCGCGCTCGTACTCGAGGTTCCGGGCCGCCATGATGGCCGGGACGTTGCAGCCGTACCCGAGTATGATGGGCACCACCGACTTCCCGTGCAGACCGAAGCGGTGGAGCAGTCCGTCCACCATGAAGGCGATGCGGGGGAGGAGACCGGTGTCTTCGAGCAGGGACAGGAGGACCAGGAGGGGTATGAGGTAGGGCAGCACGATGCCCACGCCTGCGGTGAAGCCGTCGTACAGGCCTGAAGCGAAGACGAGCGCCTTCCCGCTCAGGACCTGCGGCAGCATCTGCCCCAGCCGGTCGAGGGGCTCTTCGAGCAGGCCCGAGATGAGGTCGCCGAGCCAGAACGAGGCGAAGAACATGAGAAAGAGCAGGGCCGCCATGGTGATGAGCCCGCCCACCGGGTTGATGATGAAGCTGTCGACGATCTCTCCGAAGGTGGACTTTGCCCGCGACCTCACCACCGCCACCTCTTCGAAGAGATCGAGGACCAGGGCATGGCGGTGCGAGGCGAATACCCCGGTCTCGGGCCAGGCGTGAGCCTCTGCCAGGAGGCGCCTGTTTTCTGAGACGTACTCCAGGAAGGCTGGGTCCGCCTTTCCCGCCATGGCCTCGAACTCCTCGTCCATCTCCAGGAGCCTGATGACCACGAAGCGCTCGTTCACGGGGTTGAGCTCGCGTAGCGCCTGCGGGTAGCGGTGCATGATCCGGGAAATGCACTCCTCCACGTCCTTGTCGTACACGGGCTTTATGTAGCGGTACTCCTCCCGGGCGACCCTGATGGCGGCCTCGAAGAGTTCGTGCACGCCGCTTCCCTGGACCGCCACGATGGGGTAGGCCTCCACCCCGGTGAGTCTGGAGAGCTTGTGGACGTCTATCTCGATGCCCTTTTTCTGGGCCTCGTCGAACATGTTCAGGGCGATGACCATGGGGACGTCCATCTCCATGAGCTGGATGGTGAGCTCCAGCGAGCGCGCCAGGATCGACGAGTCGAGCACGTTGATGACGACGTCCACGCTGTTGGACAGGAGGTAGTCGCGGGCTACCTTCTCGGAGACGTCGTTGGCGGAGATGGAGTAGGTCCCCGGCAGGTCGATGAGCCTGACCGTGCGCTCCCCGATGAGGACCTTTGTCTCGGTGTAGGTCACCGTGGTGCCGGAGAAGTTGCCGGTGTTCACCTTGAACCCGGCCACGGCGTTGAACAGGGTCGATTTGCCGCAGTTGGGCTGCCCCGCCAGCGCTATGACCAGCTCGTCGTCAGGCTTCGTCGCTGAAGATCTCGACATGCGACGCTATCTTTCTCCCGATCATGGTCCTGGCCCCGGTGATCACGTCTTCCACGAGGATGGGGCCGCTGAACGGCGCGGACTGAACGACCCGGATCTTTTTGCCCTCGTACAGGCCCAGCGATGCCATCTGGACCAGGATGCCCCTGCCTCCGGTTATCCTGGCAATGATCGCCTGTGTCCCCTGTTTCAAATCATCAAGCTTCACCTATGCACTCCTTTGCACTGACTGAACGTCATTCCACTCCACCGGAGTGAGGGCCGATGCCTGCGGCGGCTCACGCCTCCTCTCCTTTTTGTTTCCGGCACTCGGGGCAGACCCCGATGAGCTCGAGGTGATGCCGCTCGAGGGTGAACCCGTGCTCGCGCGCCACGGCCTCCTGCAGGACCTCGATGGCGGGGTAGCTGAACTCTATCTTCCTGCCGCAGCGCGAGCACACGAGGTGGTCGTGGTGGTCGTGGCCCCAGATGTGCTCGTACCAGGCGCCTCCGGAACGGGTGTCTTCCTGGACGATGGCCCTCCGGATGATCCCCGCCTCGATGAGCAGGGCCAGATTGCGGTAGATCGTAACGAGGGAGAGGGAATATCCCTGTTCTTTCAAGAGCTTGAGAAGGTGGTCTGCGTGGAAGTGGTCCTTCATGTCGCAAACAGTTTTCAATAATACCAGGCGCTCTTCCGTGAGCCTGCCGCCGTGGGAGCGCAGAACTGCCCCGTATTTATCGAGGCAGAATCCCTCGTTCTGGCACTGTGAGCACTCTGGCTTTACCATTCCTTGTTGCATATTATTTTCATTAATGAGTTTCCCTGGGCTTGTCAAGGAGGAAAGGCTGAGCCCCGGCACGACCCGCCTGACCGGGTGAAAGGGCTTGCCTGGACAGTGGTTCTCGTTCCGGTGGACTGCCTTCTTACCGGGATGCTATAAAGGGGCGGGGAGGCATCGGTATGCCGGCCGGAAAATCGAAAACATGGCTCTGGGTTGGCCTGGTGGCGCTTGCCGTCGTGCTGGCGTGCGGCGCTGCGGGCTACCGGATGGCCGTGCTGAGCCTGAAGGCCAGGGTGATGCAGGCCCTGGGTCCGGAGAGCGAGATCCGGGAGCTGAAGGTGGGCCTCAGGGGCGTGGACATCGAGGGCCTGAGGATCAGGGGCCCGGCCATGTGGCCTGCCGAAGACGCGCTCAGGGCGGAGCGGGTCACCATCGTGCCCAGCCTGCGCTCCTTCTTTTCCGGCACCCCCCGCATCCTTTCGGTCACCATCGAGGGCCCGTATCTCTCGGTCGTGAGGACGAAGAGCGGCAAGCTCCTGGCCGTGCCGAGCCTTCTCAGGGGCAAGGAGCAGGATGCACAGAAACAGGCCGCATCGGTGCTCATCGGCAGCATCACGTGCAGGGATGCCGCCGTTGACCTCTTCGACGACACGGTCGGTCCGCCCCGCAGGAAGATCCGGATGGAGGGGATACAGGCAATGGTGAAAGACATCGACGCGCCCGCCCTTGCAAACAGGAGCGCCTTTGCCCTCACCGGCACGGTGAAGGGCTCCCGCCAGGACGGGCAGCTCGACATCTCCGGCTGGGCCAGCATCGCCACCAGGGACTCCTCCGTGAAGGCAAGCCTCAAGTCCATCGAGCTCACCGGCCTCCAGCCCTACATCGCCAAAGCGGGCGACGTGAGGATCACCGGGGGCACCCTGGACCTGGAGCTCGTGTCCGAGGTGCGGGACAAGAGGCTCAAGGCGCCGGGAAAGGTCACGCTCACCGACCTGAAGCTCGCACCCGCCAAGGGGCTGTTGGGGACCTTCATGGGCGTCCCCCGGGGCGCCGTGCTCACCCTGCTCAGGGACCGGGGAGGCAGGATCACGCTGGATTTCGTCCTCGAAGGCGACATCGACAACCCCAGGTTCTCCCTGAACGAAACCCTCTCGAAGAAGCTCGCCCTCTCGATGTCCGAGAGCCTGAAGGTGGGCATCGGCAACGTGGCCAGGGGGGCCGGGAGCCTCGGAGAGAAGGGTGTCGAGGCCGCAGGGGACGTGGTCAGAGGCGTAGGCGGGGCAGTGCAGAATATCCTTGGAGGCGGGCAGTAGGACGCCAGACCCCGCCCGCCTGCGCCGGGTCAGTCGCAGCGTCGGTGGCCGGGATGGGCTTATAATAGGGAGCAGGGTGTCTTCCCCGCTCCCGTGGTATCGTGACTGCCTGTTCGAACGCGTAAGAAGCGTTTTCTCCGCGGGCTAACGCTTCCCGAGGAAGAGCCCCACCGAAAGCAGTGTCTGGTTGCGGTCTTCGACCTGAAGGGCGTTTTCCAGGCCCCCTGCGTCGATGTTGACGTTGATCGCTTCCTTTGTCAGCCTCAAGGCCATGAGGTTTTTCGACATGAGCTTCTTCGCGTACGCCATGGCGGTATCGAACAGCTCCTCGCGTTCCACGATCCTGCTGACCAGCCCGAGCGAGAGGGCCTCCTGCGCTGTCATGAAATCGCCCGTCAGCATGAACTCGTAGGCGCGGCCCGTCCCGATCATTCTGGGGAGGAAGTAGCTGCACGACATGTCCGCCCCGCCCAGGCCGATGTTGATGTATGCCGCGTTGAAGCGGGCGTCCGGGGTGATCACGCGGATGTCCGAGGCCAGCGCGAAACTGAATCCCTGGCCCGACGCGGCGCCGTGGACCGCGCAGATGATCGGCTGAGGGGCCCGGCGCATGGCGAGGTTCAGGCGGGCGAGACGCATCTGGAAGCGGTAGAGGGTGGGGATGTCCATGCCGGGCGCGAGCTCGGTGGTCTCCTTCATGTCCAGGCCGGCGCAGAAGCCTTTCTCGCTGTTCGATTTCAGGATGATGACGGCCGTGTCCAGGTCATAGAGGCGCTCGTTCCAGAAGCTCTCCAGCTCCTCGACCATCTTCTGGTTGACTGCGTTGTAGACCTTGGGGCGGTTCAGGCTCAAGACCCCGATCCCTTTCTCCGGTGTTTCATAGGTGATGGTTTCGTACGTCATTGCTGCATGCTCCTTGGGGTATGTGATGGGTGTCGCTCATCAAAGGCGGGTGTGGGGTAGGCTCTTCCATAGTGCCGCTCAGATCCTGTGAGTGTAGATGAGGCCGAGGGCGTTGTCAATAAATAATGCATATAACTAATTGGAATAAGATATCATTCAAAATCAAAAAGGATATTCCCTGAAATGTACATTAATAATTGATGTAATAATCGCTTTTACGCAGCGGCCATGCAGGGGAGTCCGCGATCAGTGACAGCTCCCGCCGCAGCAGCACGCAACGGTCTTTTTCCGCGCCTTCTCGAAGGCCTCGCGCCCCTCCCTGAACGAAAGCGCGGCGATGAGGAGTGCCCCGGCGGAGTCGAGCCCGCCGATCCCGGTGAGCTCGTAGCCGGCGCTCGCCAGGAGGAGCACCACGGAGAGCTGCAGGCACGCCCTGGTGCAGGCCGCATCGGCAAGGATGGCCTGCGAGCCCAGGGCCCGGCCGATGACCACCTTGTAGTGGATGAGGGCCCACATGGAGAGGATGGAGACGAGCGAGACGACGATGCCCCAGAAGGTCGTCTCAGGGGCATGGCCCTGGACGAGGTTGAAGATCGAGGTGACCAAGAGGCCCGCGGTGAGCAGGTAGAACGCCGTGCCCGTCACGAGGAGCGCCTGGCGTTCGAATCGGTCCGGCCTCTCGTCGCCGCTGCCGCGTATCCTCCTGACCATGTGCCAGATCCCCACACCGGAGATCACCTCCACGAAGGAGTCGATGCCGAAGCCGAACAGCGCGATGGTCTCGTCTTCGATGCCGAAGAAGATCGACACCAGGCCTTCGAGGATGTTGTAGAAGATGGTGACGAGGGCCAGGGCAGAGGCCCATCGATAGAGTCTGGCATTTTCCTCCGGATCGATTGGCGCTGCTGCCGGGCCGTTTCCGGCTTTTCCTGGTGCCCCTCCGATGGTGACCGCTTTCATGCCCTTTTGCCTTTCGAGCCTGGTATCCCTGACACCCCCATATGTAGAGGATGTGCCGGCAGGAGTCAAACACTGATGCGCGGTTCTGTTTGATCATACACTTTAGAACATTATTAGATTGTCTAGGGGCCGATGCACGAGACAAGGGCTCACCCTTCGAGAGGAGACGAGAGGGATATGGCGTTTATGAGATATCGCGATGCTCGTTTCAGGACCGTTGGCGACATGCTGAAATTACGCTCGTCCTCGCACCCGGACCGCGTCGGGTACGTCTTTCTGGAATTCCTGGCCGGGGAGGAGATCGTCGAGCACCCGGTGACCTACGGTGATCTGGACAGGAGGGCAGGGAGGATAGCCGCTCAGCTCCTTCAGGACCACAGGCCCGGCGACCGCGCCATCCTCCTGTACCCTCCGGACCTCGAGTACATCGCCGCCTTCTTTGCCTGCCAGTATGCCGGTGTCGTGGCAGTGCCCTCCTATCCTCCGTTCACCCGGAGGAACGTCAAGAGCCTCCTGTCCATCGTGGGGGACACAAAGCCGAAAAGCGTGCTCTGTACCAGACAGGTCATGGAGGGGGTGAGGCCGTACATCGAGGAAGTCCTGCAGGGAAGGGCGGATTTGCCATGGCTGTGCACCGAAGAGCTCGAAGGCCCCGGGATGCCGGACAAAGAAGTGGTCGCGAACGATGTCTCCTTTCTCCAGTACACGTCCGGCTCGACCTCGAGGCCCCGGGGCGTCGTGCTCACCCATGAGAACCTCCTGCACAACCTCCACCTCATCGAGTCCTGCTTCGGCCATCACGAGGGGAGCTGCGGCGTCATCTGGCTGCCGCCCTATCACGACATGGGGCTCATCGGGGGCATCCTGCAGCCTGCCTACGCAGGCTTCCCGGTGTACCTGTTCTCGCCCCTGAGCTTCCTGAAGAGGCCCCTGCGCTGGCTGCAGGCCATATCCCGGTACCGGGCCACCACGAGCGGAGGCCCGAACTTCGCCTACGAGCTCTGCCTCCGGAAGGTCTCGCCCGGGCAGCGGGAAGGCCTCGACCTGAGCTCCTGGGACCTCGCCTTCAATGGTGCCGAGCCTGTACTGGCCTCGACGGTCGAGCGGTTCTCCCAGGCCTTCGAGGCCAGCGGGTTCGACCCGAGGGCCTTCTATCCCTGCTACGGTCTGGCAGAGTCCACGCTCATCGTGTCAGGCGGCAGGAAGGGCGCATCGGTGAAGGTGAGGACCTTCGACCAGGCCGCCCTGTACGAGAACACGGTCAGGCTCCCCGGCGGCTCCGACACCGGGAGCAGGACCTACGTGGGCTGCGGAAGCACCCTCGAGCAGGGGGAGATCGTCATCGTGGACCCGGAAACCATGTCGCTCTGCCCCCGGGGGGGCATCGGCGAGATCTGGGTCAGGGGCCCGAGCGTGGCCTCGGGGTACTGGAACAACCCTGAAGCCACGGAGTGCACCTTCCGCGCATACCTGAAGGACACGAGGCAGGGGCCCTTCCTCAGGACGGGGGACCTGGGCTTTCTCCACGAAGGGGAGCTCTTCATCACGGGCAGGCTCAAGGACATTCTCATCCTCAGGGGCAGGAACGTCTACCCCCAGGACATCGAGAGGACGGCCGAAGAAAGCCACCCGGGCCTTCGCAAAGGCTGCAACGCGGCCTTTGCCGTCGATGTCCACAGCGAGAACGGGGTGGTGCTCCTCCAGGAGCTCACCAGCGATTATGAAGCGCTCGACGAGGAGGCGGCCGACGAGATCAGCTCCTCCATCCGAACCGCGGTGGCGGTCAACCACGGGGTTCAGCTCCACGACCTCGTGCTCCTGAAGAGCAACTCGCTCCTGAAGACCACGAGCGGCAAGATCCAGAGGAAGCTGTGCCGCCGTGAATACCTGGCGGGAAGGCTCGAGAGGGTCTCCCGGATCTCCGGCGTCCAACCGGGCGGAGGGCGCAGGGAGGACGCTCGGGGCGGCCGCACCTCCGACGTGCGCTAGAGGACCCGGGATCGTTATCTCACCGTGAAGACCACGCGGTCGAAGACGGTCGCGCCCTGTCCGGCAAGGGTGAGGGTGAACCTGCCCGCCTGTGGCTTCCAGAGCACGCAAGGGCCCCTGCCCATGGGTTTTCCGTTCAGGATCCACCTGCAGTCCCCTTCGGGCGGGTCTGCCTGGAAGAGCACGGACTGGTTCACGGCCGGGATGTCGGGGTCCAGCGCGAGGGCGGCGCCGTCCGGGGGGTAGGCGATGGTTCTGCCTGCCGGAAACTGTGCGAGGGAGACCGTGCCCACGGGCTCGGTCCCCCGGATGTACCACTCGACCCGTGGCTGCTCGCGTATGGCGAACCGTACGGGATGCCTCACGACCCCGGCAGGGGGTTCGGGCGCCACGGAAGGGACTCCCCGATGCAGGTGGTTCATGAGCTCCATCCACACGGGCGCGGCCCCGCTCACCCCGCTCACGTTCCACATGGGCTCGCCGGAAAAGTTCCCCACCCATACGCCCACCGTGTACCTGCGGGAATAGCCGATGCACCAGTTGTCCCGCATGTCTTTGCTGGTGCCTGTCTTGACGGCGGTCCAGAAGCGGGTCGAAAGGTAGTTCTCGAGCCCGAAGGTGGCGCTGCGCGACTCCCGGTCGGAAAGAATGCTGGAGACGAGGAAGGCCCCCTCGGGGCTCATGGCCTGCCCGGGGTGTCCGGCGGTTCCTTTCGTGAGCCTCAAGGGGCGCAGAGCTCCGCCATTGGCCAGGGCCATGTACCCCTGCACGAGCTCGAACAGGCTGATGTCCACCGTGCCCAGGGCCAGGGACAGACCGTAGTACTCGGGGTCCTCCCGGACGCTCTCGAATCCCGAGCCGATAAGCCTCTCCACGAAGGGCCCGCACCCCACGAGCATGAGGGTCCTCACCGCGGGGGTGTTCAGGGAGGAGGCCAGCGCGGTCCGCACGCTCACCGGGCCCAGGTAGGTCTTGCTGTAGTCTTCGGGCTGGTAGATGCCCGTGGAGGCCATGACCTTCAGGGGCTCGTCCAGGACGATGGAGGAGGGGGTCAGCAGTCTCCTCTCCATTGCGAGCCCGTAGAGGAAGGGTTTCAGGGTCGATCCTGCCTGCCTGAGGGCCCTCACCCCGTCCACGTACCTGGCCGACGAGGACTCGCCCGTGTTGCCCACGTAGGCGAGGATCTCCCCCGTGGCGTTGTCGGCCACCAGGAGGGCCCCGTCGTTCACATTGCTCCCCTCGAGCTCGGCCACGAACCGCCTCAGGACTTCGGATGCATGCTCCTGCAGGCCCCGGTCCAGGGTGCATGATACCCTGCTGGAGCTGCCGGTCAGGAGCTGCGAGGCGACGTGGGGCGCCAGCGCCACCGCGGGCTTGATGAAGGGGGGGCTGGAAACCCTGCCTTCCACGAGGGAGCGGATGGCGCGCTCGTCGAAGGGGATGTTGAAGCGGCCGCCCAGGGCGCAGGCTTTCTTCACGATCCGATCCGGGGTGCGCCGGGATGAGGGAATGAGGGACGCCAGCACCAGGGACTCGTTTCCATCGAGGCCTGACGGGTCCTTGCCGAAGAGGCCCCGGGACGCGGCGCCGATGCCCTGCAGCTCTCCGGAAAACGTGATGAGATTGAAGTAGGCCTCGAGGATCTGGTCCTTGGTCCACGCGTCCTCGATGGCGAGCGCCGCCTTCATCTGCCTCCGCTTCTGGAGGAGGGTGCGCCTCGCGGCGGCCGGCTTCAGGCCCGGCATGATGTGGGACGCGAGCTGCATGGTGATGGTGCTCGCCCCCCGCGACCCGGACTGAAGGAGCCTGTCCCAAAGGGCGGACGAGAGCGCCAGCCAGTCGATGCCGTGATGGCTGGGGAACCTCCTGTCCTCGGCCAGGACCACGGCCTTCCGGACGGCGGGCGAGACACCGTCGAGGCTCACCCAGTCGAGCTTTCTCGCCGTCATGTCCTTCCTGACGACGTGGATGACCTCGCCGTTGCGGTCGAGGAGCACGGCTTCCGACGACCGGTGGCCGGCCTTCACCTGAGCGAACGAGGGCACGGCGGGGTGCAGGAGGAAAAGGTCGCACAGGGCCAGCAGGCAGAGCGCACAAACGCCTGCGAAGAGTACTGCAGCGGCACGGCCCTTCCTCACTCCCTCACCTCGATCGGGCTGTTCGGCAGCTCCCCGAGCATCTCCGGTGCATAGAGCGCCTCCACCCGCGTGGGAGGCAGGGTGAAGAGGCCCGGGTTGTTGAGCCTGAGCGTGTACTCCACTGCCCAGCCCCCTTTGCCTATGTATTCGTAGTAGGCCCTGAAGGCCTCGAACTTCCGCTCGATGTAGGTGGCGGAGCGGTCCTTTTCCCCCGAGGCCGCAAGGGCCGAGCCGAGGCCCGTATGGACGATGGTCGCACCCCCGGGGATCGGGTCGTTCACCACCACCCAGGTCATGTCGGCCTGGGCCGCCATCTCGAGCCTGACGCGCACGATGTCTCCCCGGGACCAGACCCCCTTCGTCTTCTGCTCCACGGGGGTCATGGTCTTCTTCACCGTGTACCCAGTGGAGACGGGTTTTCTGAGGGGGATGGCGGCCAGCGACCTGGTGAGCGCCCAAGGCGCGCCCGTGCCGGTGTGGGTCAGGGCGACCGTGTCCTGTTTTTCGGGCCAGGGGAGGAGCATTTCTCCCGCGCCCTTCGCAAGCGGCCAGGTCACGGCCTTTTCCTCTCCCCATCCTGCCACCCTCGTGGCGCCCGTCACCGGTTCCTTCTCGAAGCGGGCGGCAAAGGCGTCCACGGCTAAGGTTCCCCAGGCATTGGCCACCGTGGTGTCCCAGCGGCCCCGCTTCATGCGGCCCATGGCGCCCCTCATGATGCGGCCCATGTCCGCGTCCCACGTCCTGCTCGGGAGCAGCGCGATGATCGCCTTGAGCGCGGTGGAGTCGCCCGTGCTCATGAGCCACCAGAACGCTTCATGATCTTCCCTCGAGAATCCCATGGTGCTCCCCTGGAGGTTGAGCCTCGAGCGGATGACCTGCTGGGCCTCGGCGTACCGCCTGTCCCTGTCTGGCAGTGCGGTGCTCCGGTACAGCACGAGGAGCCAGTCCACCACGGCTGACGTGGGGAGGAAGTTCGGCTGGATGTCCACGGAGGCGAGCCGCGCGGGTTCGATGGCCTGGTAGCGGGAAAGGGCCTCCAGCGCGGCGATCTTCCTGATCGTGAGGTCCGGCGCCCCGACGGGGTATTGATGGCGGATACTGCCGTCGACGAAGCCCTCCAGGCCGGAGACCATCCGGTCCTTCAGATAGGCCGGGATCCCGAAGCCCGCCTGGTGGGAGATCGAAAGCACGTACGCGGTGAGGATGTCGCTCCCGTACCGGCAGGAGGGGAAGAATTTCAGGAGCCCGTCGGTGTCGATGTATTCCGGGAGCCTGCGGGTGATGTCCTGCCACATGGCCTTGTCCTTCAGGGCCACTGCCTTCGAGGTCTGCTGCTCGAGGCACACGTAAGGATAGCCCGACATGTACTCCCGCACACCTTCGAGCCCTGCGGTGAGGGTGGGCGAGAGGGTCACGCCGATGCCGCCCATGCCCGGGAGCGCGTCCGCAGGCCTGGCGACCGGGATCCTGGAGGCCTGGTCCACCTGGGCCAGAGTCGCCTGGAACGTGCGCACCGGGACCGAGGGGGCGACCCGCTGCGTGACCCTGACCCGGTCCGTTGCATCCGGGGTGTCCGCCTCCACCTCATAGGTCGCAATGCCTTCCTCAAGAGGGGTCTCCACCTTCCAGGACACCTCCCGCGCCTCCGATGGACCCAAAGCGACCGTGACCGGGTCGAACGCGCGGCTGGTCTTCCCCAGGGTCCTTGTGAGCCTGAGCCGGGCATTCATGGCCCTGCTTGTGGTGTTCCTCACCGTGACCATGGCGTTGAAGCTGTCTCCCGTGTGGACCAGGGGCGGGATGCCGGGCAGGACCATGAGGTCCTGGGTGGTCCGCACCGACGCCTCGCCCGTGCCGAACGCATCGAAGCCCGCCGTGGCAACGGCAACGATGCGGAAGGACGTCAGGGAGTCATTGATCGGGATGCTCACCCGGGCCTCGCCCGAGGGATCCAGCGGCACCACGGCCTTCCAGAAGAGGAGGGTGTCGAAGAGCTCGCGGGTGATCTGCCTGCCGCCGCCTCCGCCGTGGGGCAGGGCCTTCAGACCGAAGTGGCGCTTGCCCACCACCATGGACTGGGCCGTTGAGGTGCTCACCTCGTAGGGCCTCCGCACCATCATCCCGGGCAGGAGGTTCCAGGTGTCGTTGGGCTTGAGCTCGAGCAGTCCCTCGTCCACGGCCGCCACCGCCACCTCCGCGTGTTTCGGAGGCCCGTTGTCCGCGTCCCTGACCCGGATGCGCACGTCCATCTTCCCCCGCACCCGGTAGACCGTTTTGTCGGGGACGACCTCCACGGCCAGGGAGTAGGGCTTCCAGCCCACCTGGATCTCGGAGACGCCGAGCTTGTAGGCCGGCCTCCCGGGGTCGAAGGTGGACGTGGGCCTGGCGTCCGTGGTCCTGCCCCTGACCACCAGCACGGAGACGTAGGCGTTGGGGGCGTAGTTTTTCTTCACCGGGATCTCGATCACCGGCGACAGGGAGGAGACCGTGCGGACAAAGGTGTCGATGATGCCTTCCCGCTCAACGGACACCAGGGCGACCGCCTCCCGGAAAGGCATCCTCACCTGGAAGCGCGCCTTTTCGCCCGGCTCGTAGAGCCTCTTTTCCGGGAGCACGTCGATGCGGTCGTCGTTGCCCTGGGGGAACCACCAGGAGTCGCTGCCCGCCACCCAGACCGAGGCGTTGGAGGTGGCGATGTTCCCGGATGGATCGGCGACCTCGGCGTGGAGGGTGATGCTGCCGGAGACCGGTGACGGGCCCGAGGCCGTGACCAAGCCGTGGGAGTCGGTGGTCCCGGTGAAATGCCTGCCGACCTTCCTGATCTCAGTAGTGTTCTGGTAGGAGTAGAAGCCCCCCACGAGCCTGGCCCGGTGGGTGTGCGTGATCTCCTGGAAGAGGTCTACGGACACGCGAGCGTTCTTCACCGGCCTGCCCTTGAGGTCGAGCACCACGACCTGGTAGCTCAGGTCCTTCTTAGAGATGGCCCACGAAGAGGGTTTGATGCCCACTGCCAGGGAAGCGGGGTAGAGGGGGATCGTTGCCCCCGACGTCTGGGCCTGTCCGTTTCCGTCGAGGTACTCGAGCTCCGCGTGGAGGGTGGATGGGGTCTCCAGCTTGGGCAGATCCTCCCACCGGGCGCTCCCGTTCCCGGTCCTGTCGAGGTTCAGAGAGATGGTCTTCAGGGAAGGCTTTGCCTTCTGGGATGGGCCTCCACCGCCGTCCCCATCGTATTCCTCGTAGTAGCCCACGTCGCCCATGCCCGTAAACGTCCCCTGCAGCCCGGTCCTGATGGACCCGGCCCTGAACGAGAAGTCCTCGTACCCCTTGAATGTCACGAACATGGAGCGTATCTCGCCCCTGAGCTTCACCTGGGCACCTGACGCCCCGCCCCCCGAGAGGTACGAGAGGCTCACTCCGACGGGCACTGCCTTCGGGTTGACCAGCGGGCCGGCAGGGGGGATGATCACCCCCCGCATGAGCGGGACCCTGAATTCCTCCACGGAGAACGACGCCGTGGACGCAGCTCCCCAGTCCTCGTGGGAGCGGGTGGAGGGGCCTCCTGCCCGCCCTGCCAGGAAGATGCGGTAGGTGCCCAGCCTGGCATCCTCCGGGATCTTCCAGTCCATTGAAGCGCTCCCGTTCTTCGACCAGGCGAGCGGGAGGCGGTACTCCTGCTCGCTGCCGCCATGGACGATCTTCGCCTCGGTGGGGAGATCCTCCTGCTGCGCGGGGGAGAAGCCCTGCGTGGTGTGGAGGCGGAGGATGTGCTTCATGTGCACGGTCTCCCCTGCCCTGAACAGGGGCCTGTCGAGGACGGTGCGGGCGATGGTTCTGCCCTCGGTGGGGACGTTTCCCGAGGGGAGGTTGAACCTCC
>DAOPXM010000007.1:0-34647 GCA_035352355.1 Deltaproteobacteria bacterium | reverse complement strand
CCCTCGGTGGGGACGTTTCCCGAGGGGAGGTTGAACCTCCATGACTCGATCCCGTCGTTCCACCCGGAGTGGGTGAAGGTCATGTCGCTTTCCGTGCGGGCGAAGATGAAGACGCCGCTGTTGAGCCCGTAGGCGTAGTCGTGGCCGCAGCGGCCGCTGTAGGCGGAGAAGTCTACTGCCGGGACCCGGGCGATGCCGAGGTCATCGGTCTTGCCCTGCCAGAGGGGCGTGCCGTCGCAGGCGCGGATCGTGACGTTTGCCCCGGCCACGGGCTTTCCCCTGTCGAGGGTCGTCACCCACACGAGGGAGGATTCCCTGCCCTGCTTGAAGTGCGCGGCCATGTTGGTCACCAGGGCAGCGGTGTGGACGTACATGGGGGTCTTCTTGGCGAGGAGCCGTTGGCCCAGGATGGAGCTCTCCACCTCGGCTATATGAAGGCCCGGCCCGCTCAGGGGGATGCCCACCACCTCGAAGTCCTTTTCCGCGCCTCTGCGGGGCAAGGCCCTTTCCTGCGCCCACGAGCCGATGGGCTTGAGGAGGGATTTCTCCCGGTCAGCCGTGAACGCGGCCACGAGCCACTGGATGATCCTCGTTTCCTGGTCGGGCGGGATGCGGAACAGGCGGAGGTTCTTCGTTCCTTGCACGCCGGTGGGGGCGGATCCGGGTGCGCCCGTCTCGATGTTCCTCACGGTCACGGGCAGGACCGGGTCGGCGCTCTCGATGACGCCGAATCGCGACGAGAACTTGGCCAGGGGAGGATACCCATGAGTGGACACCTTCATGGGGAAGGCGCTGCGGTTGGAGAGCGGCCTGCCCTCCACGTCCTGCATGTCCCGGGGGATGTCCAGGGTGAACCAGGTCTTTTCCGGGAACGGGTTGGAGAAGGTGACCCGGGACACCCCTCCCTGGTGCTCGCTGCCAAGCACCGGCTTGTAGACCTTGCCGGAGGCGTCCCTGAGCGTCACCCTCGCGACCTGGGCCCTGGAGACTGGCGAGGAGAAGCTCACGGTCATGGGGAGCACGGGTATGCATCCGCAGTCCGCCTTTTCCCGTTCACACGAGAACCTCGCGGTGAAGGGCTGCCTGGTCTCGAACCGCTCCACCCGGGCGGCGGTCGTGGCGACCCCGCTCTTCGAGGCCACCCCGGCCCCCCACACCAGGTTCACCTTTGAGCCGGACGGGAAGGCCTGCCTGGCCTGGATCACGAGGACAGGCCTGTCGGCGGGTCTGCCCTGCAGACCCTTGAGGACCTGCTCCCGGTCCTTGCCCTTGAGGATGGTTATGCCCACCTTTTCCCTTATGCCCTCGACGGCGAAGTGGACGTTCTTCAGGAGGGACTCTTCTGTGGGTTCCGCGTCGAGGACCAGGACAAAGACCTGGTGCTCGTCGACCCTCGTCCACCCGGGGAGGAGCCTTTTCACGATGGCCGGTCCGCCGGTGGAGAAGGAGAAGGCCTGCCTGCCTCCGACGGGCCTGCCCGCCAGCGTTTTGAGGCCTTTCCTGAGGGTGAACGTGCCCCTGATCCCTCCCGGGAGGTCTTGGGGGAAGTCGTAGGCCCAGTTCTGCTGGTCCACCCACCGGCCCTTGCCGGCCACCGGGCAGGACACCACGAACGGGTCCTGGAGGCGGAAGTCCCCGAAGGGCACCATGGGCTCGGAGAAGCGCGCCGTCACCTGGCGGACCCCTTTCACCACGCCCTGAGGGCTGAAGAGGTCGACCTTGGCCTGGTCCTGCGCCAGGGCAGGCAGGCTCAAGAGGGCGCACATCAGGGACAGATACAGCAGACGGGAAGGCTTGAATCTCCTCATAACCACTCCTCTCACAGGCCCCACGGGCAGAAAAGATCGTATGCTCGTCCCATGATGAGGCTAACCCGAGGGATTGTCAATCACCTGATGCCGATGGATAACCAGGGGATGCATCCGTATGGTGGGGCATTGCATCCATGAAGACTGCAGGGGCCAGGCAGGCATAGCATGCCTTCTCAACTCAGGTGGCTACAAGGGGTCGGGAGTCTCTCCTTCCGCCGGGCTTTCTGCCCCGGTGGTGCTTTCCGTGCCGGCCAGGGCTTCGGCATCGCCTTCCTCTTCGCTCGAAGGGGGTTCGATCCCCGTGGTGTCGGCCTGGTTTTCGAGGCCTTCCTCAACCGCCTCGGGCTCCTCGGGCGCGTGCATGACCTCTTCGTACTCGGGGATCACGATGCCCCGCTTGAGCATGATCCGGTAGATGGCCTTGGAGCGCGCCAGCACGTAGCGCTTCGAGCCCGTGGGGTTGTAGCGGATGGGGTTGGGCAGAACGCTCGCGAGGCGGGCCGCCTCCGGGGCCGTCAGGGCGGAGGCGTTCTTCCCGTAGTAGTGCCTCGAGGCGGCCTGGATGCCGAAGATTCCGTCGCCCCACTCGGCCGCGTTTACGTAGAGCTCCACGATCCGCTTCTTGGAGAGGTTTTTCTCCAGGCGCCAGGTGTAGATGGCCTCCTTGATCTTCCTCAGAGGGGTCTTCGACGGGGAGAGGAAGAGGTTCTTTGCGAGCTGCTGGGATATGGTGGACCCCCCGGCGGAGAATTTCCGCTTCTTGAGATCCTCCTCGAAGGCCCTCTGGAGGGCTTTGAAGTCGAACCCTTCGTGCCGGTAGAACTTGTCGTCCTCCGCGATGATGATCGCCTTGATGAGGTAGGGGGAGACCTTCTTCAGGGGCACCCATGTGTGGACGATCTTTTTGTCTCGCCCCTCCTTCTCCCACTGCCTCTCGCGATACCTCATGAAGGCCGTCTTCTCGAAATGCTCCTTCCTGAGCGACTGCACGTCGGGATACACGAAGCACAGCGCGATGTCCCCGAGAACGAAGGCCATGGACGCCAGGAGAGCGTAGAGCAGCAGTTTCTTCAGCATTGTCAAGGATGCCCCAGTGCAGGATCGATAAGCCTGGGGCATGTCATAGAATATTTTTCGGAAAAGATCAAATGCGCTCAGGGGCACCCCACCGGCCGGACCCGGGGCGGGGAAACCTGCAGGATGCGGGGGAAGAAGCGGGAGCGAAAAGACCTACATCATAGGGTCATGGGGTTGAAGGGGCTGACTGCTGCACCAGGCGCATGGCCAGCCTCTTCGGGATACGCTGCCGTGCCATCGGCGGGAGTCGGGAAGCTCTTCTTCATCTCGGGTCGTGCACCTTCCATCCCTAGAAGCGGCGTCCTCCGCCCGGCCTGCCCCCTCCGCCCGGTCTTCCTCCTCCGGGCCTGCCTCCCCCCCGGGGGCCTTCCGTGCGGGGGCGGGCCTCGTTGACGGTCAGCGGCCTGCCCTTCATCTCCTTGCCGTTCAATTCCTGGATGGCTGACTGGGCTTCCTCCCTGTTGGCCATCTCAACGAAACCGAACCCTTTCGATTCGCCGCTGAACTTGTCCTTGATCACGTGGACCGAGGTGGTGGGCCCGAAGGCCTCGAAGGCGTTCCGTAAGTCGTCCTCGGTGACGTCCCGGGATAAGTTGCCAATGTAAATGTTCATCCTTACTCCTTTCCTGGTTTATAAGAGCGTGTGCCCTCATGCGCCGTGGTCATGTCTCGAACATGGCTGGAATGCAGATGCCCGACTGAGGTGACAACCTCCTTTTCACATCAGGTACCCCCGCCTCATCCTGCCCAGGGAGTACCGAATGAATAGTATTTTTATTAATGCGCACTCACAAAAAAACAATGGGATCGCGAGCCGGGGCGTGCACCGTCAACCCCGGCTGCGCAAGGGTTTGAAGGGTGCCCTTCCAATTGAGATGCCGGCCAGCCGGGCTATTATAATCGTTGAAAAAGGATTTGAGAAACCGGGCCGCCCGTGTGCGGCGCCCGGTCACCTCGGTATGGGGCCCAGGAGGTTCGGGAGATGGCAGATATCGTCCTGATCTTCCCTCATGTCCAGCGGGATGTGAGGGCCGCCATGCTGTTCCACCCCCTGGGCATCGCCCAGCTGAGCTCGGTCCTGAAGCTGGAGAGCATGGACCCCGCCATCCTGGACCTCACCTTTGACGGACCTGACGGGGCACTGGCCTGGATACGCTCCCACAGGCCCGGGATCGTCGGCATCTACGTCATGCTCACCATGATCGACCAGGCCCTCGACCTCGCACGGCGGATCAGGGAGCTCTCCCCGGACACCCTGCTCCTGTGCGGCGGCCCCATGCCCACCGTGAGGCCGGCCCAGTTCTCGGGCCTTTTCGACGTGGTGTTCAGGGGCGAAGCCGTGCATTCCCTCCCCCGGTTCTGCAGGGATTATCTCACGGACGGCGACAGAGGGAGGATGTATGTCCGTTACGGGAGCTACCCCGGCTTCTACGCCGAGGAGCCCGCAACAGGGAACCTGTTCCAGACCCCCATGAGGTCCCTTTCCAAGGCGCAGCTCGACAGGTTGCCCATCCCTGACCGGAGCGCGTTTGCCCATGCCCGCTACCAGGAGTCCTGGAGGTTACGGGAAGGGTACTGCCCGGCAGGGATCATGACCACCTACGGGTGTCCCTTTGGCTGCGATTTCTGCTCCAAGCCGGTGTTCGGTTCCTACTTCCGCAGGAGGGACATCGGGCGGGTCATGGAGGAGGTCGAGGACATCAGGTCTTACGGGTATGACGGCCTCTGGATCGCGGACGACTGCTTCACCCTCGACCCTCGCCATGTGCGGGAATTCTGCACGGCCATGATCAAGGGGCGCTTCGACATGAGATGGACCTGCCTCTCCCGGACGGGCGGCCTGTCCCAAGGCGAGGTCGATCTCATGAGGCAGGCCGGGTGCAGCAAGGTCTTCTTCGGCCTGGAGTCGGGCAGCAACCGCGTGCTCAGGCTCATGAACAAGAACGCCACCGTCGAGGACGCTGAACGCGCCATCGGGCTCATCACGGCCTCGGGCATCGAGGCCGCGGGCTTCTTCATGGTGGGCTACCCGGGCGAGACCGTGGAGACGGTCGAAGAGACCTTTGCCTGGGCGTTGACGCTGCCCTTGAGCGAGATCTCGTTCACCATTCCGTTCCCTTTGCCCGGCACGAAGCTCTACGGGAAGGTCGCCGGCGTGCAGGACCGCGCTGACTGGAGGTATGAAAACGAAAACAGGATGATCTACGCTTCCGAGTTCGACGAGGATTACCTGAACAGGCGCATCGAGGAGACCTGTGCCCTTTTCCGGTCGAGACACGCCCGGACCGCCCGGTGACAAGGGTCTCTCCGGGAGGAAGGTGCTCCCCGTAGGGCCCGGGCTCTGCCTGGTCCACGATCCGTGCGTTCACCAGGGCAAGACCGGGGGCATGGACAAGGGGCTCTTCCTTGCCGTCCGGGGGAGGCTGTGCGCGGGCGAATCCGCAGGCTTCGGCCTGCCCGTGCTCAAGGCCCGCGGCCGGACGGTCTTCCCTGCCCTGAAGTCCGTAAGGTCGCTGGAGGGGAATGTCCTGGTCAAGACCTTCAGCTTGGAGAGGGCCCTTGCGTGGCACCTGGGGAAGCAGAAGATGTCTGCCCTGTTCACAGGGGCCATGGAGCTGTTCACCGGCCTGTACATGGCCCTGCCCGCATTCCAGCGCGGGTTTATCCGCCTGCGCAGCGCCGCCTTCATCCTGACAAGGGCTTCCAGTTCCATGGAGACCATAGGCTCCAGGGGTACCTGCATCGTCACCTGCGAGACATCCCTGGAGGGGCTTGCGGTCCGGGTGGACGCTGCCGGCTTGGAAGGTCAGGGGACGGTGATCCTTCTGAACGAGGTGGAGGGAAATGCCTTCACCATCCTTAAGGAGGGGTCCTCCCTGCTCAGGGAGGGAGAGATCCCGGCCTGGCGGCGTGCTTCGTTCGGGAGCCGCCTCGAAAGCCCCGCCCTGGGGGTGGGGTTCTCCCTGGCACCGGGAATCCCCTCCGGCGGATCTGACTTCAGGCTCTTCTGCGGCCGCGAGGTTGGGTACCTGCTCGACTGGGCCGGCTTTGCCCTGACCTGCAGGGTGCCGGTCTTTTCCTACCAAGTCCTGTTTGCCGGAGAGGGCCTGGGCTGCACGAGACCGTGAGAGCCGCTGTCCATCGGGAAATCCGGGGGAGTGGTGAGTGAAGGAGGGGGAGCGGGAATACGATCGTCGGGAAACCGTTCTCCTCGTGACCTGTCCTCAAGAGCCGGTCCTCTCCCGGGCGCTGCCGCGGCCCCCAGCATGGGGGGACGGCAGCATCGGCGTCCTGAAGGCTCGAGGCTCAGGTCTTGACAATGAGGACCTCGGATTTCGCCCTTTCCGAGACCCGGTCGGCAACGTTCCCCATGAGGTGGCCTATGAGGCCGTCTTTTCCCCGGGAAGCGATGACGATGAGATCGACGTTTTTGTCATCCTCCTCCTTGAGGATCACGTCATAGGGAACGCCCCGCTTGATGTCGTAGTTGATCTCGACCGCGCGGCGGGGGGCCACCTTGGCCACCTCTTCCTGCATCATTTCCCTGGATTTGTTCTCACTTTCCCTCTCCAGCTGATCGACTGTCTCCTGCGGCAGGCAGTAGTCCACGACGCACTGCTGGATGTTCTGGTCGATCACATGGAGGAGATAGATCTGAGAGTTGTACCGTTCGGCTATGTCCAGCGCCTCCCTCAACGCCTTGTCTGAGTGCTCGGAAAAATCGGTGGGGACGAGGATCTTTTTTGGCTCGAACATTGTTTTTCCCTCCTTTCTGGAGAATGTTCAGTGCTGGACCTTATAGTAGGTCCCGGGACCGGTAATTCAATGGCATAACATGCTGAAACGCGATGCAATGCCTGCAAGGGGCAGGCCGCCCCTCCTCCGCTCTCCAGGCCGGCTTCAGCCGCGTGCGGGGCGAGCTCGCGTGCGGTATTGATTCCAATGGTCCGGCACATACCTATCTATCTAGATGGCCTGCAAGGCCCGTTGAATAAAGACGATTAAGGTTGGGGACAGATGGATGCCCGGAGAGTTCAAGCGTTAGGGAAAAAGCTCGAGACATGGATACGGAACGCAAACCACAAGATCATGGACGACCTGCCTCTGGAGCGCTATGGAGAGCTCGTGCGGAAGTATCCCTTCACCTCCAGCTACAAGTACGTCAGCGCCGAGGTGAGGAGGTTCTGCGACGCCATCCTCATGAGCAGCAACGGCCACGTCCTCGAGCTCTACAACAAGTGGCTCCTGGTATGGCTCATCGAGAAAGCCGTTTCGGGCGGGCTGGCCGGGCTCAACGTTCCCGGGGAGATAAAAACGCTGTACTGCATGAACTTCGAGAGGATCATGCGGGAGATCGAGTTCAGCGAGAACGAGCCCGGGTTCTACATGCACTATGAAGACCGGTTTCTCAGAGAGCTCGGCGTCTGCAGCCTGCGGGTCATTCCCGCAGGGGCCCAGAAGATCAGCCTCTCCCCGCTGCCCATGGTCTTTCTGTTCAGGGAGGGGGTGTCCCAGTTCATCAGCGGCATGTCCTTTCTCCTCTTCGATCTCAAGGGTTTCAAGCGGTTCTACAGCATGCACACGGATTCCCACGACCCGTACCTCATCTCCGAGTTCAATGCGGACGGATGGCGCCGCTACCTCGTGAGGACCGCCGAGCTCCTGAAGCTGAACCCCACGGTGAGCGGGATGTTCGGGAGGAGCTGGTTCATCGATCCCCAACTGGAAAAGATCAGCCCCAAGGTCTGCTACGTGAGGAGGCTCGTGTTCGAGAGCGGCGGCAGGATCTTCTACGCGGGCCCGGCCGTGGACGGGATCCAGGACGCGGTCTACAAGTCGCCCACCAGGAAAAAGCTCTATGACGACGGGAAATACATCCCCCGGGAGTACATCGGCATCTGGCCCAGGAAGAAGCTCATCGGCTGGGCTGAGGGGCAGAAGGCCCTGAGCGGGTAGCGGCAGCCTGAGCCGCCGTTCCCCTGCCGGGATTCAGCCCCTGCCGGCGCCCCTGGTCTTGTCCTCCCGGTCCCCGGTTTCTTCCCAGCCGCGTGCGGCCTCGGCAGTCCTTTCCTTCCCGAGCCTCTCCTTCCATTCATCGAAGAGGTCGTAGGCCGCGGGGACGACCCCCAGGGTCAGGAAGAGGGAGGTGAGCAGCCCGCCGATCACCGTGATGCCCATGGGCGCGCGGATGTCGGAGCCTTCGCCTATGCCCAGGGCCACCGGGAGCATGCCGAGCACCATGGCGAAGGTGGTCATGAGGATGGGCCTCAGCCGCACCGGCCCCGCCTGCATGAGGGCGTCCCGCCGGGACATGCCCCGGGCCCTGAGCGTGTTCGTATAGTCCACCAGGAGGATGGAGTTCTTCTTCACCAGACCCATGAGGAGGATGATGCCGATGAAGCTCACGATGGAGATGGACTGCCCGGTGAGGAGCAGCGCTCCGAAGGCGCCGATGAAGGACAGCGGCATGGCCAGGAGCACGGTGACCGGGTGCAGGAAGCTCTCGAACTGGCCCGCCAGGACCATGTAGGCCAGCAGGATGCCCAGGAGGATGGCGAACATGAGGTACCTGAACGACTTGCCCATCTCCTCGGCCTCGCCCAGGTAAACGCCTTTATAGCCCTTGGGCAGTATCTTCGCCGAGACGGCGTCGAGGTCATCCATGGCGGAACCCAGGGTCTTGTCTTCGAGGTTGGCAAAGATCCACAGGGCGCGCTGGCGGTCCTTGCGGGTGATGCTGCTCGCCCCGCCCGCCTCCACGATGCTCAGCACGTTGCTCAGCTCCACGAGCTTGCCGTCCACCGCCCTGACGTAGAGCCTGCCGATGTCGGCCGGGGTCATCCGGTGCTCTGGGTTGAGCCTCACCCGGACATCGTAGCGCCTGCCCTTTGCCTCGTCCTTGAACTTCGTCACGTCCACCTCGCCCGAGATGAGGAGGTTCACTGCCTCGGCAATGGAAGCGGTGCTCACGCCAAGATCGGACGCCTTGTCCCGGTCGATGTACACGCTCAGCTCGGGCTTGCCCGCCTCCAGGGACGTATCCACGTCCACGATGCCCGGGACCTTCGCATATTCCCTGGCGATCTGCCCGGCATATCTCCTCAGGTCCTCGATGGGCCCCCCGGTGATGACGTATTCCACCGGGAGGTTCCTCAGGCCTCCTCCCAGCATGGACATCTCCTCGATGGTGACCTTCAGCCCCGGGATCTTCTTCAGTTTCTGTCTCAGCGCGGCCATGATTTCGTGCTGGGTCTCTCTACGCTCGGCCCGGGGCGAAAGCCTTGTGAACATGACCGCCTTGTTGATCTGTCCCATGAGGCCCGAGCCCGAACCCTGGGCAAAGAAGAGGCCCTTGACCTCGGGCCGCGCCTTCACGACCGCCTCTGCCCGGGAGAAGAGCCCGGCGGCCTTGCCCAGGGAGTAATCGACCGGCGCCTCCATCCGGACGATGAACTGGCCCTGGTCTTCCTCAGGCCTGAACTCCTTGCCGATGAACCTGACCATGAGCAGGCTGACCACGAAGATGGCCAGGGCGCCCGCAAGCACCTCCCTGCGGTGGTCCAGGCAGTACTCGAGGATGGGGCGGTAGGCCTTCTCGACCCGGTCGTAGCCCTGTTCCAGGGCAGCGGTGAGCTTCGGGGGGATGAGCCCTTTCCCGTCTTTCCGTCGGGCTTCTTCGCCTTTGGGGCGGAGGAAGAGGGAGGAGAGCATGGGGGTGAGCGTGAGGGAGACGAGCAGGGAGACGAGCACGGAGAAGACAACGGTGAGCGCGAACTGCATGAAGAACCTGCCGATGATGCCCTTCATGAAGGCCGCGGGCAGGAAGATCACCACGATGGCGAGCGTGGTGGCCGTGACCGCCAGGCCGATCTCCGAGGTGGCGAAGGAGGCGGCGTCCCGGGGAGACATGCCCTCCTCGATGTGGCGGTGGATGTTCTCGATGACGATGATGGCGTCGTCGATGAGGATGCCCACCGAGAGCGTGAGCGCCAGCATGGTGAGGTTGTTGAAGGTAAACCCGAAGGCCCGCATGAGGGCGAAGGTGGAGATGATGGACACGGGCAGGGCCACGGCGGAGATCAGCGTGGTGCGGGTGTTCCTCAGGAAGACGAAGACCGCGATCACGGCCAGGATGGAGCCCAGGATGAGGTGCTCCCTTACCTGGTCCATGGAGTCCACGATGAATTTTGACTGGTCGAAGGCGATGTTCAGGGTGATGCCCGGCGGCAGGGTCTTGCTGATGCGCTCGATGGCTTCCTTGGCCCGATTCACCACCTGGACCGTGTTGGTGCCGGTCTGTTTCTGGATGCCGATGCCCACGGCGGGTATGCCGTTGAACCTCGCGTAGGAGCGACGCTCCTCCATGCCGTCCTCGGCCCTCCCGATGTCCCTGATGCGCACGGGCGCGCCCTGGTGGGACGCGACGATGAGGTTGCTGAAGGAGTCGATGTTCCTCAGCGAGCCTTTGAACTTGATGGAGTATTCCTTGGTCCTGCCCTCGATGCGGCCTCCGGGCAGCTCGACGTTCTCCCGGCCCAGGGCCATGGCGATGTCGCTGGGCGCGACCCCGTAAGCCCTGAGCTTGTCCGCGTCTACCCAGATCCTGATCTGCCTCTTCTGCACCCCTGCCATGACGAGGGAGCCCACGCCCTCGATCCTCTGGAGCTGGCCCTTGAGGACCTCGTCCGCGTAGGTGGAAAGCTCGATCTGGGGCCTGCTGCCGGTCATGTAGACCCACATGACCGGGTTGGTGTCCGGGTTGACCTTCTGGATCACCGGCTCGGTGATGTCGTCCGGCAGGAGCGAGCGGACCGCCGAGAGCTGCTCGCGGACGTCCTGAATGGCCAGGTCGATGTCGCGCTCCAGGTTGAACTCCACGAGGATGCTCGAATAGCCCTCGAGGCTCGTGGAGGTGATGGACTTGACCCCGGTGATGGTGTTGACCGCCTCTTCGATCTTGTCCGTGACGTCGATGTCCATCATGTCCGGGCTCGCGCCGATGAGCTGAGTCCGGATGCTCACCATGGGGAAGTCGACGCGGGGGAAGAGGTCCACCCCGATGTCCGGGTAGCTGACCAGTCCCATCACCACCAGCGCGAGGATGAACATGGTGGCAAGGACCGGTCTCCGTATGGAAGTGTCCGATATCCACATAATACTTTATCCTTCT
Source organism: Deltaproteobacteria bacterium (assembly GCA_035352355.1). GTDB lineage: Bacteria > Desulfobacterota > Desulfomonilia > UBA1062 > UBA1062 > Phosphitivorax. The sequence goes on along the minus strand of DAOPXM010000007.1, from coordinate 23,589 downwards.
TTCGTGCTTCCGCCGGGACTGCCGGAATCCGGCCCTGCGGGCAAAGGGGGCTACCTTTCCACCGCGATCTCCGCCCCGTCCGTCAGCCCGCTCTGGCCTACGGTGATGATCCGTTCGCCCCCCTTCAGACCCTCCACCACCTCCACCACGTCATCATATTTTCCGCCCAGCCTGAGGGTCCTCTCCCTGGCCTTCGTGCCTTCCTGCACGAAGACCCTGGTCTTTGTCCCCTCGTACAGGATGCAGGTCGCGGGGATGACCACGGCGTCCCTGGGTGGGCCCGTGAAGATCTTCAGCCGGGCGAACAGGCCGGGCTTGAGCTCGAGGGTGTCGTTGGGCACGGTCGCCTCGGCACGAAGGGTCCTGGACCTTTCTTCCAGGCTGGGGCAGATGATGGAGAGCTTTCCGCTGAACTCCCTTCCCGGGAAGGGGTCCACGGAAAAGACGATGTCCTGGCCGAGCTTAAGAGCGCCCACGTCCTTTTCCGTGATGGTGAAGGAGAGCTTGAGCGGGTTGACCTGAACGATCGCCAGCAGCGGCATGCCTGCCCTGATGAGGTCGCCCGTGGTCACGCGCTTCTCCTTGACGACCCCCTCCTTGGGGGCCCTGATGGTGGTCTTGGCGAGCATGTCCGCGGCCAGCGACAGGGATACCCGGGCCCGGTCGAGGTCCTGCTCGGCAACGGTCAGGCGCGTGGACACGTCGTCGAACTGCTGGATGGTCACGAGCTTCTCGTTAAACAGGGCTTTTTTACGCCCGTGCTCGATCCTCAGGTTTGCAAGGTTCGCCTGGGCCTGCTTGAGCTGGGCCCTGGCGTTGGCGACATTGAGCCGGTAGCCGGTGTCGTTGATCCGGGCGAGGACCATGCCCCTGGTGACGCGGGAGCCCTCGTCCACCCTGATGTCCTTCAGGATGCCGTCCACCTCAGAGGAGATGATGACCTCGTCATTGGGATTCAGCGTGCCTATGGCTTCGATGCCGGGCCGGATATTTTTCGTCCCCACCACCTGAACATAGACGGTGCTCGCCTTGGCGACCTCGCCCCCGCCTCTCTTCATGCAGCCCGATGTGCGCCCCACGCCGACCAGGACAAGGGCCGCGACAAGGACACCCCCTGTTATCCTCCACACCCCGTACCTCTTAAGGAGGCTGGGGGATGGTATTCGTCCAGCCATGAACTTATCCCCTTTCTCTATTCTGTTTTTCCCCGGACTTCCTTCATGAAAGTCCCGGTCGCCCGCTCCACCTCCAGGATGGCGAGCTGGTAGGAATACTCCGCCTCGGCGAGCTGCCTCTGGGAAGAGACCAGGAGGTTGTTGGCATCGATGACGTCGATGCTGCTCGCCAGACCCAGGGCGAACTGCCGGGAAACCCCCCGGTAATTGTCCTGGGCGAACTTGAGCTGGTCCGCGAGGAAGTCGATGGTGCCCCTGCGGGTCATCAGGTCGAGGTAGGCCCGCTCCACCTCGAGGCCCACGGTCTTCTTCTCGCTCTCGTACTGCAGGGAGGCCTGCCTCTCCCTCACCTTCGCCTGCTGCACCTCAGCCCTCCGGAGCCCGCCTTCGAAGAAGGGAAAGACGACGGATACCGAGCCGTAGGTGGTTTCCGTGTTCAGGGACGAGGAAGCTGGCTCCTGGTCTGCACGCTGGAAGACGCCTGAGAGGTTGAGGTTCGGCCAGTAGGCGCCCCGGGCGAAGGACACCTGCAGCCGGGCCATCTCTTTCTGGGCCTCCAGGCTCTTCAGGTCGGGTCGCTGGGCAAAGGCAGTGGACTTGAGCTCTTCGAGGGAAGGCGCCGGCGCCTCGCGCCTGGGGGCCTCGGCGAGGGTGAACGGGGGCGTGATCCCCACGAGCCTTGCCAGGGTCGCATCCGCCAGGGACAGGGAGTTCCGGGCCTTCACCATGTTCGACTTGGCGCTGGAGAGCTCACTGTCCGCGCGCAGCAGCACGGTTTCGGTTATCTCCCCTACGTTCAGCCGGGCCCGGGCCGCTTCCCGGTACTTCGTGACCCGCTCCAGGTTCGATTCCGCGATGTCGAGGACCTTTTTCGCCATGAGCACGTTGTAATAGGCCTGCGCCACCTCCAGGAGGTAGGTCTCCTGGATCGAGGCAAGGTCGTACCTGCTCCTCCTGATGTCGTTGCTGCCGATCCTGACCGCGGTGATCTCCCGCAGCGACAGGGAGAGATTCTGGTCCGCCCTCAGGCCCCAGGAATGGGCGCGGTCGGGCTGCACGAGGACCTCGTCGGAAAAATCCAGGAACTGCCAGGTGTTGTATCTCTCCTCATCGAATTTCTGGTAGCTGGCGAACGCGGAGAGCCGGGGCAGCAGGGCCGAGATGGCCCTCCTCCTGTCCTGGACCGAGTAGGCGATGTTCTCGTCCGCTATCCTGATGGTCTCCGCCCGTTCGAGCGCTATCCGGTAGAGGTCGCGCAGCGAGTACTCCTCAGCCCTTGCAGGCCCGGGCATGGAGCAGTGGCAGAACAGGAAGAGCATGATACATACTATAAGAGCTTTCATTTCTTGATCCTCTCATCCAAATGAAATTCACGACAAACAGTCCCCTCCCGGTAGGCGGCCCGGCCCCTTTCACGCCGCACGGTCCTTCCCGGGATCGTGGACAGGGACCAGTCCCGTCCGGAGCCGTTCCATTATCTCCTCCAGCCTGCCCCCGCTTGCCAGGGTTTTCGGGAGGACGAAGATCAGGGACGAATTGTCGCCCGAAGAGACGACGCCCATGAAGAAGGGCAGGTCCATCGGGCACGGCGGGAGCCCCCAGAAGTAGTCTGCCGTGAACCCCCCCCCCTGGAACAGTTCCAGCGGGATGACCCCCATGTTGGAGATGATGCCCGAATTGCGGTAGCGTCCGGTTACGTGCTTCAGGGCGGCCTCATCCCGGATGATGCGCCGCAGGTACCATATGGGGAGGTAGCGGATGAGCTGGTCCCCCCAGTACTGCATGCCGTCTTTGCGTTCCTGGAGCTGCCAGGCAATGCTCTGCGCCGCATCGGAAGCGCTCGTGCCGGGCTCCATTTCGAGGTAGACGAGGTTGGAGAGGTTGCCCGTGGAGCGCAGGCCCGGGATCCTCGGCCTCAAGTCCACCGGGATGCCGAAGCGCACCTTGCCCTCTCCATAGCTCCAGGCGGATTGCGCCATGATCACGGCCACCTGACCGATGAGGTTTTTACGCCTGCCTGCAAAGCGCATGTGTCTCCACACCACCCCCTGCTCGCTCCCCTGGGGCATCCCCGTGGGGGCGATGAACTCGTGGGGCGGCGGGGTCCTCCACCCCTTCTGGAACCTTCTGGCGACCTGGAACTCGGTGAGCTTCGATGCGGTGCCAAGGGGCTGCTCCCCCCGCAGGGCGCGAAAGATGTCCTCGGCCCAGGTGATGATCCCCCGGCCGTCCATGACGCAGTGATGAGCCCGGAAGACGGCACGCAGGGGCGTCCCCTGCATGAGCACCACCTCGCATGTGGGGCCGGTCCGGGGGTTGAAATACTCGGTCATGCATGCCGGGGCGCCGTCCGGTCCCGTGCCGTCCCAGGCGGAGGCATCGACCACCCTCACAGGCGGCGTGATGCCCGAATCGACCCAGCGGGAAAATCTCCAGCTTCCCTTCAGCACGAGGCGGCTTCCGGGGTTGGCTCGGGAACCCGCCTCCACCGCCTCCTTCCATCGGGGCACGTCGAAGGTGCCGCTGCCTTCAAAAAAGAACTGGATGGTAAAATCGGGAAAGATGTCGCTGTAGGCGAGATAGTACCGTTCCGTTGCGCACAGTGGCCGCCAGAAACCCATATCGTTCCTCTCCTTCACGTAAAGTCTCTCCGCACCGACGTACGGTGCTCGAGCATACCATTTGTCATGGTTGTGGGCATAACCCGGGCATTCTGAGAATGAACCTGGAGCGGACGATGTCCTTCCCTGAGCGCTTGGGCTCGGTTGACGACCTCCCTCATGCCAGTGCAGCGCTCGTGCGAGCGCGCAAAACAAGACCATTCTCAATGATGCTTAATATTAATAAAGTAATTTGTGAATGTATAAAAACAAGTACTGTTTGCCGGGCAATGTCCCTGAAAAGAAAAAAAGCAAATCCCATGTATTGAGGTGAAGTCTCTCCACCCTATTATCATTGTTCATTGGATAAATCCCCATACCCCTGATCGGAAGCCCATCTGCAAGGGGGTGGACTGTGCAGGGAGGCTTGAGCGCACGCAGCTCACCTTCAACGGGGAAATACACTGGGAGGATATTGCTGATCATGGTGGGACTGTTCTTGTTGTCTCGGCCTTTTTCCATCCGTTTCGGAAACCTTCATCCGGGCCTCAGCGTGGAGTGACTTCGCGGTCGTATCCTCAAGGGACATGGCGGGATGAAGTGCCGGGATGAGATGAATGCCGTACATGGGCCGGGTGATGACCGCGGATGCCCGGGCGCGCAGGGCGACGTTCCCCCGCGCAGAAGGACCCCTCTCTGGAAGCGGGCTCTCCCTTTCGCCACTGCGGGAGCCATCATCACCTACCTGTTCGTGCACATCGACATGCACAGGTTCCTGGCAGCACTGCTCGGGGCGGACATCTCCCTCTATCTCCCCTGGCTGGTCGCCTTCATCGTGATCACCTTTCTCCTGGATACGCAGAACCTGGCCCTCGTGCTCAAGGAATTCCGGCACCCCATCGCTTTCAGGTCTGCCCTGGGGATCCGCGGAGGGACCTACCTCCTGATGACCATCGACCACACCCTGGGCCTTGGTGCGCTTGCCTACTACCTGAAGCACGAGCTGGCCATCCCTGTCATGCGCTCAACAGGGGTCATGCTCTTCTTCAACACCATCACACAGCTCACGCTGACCATCATGGCAACGATCGGCCTGATCCTCGTCCCCCCCTCCTCCCTGCCGCTCAGATATTTCTTCATCCTGTGCATTGGGTTTCTGGGGTCTGTGCTCATCTTCGTCGCCGCCATGAAGAAGCTGCCCTCACGAGGATGCGGGAGCAGGATCAGGGACCTGAACCTGCTCAAGGTATTCCACGAGGCCTCGTGGAGGAGCTACTGCTCCCTGATCCTCTGGCGTGGTGTATACTATCTGGTCTTCATAGGCTTTTTCTATATCGCCCTCAGGGCCTTCCACATGCATGTCCCCCTGTCCATCCTGACCGCGTATGTGCCCATCATCCTGATGGTCGTCAGCATGCCCATCACGCCCTGCGGGCTGGGTACCGCGCAGGCAGCCATGCTCTATCTCTTCGGTGATTACGGGCCCAGCGGAACCATCATGGCCTTCGGACTGACGTACTCCACATCGATTCTGCTTCTCCGCAGCGTCATCGGCCTGATCTTCGTCAACAGCATAGCCGGGTTCGTTCCCGGAAAGGCTGTTCGATGACGTGGTCTCAAAAAGGTGTGTTTCAGGGGAAAACAGGTACTGTTCACGTGAGAAAAGGAGAAAGAATGGATACAGTGCAGAGATCAACACAAACAGGCAAGTGGCCGAACCGTGAAGGGGAGCGGGGACCGTTCCCCGTGACCGCCAGGGAATATTTCATCCTGAGCCGCAGGGGTATCAACTACTACCTCGTCGATCTCAGGGGGGCTGACCACGAAGAGCTGAGCACCATCATCAGCCAGTGCGAGTACGTTGAAGGGCAGTGCTGGAGACCGCAGGAGAACTTCTCGGACTATCTGAGAAAATGCGATCTCCTGTGCTATGCGGAAAAGGACGGCAGCATCGTGGGCTTCACCGCGGTGACCATGATGTTCAGCGGCAGGACCTGTCTGTACAGCAACGACGAGACCATGGTCCTCAAGCAGGTCCGCAACCAGAAGGTCGCCTTGAGCCTGGTGTCGCTGGCGCTGCAGTGGGCCTTTGTGAAGACCGGCCTCTTCAACGACACCAGGAGCGTCGTGTTCACCTCCATCTCCTCCAACCCGAGGGTCGTGAACTTCTATTTCAAGAACTCCTGGAGCCGGATCTTCTTCGACTGCTCGTTCAAGCCGTCGCTGAGGCTCATCGCCATCAAGAACGAGTACTGCCGGAAGCACAGGATCGAGCTCGTGCATGAAGACTACCCCTTCTGCATGAAGAACCTCTTCCCCGGTTCGAACACCTTCGACAGGGACAACCCCAAGTTCCAGTTCTCGGGCAGTGTGAAGGCAAACATGCCCGAGGAGTTCGACCACATGGACAGGGGCGACGCCTTCGCCTTCATGCTCAAGGTGCCCATGGCGGCCTCCAGGCTCGTGGTCTCCATCCTCATGGCACGCTGTTTCGGCAGGGAATATCTCGCCAGCAGGCTCATCGGCCCCTTCAGGGAGGGAAGGCGGACGCAGGACAAGGTCCGCAGGATGAGGCCGCTCATGCGAAGCCCGGTCAGCCTGGCAGCCTGGCGCACACGTGCGCCCCTGGGGGATGCGCTGTCCAGGGCCTTGGCCCGCACCGGGGCGCGTCACTCCTCAGACAGTGAATGACACAGGTCCGCTTCCCCTGCCTGTGCGGGCATGAAGCACCGGACAGCGCTGTGGGTCCGCCCTTCCCTGAGGATGGGGAAGGCGGGCCCCGGTTTTACAGGGCGCTGATGGATGGGTTCCAGCCTGAGCGCGGGTGCCCCCTGGAACGTGTATTCGTGCTCAGCGGTGACCGTCTGCCGGTCAGGCCTCCCATTCCCGTTGACTGCCTGCGGCATGAGGAGGATGCTCCGGGCGAAGAGCCGGTATGACGAATACAGGTAGGCGGCACGGGGATAGTGGCCATTGGTGGTGAAGTTGCGCCACGTTCTGAACGACAGGAGCCTCATCATTCGGCTGCTCCTTTTGGGGATCCCGGAATAATAGGCCGGCAGGGTATCGCCGTTGTTCTGGTCCAGCGCGGAGAAATCGATGACGCCGCCGAACCGTTCCCGGAACTTGAGGTACCCGTGGCCGTTGTTCCTGCCGGAGAGCTTCTCAAGCTGCCAGCAGGTCAGCCGCATGGCGTACTCGCTCAGGGTGAACTTGCTCGGGTCCAGGGAGAGCCCGTAGCCCCCCTTGTAGAGGAGGTCGTTGACGAGGTCGTCGATCTTCATGAGGATCAGCGCGATGGGGGAGAACCGGGCTTCCCACCAGGACCCGACGAGCCGGACGTAATAGTCCCGCACGTCGACCAGGGACAGGCGGCGGTCTTTCTGCAGGGCGCGCTGGAGGGTGGTCATCCGCTCGTAGATGTGGGTGTGGTTGGTCCCGATGGCAGCGCCCTCGAAGTTGATGATCTTCTTGGTGAAGCTCAGGACTGCTACATCGCCGAAGGTGCCCAGCTGGCGGCCGTTCCTCTGGTAGAAGAGGGTATGGGCGAGGTCTTCGATGACGAGGATGCCGTGCCTCCTGGCAATGGCGCAGATCTTCTCGATCTTGGCCGCGGATCCGTAGGTATGGACCACGTAGACGGCCTTGGTGCGGTCGGTTATGGCCCGGGCGAACCCGTCGGGATCCATGTTGAGCCCGTCGCGCTCGGCATCCACGAGGACCGGGACCACCCCGGATTCCGAGACCGTGAACTTGATGATGGGACAGGTAAAGGCCGGGATGACGATCTCCGCATCACTGTCCCAGCCCATGGCCTTGATGAGCAGATAGAGGCCGTTGCGTGCGTAGCCCGTGAAAATGAAATGCTTCAGGGGGAGAACCCTTTGCAATGCGTGTTCGAGTTTCTTCTTCATCATGCGGTTCCGGATATCCTTTATTGTTCCTTGCGCGCCTAGTCGAACGAAGGCTGCCAGACCGACGGGTCGATGGTGACCGGAAGCTCTTCCGCATTCACGAGCTGCGCGTTCTCGTCCAGGACTACCTCGAGGACCTTGCCCTTTGTCAGGCCCACGCGGCTGGGAGGGGAATCGACGTGGTCATAGATGAAGTTGCCCAGGGAATAGGCGATGCACCCGTTGGCATAGAGCACCGTGGGCTGGGCGACGTGCGAGCCGTGCTCGATGACGAGGTGGGCGCCGCGGTCCATGGCGAAGTGGGCGAACCCGTCCTGGTCGTTGGTGGGGGTCGCCGAATAGTATGTCCCCATGTGCAGGGAGACGACGATGAAGTCGGCTTTGTCCTCGCGGGCTTTCAAGATCCCGGCCTCCATCTCCTTGGCCGTGAGGTAGGCGATGCCGGCTTTGGCGTCCCTGGGGTTGCCCCGGGCGGTGAAGTAGGCGTTGGCCGCCTTCCATGAGGAGCCCAGCTTGTTCGTGAACGCAAGGAAGGCGATCTTCTTTCCCTTGACCGTGCGGTACGCGGGCAGGTAGGCCTCGTCGTAGGTCAGCCCGGCCCCGATGCAGGTCATGCCGGCTGTCCTGAGCCTCGTGATGCAGTCGGCCAGGGCGGTCCGGTTGTAATCGAGTGCGTGATCGTTGGCCAGGGATACGACATCGATGCCTGCACGCAGGAGCCCGTTCATGGCAAGCGGCGAGGCCCGGTTCCTCGGCCTGGAGACGTAGTAGTTCTGGTAGCCCTTGTCCGAGATGACGCTCTCGAGGTTGATGACGGCCACATCGGCCCGGGCGAGGTAGTCCGCGACCTTTTGCCACGGGTAGGTGTAGTCGCCCATGCCCGCTGTCTTGACGATGACATCGACGCTTCCGGCGAGCATGACGTCGCCGGTGAAGACCATGGTGATGCTGTTCGAGCCCGGGGCCGCCGCTCCCGGGGCCGTCACTGCATCGGCCGACCGGGGGGCCGTCGTTACCGGTGACGCGGCAGCGCCTGCCGCAGCCAAAGAGGTCTTTGCCTGATTATCGGTGCCCGAGCCCGTGCGGGAGTACGCGGCATACAGGATCCCTACCGCGATCAGGGCCAGGGCAATCAAGGATAGCCTTCCGAACCATTTCATGTTATTCCTCCTTCACATCAAACCCGCCTCTGGTGAACCAAAGGGGTGCAGTGTTCACGTGCGTTTTCATCCATACGCTCCCGGGATCCGGCCCATGGTCTGATTTTCAACCGTTGGAGAAGATCTCGTCGATCCAGTCCTCCGGGCTTCCCCCTGTGGGTACGGCCGGGAACGTCCAGGGCACGGCGTTGTCGTCGGCCTGGCTGTAGTTCACCAGGCAGTACTCCGCGCAGTAGTTCGAGAACCAGCTCAGGTTTGCCCCGGTCATGAGCTCGGGGTTGTCCCTGAGGTAGGCCAGGTACTGCTCTGTTTTGCCCACGATGAAGTTCTCGAGTGGGATGGTCCACTGCTGGATCTTGGCCAGCTCGCGCTTGTTGATGGTCTTGTCGTCCATCCCGGTCAGGGCGTTGCCGGTGTTCGAGTCGTAGATGAGCTTCTCGTAAGCCTCCCTGCGGTTGAAGGCCCGGTTCAGGATGCAGGTGTCGAACATGTCGTACGGGGTGGTGCCGTCCAGACCGTAGTTGTCTACATAAGCGAGCTCGGACACCTCTCTGGCCGCCGGGAAGAACGGGAGAAAGACCGCACAGGACGGCTCGCCCAGGGCGCACCAGAACACGCACTTGCGCGGGTCGTCGCCGGCCGGCACGCCGTTGACCACCATGCCCAGCCGGGTGGCTGCCCTGCTGATGCAGTAGGTGGTGCTGTAGTTGGTGTCCGAGGTGGATATGTTGTAGGCCTGGCTGCCCACCACGTCCTTCGCCACCTCCTGCATGACCGTATAGTAGTTCATCCGTCCATCTTCGATCAGGTCATCGAGGATCATGGTCGCCCTCCATCGCCGCTCTTCTCCGTAGTTGTAGGCGATGAAGGTGTTGGCGTTGGTCCGGTTCACGTAGCCGATGAAGGCGTCGCCCTGCCCCGGGTCGATGACGTTCCCCAGGTAGTCGACCACGCTCCCGTTGTTCGCATCGAACCGGTAGTACTTCACGGGCGAGCCTTTCTTCCTGGATCCGATGTAGACCTCGTAGAGGGCGGCGCCCCCGTGGGCGTCGATGGCCACGAAGTTGCCGCTGAGGATCTTGCCCGGGTAGACCTGGGGCCAGATCTTGAGCAGGTACTCGAAGTCGGCCAGGGTGACGCACTGGGACAGGGATGCCCGGATGAGCTCCGTGTTGATGTTCAAGGCCTCGTTGAGCTGGTCGAACTCTTCGTAGACCGAGGTGCAGGAGATGACGAACCCGGACTCGTTCAGCCCTCCCGACGGGTTGATGGGCGAGCCGTTGTTCATGAGGGCGAAAGCGTCGAAGTCGAAGACCATGACGTACCCTCCCGCGGCCATGTTCGAGGCTTCGAAGTACTTGATCTGCTGGCGCCAGTTGGCCGAGCAGTCGCGGTTCTTCCAGATGAGCGGCCTGCCGTTGGTGGTCACCCGGCCGGAGACCACGGCAACGTCGCAGGTCCATGCACCTGTGTCGACAACGAGCATGGCCCCGGCGATGCACAGAGCCGTTCCCAGCCATTTAATCCGTGAAATCAGAGAAAGATCCCTCATCATTCTACCTCCTTGAAGAACTGCTTCAAATGTTTCACCCGGACCTGTCTGGCATGGGGAAAGGACGACATGCCCTGAGAGGGCCGGAATAAATCCAGTGATATCTTCGGTCTTTGCCCTGCCTTTTGCTCCCCCGGTCTGCCTCAGCCCTCCTCCCCGGACGGGTGACAGGGCAAGGCGCCCTGCAGCGGACGGGGGTATGGGTTAGTGATAAGGCAAAGGCTCCCTTAAGAAGGGATTTTTTGTGGCGGGCACCTACCTCCTCAACAAGCTCAATTAATGCGCATAATATCAGGGATGATTATATGAGTATCATGATAGGAAGGCAGGAATGTAAATCAAGAGTTTCACGCATGCTGAACGGATATTTTTCGAACCAAGCGGACGGCATGCCGGTTGCGGCCGGTGCAGCCCGGTGCCGGCACGTTTTCGGAAAGCCCGGGGGCATGCTTTCCCCGGGCTTTTCTCAACCCTTTCTCAGCACGATCAGATGATCTCTTCCATGGGCAGGATGAACGCCTTGAGCCCGGCGCGGGGGTGCTTGCTCTTGAGCATGCGTATCATGTCCTTCACCTCGTCCAGGACCGAGTCGTCGTCCAGGGCGATCAGGAGCACGTTGTTTTCCCCCGGCCAGGTGTGGGTGTGGAGCTTGGGCTCGGTTTCGATCCCTTCCCCGCAGACCTTCTCCACCTTGGTGTAGCCCCTGATGCCGGCCTTCTTGAAGGTCGCGATGACGTCGTAATCCGCTGCCTGCGAATAGATCACCAGTACCATCTTCATCATGCCACCTCGTTTTCCCTGTACCCGTGTTCATCCTCGGGAAGGGAGGGTTTCTTTCTGAACCTGCGGCCGAGCCGCTCCTTCCAGTCGTCGAAGAGGTCATAGGCTGCGGGCACCACCGCGAGCGTCAGGAAAAGCGAGGTGAGCAGGCCGCCGATGACCGTGACGCCCATGGGCGAGCGGATGTCGGACCCTTCGCCTATGCCGAAGGCAACGGGGATCATGCCGAACACCATGGCGAAGGTGGTCATGAGGATGGGCCTCAGCCGCACCGGGCCCGCCTGCATGAGGGCGTCCCGCCGGGACATGCCACGTTCCCTGAGCGTGTTCGTGTAGTCCACCAGCAGGATGGAGTTCTTCTTCACCAGCCCCATGAGGAGGATGAAGCCGATGAAGCTCAGGATGCTGATGGTCTTGCCCGTGATGAAGAGCGCGCCGAAGGCGCCGATGAAGGAGAGCGGCATGGCCAGGAGCACGGTGACCGGGTGCAGGAAGCTCTCGAACTGCGACGCCAGGACCATGTAGGCCAGCAGGATGCCCAGGAGGATGGCGAACATGAGGTACTTGAACGATTTGCCCATCTCCTCGGCCTCGCCCACGTACTGGGTGTGGTACCCGGGGGGCAGGGTCCTGGCGGAGATCCCGTCGAGCTCCTGCATGGCCTCGCCCAGGGGCTTGCCCTCGAGGTTGGCGAAGAGCCACAGGGAGCGCTGCCGGTCCTTGCGGGTGATGGAGCTCGGCCCCCCGCCCTCGACGATGCTCACCACGTTCCTGAGCTCCACGAGGCGCCCGTCCATGGCCCTGACGTAGAGCCTTCCGATGTCCTCCGGTTTTCCCCGGTTTTCCGGGTTGAGCCTCACCCGGACGTCGTACCTCCTGCCCTTGTTGTCGTCCTTGAACTTGGTGATGTCCACCTCGCCGGAGATGAGGAGGTTCACCGCCTCGGCGATGGCGGCGGTGCTCACGCCCAGGGTCGCTGCCTTGTCCCGGTCGATGAGCACGCTCAGCTCGGGCTTGCCCGCCTCCAGGGAGGTGTCCACGTCCACGATGCCCGGTATCCTGGCGAACTCGTCGGCGATCTGGCGGGTGTACTTCCTCAGCTCTTCCGTGCTCCCGCCGCTGATGACGTACTGCACCGGGAGGTTCCTGATGCCACCGCCGATGAGGGAAACCTCCTCGATGGTGGTCTTCATTCCCGGGATCGCCCCGAGCTGCTTCCTCAGCTCGGCCATGATCTGGTGCTGGCCCTTTTCCCGCTCGGCGCGGCTCACCAGGCGGGCGAACATGCTGGCCTTGTTGACCTGGCCGACGCCCCCCTGGCCCATGCCCTGGACGAAGAAGATGCTCTTGGCCTCGGGCCGGTCCCTCACGATCGCCTCGGCCTGGGCGAACATCTGAGCGGCCTTGTCGAAGGAATAGTCGATGGGGGCCTCCATCCGGACCACGAACTGGCTCTGGTCCTCCTGGGGCTTGAACTCCTTGCCGATGAACCTGACCATGAACATGCTCAGGACGAAGATGATCAGGGCGCCCAGGAGCACGGCCCCCCGGTGGTCCAGGCTGAACCTCAGGATGGGGCGGTACGCGTTCTCGATCCTTGTATGCAGGCCCTCGAGCGCGTTGCCGATCCTGGTCCCGAGCCCCGACTTCTTCACGCGTCTGGTGTGCTCCTCGTGGGACTGGAGGAAGAGGGAGGAGAGCATGGGGGTGAGTGTGAGCGAGACGAGCAGGGAGACGAGCACGGAGAAGACCACGGTGAGCGCGAACTGCATGAAGAACCTGCCGATGATGCCCTTCATGAAGGCCACCGGCAGGAAGATCACTACGATGGCGAGCGTGGTGGCCATGACCGCCAGGCCGATCTCGGAGGTGGCGAAGGCCGCCGCCTCCCGAGGCGACATGCCCTCCTCGATGTGGCGGTAGATGTTCTCGATGACAATGATGGCGTCGTCGATGAGGATGCCCACCGAGAGGGTGAGCGCCAGCATGGTGAGGTTGTTGAAGGTAAACCCGAAGGCCCGCATGAGGGCGAAGGTGGAGATGATGGACACGGGCAGGGCCACGGCGGAGATCAGCGTGGTGCGGGTGTTCCTCAGGAAGACGAAGACCGCGATCACGGCCAGGATGGAGCCCAGGATGAGGTGCTCCCTTACCTGGTCCATGGAGTCCACGATGAATTTTGACTGGTCGAAGGCGATGTTCAGGGTGATGCCCGGCGGCAGGGTCTTGCTGATGCGCTCGATGGCTTCCTTGGCCCGATTCACCACCTGGACCGTGTTGGTGCCGGTCTGTTTCTGGATGCCGATGCCCACGGCGGGTATGCCGTTGAACCTCGCGTAGGAGCGACGCTCCTCCATGCCGTCCTCGGCCCTCCCGATGTCCCTGATGCGCACGGGCGCGCCGTTCTCGTACGCCACGACGAGGTCGTTGAACTCGGAGAGGTCCTTCAGGGACCCCTTGACCTTGATGGAGTACTCCTTTGTCGCGGTCTCGATGCGCCCCCCGGGCAGCTCCACGTTCTCCTTCATAAGGGCCGCGGCCACGTCGCCCGGGGCGATCCCGTAGGCCCGGAGCTTATCCCCGTCGAGCCAGATCCTGATCTCCCGTTTCTGCAGCCCGCCCAGCACGAGGGCGCCCACCCCCTCGACCCTCTGGAGCTGCTCCTTGAGGACCTCGTCGGCATAGGTGGAAAGCTCCACTCGGGATGTGTTCCCGGTGAGCGTGATCCACATGACCGGGGAGGAGTCGGTGTTGACCTTCCTGATCACGGGCTCGGAGATGTCGTCCGGGAGCTTCGAGCGCACTGCCGCTATCTGTTCGCGGACGTCCTGCACGGCTACGTCGATGTCGCTTTCGAGCTGGAACTCCACGATGATGCTGGAGGCCCCTTCAAGGCTCGTGGACGAGATGGTCTTCACCCCGTTGACCGTGTTGATCGCCTCTTCGATCTTGTCCGTGACATCGATGTCCATGATCTCCGGACTGGCGCCCTTCAGGGTCGTGGTGATGCTCACGATGGGGAAGTCCACCTTGGGGAAGAGGTCCACCCCGATCTCCGGATAGGAGACGAGGCCCAGGACGACCAAGCCGAGGATGAACATGGTGGCGAAGACCGGCCGCTTTATCGACGTATCAGAAATCCACATGCCATTCTATCCTTTCCTCCCTCGAGCCCGAAGCCGCTCAAGGGCTTGACCCCTGCTGTCAGTGCCGGAGAAAGATCGGCCTACTTGACGACGTTGATCTTCACCCCGTTCGTGAGGTTGTTCTGCCCCACCACGATGAGCTTCTCCCCGACCGAGACCCCTTCGGTCACTTCCACGAATTCCCCGTACTTGCCCCCGATCGTGAGGGTGCGCTCCCGGGCGGTGTTCCCCTCCTGGACGAAGGCTTTGACCCTGGTGCCCTCGTAGAGGATGGAAGTGGCGGGGACGACCACCGCCTCTTTTAAGGAGCCGGTGTAGATCTTCACCCGGGCGAAGAAGCCGGGTTTGAGCTCAAAGGCTGCGTTCCCCACCACGGCTTCCGCCTGGAGCGACCTGGTGCGCTCGTCCAGGCTGGGGTTGATGGCGCTCACGCGTCCGGAGAATTGGCGTCCCGGGAAGGGGTCGACCGTGAAGGTCACCTCCTGGCCCGTCTTCAGCGAGGCCACGTCTTTTTCGGGGATGGTGAAGGTGAGCTTCAGGGGATCGACCTGCACGATGGCCATGAGCGGGCTGCTCGTCCTGACGAAGTCGCCCGCCGAGGCCTTCTTTTCCTTCACGACCCCCACCATGGGGCTGGTGACGACGGTCTTGCGCAGCCTCTCCTGCGCGAGGGAGAGAGCCGCCCTGGCCCTGTTCAGGTCATGGGTCGCCACGGTCTTGCGGGTGGACACGTCGTCGAACTGCTGCTGGGTCACGAGCTCTTCCTTGAGCAGGGCCTCCTTCCTCCCGAACTCGACCGTCACGTTCTTCAGCGCCGCTTCCGCCTGCCTGAGGGCCGCCTCGGCGGTGTCCACGGCCAGGCGGTAGTCCGTCTCGTCCACCCTCGCCAGGACCATCCCCCTGGTGACCGGAGTGCCCTCGTCCACCAGGACCTCCCTGAGGATGCCGTCGACCTCCGAGGAAACGGTGACCTGCTCGTTGGCGCCGAGGTTCCCGATGGTCTCGATGTACGGCCGGACAGACCTCTTTTCCACGGTCCATACCTTCACGTTGCTGATCTTCTCTGTTTTGAGCCCTTCCTCCTTCTTTCCGCAGGCGCTCAGCAGAAGGACCGCCGCTGCCAGAAGGATGATGCCCGTACCTGCCCGGAGCCCGCTCCATGCGGGGCTGCCCTCACGGGGTTTCATGTGCCCAGCCATACTTTCCCCTTTCCTCATTCGAGTCCCTTCTCCTTGCCCTCGATCCTTTTCATGAACGTTCCCATTGCGTGCTCCAAAGACAGGATGGCGAGCTGGTACGAGTACATGGCCGCCGCGAGCTGCCTCTCCGAGGACACCAGGAGGTTGTTCGCGTCGATGACGTCGATGGAGCTCGCGAGCCCAAGCTCGAACTGCCGGGAGACCCCCCGGTAGTTGTCCCGTGCGAAGGTCGTCTGGTCTTCGAGAAACTTGAGCTGCCCCTTTCGGGTGGTGACGGCCAGGTAGGCGCTCTCCACCTCCAGGGCCACGCTCTTCTTCAGGTCTTCGTACTGGAGCTTCGCCTGCCTCTCCCTGGTCTTCGCCTGCTGCACCTCCGCCACCCGCAGGCCCCCCTCGAAGAAGGGGAACTGGAGGGAGAGGGCGCCATAGGTGCTCTGGTCGTTGAAGGTGATCGTCTCGGGGTCCTGGTCGTTGTTCTGGTACACCGCCGCCATGTTGAGGTTGGGCCAGTAGGAGCCCTTTGCCCAGGTGACCTCCTGCCCGGCGATGGTCACCATCGCTGAGGCGCTCTTGAGGTCGGGCCGCTCATCCCAGGCGATGCGCCTGAGGTCGTCCAGGGGGGCGGTCCCCGCTTCGTGGAAAGGGGCTTCCTTCAGGGAGAAGTCCCCTTCGATGCCCACTGCCCGCGCCAGGGAGTACCGGGCCAGGGACAGGGCGTTCTGAGCCCTCACGAGGTCAGACCTGGCGCCGGAGAGCTCGCTCTCGGCCCTCAGGAGCACGGTTTTCGTGACTTCGCCCTGCTGCTTGCGGGCGAGTGCGGCGTCGCGGTATTTCGTGACCCTCTCCAGGTTCGAGTTCGCGATGTCGAGGTCTTTGCTCGCCATGAGCGCCTGGTAGTAGGCCTCCGCCACCTGGAGGAGATAGGCCTCCCTCGCGGCGGCCAGGTCGTAGTCGGCCTTCCTGACGAAGTTGCCGGCCTCGCTCACGGCGGTGAGCTCCCGCAGCGACAAGGACATGGTCTGGTCGGCCCGCACGCCCCAGTTGCCGGCTTTCTTGGGCTGGATGAGCGTGCCCAGGTCGTTGTACCTGTCGTCCGTGTACTGCTGGTGGTTTCCGTAGGCCGTCAGCTTGGGCAGGAGCATGGAGATGGCCCGCTTCCTGTCGAGCTTGTACCAGGTGACGTCCTCGCTGGCGATCTGCACCTTTTCCGAGCGCTGGAGCGCCATACGGTAGAGGTCGTCAAGGGAGTATTCCTCGGCGTTCGCGGCGGTCGGCAGCGAGCAGGAAAGAACGACAAGCAGCCCGATGGTCATTCGTGACAGTCTCATGTCTGTATTGCCTTTCGTCTGGTGTTTTTCCCTTCTCTCTCAAGGTCGGGGCACGCCTCGAGCCCCGCGGGCGGGTCCTTCGACGTTCTTCAGTCCGGTGAAGAAGATGTGGTTCATCTGCTTCATGGCCTCCAGGATGCGGTCGGGCTGGTCATAGAACGTGAAGGTCCGGTCGCAGCCGAACATGGAGGAGATCAGGATGAGCGAGACGAGGTCCAGGTTGTCCATGGGCGGGATCTCCCCCTTCGCGACGCCGTATTCGAGGATGCCCCGGACGAGGTCCAGGTGGGCCTGGAGGTAGAGGTCCTTTTCCGGCTCGAACACGCCCTCCAGCGACCGGAACTCCTGGATGACCTCCTTCGATGCCCGCCTGGCCTTTTCCGCGATGAAGCGGTAGCGGGCCTCTATGAGGGCGTACATCTTGCCTTCGGCCGTGTCCTCGCCGGCAGCCGCCTCTGCCATGATGTCGAGGAGGTGCTCCGTGTACCTCTGGACGATGGCACGGATGATCTCGTTCTTGTCTCTGAAGTAGTAGTACAGCGAGGTCTTGGCCATGCCGGCGCGCCTGGCGATGTCGTCGAGGGTGGTCTTGTGCGCCCCGAGCTCCATGAGGACCTCGGACGCGGCCTCCAGCACTGCCTCCCTCTTCTCCTCTTTGGTCATGCCCAACCCGGATTCAAATTTTGGAACAAAATGTTCTAAATTTCCATGCCAGGATCCGGTGACGAGGTCAAGACAATTTTATCGCTTTCGCCGGGAGTTACCGTGAAGTGAACAGGCCCGAGATGAGGCTGAAGGTCCGGGAATAGATCCTTTCGTCCCTGCTGGCCCGGGGGCCCGCCACGTTGAGCACCTCGACGGCGTGCTCGGCCAGCCAGTCCTCCAGGAGTTTAAGGGCCTGTCCGGGCGAAAGGCTGTCTAGGTCCAGGACGAGCAGCGGCTTTTCGAGCTGCCTGGCGGTGGAGATGGTGTATGCGGTGCCGCCCTCGGCCGGCCCGTGCACCACGACGAGCGTGCCGTCGGAGTGGGAGACGTTCAGTCTCGTGCGCTCCCGGTAGTCTGCGGAGGCCGTCTCGGCCATGTTGGGGTAGCTTTCGGGGACCACCCCGTCCTCGGCGAGCCGTCCCCTCGGGACCCAGCCCCCCGTCTCCACCCCTGCCTGGATGGCTGCGTCGAGGGCGGCCCGGTCCGCGCCGGTCTGCCCGCCCGAGACGATCTTCCGGGGGTATCTCGCCACGGACTCCTCCTGTGGGCCCTCAGCCCATGGTCGTCAGGAGGGAGCGCACGAGGTTCTCCGTGGAGAACTGGCCGTTCGTGAGCTCGGCAAAGAAGTGCTCGCCGCCGAAGAGGCCGTTCACGATGTCGTCGACGCTCGATCCCGCGCGCTCCATGCCCTTCGCCTTCTCCGCAAGGTCCGTGAGGTAGCGCATGCACTCGGTGAGCGCCCTTCTGCCGTCCGGGATGATCTTGCCCACGGACGTGAAGAGCACGAGGCGGTCGCTCGGGACGTCCACGAGCCTGCGCATGGACCAGACGAGCTCGCCCAAGTTTTCCTCCGGCCTGATGTACTTCGGGTTTTCCCGGGCAAAGAGGTCGCCCGTGAAGCACCACCCCCGGGCCGGCTCGAGGAGGCAGATGTGCCCGGCGCAGTGGCCGGGGGTCTCCAGTACCTCGAAGGCGTGTCTTTCCGTGGTCACCACGGCCGAAAGGGGTTTCACGCTGGTGGGGACGGGATAGCCCCAGGCGAACTCCTGGTAGGGATAGAGCTCGTGCCTGTCTGCGATCAGGGGGACGGCGTCGGGGTGGGCGTATGCCTCCACAGGGAACGCGTTCATGATGTCGTGGTTCCCGCCCACATGGTCTTCATGGTAGTGGGTGTTCACGACTTTTTCGAGGTTCTTGCCCGCAAGGAAAGCGGTAAGCTCTCCGGAGGTGTGGCTGCTGCCCGTGTCGACGAGGAGCCCGTCCACCAGGTAGGCCGCCACCCAGTACACCGGCCTGCCCTCGAGCTCCCTGCTCATCCGTATCTGGGTCACCCCCTCGAAACCGGCTGTCTCGATCACGTTTACCGCTACTCCGGCAGGTTGCAGAAGTGCTTGTTCGTGTAGAACTCCACGAGCCGGTCGACCTCGTCCTGGCACTGGCCGCAGCCCGTGCCCGCCTTGGTCCGCTCCTGCACCTCGTAGAAGGTGCGTGCGCCGTCCAGGACCGCGTGCTCGATGTCCTCGTCCGTGACGTTCATGCACTGGCACACCACCCGCGTCTCTTCCTTCTTGATCCTGTCTGTCTGGCCGCTGCGGAGGAAGTAGTCGTTGATGGCCGCCCTCAGCGCCTTGTCGCCGAGCACGGAGCAGTGGATCTTGTGCTCGGGAAGGCCGCCCAGCTCCTTGTTGATCTCCTTGGGGGAGATCTCGTAGGCAACATCGAGCTTCATGCCCTTGACCATCTCGGACATGATGGAGGTGCTCGCAATGGCGCTGGCGCACCCGTAGGTCTTCCACTTGCAGTCGGTGATGATGTCCTTGTCCGGGTCCACCTGTATGACCACGAGCATCTGGTCTCCGCACTTGACGTTGCCCACCTGGCCCTTGCCGTCTTCCTTGTAGGACCCCTCGTCCATGAGGATGTTCTTGGGGTGCATGAAGTGCTCGAGGACCTTGTCCGTGTAGAGCCAGTTCCCTTGGCCGGTCATTGTGCCCTCCTTGTGTACGCGCTGGACATGTCCCTGATCCTCTTGATGACCTTGGGGAGCCTGTCGAGCATGTAGTCGATGTCTTCGTCCGTGTTTTCCCTGCCGAGGCTGATTCTGATGGACCCGTGGGCGCACTCAGCTGGCAGGCCCGTGGCCAGGATCACGTGGGACGGGTCCAGCGAGCCCGAAGCGCAGGCGGAGCCCGTCGAGACGGCGATGCCCTCGAGGTCGAGGTAGAGGATGATGGCCTCGCCCTCGGCGCCCTCGAAGGACACGTTGAGCGTCCCGGGCAGGCTGTCAGTCGGATGGCCCACGAAGTGGATGTCCGGGATCGTCTCGGCGATGCCCTTCCTCAGGCGCTCCTTCATGGCCAGGAGCCTTTTCGCCTCTGCCTCCATCTCCAGCTCGCGCAGCTCGATGGCCTTGCCGAGCCCCACGATCCCCAGGGTGTTCTCGGTGCCCGCGCGCCGGCCCCTTTCCTGGTGCCCTCCCCTGATGAGCGGGCAGAAGGGGGACTTTCTCTTCACGTACACGGCGCCCACGCCCTTCGGCCCGTAGATCTTGTGGGCCGAGAGGGTGAGGAAGTCCACGTCCAGGTCACGCACGTCCACCGGGATCTTGCCCACGGCCTGGACCGCGTCCGTGTGCACGAGGGCGCCCTGCGCGTGAGCCATCCGGGCGATGGCCCGGATGTCCTGGATGGTGCCGATCTCGTTGTTGGCGAGCATCACCGACACCAGGCCTACCTTCTCCGTCAGGAGCTCCTCGAGCCTGTCCATCTGGACCTTGCCGTACGCGTCCACCGGGGCGTAGATCACGTCGAGGCCGTTTTCCCTGAGGCACTTCGAGGCCTCGAGGATGCACGGGTGCTCGATGGTGGTGGTGACGAGGGCCCCGCCGTTCTTGCGGCACGAGGAGCACCCGCCGGGGTGGCAGGTAAGGATGGAGAGCACCGTGTTGTTGCCTTCCGAGCCGCTCCCCACGAACATGATCTCATCGGGGCTCGCACCGATGAACCGTGCGACCCGCTCCCTGGCGGCCTCGATGAGCCCGCGGGAGCCCCGGCCGAAGGAGTGGAGGCTCGAAGGGTTTCCGAAGGATTCCATGGCCTCGATCATGGCCTTCTTCACTTCAGGGTGCAGCGGGGTCGTTGCGTTGTTGTCGTAGTATATCCGTCTCGGTTCCATGTCACCTCCGGTAACCGGCAGCAGTTTTTTTCGTCATTGCTTCCTCATATACGATCTTTATGGGGAATACATAGTGCTTTATGAACCACTTTTCCAGCAGAAATATTGGGGGGCAGGGGGCTGAGCCTGCGGCGCACGGCTCGCGTGGGCAGGCCCGGGAGACTGATGGGCAGGGCCCGGAGCTCCCGCCCCACGTCCGGCAGGCTTGGGGTGCGCCCGCAGGCTGGATTCCGGCCGGCACGGACGGCAGGGGTGTCAGGCCTTCCTCATCTGCAGGGTCAACTGGACGAGACCCTGGATGAGCCTGGTGACGAGCGCCATGGTCTGCTCGTTCACGAGGTTCCCCTCCGGGTCGAACTTCGAGGCCGCTTCCGGCACCATGACCTCGGGCCTGGTCAGCGGGAGCATGTTGATGCCCTGGAGGACCTGCCGCAGGTGGAGCTGCGCCCTGACCGTGCCGAACTGGCCGGTGGAGGCGCCCATGATCGCGGCGGGCTTGCCTGCCCAGGCATTGTCCCCGTAGGGCCTCGTGCCCCAGTCGATGGCGTTCTTGAGCACGCCCGAAAAGGAGTAGTTGTACTCGGGCGTGGCGAAGAGGACCGCGTCCGAGGAGCGGACCAGGGCCTTCAGATGGACCACGCTCTCGGGGGGATCGAGCTCGTGGTCCTGGTTGAAGGGCGGGATGCCGTCGAGCTCGATGATCTCGATGGCCGCCTCGCGGGGGCAGAAGATCCGGGCCGCCCGGAGCAGGGCCCTGTTGTAGGACCCCTGGCGCAGGCTTCCCGCTATCCCCAGGATGTTCACGGGTGTGGGAGTGTCCATGTCTTCCTCCTGGTGACTGAGATGCGGTATCGTTCTACCCGAAGGGCAGGGGGCCTCACTCCTGGGTCAGGGGTGCGAGCTCGATCTGGACGCGCCGGTTCTGCTGGCGCCCCTCCGGGGTGTCGTTGCTTGCGATGGGCTGGGTTTCGCCCATGCCCTGCGCGGCGATGCGGGTGGGGTCGATGCCCTGGCTGATGAGGTACTGGCCCACGCTCTGCGCCCTTCTCTGGGACAGGTTCAGGTTGTACTGGTCGCTGCCGGTGCTGTCGGTGTGGCCGGTGACGTTGACGAGGGTCTTGTTGTACTCCTTGAGCACAAGGGCCACGGAGTTCAGCACGTCGAAGAAGCCGGACTTGATGTCTGCGCTGTCGGTGTCGAAGGTGATGTTGCTGGGCATGTTGAGCATGATCCGGTCGCCCTGGCGGGTCACGCTCACGCCGGTTCCCTGGAGCTTCTGCCGGAGCTGGGCCTCCTGGCGGTCCATGTAGGCGCCGACGCCAGCGCCGGCCAGCGCGCCGATGCCTGCCCCGATGAGCGCCCTCTTGCGGCGCGACTCGCTGTCCCTGCCCGTGGCCGCACCGGCCGCTGCACCTGCGGCGCCGCCGATGACCGAGCCCCAAACCGTCTTCCTCGTCTTGCGCTCGCCGGTGTAGGGGTCCGTGGTGCAGGACTGCAGTGCGAAAATGCCCAGCAAAACGATGGCCAAGAGAGATGAAGCCTTTTTCATGTTCCGTTCCTCCATACGCTTACATCACGTTCATACCAGCCTCGCGTAAGGACGAGGCGTCATGGATCGCTCCTGAAAAGACCCAGCATACTTAAATCTAAAATAATACCCTGATGATCCCTTTCAAGCAGGAGAAAAGACGGGATCAGTAAACGGGGTCGAGCCGGCAGCGCACGGGCAGGGCGAGCCGATGCCATGACGGCCCGCAGCGCATCCGCCCCCTGTTCCGGAGGGGATGGCAGGGAGAGCCGTGCGCCTGTGCCTCATGCTCAAAGGGGCATAAGGGGCAGGGGTCACGCCCTGGTGAGGTGGCGGTACTTGATGCGGTGGGGCTGGTCGGCCAACCTGCCGAGCCGCTTCTTCCGGTCCGCCTCGTAGTCGGAGTAGTTGCCCTCGAACCACACCACGGTGGAGTCGCCCTCGAAGGCCAGGATGTGCGTGGCGATGCGGTCGAGGAACCAGCGGTCGTGGCTGATGACCACGGCGCACCCGCCGAAGTGCTCCAGGGCCTCTTCCAGGGCGCGCATGGTGTTCACGTCGAGGTCGTTGGTGGGCTCGTCCAGGAGGAGCACGTTGGCGCCGTCCTTGAGCATGCAGGCCAGGTGGACGCGGTTGCGCTCGCCGCCCGAGATCAGGCTCACCTTCTTCTGCTGGTCAGTGCCCGAGAAGTTGAACCGGGCCACGTAGGCGCGGGAGTTCACCTCCCGCTTGCCCAGCGTGATGAGGTCGCGGCCGCCGGAAATGATCTCCCAGATGCTCTTTTCGGGGTCGAGGGTGTCGCGCTCCTGGTCCACGTAGGCGAGCTTCACGGTCTCGCCGATGCGGATGGAGCCCGAATCCGGGGTCTCCTGGCCGGTGATCATCCTGAACAGGGTGGTCTTGCCCGCGCCGTTGGGCCCGATGATGCCCACGATGCCGCCCGCGGGCAGGGAGAAGGTCAGGTTCTCGAACAGGATCCTCTCGCCGTAGGCCTTCGAGACGTTCTCGGCCTGGATGACCACGTTGCCCAGGCGGGGTCCGGGCGGGATGAAGATCTCGAGGTCCTTTTCGCCCTTCTCGTAGTCCTGGTTCAGCAGGTTCTCGTAGGCCGTGATGCGAGCCCTGCCCTTGGCGTGGCGGCCCTTGGGCGACATGTGGATCCACTCGAGCTCGCGCTGCAGGGTCTTCTGGCGCTCGGTCTCGGACTTCTCCTCCTGCTTCAGCCGGTTCTGCTTCTGTTCCAGCCAGGAGGAGTAGTTGCCCTTCCAGGGGATGCCGTGGCCCCGGTCGAGCTCCAGGATCCAGCCGGCCACGTTGTCCAGGAAGTA
>DAOPXM010000006.1:0-136232 GCA_035352355.1 Deltaproteobacteria bacterium | reverse complement strand
ATGACCTTGTTCGACATAAGGCTCTCCGATCGGCTGCGTCTCTCCCTCACGTTCATCTGCCCGCTTCCCCCGCACATCCGTCCTGCCGGGTGAAAACCGTGCCCGGGCGGATGCGGCTCTCCTGTGGGTGGAAACAGCCAGGACTTGGAAACCGAACAATCATTCTTTCTTCTCGATGCAGATCAGTGATGTTGTATGACAATATACATATGTACGGATAACTTGTCAAAATCATACATGAACGGCAGCATCCCGACCATGAGGACACAGGCCGGTGTCCTGCTGCTCCGCCTTGACGATGCACCTTGATTTGCCGCGGTTGTGCTCTATAATAAGCTTACGGGTAGTCACGGATAACCATAAGAACATCAGCAGGTTAAATCGTTTTTTCACCGGCCGGTCCCCGGGATGTCGGGGGCGGGCGAGCTGGAAAAGGAGCGTGGAAAAGCGGCACATGAGCTCTTACCTGGAACGAAAGACGGCAGGGCCTGCCCGTCAGGGGCGCCCCTTTGTCCTGGGCGAGAAGATGGCGGTCAACCGCGCCCGCGGCGAGAACGCTGCTGAGCCGAGGGTCCGCATCGTGGGCGACGATCCGTTGATGCTGTCCTGCGGCAGGCACCCCTACGGCATGCCCTGCGGGGGGAACAGACGGTCGTGCCTGGAGACGAAAGGCCTGTCAGGCCGGGTATAGAGAGGCAGGAGGGTGGTGCATGGCTTACCGGAGATGGGAGTTCGAAACCCGGGAGCACCGGCAATCGCTGGAGCTCGATGGCGCGTGGGCATGCCCCCTGTGCGGAGAGATCCTCGCCGGGAAGAGCGCGCCCGAGGAGTGCCCGGTCTGTCTTGCCCCGGGCAGCGCGTTCAGGCGGGTGAATCCCGAACGATATGCGCCCGCGCCCCGTGAATGGCAGGCGGCCGGGCTCAAGCCGTTACCCCGTGATGCGGGAAAGGATGGGACTCAGTGGACCAGGTCTATAAAAAACTCGAGGTTGTGGGCACATCCAAGACCAGCATAGAGGACGCCATCGGCAACGCCCTCGCGAGGGTCTCGAAGGCGGACGGCATCATGCGGTGGTTCGAGGTCGCCGAGGTGAGAGGGTTCGTCGAGGAGGGCGCGGTTTCCTACTACCAGGTGGGGCTCAAGATAGGGCTGTCCCTCGGAGAGTCGGACGCCGTCTGAGCCTTTGCCCGCGCTTTTCCCTGTCAGGATCTTCGCCGTGACCTTTCCCTGCGGGCCGGCCCTGTCCGGCCCCGTTGATCCGGCGCGCCCGCAGCCGATCTTTCCCTAAAGTTATCACCCTGTTCTAAACGATACGTCATGAATGGAGATCACGGGGAGATCTCTGTCCAGGGCCGGGTGAAACCACAGCGGCCTGGGAAAGGGATGGCGGGTGAAGATGCGGCAAGACGCAGCGCAGCGTCCTTCAGGGCGTGACATACAGGCGGAGGGTCAGGCACCCATCCGGGGGAAGAAGCGCACCGCATGACCGGCCACGTCTTTTTCCTCCACCAGACCGACTACCTCTTCTTCATCACCGCGTACTGCCTCTTCTCCGCCGCCGTCATCATCTTCTTCATGGGCCGGGACGGCAACAGGCGCCTCCCCTGGTTCTTCGCCGCCGCCTCCCTTGTGCTCCAGGGCATCTACTGGCTGCTGTCCATCATGTGCTTGAGCCTGCCCGGCAATACGGCGCTCGGCATGACAGGGGTCTCGGTCTTCGCCCTGTCCCTTATCCCCCTGATCGAATTCATCCGCCGGGGCGGGAAGGAGCCCGCGTTCAGGAGCAGAGGGCTCCTGCTGTACCCCCTCGTGTTCGGGACCGCCTTCGTGTCTGCGCTCACCGGGCACGTGAGCCTGGAAACCATGCTGCGCGTCGGCGCCGCCCTGCCCTGCGGCGTGCTCGTCTCCCACGTCCTGTGGAAGGCCAGGCGCACGGATGCCGCCTCCAGGACGACGTTCTGGCTCGTGGTCACGGCCGCGGGCTTCACCGGCTACACCTGCTTCCAGGCCGCCTCCGGGCTGTTCATGAGCACCAGCCTGGTTTCCGGGAGCGGTTCCGCGGCCATGCCGGTCTTTTTCATCAACCTCGGGGCCGCGCTCTGTGCCCTGTTCATGAACATCGGCCTCCTGAGGTACTCCGTTTCCCTCGCGCGGATCTCCTTCAGGGACCGCATGATCGAATCCGACCTCAGGTGGGTGATGATCGTGCTCATCGCCGTGCTCCTCGCGGGATGGCTGCTCACCGAGTGGACGAGCCGGCGCCAGGAAGTCAGGATGCTGGGCCAGATCCTCACCCAGGCCCGGGTCGCCGCCCTGTCCCTCGACGCGTCGGAGATCTCCCGGCTCAAGGGCGACCCTTCCGACCTCGGCTCGGCAACCTACGCCAAGGTGAAGCGCCAGCTCACGAGCATCAGGGGGGCCAACCCCCTGTTCCGCTTCGTCTACCTCCTGGGCAGGAAGGGGGAGGCCCTGATCTTCCACGTGGACTCCGAGGACCCCTCATCGGAAGACTACTCGCCCCCCGGCCAGATGTACGAGGCCGACATGGGCTCCTTCATCGCCGCCTTCGACCCCGGCGTCGAGATCACCGAAGGACCTCTCACCGACGAGTGGGGCACCTGGGTGAGCGCCTCCATCCCCGTGAAGACGCCGGACAGCGGGAAGGTCGTGGCGGTCCTGGGCATCGACGTCGACGCATCCGACTGGCTCCAGCAGGTCTACGCCGGCAGGAGACAGCCCATCCTCGGCACCATGCTGCTCACCCTCCTGGCCCTGGCGTTCGCCACCTACCAGCACCGGTCCATGATGACCCACTCGAAGATCGCGGCGTCCGAGCAGAGGCTCCACTATGCCCTCGACGCCACGAGCGAAGGCGTCTGGGACTGGGACCTGACCACGGGCAGGTTCACCTACAGCCAGCATCTGCTCGCCATGCTGGACTATTCGCCCGAAGAAGCGGCTTCCCTGGGCGATCTGAGGAAGGCCCTCATCCACAAGGACGACGCCGCCCTGATGCAGGAAACCCTCGACGCGCACCTGAAGGGCGCAACGCAGGTCTACCAGTGCGAGATCCGGCTGAGGGCACGGGACGGCACCTGCCGGGTCACCCTGGACCGGGGCAAGGTCGTGGAGAGGGACGAGGACGGGTCGCCCCTGCGGATGGTCGGCACCTTCACGGACATCACCCGCAGCAAGCAGATGGAGGAGGACATCAGGGCAAGGGACGTCCAGTACCGGGAGTTCGTGGAAAACGCCAGCGACCTCATCTACGAGGTCGACACGTCCGGGCGCCTGGTGTACGCGAACCCCGCGTCCGCAAAGGCCAGCGGGTATGCGGCGGAAGAGCTTCTGGGGAGAAGCTTTCTGGACTTCGTGCCCGAAGACCACCACAGGGCCATCACGAGGACCACCGGGATCCAGTTCGTGAAAAGGATCCCCACCACCTCCTTCGAGACCCCCATCAGGCACAAGGACGGGCACGTGTTCTGGGTCTGGCAGAGCTCGAGCCTCATCTTCGCGGGCGACGAGATCAAGGGGTTCAGGATCGTGGCCCGGGACATCACCGAGAAGAAGCGGGCCGAGGACGCGCTGAAGGAGAGCGAGGAGCGGCTTCACGCCGTGTTCGACAACGTACAGGCAGGCATCGTGCTCATCGACCCGCTCACCCACGTCATCGTCAAGGTCAACGGGATGGCGGCCGACCTCTGCCGCACGGCCCCGGAAAAGCTCGAGGGCACCCTCTGCCACGGGAGCATCTGCACCGCGTCCCGGGGCGAATGCCCCATCACCGACCTCCGCAGGGGCGTTGTCAACTCCGAGTGCATGCTCCTCACCGCCGATAAGACCCTCGTCCCGGTCCTGAAGACCGCCATCGAGGTGGAGATCGGCGGCAGGAGCTATCTCGTGGAGAGCTTCGTGGACATCACCGCGCGCAAGGAGGCCGAGGAGCGCGCCAATGCGCTCGCCATGGAGGCCAGGGCGGCCAGCCAGGCCAAGAGCCTCTTCCTGGCCAACATGAGCCACGAGATCCGCACCCCCATGAACGGGGTCATCGGCATGGCCGAGCTGCTCCTGGCCACCGAGCTCACCCCCAAGCAGCTCCAGTATGCCCAGATCATCCGCAAGAGCGGAGATTCCCTCATCATGCTCATCAACGACATCCTCGACTTCTCCAAGATCGAGGCCGAGAGGCTCGACCTGGAGGTCATCGATTTCGACCTGAGGGCCATGCTCGAGGACATCGTGGACCTCCTGGCCGTGAGGAGCTCCGAGAAGGGCATCGAGCTCACCTGCCTCATCGAGCCCGATGTGCCCGTGAAGCTCAAGGGGGACCCGGGCAGGCTCCGCCAGATCATCATGAACCTCGCTGGCAATGCCGTGAAGTTCACGGACCATGGCGAGGTGTCCATCCGGGTATCGCTGAACGGGGAGACGGACGAGCTGGCCGCGCTGCACTTCTCCATCAGCGACACGGGCATCGGCATCCCGGAGGACAAGATCAACATGCTCTTTTCCGCCTTCACCCAGGTGGACCCCTCCACCACCCGCAAATTCAGCGGCACAGGCTTGGGCCTCGCCATCTCCAAGAAGCTCGCCGAGATGATGGGGGGCGGGATCACGGTGGAGAGCACCTCAGGCAAGGGCTCCACCTTCTCCTTCTCGGTCCCCCTGGACAAGCGGCCCGGGCCGCAGGCCGCGGCCGCCATCCCGTACGAGGGGCTGCCCGGCACGCGCGTGCTCGTCGTGGACGTTCACGAGACGAACAGGACCGTGCTGTCGCTCATGCTCGAATCCTTCGGCATGAGGAGCGCTCAGGCATCCGGACCGGACGAGGCCTTGGGCATGCTTGCCGGTGCAGCGGCAGAGGGCGAGCCCTTCCGCATCGCCATCCTCGATTCCGGGGCCGACGGCGTGCAGGGGATCGAGCTCGGCAGGAGGATCAGCTCCGATCCCCGCTTCCGCGACACGGCCCTGGTGATGCTCTCTTCCATAGCCCAGCGCGGCGAGGCATCGAAGATGAAGGAAGCGGGGTTCTCGGTCTACCTCACAAAACCGGTCCGGCAGTCGCACCTGATCGACTGCCTGGCGGCGGCGCTGGGCCTGGCGGACCGGGGCGCCCCACGGGATAAGGGGGCGGGCCTCATCACCCGCCACACGATACGGGAAGTCGCGGCCGGCACACTGCGCATCCTGCTCGTGGAAGACAACCCCACGAACCAGATGGTCGCCTCAGGCATGCTCGAGCGGCTGGGGTACCGGGCCGACATCGTGGACAACAGCGACGACGCCATCCGCTCCCTGGAGACGACCCCGTACGACCTGGTGCTCATGGACTGCCAGATGCCGGGCAGGGACGGCTTCGAGACCACGGCCCTCATCAGGAGCCCGGATTCCCGGGTCCTGAACCACGAGGTCCCCATCATCGCCTTGACCGCGTACGCCATGAAGGGGGACCGGGAGCGGTGCCTCACCCACGGCATGGACGACTACCTTTCCAAGCCCATCAGCATCTCGGAGCTCTCGGAGAAGCTACGCGCCTGGTCCCGGAAGATCGGGGAGAAGAGGCAGGGAGCCGGTCGGCCCGGGCCCCGGGCGCCGATAGCGGCCCACGGCGAAGGCGGCTCCCGGCGGAAGGAGGCACCCGCGTTCGACGCAGACGACCTCCTGGACCGCCTGGGCGGCGACGAAGAGCTCGCCCGTACGGCCGTGGGCTCGTTCTTCGAGAACGCCCAGGAGATGGTCTCCCGCCTCGCGCGGTCCGTCGAGGAGGGGGACACGGCCGCCATCGGCATGAACGCCCACGCCATGAAGGGCGCGGCCGCGAACGTCAGCGGCATGGCCCTCAGGGAGACCGCCTTCGAGGTCGAGCAGGCGGGCAAGGCCGGCGACGCAGGCATGGCCGCTTCCCTGATGCCCGAGCTGATGCGCAGGCTTGATCTTTTCCGAAACGCTGCCGAAGAGAAGGGGTGGATCGGAAAGGAAGCCCGTTCGTGAAGAAAATACTTGTCGTCGATGATGAATTCATCAGCAGGACCATCCTGCAGAAGCTCACGTCCCTCCGCGGCGAGGTCCAGGCCTGCTCCAACGGGCTCGAGGCGCTCGAGGCCTTCGTCGCCGCCGCCGAGAAAGGCGAGCCCTTCTCCCTCATCTGCATGGACGTGCTCATGCCCGTGATGGACGGCGTCGAGGCCCTGCGCAGGATCAGGGAGCACGAAAGCTCACGGGGCATACCCCGGGAAGCGGGCATCAAAGTGGTCATGACCACGGGCCTGGGCGAGCACGACAGCGAGCTCACGGACGTCAGGCCGCTCTTCGACACCACCATGACCAAGCCCTTCCGGCTGCAGACGGTCATCGAGACCCTGGCCTCGCTGGGCCATTGAGGGGCTACAGGAAGTTCGAGAGCTTGAACATGACCAGGAAGGGGAAGGCGGGAAGCTTTTCCCGGTGCACCCCGAAGGTCTTCTGAACGACCCCGCCGAAACGCGACTTGGTGAAGTACAGCCCCTTGAAGTTGAAGATCCAGTTGCCGTGCTCGTAGAGCAGGCGGTTCATCTTCTTCTGCAGGACGGACTCGCAGGGAAGGTCGTGCTCGTCCACCACCAGGGGGCACAGCCCCAGGTTCACCTGCCTGATGCCCTCGGCCTTGAAGACCTCGATGGCATGGATCATGAGCGGGTAGAAGATCCCGGGCTTGAACCTGGTGCTGAACCGGGAGATGTTGGGCACGTAGGCGATGACCCGGTCGTTCTCGTAGATGGGGTCGAAGTAGATGAACCCGATGAGCTCGCCGTCCAGGTAGGCGAAGAACCTCCTCGTCCCATCCTGGAACTCCATGTCCATGGGCCTGATGAGGAAGCCTATCTCGCGGTTCCTGACCTTGCGGGTTTGAAGCCACTCGTCCGTGAGCCGCCTTACCCCGTCGGTGATGAACCCCTCCACGATCCGGACGCCCGCGCTCCTGGCATGGTTCACCGAGGTCCTCAGGATCTGCTTCTTCTTGCCCTTCAGGTTCCAGTCCCCGATGTCGAGCACGATCTCGCTGCCGAACTGGGTGGCGTAGAGCCCGAACCTCCTGTGGAGGAGCTCCGCGACCTCCTGGGAAAGCTGCACAAAGGTCGTATGCCTGCCGTCCTTGAGCAGCTCCCTGAGCAGGGGCTCCCGGTCGTCCGGGTGGCACACCGGGTCGGCGAGCGTGAGCCGGTTGCCCCACTTCTCCTTGAACGCGATGTACCCCACGCCGGGCACGTCGAAATAGTGCATGCCCTGCTGGAGCGTGGAGAACGACATGCAGTGGTTGCCGAACCGTTTCAGATACGCAAGCCGCTCCTCGAAGGTGAAGAAATCGACGCTCCCCCTGATCCTCGACCGGGAGGCGGCGATGGGGACGACCTTGAGCGGCGACGGGTCTGCAAGCGATCTCATGTGCGGTACAATGCCCATGTTCGAACCTCTCCTTCCCGCCGGTCCTAGCGGTTCTTGCCCATGCGCTCGTGACTCGTCACCCAGTCGAGCGAGGCGATGGCGCCGGCGAGCGAGATCTCGCCCGCAGTCGCGGCCGCGGTGACGATCTCGGCGAATTTCAGCACATTGCCCTGGCCGTAGCACCCGAGCATCTCGAGGCACTCCCGCTGGGTGGGGAGCCCGGTGCCGCCGCCGTAGGTGGCCACGATGAGCGACGGCAGGGTCAGCGACCCGTAGAGGTCGCCCTCGGGCGTGACCTCGGTGCACACGTACCCGGTGGAGGACTCCGCCACGTTGGCCACGTCCTGGCCCGTGGCCATGAAGATGGCCGCCAGGGCGTTGGCCGCGTGGAGCCCGTTGCTCACCGCGCCGCCCATGAAGGCGCCAAGCTGGCAGGCCCGGCACAGGTAGTCCAGGGTCACGGGATCGACCCGCATGTGCTCGATGAGCACCTCGCGGGGGATGCGGATCTCCCCGATGACCCGCTTGCCCCGGGTCACGAGGTTGTTGATGAGGGAGGCCTTCTTGTCCGTGGAGATGTTGCCGTCCATGTAGAAGTGCCTCACCGTGCTCACCTGCGAGAGGATCCAGTTGCACGCCGTGTAGGTGCACATGCTCACCATGTTCTGGCCCGCGGCGTCGCCGGTGGAGTAGTTGAAGCGCAGGTATACGAGGCGGCTCGCCATGTACCGCTCGATGTTCAGGAGCCTGGCCACCTTCGAGGCGGACTCGGCGTACCCCCTGATCTCCTCCATGTGCTCGTCGATCCAGTGGATGAAGTCCCTGCCCTCCCGCGCCGAATCGAAGGCAAAGGCCGGGGAGCGCTGCATGCGGTCCTCCACAACAGTGACCTTCACGCCGCCGCACATGTTGAGGATCTTCATGCCCCTGCTGTACGAGGCCACCAGGGTGCCCTCGCTCGTGCACATGGGGATGAGAAACTCGCCGCGGGCATGCTCGCCGTCGATGAGGAGGGGCCCGGCAAACCCCAGCGGGATCTGGGCCACGCCGGTGAAGTTCTCGATGTTGCCCTTCGTGACCGCGGGGTCGAAGGAGTGCTGCCTGACGTGGTGGAAGGGCTTCCCCGTGTATTCCTCCACGAAGTCCTGGCGTTTCCTCACGATGTCCATGCTGTAGTTGTCCAGCTTGTCGTAGGGCAGCTTCTTCCTGGCCTCCCTGGTCTCGGTCACGTGATCCTCTCCTTCGAGCTCCAGGGGCCCGAACAGGTCGGTGTGGCAGGAGATGGAGATCCTGTGCCCGGTGTGCTTGGGCAGGGAGACGCCCCTCACGAGGAACGTGACGTCCTCGCCCATGGGGAAGGGAAGCGGCCTGTCGTCGCTCACCTCGGAGGCGCTCAGGCTCGTCCCGCCGCCCGTCACGACGACCTCTTCTAGCGCAAGGCCGGAGCCGTCCAGGGAGATGCCCTCCAGCGAGGTGATCATGGCATCTTTCAGGGGATTCTTGATGGCGAAGGACACCCCGTCGTCGAGGTTCCTGAGGCTTCCGATGCAGTAGATCTTCTTGAGGATGATGGGAGGGATCGCAATCAGCCCCTTGCCCTCGGAGGTCTTGCGGACCAGCACGAGGCCGGGCTCCTTCGTGGTATCTCGCATTGTCACCTTCCTTTTCGCGGTGCGTGGGAAATGAGTGAAACCAAAAAGCCGGCATCACCGGGCAAACGTGTGCGCCCGGCATGGAGAACAAACAAGAACCATGCCACGGATGACCGATGGTCATGACAACTTAATGTTCAGTTAATTGGAGACGTTATGCATCGCATGTCAGGCTTCCGCTGGGGGCGCAAACTGAACTTAGGTAATTTTATTCCCTTATTTGAGAAAGAGATTTCTTTTGGCAGCGTTTTCGGAAATGCGGGGAAGGTTTCCATCATCAACTTGATAATACTGGCGATATCAGGATCCGTTTCAGCTTGTGCGGAGAGACTCGACGATGTTCATGCGCGAGGCCCTGAACGCGGGCAGCACCCCGCCGGCAAGGCTCATCACCAGGGCAAAGGCCATGGACTTCAAAAAGATGCCCGGGGTCAGGGCGAACCTGAAGGCCAGCTCGGAGAAGGTCTGGAAGTTCACCGTGGAGATGGTGATGAGCTGCATGAACGAGGCGAAGAAGAGGCCGAGGCACCCGCCCGCAAACCCCAGGATGAGCGACTCGGCCAGGAAGCTCAGGAGGATGGCCCTGCGCTGGAACCCCAGGGCCCGCAAGGTCCCGATCTCGCTCGTGCGGTTCGCCACGGCGGAATACATGGTGATCATGGCCCCGATGACCGCGCCCAGGGAGAAGATCACGGTGAGCGTGACGCCGAGGATCGTGAGGAACTTGGCCATCATCTCGGACTGCTCCAGGTAGAACCTCACCTCGTTCTTGGCCTGGAGCGTGAGCCTGGGGTCGTTCTCCACCAGTTGTTTCACGGAGCCGAAGGAGCGCGCATCGGCGAGCCTGAAGATGACGATGGAGTACACCGGCCGGTTGAACTCCTGCATCACCTGGTCGGCGTCGGCCCAGATCTCCGAGGAGAACGCCGTGTTGCCCGCGTCCATGACGCCCACGATCCGCCACCCCTCGAGGTTGTCCGAAAGCGTGCCGCCCAGGGAGAGGCCTTCGAACCTCCGCATGAGGCTCTGACCCACGATCATCTCGGGCATGCCGGGCCTCGGCATCCGGCCCTGCACCACCTTCACCTGGGGCCTCAAGGCCAGGGAATCCTCCCCGATCCCCCGGACGGTGACGTTCGACGACCCTCCCCCCACCTTGGGCAGGGTGATGAGGACCACCGTCTCCTTGGCCAGGAGCGGTCTCCCCTCCCTGCCGGCGGCGATGCCCGGCAGGGTCTCGACGACCGAGGCCTTCTCCCGCTCGATGGAGCTGTCCACCTCGCTCGTGGCGCCCTTGCGCAGGATCACCACGTTGTCGTTCGAGCCGGTCTGGACGAGGGTCATCCGGAGGCCCTCGGCCAGCATGAGCACCGCGGCGAACACGAAGACCACCAGCGCCATGCCCGACGCGGTCAGGAAGGCGGTGAGCCTCCTCGTCCACAGGCTGCGCAGGCTGTAGGAGATGGGCAGCGCCATGTCAGCCCATCCTCCTGAGGCCCTCGGCGATGCGGATGCTCACGGCCTGCCGCGCTGGTATGACCGCTGCCGCCGCCCCCACCAGGACCGCCACCCCCAGGTCGAGCACCACGGTCATTGGGTCCACGTTGAACAGGGGAAAGAACTGCTTGAGCGCCTCCTTGAAGCCGTATGCGGCCGGATAGGTGAGGAGGATGCCCAGGAGCGCGCCCAGGCAGGTGATGACCAGGGCCTCGCCCATGATGAGGACCGTGATCTGAAACCCCGAGAACCCCAGGGTCTTGAGCACCGCGTACTCCCCGGTCCGCTCCCGGGTGGTCATGGCCATGGTGTTTGCCACCACGGCCAGGATGATGACGATGATCACCAGGGACACCGCCTGGATGACCGTGATGATGGCCTCGCTCATGGAGATGAAGCCCATGACGAAGGCCTTCTCCGTCTCGGTGAGGGTCTCGGCCGGGGAGTTCTCGAACATGGCGTCCACCTCCCGGGCCACCTCGGCGGCCCGGGAAGGGTCCCTGATGCCGAGGATGTAGAACCCCACCTCGTTGGCCCTGGCGGGCGCGGTGTCCTTGAGGGTCTCGTTGAGGTACTCCCAGTGGAAGACGAACTGGGTCTCGTCCACGTTCGGGGTCCTGCCCCGGTAGACGGCCCTGATCACCAGGGGCCAGTCGCCCGGGTAGATCGTGCCCTTGAGCGTCACCGTGTCGCCCAGGTCCCAGCCGAAGCGCTCCATGAGGCCCACGCCCACCAGGGCCCCCCTCCGGTCCCTCAGGAAGTCCTGCTTCTGGTCCTCGGGGATGAGGAATTCCCGGTAGAGATTGAGGTAGCTCTCAGGCTCCATGGCGAAATTGGCGAAGAAGTTCTTCTCGCTGATGTAGAAGCCGCCGAACCAGCTCCCGTAGGTCACCTCCCTGACCCCCTCGACGTGGCGGATCTTCTCGTAGTAGGACAGGGGCAGCGGGAAGATGAGCGACACCGAGTTCCTCGTCACGAGCCTGTCGGCCGCGGTGGTCTCGGCAGCCCCGTACCAGGTGGTGATGACCGTGCGCAGGAGCCCGAAGGCCAGGATGGCGACGGCGGTCGCGAGGATGGTGAGCAGGGTGCGGACCTTGCGCCGGAACGCGTTCTTCAGGATCATCTTGGGCAGGATCATGTGCCGAACTCGCCCTTTTCGAGGTGCCTGACGAGGTGCGCCCGCTCGGCCGCATGCGGGTCGTGGGTGACCATGATGATGGTCTTGCCGATCTCCGTGTTCAGCCTGTCCATGAGGTCCAGGACATCGCCTGCGGACCTGCGGTCGAGATCTCCGGTGGGCTCGTCCGCCACCAGGATCACGGGGTCGATGACCACGGCCCGGGCGATGGCCACCCGCTGCTGCTCGCCGCCCGAGAGCTGGCCCGGGTAGTGGTCCATGCGGGTCGTGAGGTTCACCATGCCCAGCGCGGCCTCCACGTGCTCCCGCCTCTCGGCCTTCGAAAGCCCGGTGAGGTGCAGCGGCAGCTCGACGTTCTCGAAGGCCGTGAGCACCGGGATGAGGTTGTAGAACTGGAAGATGAAGCCCACGTTGCCCGCCCTCCAGTCGGCCAGCTCGGTCTCGGAGAGCGTGGTGATGTCCTCGCCCCCGACGATGATGGAGCCGCTGTCCACGGAGTCGATGCCCGCGATGAGGTTGAGCAGGGTGCTCTTGCCGGAGCCGGAGGGCCCCATGATGGACAGGAACTCACCTTGCGCGATGTCGAAGGAGAGGTCGGTGAGCACCGGCACCGGGATGTCGCCCCGGCGGTAGGCCTTCGACACGTTGCGGATCTGGACGATGGCGTCCCCCATGGCTACTTCTCGAGGATCGTCAGCTTCGACCCGTCCCTCAGATCCTCGGGCGGGTCCGCGACCACCGTGTCGCCGGGCTTCGCGCCCCGGGTCACCACCACCATGTCCCCGAACCTCCCGTCCGTGCTCACCCTGACCTTCTCGGCCCTCGATCCCTTGACGAGGAAGAGCGCCTCCCCCTCGTCCTCGCGCACCACCGCCTTCGAGCTCACCATGACCCGGGGCTTCATCTCCCCGGGGAGCAGGGGCCGGGCCAGGAAGCCCACCTTGGCGCTCATCTCCGGGAGGATGCGCGGATCGAGCTCCTTGAAGCTCACCTTCACGAGCACGGTGGCCTTGGTGCGGTCCACGGTGGGCACGATGCTCGCGACCGTGCCTTCGAACCGCTCCGCGGGGAGGGCGTCGAGGGTGATGACGCAGGGCTGGCCCTGGCTCACCTGGCCGATGTTCGCCTCGGAGACGTCCGCCTCCACCTGGAGCGAGGACAGATCGGCGATGGACACCACCGCCGCCTTCGCGTTCGCCGCCGCGCCCATGGGGGTGATGATGTCCCCCACGTCCGCGTTCTTGGTGAGCACCACCGCGTCGAAGGGCGCCTTGATCTCGGTGTACGAGAGCGTCACCTGGGCGTTCCTGAGGGCCGCGTCGGCGGCCTTCACCGATGCCTTCGCCGCGTCGTAGGCGGCCCCGGCGGCCTCATAGCGGGTCCTCGCCGAGTCGAACTCCGAGCGGGACACCGCCCCCGTCTTCACCAGCTCCCGCATGCGGTTGAAGGTGAGCCGGGCGTCCTCGAGGCTGGCCTTGGTCTGCTGCACCTGCTGACGGGCGACGTTCAGGTTCGCCCTGTTCTGGGCCACCACCGCCCGGGCGTCGTCGTTCTCGATGACCGCGATGATCTGGCCCTCCTCCACCACGCTCCCCTCCTGCACCTTCAGGGACACGAGCTGGCCCGTGACCTTCGTGGCCACGTCCGCCTTGCGCTGCGCCACCACGTATCCGCTGGCGCTGAGCTTCGAGAGCACCTGCGAGGGGAAGACCTCGCTCACGGTGGTGACGCGCACCTCCACGCCCCGGTTGAGGAAGGCCCAGGCGAGCAGGACGAGCACGAGGACGGCGACCACAGCCGCAACGGCCCGGTACCCCGGCTTGAAGCGCTTCCGGACCCGCTTCTCCTTTGCGCCCTTGTCTATGGCCAGCTTGTCGAGGTCTCTGTCAGCCATGTCCCCCTCTCCTCTTCAACTCCAGATCATGAATCCTCATCAACTATACATAACATAGTGCCGGGTGCACGGAAAAACACCCAAGCCCGCAAAAGACCCGAGCAGGTCCCGGGATAAAAAAGCACGACCGGGGCCTCCCCCGGTCGTGCCGCCCTTTCCGGTGCTTCCTGCCTCTTTCCGGCAGGCCCCCCCTTCCCTAGAAGAGGAAGATGGGGTACGAGTCCGGGTTCTTGCCGAAGCAGGTGATGTCGTCGATCTTTTCGATCTTCGGTCCCTTGAGCATGGCGTAGAGCGAGCGCTCCACCCCGATGCCCCCGCCCATGGTCTCCGGGAAGTAGGGCCTGCCGTCGCAGTCGGTCATGGCCACGGCGGTGAGGAAGGGCCCGTACCCGTCGAGGATGGCGATGTTCTCCAGCACGCCGTTGTTGAAGATCGGCGCCTCGGGAATGATCTTATTGTCGATGAGCCGGTAGATGATGGGCTCGTAGAGCCACTCGCGGATGGCGCCCGAGAGGATCTCCAGGGCCGGGGTGTACGTGTTCGTGTCCCTGATGAGGGACTTCGCGCAGATGTCGTAGTTGTAGATCATGTCCGACTCGAACGAGGACAGCGGGAGACGGGTGCCGTCCGGGAGCAGGTAGGGGTAGATGAGGTCGTAGTTTTCCCGCAGGAGGCCGGTTACCCAGAAGAACTGGCCGTCCACGTCGCTTCCGCTCTTCGCGTCGAGGTCCGCCTTGCCGTGCTTCTTCAGGGCATCGGTGTGCCTGATGCGCGGGAACGGCTGCTTGGGCACCTCAAGGGCGACGCCCAGGGCCTTCAGGTCGTCCTCGTTGGCATCGGCTATGGCGGTCACGGCCGCGATGATCATGCGCTCGAAGAAGTCGATGATGCGCTCGTAGTCCTCCTTCAGGATCGCCTTGACCTTTTCAGGGGACTTCTTGTACTCCTCGAGGCCGATGCCGCGGTTTCTCCTGAGCTCGACGTCGATCTGGGAGAAGTCGATGAGGTACTTTCCCCGCTGCTTGCGCTGCGGGCTCTCGATCTCCAGGCGGATGTTGGGCGAGTCCACGAAGATGCCCTTGACCTTGGGATTGAAGCACGCGAGGAACTTCGAGTAGATCATCGAGTGCGTGGACACGTAGGGCATGCCCTTGTAGTGGATGGTGGGCACGTGCTCGACGTCGTGGGCAAGCGGGTCCGTCACCGGGCTCATCAGGACCCGCTCGAGATTCATGAGACCTTCCTTGGCAAGGAAATTGTGGATGGCAACGACAAAGGACGTGCGTATGTTCATTGCCGAATAGAGCGCCTCGTTCACCCACTTCTCGACGTAGTTCTTCTTGATGAACTCTTCGAATGAACTGCCTGACTGAACGAGAGAAGCCTGGAAGTGGAAAAGGTCCTCACCAATGAAAGCCATATGTTCCTCCTTGGTTCAGAAGTTGTGTGTCAGTCCACGGGGGCTCACGGAAAGGCACTCTCCATGCGGCCGCAGGCACAACCCGTGAAAGCTGTCGTTTCCTTGCTCAGCAACCTTCATGCCAAGCGCCCTGAACGATGCGGTGCAAAAATTTAGCATGAAAACCGGGTACTGTAAAGCGCGCCGAAAGGGCCTGCCGCAGGGACGGGCGCCGGGTCCGCTTGCAGCGCACCGGGACAGGGTCGCATGGCTGCCCGGGCAGATCATGGGGGTCGATGGGGAAGACCCGCCGACACCCGTGCTCAAGCAGGGACCGACCGCCGAGAGGAACATTTTTGGCCCAACGAAAAGGGCTTTGCCAAATTTGTCCCATGCCGGGGAGCGGGAAAAAGGGCCCCTCTCAGAACTGGAACTTGTCGAAATCCACCGGCACCGTGGTGGGGTAGCTCCCGGAGAAGCACGCGGTGCAGTAGCGGCTCCCGTCGTCCACGGTCTGAAGCATGGCCTCGATGGAGAGGTAGGCCAGGGAGTCGGCCCCCAGGTAGTCGGCGATCTCGCTCACCTTCCGGCTGCAGGCGATGAGCTCGGATGAGGTCGAGATGTCGATCCCGTAGTAGCACGGGAAGCAGATGGGCGGCGAGGAGATCCTCACGTGGACCTCCCGGGCGCCCTTCGACCGCAGGAGCTGGACGATCTGGCGCATGGTCGTTCCCCGGACGATGGAGTCGTCCACGAGCACCACCCGTCTGCCCTCGATGACGCCGGCCACGGGGTTGAGCTTCACCCGCACGTCGAGCTTGCGCCTGTCCTGGTGGGGGGCGATGAAGGTGCGGCCGATGTAGTGGTTCCGGATGAGGCCGATCTCGTACTTGATCCCGGACGCCCGGGCATAGCCCAGGGCGGCGGTATTGCCCGAGTCGGGCACGGAGATGACGATGTCGGCATCGCAGGGCGACTCCTGGGCGAGCTGCTTGCCGAGCCTCCTGCGGATCTTGTCGACCTTTTCGCCGAACACCAGGCTGTCGGGCCTGGAGAAATAGATGTGCTCGAAGATGCAGAAGGAGAGCTTCGGCGCGGGCGGCATCCTGTGGGAGGCAAGGCCCTTCGAGTCGATGACCAGGATCTCGCCGGGCTCCACCGACCTGAGGTACTCCGCCCCGATGATGTCGAAGGCGCAGGTCTCGGACGCCACGACGTACGCGCCGTCGGTCCTGCCCAGGGACAGGGGCCTGAACCCGTGGGGGTCCCTGGCCACGACGAGGGCCTCCGGGGTGAGCAGGAGGTAGCAGTAGGCACCCACGATCCGGGAAAGCCCGTCCTTGACCATCTCGAGGAAGGTGTCTTTCTTTGACCGGGCTATGAGGTGCAGGAGCAGCTCGCTGTCCGAGGTGGTCTGGAAGATGGCGCCCTCGGATTCGAGCTCTTTCCTGAGCTCATAAGCGTTCGTGATGGTGCCGTTGTGGGCCAGGGCGATCTTCCCTGCCTTGCATTCGATGGACAGCGGCTGCGCGTTGATGATGACCGTGGAGCCCTTGGTGGAGTAGCGGTTGTGGCCGATGGCGGACGTGCCCTTAAGCGGAGGCATGGACTCCGGGTCCGAGAACACGGACCACACGAGACCGAGGCCTTTCCTCAGCTTGATGTCCTGTCCGTTCGTGGACGCGATGCCCGCGCTTTCCTGTCCGCGGTGCTGGAGCGCGTACAGTCCCAGGTAGGTCTTTTCGGACGCCTCGGGATCGCCGAAGATGCCGAAGACCCCGCATTCCTCGTGGAGGTGGTCGTCTAAGTGGTCGATCATTGCCGCTCCCATGCCCCTTTTCGTGTCAATAGCGGGAAGCCGCCCCGTCACCGCCGGCGGTAGAGGACCACGGCGATGCAGTGCGTGCCGCACGTCCTGATGCGTTCAACCCGGCATGCGGGCTTCTTACTCCCTTCCCATGGAAAATGCAATGAGGATACCATGTGGACGTGAAACGCTTTTGAGCCTTGGAACACCTGTCTGCAAGCCGCTTCTCACGACTTAAACCATTTCATGATGAGCTTCGGGCAGAGTGCGGACAGCGGTTTTTTGCGACAATATTGTGCAAGTCAGTCCCTACTTGCCGCCGATGAGCCGTATCCCCTCGTCCCTGAAGGACGTGAGCACCTTCAGGCAGGTCTTCTGGAGCCACTCC
Organism: Deltaproteobacteria bacterium; assembly: GCA_035352355.1. GTDB lineage: Bacteria > Desulfobacterota > Desulfomonilia > UBA1062 > UBA1062 > Phosphitivorax. Next base: position 119,031 of record DAOPXM010000006.1, on the reverse strand, counting down.
TCGTAGGTCCCGGCCCCGCCCCGGTGGTACCAGGCCGTGATCGTGATGGTGAGCCACCTCTCGCCGAAGCCGCTCAAATGGACCTTCGGAGGGCATTCCCGGGCCATGCCCTCGTGATCGCGCAGGATTTCCCTGACGATCTCCACCGCACGCTCCACCTTCTCCGGCGGCGTGCTCGGGGCGATGAACAGGTTCGCGGTCCACCTGACGTAGGGCTTCCTGCCAATGTTCTCCACCAGGGTGTTGATGATCTTTTCGTTGGGGATGGACACCAGGCTCCCGGTCGCGGTGCGGATGCGGGTGCTTCTGAATCCCAGCTCCTCCACCACGCCGTCGCGGCCTTCGAGCACGATCCGATCACCCACGGTGAAGGGCTTGTCGAAGAGGATGGTGAGCGAACCGAGGAAGTTGCCGATGGAATCCTTCGCCGCAAAGGCCACCGCCATGCCGCCGATGCCCAGGGAGGCCAGCAGGGGCCCGAAGTCGAGTCCTGTGAGGCTCTTCACCACGATGGCCGCACCGATGATCACGACGAAGATCCTGGCGGTCCTGCCCAGGAGCGGCACGAGGGTGTCCTCGAGGTGGGACTCGGTGGCGAACGCCTTCTTTCTGAGGAAGGACTCCAGGACGTTCGCCAGCCGGTAGATGAACCAGAAGATGGCGATGTAGCCCGCGAAGTCGGCGGCCTTGCTGGCCACGAGGTAGGCCATGGACAGGCTCTCGACCTTCTTGAGCTCCAGCAGGATGGGCGACAGCGCGAGGAAGGTGCCGTAGACGAGGATGAAGAGCGACAGCGGCCTGCTCAGCGCATCCCAGAACGACCTGATCTCGGCGAACCGTCCGTTCCTGGCCAGGAGGTCCCTGACCCTCCCGTCGATGTAGGACCTGATGATCCGGTTGACGAGGAAGACGAGGAACAGGAGCACGAGGCTGGCGAGAAGGTCCAGGTAGGTGATGGACTTGAAGGCCCCCTTCCCTGCCCAGCTCCCGAAGAATCCCGGGATCTCCCTGCCGAGGGAGTCGATGTCCTCCGAGATCCTCATGCCGGCATCCGTGGCGCTCTTGACGGCGGCGGATTCGCTGTACGTGTCGCCGGACCCCGTTCCCTCCGCCGATACGACGCCGGCAGTCAGGCCCTTGTCCCCTGGCCCCGCGGCAAGGCTCCCCGGGCCGAAACCCAGGAGCCAGACGAGCACGAAAGCGAAAACCAGCCCCCCTCGAACACTACCCTTCCACGGATGCATGCCTGTCTCCTCCGATCCCTTCCTCTCAGATGCCGCGCTTCAGCGCTTCTCGGAAACCGTATTGTCACAAACGCCCGGTCAAGGCAAGGGGGTTCAGCTCCCGGGCCGGGTTCAGCGCCGCTTTCCTTCTCATTACGCAAGGTTGGCTGAAAGTTTTCCCGCCTTCATCGGGGTCGGGGTCGGTATCGGGGTCGAAAGGGAAATCGGGATCGACCCCGACCCCGAATGCAACAAGGGTACACAGAGAGAGCCTCAGCAGCCCCGCGGTTCAAGCGTGCGCGTGAAGGGTCCCGGTCAGGTCCCCACCGCGCCGGCGAGGTTTCCCAGGAGCTGGGCGAGGCCTTTCCTGATGATCATCACCCCGATGGACGCCATGAGCAGGTTCGCCACCTTGGAGATGACCGTGGCGCCGGCGCTGCCCAGGACGCGGGTGAGCTGGCCCGCGAAGAAGAACAGGAGGCCCGCGATGGCGATGTTGGCGAGCAGCGCGCCCGCGGTCGTGGCCCACCCGTAGGTGTCCAGCAGCAGGAGCGAGGTGGTGAGCACGGCCGGACCGGTGATGAGGGGAACGCCCAGGGGCACAGCACCGAGGCGGCCTTCCAGCAGTTTCCGCTCGGGCGTGTCCGAGGAAAGCAGGTCGCCGATGGCGATGGCGAAGATGATGACGCCCCCTGCGACCATGAAGTCCGCGATGGTGATGCCCAGGAGACGCAGCAGGGCCGTGCCTCCGAAGAGAAAGGCGATGGCCACCACGCCGGCGGTGAGCACGGACTCGATGATGACCGTGGTGACGTCCTTCAGAGACATGCCCTGGGTCAGCCCCAGGAACAGGGGCATGGAGCCGATGGCGTCCACGGCGACGAAGAGCGGGACAAAGCACATCCAGAACTCTATCACGCCAACCTCCCTTGTCATTTCTATCTAACAGCCTCGGAGTTGTGAATCAAGAACGCCGGACTACTATTGTCATTATCAGGACAAGGCAGGCTCCAGGCACCCTGCCTTACCGAATGTCGGCCGTTTTCAGCCAACCCCTTTGACAGGAGGAACAGGTTCCCGTGTGGCACAGATGGGTCCCCTGGAGGTATCTGCTCAGCTCCCTTGCGCGGGCGGGCGGGTTCATCGACCCCGTGAAGATCCTCTACAGGTTCGAGGCCTTTTCCCAGCCCGCAGACATCCGGGTGCCCCTGGAGATGCTCAGGTCCGGCATGGTCTTCCACGCCAGGGGGTTCCTGAACACCAGCGCCATCCAGCACAACCTCGACTGGGTCTGGCCCTACTGGGTCGAGCGGCAGTACGACCCCACGGACATCTCGTTCACCCCCCGGTCGTTCCTGCTCACCCACATCAACGTCACCCACCGCAACTGGACCGCGGTGGGCCTGCCGGACCTCGACAGCTTCCCCATCGTGGATCCCCGGGGGCTGCTGACCCCCTTCTGGGACGGCTGGTCGCTGGACGCCTGGATCGCGAGGCCCGGCGGGCCTGACCTCTATCCCTCCCGGGCCGTCTCCTCAGCCCAGGACCTGGACATGGGCGAAGGCCTGGCCGTTTCGACCCACACCTGGTCGTCCGGCATGGAGCTCCGTTCGCACATCGGGGTCGTGCTCGAAGGGGGCATGCCGACGTGCGTGATGGACCTCGAGGCCAGGGGCTTGAGCGACCACTGGCTGGCGATATCCATCCGCCCCTACAACCCCGAGGGGGTGAGCTTCATCAACACCATCGCCCTGGGCAGGGACGAATCCACCTTTGTCGTTGACGGGTACCGCGAGCTCACCCTCGATCCCGTGCCCACTTCCCGGCGCTTCTCCTTTTACCGCCGCGGCGACGTGCACACGAGGCTCTTCGAGGAAGGGCACGAGACGTCGGTGGAGTGCAGGGTGGGCATGGCGAGCGCTGCTGCGCTCTATCCCCTGGGCAGCGCGAGGACGCGGAGGGTGAAGGTGAGAGTGCCGCTGGGAGACAGCCGACGCAAGACCCGCGCGAACCACGTTCCGGTGAGCTGGGAGCAGGCGCTCGAGGGCTGCACCCCTGCGAGCATACCGGAGCGGAGGATCCAGGAGCTCTACGAAGAGGCGGCCCGCACCCTCGTCCTCCTCTGCCCCGGCAGGTCCGTATACCCCGGCCCGTACACGTACAGGAGGTTCTGGTTCAGGGACGCGGCGTTCATGCTCCACGCGCTCATGTGCCTGGGGCTGTTCGACCGCGTGGAGAGGGTGCTGGACAGCTATCCGCAGCGCCAGCTCGCAAACGGGTTCTTCCTGTCGCAGGAAGGCGAGTGGGACTCGAACGGGGAGGCCCTGTGGACCTTCAACCGGTACTGCCAGCTCTCGGGCAGGCCCCCGAAGAGAGAATGGCGCAGCTCGGTCATCAAGGGCGCCAGGTGGATCCTGAACAAGCGAGGGACAGGGGACGCGGAGGCGCTCCATGCTGGCCTCTTCCCCCCCGGCTTCAGCGCCGAGCACCTCGGCCCCAACGACTACTACTACTGGGACGACTTCTGGGGCGTTGCGGGCCTGCGTTCCGCGGCTGAGCTCCTCGAGCTCTACGGGAGCTTCCGCAAGGCGGACATCCTCCGGGACGAATCCATGCTCTTCCTGAACGCCATCGAGAAGAGCCTGTCGAAGGTGGCTCAGGCGCAGGGCCGCCCGGGCATGCCCGCCTCCCCCTACCGGCGCCTCGACTCCGGCGCCGTAGGCTCCCTGGTGGCAGGCTACCCCCTGCAGCTCTTTTCCCCCCGCGACGAACGGCTCCTCGACACTGCCGATTTCCTCTTCGACACCTGCATGGTCAACGACGGGTTCTTCCTCGACATCATCCACTCGGGCATCAACCCCTACCTGACGCTGCACCTCGCGCAGGTGTTCATGCGGGCCGGAAAGACGGTTTCCCTCGATCTGGTGCGCACCGTCGCCGACCTGGCCTCACCCACCGGACAGTGGCCCGAGGCCGTCCATCCCAGGACGCTGGGGGGCTGCATGGGCGACGGCAACCACGCCTGGGCTGCAGCCGAATGGGTGCTCATGGTCCGCAACAGCTTCCTGCGGGAGGAAGGCAACAAGCTCTATCTCGGGTCCGGCGTCTTCCCGGCCTGGTACCGGAAGAGGTCCCCCATATCCTTCGGCCCGGCGCCCACTGCCTTCGGCACGGTGAGCGTTACGTTCGTGCCCGGGGACGAGGGCCTCGAGGTGAGCTGGCACGGAGACTGGCGCAGGAGCCCCCCTGCCATCGAGGTGGCCGTGCCGGGGTTCGACTCCTTTGTCCCGGGCCCGAACGAGCCGGGCGTCACCCTCACCTGGAAGGGCGGGACATGAAGATCCTCGTGTTCACGAACACCTTCCCGCCCCACGTCGGGGGGGTGGCCAGGAGCGTCCACAGGTTCGTGGACGCGCTGAAGGCCCGGGGGCACAGCGTGCTGGTGGTGGCACCGCTTTTCGAGGGCGCACCGGCCCACGAGCCCGGTGTGCTCAGAGTCCCTTCCCTGCTGAACTTCAACGGCTCCGGTTTTTCCGTCCCCCTGCCCGCGCCCGTTCTCCTTGCCAGGGCTGTGCGCGGGTTCGCCCCGGACATCGTCCACTCCCATCATCCTTATCTCCTGGGCAATTCCGCGCTGCGGTACGCGGCATGCTTCGGCGTTCCCCTGGTGTTCACCCACCACACCCTCTACGAGCTCTACACGCACTACGTCCCGGGAGACTCCGTGCTCCTGAAGCGCTTCGTGGTAAGCCTCGCGGTCTCCTACTGCAATGTAAGCGACCACGTCATCGCACCCAGCGACTCCGTCGTGTCCCTCCTCAGATACCGCGGGGTGAGGAGCCCGGTTTCCGTCATCCCCACCGGAATCGACCGCGGCCGCTTCTCCGGGGGGAACGGGAAGGACTTCAGGAAAAGGTTCTCCATCCCCGAAGACGCCTTCGTGGTCGGGCACGTGGGGAGGCTTGCCAGGGAAAAGAACCTCGAGTTCCTCACCCTGGCCCTGTCGCACTACCTGCAGGCCAACCCCCGCGACCACGCCCTCATCGCCGGCGTCGGGCCCATGGAGGGGTACATGAGAAAGGTCCTCGGCCGGCACGGCCTGGATGCCCGGGTCCACATGACGGGCATCCTCGGCGAGGACGAGCTGCCCCATGCCTACGGGGCCATGGACGTGTTCGCCTTCGCATCCCGGAGCGAGACGCAGGGCCTGGTGCTCATGGAGGCTTTTGCCTCGGGCCTGCCCGTCGTGGCCCTCAACGGCCCCGGGGTCAAAGACGTGGTGACCGATTTCGTAACCGGCAGACTGATAGCGGGCACGGATGTCTTTCAGTTCGTCCGCGCCCTTCTGTGGGTCAGGTCGCTGGATCCCGGCGGCCGCAGGCAGATGGAGGATGAGCTCAGGCGGACCGTGGCGAGGTTCGACATGGAGAGGTGCGTGGACGAGGTCACAAGCCTCTACCAGTCCCTCTGCTCAGGGCACCGGGTGCCGTCCTCCAGCGTCCCCCGCCCCGCACGTGTCATCGATGCCAATGTCCTGATCGCGAAGAACGCGGCCCTTGCCCTCGGGCAGGCTGCGGCGCCCGCGTCCCGCGAGCTCTACGCCTGCCGCGTGGACCTTCCTCAGGACGCGGATCTCCAGTCCCTGCTGGCCAGGCACTCCGGGGTCCGTGCCCGCTTCCTGGGCTGGCTCGTCTCGCTGGCCATACGCCTGCTGAAGACCTCCTGGCGCACGCAGGCCTTTGGTATCGAGACCCTCAGGGAGCGCCTTGCAGGCCCTGAGCCGGTCCTCGTCTCCTTCTGGCACGGAAAGTATCTCGCGCTCTTTGCGCTCCTCGAGGGCCTGCACGGGTGCATCTTCGCCAGCTGCTCCTTCAGGGGCGAGGTGATCGCCGAGATCTGCAGGCGGTTCGGGTACGAATGCATCCTGATCCCGGAGCATGCCCGCAAGAGGGCGGTGAGCATCATGGCGAAGGCGATCCGGCACTACGGCGCCGGCGCAGTGGCTGCAGACGGCCCGCAGGGGCCGGGCCGGGTGTTCAAGGCGGGGTCGGTCCAGCTTTCGTCAGACCTCGGCATGGCCGTGGTGCCGGCTTCGGTGGCCTCCCGCCCTCGATTCGTGGCCAAGGGGAGATGGGACCGCTTCGAGACCCCCTTCCCCTTCAGCCGGGTATGCCTGGTGGTGGGAAAGGGGATCGAGGTACCGGTGGGGCTTCAGGGGCAAGAGCTGGAGGGCTGGGCAATCAGGCTCAAGGAGGAGCTCGACAGCATCGACGCTCAGGCGGAGGAGAAGGTCGAGCGGCCGGTCAGGGGAAGGCGGACCCGCGTCACCGGGCGAAGGGGCTCCGGGGGTGAGCCATGGCAAGAGATCTCTACGAGATCCTGGGAGTGAAAAAGGGCGCCACGGCCGGGGAGATCAGGGCCGCGTACAGGAAGCTGTCCAGGAAATGGCATCCCGATTTCAACCCCGGAAGCAAGGAGGCGGAAGAGCGGTTCAAGGAGATCAGCAACGCCTACGAGGTGCTCGGCAACGAACAGAAGCGCGCGTTGTACGACGAGTTCGGCGAAGAGTCCCTGAGGCCCGGCTTCAACCCCGAGGCGGCACGCGAGTACCGGCGGTACGGGGGGCCGTCCCGGGAAGGCTGGGGAGGGGAGGAGGAGTACGGGGGCTTCCGCTCCTTCGAGGACCTCTTCGGATCTCGGTTCGATTTCGGGTTCGGCAGAGGGGGGTACACCTCTCCCGAGGCATACCGGGGCAGCGACATCGAGTCGAGCCTGACCATCGACTTCGTTTCCGCGCTCAAGGGCATGACCACGGAGGTGTCCCTGAACAAGGCCCGCTCGTGCCCCACCTGCCACGGCACCGGAAGCGACCCCAAGGCAGGCCAGGCAACCTGCGCGGTCTGCGGCGGGACTGGAAGGATGAGCGTGTCGAGGGGCGCGGCCAGGTTCACCAAGACCTGCCCGCGCTGCGGGGGGAGCGGGCGCGTGGGAAGGGAATGCCCCACCTGCCTGGGAGACGGCATCATCGAGGGGCTCGAGCGCATCAAGGTGACCATCCCGGCCGGGGTCAGGGAGGGGTTCAGGCTCAAGCTCGCCGGCAAGGGGGAGCCCGGCGGCCCACGGGGCAGGCCCGGAGACCTCTACATCACCATCCATGTGGCCGACCACCCCTTCCTGCGCCGTGAAGGAGACGACCTCTCCATGGAGGTCCCCATCACGGTTCGCGAGGCCGTCGAAGGGGGCACCATCACGGTCCCCACCATTGACGGCAATATCCGGGTGAAAGTGCCGCGCATGAGCCAGAGCGGCCAGCGCCTGAAGGTCAGGGGAAAGGGGGCGGTCAACCCGAAGACCGGGGCACGGGGCGACCTCTACATCAGGCTCCTCATCAAGGTGCCCAGGACCGAGAGCAGGGAGGCCCTCGAGGCTGCGGAAAAGATCGAAAGCCTGTACCGGGAGAATGTCCGGGCAGACCTCAGGCTCTGAGACCGTCCGAGGCCGTGCCTGCAAAAAGGCTTGCCAGGCCCCTGCTCAGGCGTTATAAAAAAACGGTCCACCTGTTCTGACATACCGGCCCGGAAGGATTCTTATGCAGGGACCAGCACGATTGAGGATGCCGGGCACTGACGAGAAAGGAGCATGAGCGATGAGGAGCATGACAGCAGGAGTATGTGCCGTATTCTTCCTTTTTTCCCTTTCAGGGTGCGCTGAGCTCAAGCAGCTGCGCATCGAGACCGCGGACCAGAAGACCATGATCGAGGAGCTCACCAGGGAGAACGAGACCTGCCGGGGCAGCCTGAGCCTGGCTCAGTCCCAGCTCAAGCTTAAGGAGGCCGAGGTTAAAACCCTGGAGTCCTCCCTGAAGGGCAAGGATGCCGCGCTGAAGGCGAAGGAGACCGCGCTCAGGGAGAAGGAGGTCAAGGCCAGGGAGCAGAGCGATTCCTTCATGAAGATGCAGGAGGCCATGAAGGCTGAGCTCGACTCGAAGCAGGTGGCGCTCAAGGAGCTCGAGGGCAAGCTCACCCTGACCATGGTGGAGTCCATCCTGTTCGATTCCGGCAAGGCCGACGTGAAGCCCGAGGGTGTCGAGGCCCTGCGCAAGGTATCCGAGGTGCTCAAGAACACGACGGACCAGGAGATCGTCGTGGCCGGGTACACCGACAACGTGCAGATCACCGGCAGGCTTGCAAGGACCTACCCGAGCAACTGGGAGCTCTCGGCTGCCCGGGCCATATCCGTGGTGAAGATACTCGTGGCCGAGGGCGTCGATCCGAAGCACTTAAGCGCTGCCGGCTACGGCGAGCACCGCCCCGTCGCGGACAACGCCACCCCCGAGGGCAGGGCCAAGAACCGCCGCATGGAGATCGTCCTCATGCCCAAGCGCACGTAAACGGAATAGAGCCCCGCAGCACAATCCGTTCGGGGTCGGGGTCGGTATCGGGGTCGATCCCGATTTTCTTCAGAAAAAAAGGGGAGAGATTTATTTTCTGAAAAAATAAATCTCTCCCCTTTTCGAGCTTTTCGATACCGACCCCGACCCCGATGAAGAGGGGGGGTGCCGATAGCGGGGAAGATCTACGATCTACCAGACTTCCTCTCCCGCCCTGTGCTCCTGCGACGTCGTCTTGAACTTCTTCACGTCCTCGGCCAGTACGGAGGCCATGACGCGCAGGTTGTCGAGCGTGCTCGCCAGCTCCTCCACGGTGGAGGCGTTGTGCTGGGTCGAGCCGTCGATCTGCACGATGGCCCTGCTCAGCTCGCCGATGTTCTGCGACTGCTCCGAGCTCGAAACATTGATCACCTCCATCATCCGGAAGAAGTAATCCATCCTGCTCATGAGCTCCTCCAAGGAGGACGAGGTCTTCTTCATCATCTCGTCGCTGTTCTTGATCCTGTCGACCGTGCTCTCGATGAGGGCCTTGATCTCGCTGGCCGCCTCCGCTGACCGCTGGGCCAGAGACCTGACCTCGCCCGCCACCACGGCGAACCCCTTGCCGTGCTCACCTGCCCGTGCCGCCTCCACCGAGGCGTTGAGCGCCAGCAGGTTCGTGTGGAATGCGACCTCGTTCACTGTGGACACGATGTCCCCGATCCTCTCCGAGTCCCTGGTGACGTCGTCGATGGCGGTGGAGAGCTTGACGAACAGGCCCTTGCTGTGGTCGATGAGCTTGGTGACGGCATTCGACGTCTCTCTGCCCTCGCTCACGAGGCTCGCGTTGTGCTGGACGATGCCCTGCATGTGGTCGATGGATGCCGAGATCTCCTCAACGGACGCCGCCTGTTCCTGGGTCGCCTGGGACAGGTCCTGCGATCCGGAGCTCACCTCCTGGATGGCCTGATGGAGCTGCATGGACGTCTCCATCACGTGGGCCACGATGATCTCCATGTCTTCCATGAATCTGTTGAACCAGAAGGCAAGCTTGCCCACCTCGTGCAGGCCCGAGACGTGGAGCCGCTTCGTGAGGTCGCCCTGGCCCCTGGCCATGTCCTCGAACATGAGAGACATCCTGCCCACGGACAGGGTGAGGCTCCGGGTGATGAGGTACCCGTTGATGAAGGTCAGGAGGGTGATCTGCATGCCCATGACCACGAACCCCAGGACCATGGAGCTCATGTCGAGGCCATTGGCGATGGACAAAAAGATGATCCCCAGCATGATCCCGATGGGAGGAATGGCGGTGAACAGGATGGTGCAGAGGATCTTCTTGTTCAGGCTGAAGCGGAAGTACCGCATGTCGCTGTCAAGGACGCCTTCCATCCTGCATTTCTGGAAGAAGGGCACCAGGCTGTTCTCTGCAGCGAGGTAGAAGAAGGGCATGACGAGCAGGCCGACCATGATCAGGGCGTTGCAGCCGGCAGCCACCTCGTACCCGTTGATGTATCCTTTGAAATAGAGCGGCACGATGGCGATCAGATTGCCCGTGAGGCCGAACCGCAGGAACACCGTGACGGCCTCGACGATGGGCAGCAGGGCCGCCTTGCGCACCGCGTGCTGCACTTCGTGGACCTCCGGGGACTCCGTTTCCATGGCCCGCATGGCCGGCCGCACCAGGAAGAACTTCACGATACAGCCCAGCACCAGCCCGAGCTGTGCTGCCGCAGCCGCCCCCATGGCGACCTCCAGGAGGTTGTTGCTCACGCCTTCCGAGAACTTCATGAACATGACCACCAGCATGGGCACGACGACAAAGGCGGTGATGGACTCCTGGAACAATAAAGGCCTGAGAAACAGGATTTTCATACTCCTTTTCATTGATGCACTCCCTGCTCATGAATTGGAATTCAGATCCCTGAATTCAATGCATGCTCTTTCGGAAACGCGAAAAATAATCTTTACTATAATTTTTCGTGTATCTTCAGGGAATGAAAACGATTTGTTTTTTACAGACCACTCAGGACCGATATTTTTTAATTTCATGAGTGACGGTCCTTGTGTCTTTTCCCTTTTCACGATAGGATCGCCTTCCATATGGAAAACCTCTTTCTTTCCAACCTGATCACGGTCTTCGCCCTGTGCTGCGCGGTGCTCCTGCTCTTCCTGCGCCTGAAGGTGCCCTCCATCATCGGCTTCCTCCTCACCGGCATCCTGGCCGGCCCGTCGGGCCTCGGGCTGATCCAGTCGAACCAGCAGGTCGAGCTCGTCTCCGAGTTCGGCGTGGTCCTCCTGCTCTTCACCATCGGCATAGAATTCTCGCTCAAGGGGCTCATGCAGATCAGGAAATACGTGTTCCTGGGCGGGACGCTCCAGATGGTCTTCACCACGGTCCTGGCCTTCGCCTTCGCGGTCACGCTGGGGCTCGGAATACCCGAATCGATCCTCGTATCCCTGCTCATATCCCTGAGCTCCACGGCCATCGTGCTCAAGATCCTCGACGAGCGCGCCGAGACCAGCTCGCCCCAGGGGAGAAACACCCTGGCCATCCTCATCTTCCAGGACATCTCGGTGCTGGCCATCATGCTCGCCATACCCTTTCTGGCAGGGAAGTCGGCCCAGATGCACGATACGCCCCTGGTCTTCCTGCTGAAGGGGGTCGCGCTCATCGTGCTCTTTTTCCTGGGGTACAAATGGATCGTGCCCGCGTTCCTGAACCTGGTGGCGCGGACACGCAGCCGCGAGCTCTTCCTCATGAGCCTCATCCTCATCTGCCTGAGCGTGGCCTGGCTCACCTATTCGCTGGGCCTCTCGCTGGCGCTGGGCGCGTTCCTGGCCGGGCTCATCATCTCGGAGTCCGAGTTCAGCCACGATGCCCTGGGACGCATCCTGCCCTTCAGGGACGTGTTCGTGAGCATCTTCTTCATATCCATCGGCATGCTCCTGGACATGTCGTTCCTCAGCAAGCACCTCTGGGTCATCCTGGCCTTCGCCGGGGGAATCATGTTCCTCAAGTTCTTCACCGGCGCGGTTTCCGTGTTCGGCCTGGGTTTCCCGCTGCGCATCTCCGTGCTGGTGGGCCTGTCGCTGGCCCAGGTGGGGGAATTCTCGTTCGTTTTGAGCCAGGCCGGCTTCTCGTACGGGCTCATGAGCCCCATGCACTACCAGTACTTCCTGGCCATCTCGCTGATCACCATGGCCGCCACGCCCTTTCTCATCGGCGTATCTCCCAGGACCGCCGACTGGTTCATGAGCCTGAGGCTGCCGGGGCGCTTCAGGCACGCCATGATGCCTTCCGAGACCATGGCCCTGTGCGACGACACCGACTCCTGCACGGACCACCTCGTCATCGTCGGCTACGGCGTCAACGGCAGGAACGTCTCCAAGGCGGCCTCCATGGCAGGCATCCCCTACGTGATCCTCGAGATCAACCCTGACACTGTGCGCACCGAGCGGGCGGCAGGCGAGCCCATCTTCTACGGGGACGCCACCCAGGAGGCGGTGCTCGCGCACGTCGGCATAACCCAGGCCCGGGTGCTGGTCATCGCCATCCCGGACGTCCCTGCCACCCGGATGATCACCTCCCTGGCCAGAAGCCTCAACCCCAAGGTCCACATCATCGCCCGGACCCGGTTCGTTTCGGAGGTGAAGCCCCTCTACGAGCTCGGCGCCGACGAGGTGATCCCCGAGGAATACGAGACCTCCATCGAGATCTTCTCCCGCGCCCTGTCCGAGTACCTCATCCCTCAGGACCAGATCGAGCGCATGATCGCCGAGCTGCGGGCCGGAGGGTACCAGATGCTGAGGACCCTGTCGGGCGACGCCACGCTGTCGTCCCACATCGAGCGCTATGTCCCCGACTTCAAGATCACCACGCTCAAGGTGAAGCCGGGGAGCGCTGCGGCAGGCAGGACGCTCACCGAGCTGGAGATGAGGAAGCGCTTCCGGGTGAGCATCATGGCCATACGGCGCGGCACGGACGTCATCCTCAACCCCTGCGGCGACGATGCCCTGGCCCCGGGCGACGACATCATCGTCACGGGCCAGATGGAGTGCATCCTCGACGTCATCCCCCTGCTCAGGACCGAGAGCACCGAAAGCCTCTTCTGAGGCCCTGTGTCGTTCCTGCAACAGTTACGCGCTGCACGGCCGTTCTCACCCTTTCATGACCGCGCCCTGCCCGTCATGCACGAAGCCCGCGGTTCGGCCCCCCTGGCCGTGCCCCGGGGCGCAGCCCGCTTGGTGGCCCCCGATGGTATGCTTATTGCTCATAACCTGCTGATGCCTTGATATGACGGTGCAATTCGAAGAGGGAATGGATCGGGAGGGAGGAGCATGCGCAGCGGGAAAAAGAGGATCAGGATCGTTCTGGCAGCCGTGGCCGCACTGATCATGGGGTGGTCGCCGGCGGTGCACGCCCTTGTCGAGGACACGGTCAGGCCGTCGCCTGCGGCCCAGGGAGACCCCGACTTCAGGCCCCGCCTGGGTACCTATTATTACTGCTTCGAGTTCAAGGGCATGAGTATCGGGTCGGCGTGCATCGACATCCAGCGCGAAGGGGACCTGTACCGGATGCAGGTCTCGGCCAGGACCACGGAAAAGATCGACTACGTCTACAAGATCCGCTACCAGGGCCAGAGCCTGACGGACATGGACCCCCTTTCGCCAAGGGAGACCAGGATCTCCCAGAAGGTGAAATCAAAGGAGAAGGACATCGTCATCAGGTTCCAGGGGGACGGCTCCATCCACACCTCGGAGAAGGTGGTCAGGAAGGGGGGGCCGGAGGACGACGAGCTCCGCAGGATCAACCCGGGGAGGTTCACGGTGGACCCCTTCTCAGCGACCTACCTCGCCAGGGGCTATGAGTGGAAGACCGGCTCGGAGCAGACCTTCGACGTCTACACCGGCAAGAGCCGCTACGAGCTGAAGCTCAAGTGCATCGACCGGGTCCTCGTGGACGTCCAGGGCAGCAGGCGGGACGCGTGGGTCATCGTGCCCTCGGCCAGGGCACTGGACCCGGACAAAAAGCCCCAGGACGGGAAGAAGAAGCCCGCCGACGTGAAGATCTACCTCTCCGCCGACGACCGCAGGGACGTGCTCAAGGTCGAGGCAAGCCACACCATGGGCACCTTCCTGGTCTCCCTCGACAGGTTCGAGCCTGCGGGAAACCTGGTAAAAGCCGCTCAAGCCGACTGACTCGGGGCCCCACGGCCCCTTTTCCATTTTTTACGCATGTACGGCCGTGATAATTTCAATCCCCATTTGTTATCACGAGCAAGGAACGCCTTTTCAGGCATCTCCCGCTTCCATCGGCGATAACAAGTAATAATCGGGTATTGACATCAAACCCGATTTTCCTTATGGAATATTAGCACTCAACTTCTATGAGTGCTAACAACACATTCTTTTAGGGGGTACATGATGAAAATACGGCCATTACAGGACAGGATAATCGTGCAGCGCATTGAAGAGGAGGAAAAGACCGCTGGCGGGATCATCATCCCCGACACCGCCAAGGAAAAGCCCCAGATCGGCAGGGTCATCGCTGCGGGCAACGGCAGGAAGACCGAAGACGGGAAGATCGTGCCCATGGACGTGAAAAAGGACGACAAGGTCCTCTTCTCCAAATACGCAGGGTCCGAGGTCAAGCTCGACGGCGAGGAGTACCTCATCATGAAGGAAGACGATATCCTGGGGATCGTAGAAAAGTAAGGGAGGAAACGAGATGAGCGCAAAGTCAATCATTTATAGCCAGGAAGCCAGGGAAAAGATGCTCGCGGGCGTGAACAAGCTCGCCAATGCCGTGAAGGCCACACTCGGCCCCAAGGGAAGGAACGCCATCCTCGACAAGGCCTTCGGCGCACCCACGGTGACAAAGGACGGCGTGAGCGTCGCCAAGGAGATCGAGGTGAAGGACAAGTTCGAGAACATGGGCGCCCAGATGGTCAGGGAGGTCGCCTCGAAGACGTCCGACGTGGCCGGCGACGGGACCACCACCGCCACGGTCCTTGCCCAGGCCATCTACACCGAAGGCCTGAAGTATCTTGCAGCAGGCATGAACGCCATGGCGCTCAAGCGCGGCGTGGACAAGGCCACTGCTGCAGTGGTGGAAGAGCTCAGGAAGATGAGCAAGTCCGTTGAAGACAAGAGCCAGATCGAGCAGATCGGCACCATCTCCGCCAACGGCGATTCCGAAGTGGGAAAGATGATCGCGGACGCCATGGACAAGGTGGGCAAGGAAGGCGTCATCACCGTGGAAGAGGCGAAGGGCATGGAGACCACGCTGGATCTGGTGGAAGGCATGCAGTTCGACCGCGGCTACCTCTCCCCCTACTTCGTCACCGACCCGGAGAAGATGGAAGTCGTCATGGACAACCCCTCAGTCCTCATCTTCGACAAGAAGATATCCAGCATGCGGGACATCATCCCCATCCTGGAGCGCATCGCGAAGGAAGGCAAATCCCTCCTCATCATCGCCGAGGACATCGAGGGCGAGGCCCTGGCCACCCTCGTGGTGAACAAGCTCAGGGGCACCCTCAAGTGCGCGGCGGTGAAGGCCCCCGGCTTCGGTGACCGGCGCAAGGCCATGCTCGAGGACATCGCCGTCCTCACCGGCGGCCAGCTCATCTCCGAAGACCTCGGCCGCAAGCTCGAGTCAGCCACGCCGGCCGATCTCGGCAGCGCCAAGAAGATCATCATCGACAAGGAAAACACCACCATCGTGGAAGGCAGCGGCGACAGCTCGGCCATCCAGGGCAGGATCGCCCAGATCAAGGCCCAGATCGAGGAGACCAAGTCCGATTACGACCGTGAGAAGCTGCAGGAAAGGCTGGCCAAGCTTGCCGGCGGCGTGGCCGTCATCAAGGTGGGCGCTGCCACCGAGCCCGAGATGAAGGAGAAGAAGGCCCGCGTCGAGGACGCCCTGCACTCCACCCGCGCGGCGGTGGAGGAAGGCTTCCTTCCCGGCGGCGGCGTGGCGCTCCTGCGCTGCATTCCCAAGCTCGAGAAGCTGGATGTGCCCGACGACCAGAAGTTCGGCGTGAAGATCGTCCAGAAGGCCCTCGAGGAGCCGCTGCGCCAGATAGCCGTGAACGCGGGCCTCGAAGGCGGCATCGTGGTGGAGAAGGTAAAGGCCCTGAAGGGCAACAATGGCTTCAACGCGGCCGTGGACGAGTACGAAGACCTCGTGAAGGCAGGCATCGTGGACCCCACCAAGGTGGTGCGCTCCGCCCTGCAGAACGCGGCCTCGGTCTCGGGCCTGCTGCTGACCACCGAGGTCATGATCGCCGAGTCTCCGGAAGAGAAGAAGGAGATGGCTATGCCCGGCGGCATGGGTGGTATGGGCGGCATGGGCGGCATGATGTAAGGAAAGGTTCGGCCCGGAAACGAACACGGGGCAGCCCTTCGGCTGCCCCTTTCTTTTTTCATCGAGTGCCTGTGCCTACGCGGCGGAAATCTCCTGCTCCGCCCTCTCGTCCCAGACCTTGATGAGGTACGGCTTGTGCTCCTCGAAGGCCTGTGCCTGGAGCTCCACGAGCCTTTCCGCCTCGAAGGAGTCCATGTGCCTGGTCTGGTTCACGAAGCTGGCCACCCGGCCGTAGTACAGCGGCTCCACGAGGTCCACGAGCTTGTAGCGGTTCTTCTTCCAGGAGTGGAAGGTGGCGGCCAGCTCGTAGAGGACCATGACCCAGGTCTCGATGGGCAGCGTGAACTCGAGGGGCCTGAGCTCGGAGATCTTCTCGATCTCCCGGTAGCAGAACGGGGAGAAGATCTCCTTCCACAGGACCCCGAAGTGGCGGAACCCGACCTTGAACTTCTCCACGAGGGTATCGATGTCCACAGCCACGGGCTCGGGCTCCCGGTACCCCTGCATGCCGAAGGTCTCCACGGGCGTGCTGCCCGAGATGCCCTTCCAGAAATCCTCGCTGCCCTCCATGAGGCTGAAGAGGGTCCAGGAGACCTGCCTGAACATGGGCCCCAGGTGGGTCGACGGGTCCTTGGCGTCGTGGATCTTCACCCCGAGGTTCGACTGGCAGATGCGGAAGTCGTGGGTGATGGCGGACGTGCTCATCCAGATGTCGATGCCGAACCTGGCCACGTCGGTGCTCCACACCTCCTGGTCGTTGTAGAACCTGGCCACCTCGCTGGAAAAGGCGAAGTCGCCGCCAATGGGCTGCCTGATCCGCTTGCCGTAGAGTGCCCTGGTGAGGTTGTAGACGATGTTGTTGGTGATGGTGCCGTCGTACTTGTGCCGCATGTACACAGGGGACACGAACTGGTAGCCCTTCTCGAGCACCGGGTCGAGGAGGTACTTCATCCAGTTCGACGTCATGCTCCTGATGTCCGAGTCCACCACGGCGCAGACCTTGACGCCCAGCCGCTCGGATGCCTCGAACACCGATCTCAGGGCAGTCCCCTTGCCCCCGGTACCCCGGTAGATGGACACGATCTTCTCCTGCCAGGGCTTGATCTCGAACTCCTTCGCCCGCTCGCGGGTGTCGTCGGTGGACCCGCCGTCGGCGATGAAGATCACGCTCTTCATGTCCTCGTAGTGTTTGGCGAGGCCGTGGGTCACCATCTGGATGACGTGATCGATGGTGGTTTCGTTGTTGTAGCAGGGGATGCCGACGAGGATGTCCGCTGACTCGATCTCCTCAAGCCTCTTCGAGGTATATGCCCGCAGGGCGGTATCGAAATGGGCCACACCGCTCTCCTTTCTCCAGGTATTCTTCCATCGGGTGATCTTTGGTTGAGGCCCTTCCAGTTTACACGACAGGCGTAGCAAGTCAATCCTCAAACCGGTCCCGGAAGGGCCTTCCGGACGATCAGAACGTGTAGCCCACCGAGAAATGCCACTCGTACGGGCTCTCCTGGGGCTCGGGGTCGGTTTTCCGGCCGTACACCAGGCTTATGGGGCCGATGGGCGTGAGGTAGCGCACCCCGGTGCCGTAGGAGGACCGGGTGTTGGGAACCACCGGGGCCACGGTCGTGCCCCGGACAGTCCCGATATCGTAGAACAGGGCCAGCTCGATGCCGTCGATCACCCTGAACCTGGCCTCGATGCTGCTGGACAGGGAGAGGCGTCCACCCACGGGGCTGCCGCTCTCGTCGAAGAGGAGCAGGTTCTCCCTGTATCCCCTGACGTTCAGGGCCCCGCCCAGGTAGAAGAGCTGGTCGTCGGAGATCTGCTCGGTGTCCCTGGTGGGCATGATGTACCCTGCCCTGCCCGCCCAGGCAAAGGTCAGCCTGTCGAAGGGGCTCACGTACTGGCGCACGTCCGCCCGGTACCTGATAAAGTCGTCCACGTCCCGGGAGTTGAGCAGCTCGGTGGAGATGTCCACGCTCGCGGTGGCGTAGGTCCCGCGCTTGGGCTGCATGAACGAGTCCCTGGTGTCGTAGGTGATGCCCGGGGTGACCACGAAGACGCTCCTGGGCTTCAGGGACTCGGCCTGGTCCTCGAGCTCTTCGGCGGATTTCTGGGCATCCAGCTCCTCCTGCAGGGCCTCGTCGACGATGAACTGGTTCCTGCGCTCGTACCGGAAGTTCAGCGAGGCGTAGACGCGCCGGCCGTACCGCTTGACGAGGCCGAGGTTGTAGCCCAGGGTGTCCAGCCCGAAATTCAGGTTGTAGTCTTCCCGCCTCTCCCAGAACAGGTTGTATACCCCCGTGGCGTGGGTGCCCCAGATCCTCGGCGCGTTCACCCCCAGCTCGACCCGTTTGTTCACCTCGCTCGCCTCACCTCCGAGCCAGATGTCCCGGTTCAGCCCGAGCAGGTTCCGGTCGCCCACGCGGGCGTTGCCGTAGAGTCCCGCGTTGCTCTCGTAGCCCACGGACGACTGGACGTAGTACGGTTTTTTCTCCTCGAGCTCCGCAAACACCGTGACCTCGTCCCTGCCTTCCCTCAAGCCCAGGGTCTTGAACCGCACCGCGTTGAAGACGTTCATGTCCCTGAGGTCGTTCTGGGCCTGCACCATCTTGCTCAGCGAGAACGGGTCCCCCTGGTCCATGTCGAGGGCCTTCTGCAGCACCCTCCTCCTGGTCTTGAAGTTGCCGCTGAAAAAGGTCCTCCCCATGACCACGGCAGGGCCCTCGTCCACGAGGTACCGCACACTTGCCGTCTTTCTGTCCCTGCTCAGCTCCACCGAGGACTTCACCTTCACGTGAGGGTAGCCCCGCTCGGAGATGCAGGTGGCCAGCGCGCCCTCGTCGTTCTTCAGGGCGGTCTGCGTGAACGGCGAGCCCTCCTTCATGCCGATGCACTCGCGGGCCCGCTCGGCCGGAAAGGTGGTGATGCCCTCGAACGCAACGGAGGAGACCAGGGTCTGGACCCCCTCCTTGATGACGAAGGTCACGGAGACCTCTTTCCTGTCGGACGACCACTTCAGGTCCGCCCCCACCTCGACATCGCCGTACCCCCTGTTCGTGTACAGGGTCTTGAGGATCCGAATGTCCTGCATGAGCACGTCCCTGTTGAACAGTCTCTTGCCGAAGAGGGGAAAGGTCTTCTGCCCCGTGCCGACCTTGCCCGCGAGCTCCTCTTCGGAGAAGGCGGTGTTCCCGGAGAAGCCCACGTGTGACACGTATGCCCTGGGGCCCTCGTCGACGGTGAACGCCACCGTGCGCTTCGCACGCCCGTCCTCCTCCCCGGTCTCTTCGACGGCCTTCACCTTCGCGTCCGGGAACCCGTTTTCCTGATACAGCTCCCTGATCTCCCGCGCGCTCCTCCTTACCCCGCCGCCGCTGCGGTTGCCTTCCTGGAAGATCGTGACCTTCTTCCTGAGGGTGACCTTCCAGAACTGCTCGCTGCCCGGGAAGGAGACCTCGTAGAGCGGCCCTTCCCGGACGTTGAGCGTGACGTCGACGTCGCCGGTTTCCGGGTTCCTGTCGACGGAATACGTGACCGATGCATCGGCGTATCCCCTGCTCCAGTAAAACGAGGTCAGGTTCTTGACGTCCTCCGTCAGGGTCTTTTCCACGAACCTGCCGGAGCTGCCCAGGAAGAAGGACCGCCTCCACGTGCTCATGCGGAGCTTGATGCGGTTGTCCGAGGCCGTCCTGTTCCCCGTGACGGTGAGTGAATGAAGCCTGTAGTACCTGCTCTTGTCGATGTCCACCCGGAGCACCACGGTGCCGTCTTTGCCCTCGCCGTCGACACGGACGCTCACCTTCGGGCTGATGAAGCCCTCGGCGGCCAGGAACTCCGTGATGAGCCTCTCCTGCTCCTCCGGGGCGCCGGGCTTCAGGTAGTTGCCCGCGTACAGGGTCATCACGTTGAGGATGTCCTGCTCGAAGAGGGGATACTCGCCGGAGATGTTGATGTCCTGTATCATGAGGCAGGGTTTCAGGCGCACCGCCACCACGATGCCCGACTCCCCTTTCCTCACCTCCGTGCCCACCTCCTCGAACCTGCCGCTCAGCTCCAGGAGGGACACGGAGTCCTCCAGTGCCTCCTGCGAGAAGGGCATGCCCTTCTCCAGGGAGATGAGGTCCTTTGCCAGGGAGACGATCCCCCTCTGGGTGCCGGGGTAGTCCTTCACCTCGATGAGAACGTCGGCCACCTCCCCGGCTGCCGGAGCGTCCCGTTCCCCGGTTTCCTGGGCGCGCAGGTTCCCGGAAAGGATGATCCCCAGCAGGATCAAGGCCATGGCGATATGTCTGCGGAACACCGATCCTCCCCTGATGCTACCTGAATTCCAGCCTGAACTGGATGTTCCCGCCGAAAGACCCGGTGCTCTCCTGGAAGCCGTTCAGCAGGATGTATTCCAGGAGCTGGTATTCGGCCGTGGTCGTCCGGGTGACCTCGCTGCTCGACGTCTCCACCGAGTACTTGAGCGTCAGGCGGCGGGTCAGCTTCTCGCCGACCGTGATCCTGATGTCCTGCGCCTGGGCCCCCGGCTGCACCAGGGCGCCCGTCTCGACCTCGAGGATGTCGATTCCGGTGGTCTGTCTCACCTTCTCGCCGTAGGTGTCGGCGAGCACCTCGGCCAGCATGCTCGTGGGGTCCCGGGTCGACACCCCTGTCCCGCCCGTGAGCTCGTCCGGCGTCCTGCCCGTGGCCAGCAGGGACAGGATGGTGGCATTGTCGGCGGGGGGGATCGAGGTCAGGCTGATGTTCAGGTTGTCCAGCGGACCCTGGGCCGCGAGAGTGATGGTCCACTCCCGGATCTTCCCCTGGGCGCTCACGTCCACCCGCGCCTCGGTACGGTAAGGATTCGAGAAATCGACCACCCCGCGGACGATGTCGAAGCTCCGCTTCTGATAGGTGACCGTACCCTGGATGACGGATACCCTGCCGGTCACCACCGGGTCGTTCAGGGTGCCCGTGATGAGCAGGTCAGGGTTGATGGTGGCGGTGGCGAGGTTGTTGTCGATGGTCACGGACCCCCGCCTGCTGACTGCCACCTCGAGCTCCATCTCCCTGAGGAAGGGGAGGTCGATGGGCTTTCCGGGCGCCTTCGGCCTCCGGCCGAGGCCCGTGATCCGCTCGCCCACCTCCGCGACGATGTCGAGCTGCTGGTCACGGTAGTAGGTCCCCTCGAGGATCACCGCCTTGCCGGTGAGCAGCGAGCTGTCCGGCGTACCGGTCACGGAGGCGTTCACCTCCAGGAGGAGGTCCATGGTGTCGGGCACCTCGACGGGCAGGGAACGGGCGCTCAGGTCGAGGTCGATGCTGACGGGGTCGAGATCCTTGAGACCCACCATGCCCCTGACCGTGAAATACCCCGTGTCGAGCCTGCCGGTGAGTTCCCGGAACACCGCCCTGTCTCCGGCGAGCTCGATGCGGCCGTTTACGCTGTGCACGAGCGCGTTGTTGTAGGAGATGAGGTACTGGACGTCGTCCAGGTACAGGTCCCCGGTGACGGCCGGGCTGGTGACAGGGCCCCTGACGGCCAGGTCGAAGCGCAGGGTCCCCATGATGTCCTCCAGGTCCGGGAAGAAGAGCGGCGCGATCTCCAGGGGGATGAGGCCCGAGGCTGAGAGATCGAGGTTGCCGTCCCGGTCCGTGTCGGCCTGGACCATCATGCTCCCCTGCTCCAGGAGGGCTACCCTCGATCGCGGGATGCTCAGGCGCCGGTCGTGATAGCCCGCCGAGAGGTTCGCGCCGCGCAAGATCCTGTCCTGGCGGATCGAGATGTCGACCGATGCGATGCGCAGGTCGAGGTCGACGTCCCTGAGGTCCCGGGCGTTGCCCTCAAGCGCCGCCTCCCCGGTGAGCACGCCGTTGAGCTCGGGTCTGCCGGCGATCCGGAAATACGTCTCCAGCTCCGTTTCCTTGAAAATGGCCTGCATGGAGAGGTCCCTGCTCGCGAGGTCGAAGTCCCCGCTGAACCCGAAGTCGCTCTCCCCCAGCATGGTGACCCTGCTGCCGTTCATCCGGAGGTGCACGAACACGTCCCTGTGGGGCTCGTAGTTCACGGTGAGGCCGGTGACCAGGACGTTGCCCTCGAGCTGCGGCCTGGCGAGGATCCCCTTGCCCGCCACGTCGATGACGAGACTGCCCCCGGTGATCCCGTATTTCCGGAGCACGGGGAACGCGGAGAGGTTCACGCCCTCGGACTTCAGGAGGACGGTATACGGTCTGCTTCCCTCGAGGCCGAGCGAGCCGGTTCCGGTGATGCTCTGGCCCTGTTGGATGAGGATCCGGCCCTCCGCCTCGACCTTCCGGCCCGCCAGGGTCGAGTTGAGGGATGCTTCCTCGATCTTCTGGCCCGAGATGGTGAGGCCCGTGCCCTGCACCGAGACGGTGCCGTCCGGACTGCCCACGGTCCCGCTCAGGTCCGCCCGGACCGTCGCGCCGCCCCGGGCAAGGGGAGTGAAGCTCCCCAGGTCCCTGATGTCTCCGGTAAGCGACAGCTCGACCCGGGGGTCCGGCTGGATGCGCCGCCTGCGGACATCCAGGAGGTGGGCCCTGGCCGAAGCCTTCACGAGGGAGCCGTCGTTCGAGAGGGTGATGTCGGGCACGTCCACGATGCCCTGGGAAAGGCCCCCGTGGAGCTCCATGTCTCCCACGGTGACGTCCCGGAAGGAGAGGCCCCTTCCCGAGATGTCGAAGGAGCCGGTGGGGTTGAACAGGCTCCCCTGAAGGCTGACGCGGCCTTCGAGCAGGCCTTTGAGGCCTTCGGCGCGGGCGAGCGCCTGGAGGTTTTCAGACCTGATGGCGGCCTCCATGGCCATGGACATGTCAGGGTCGAGGCTGAAGCCGTCCCGGAAGAGCCGCACCCTGCCCCCGGCGTCCACGGCATGTCCGCCGTTCGTAACCGTGAGCCTGTCCACCACCAGCACCCCGGAGCTATCGAGGACGGCCTCCATGCGCGCGTCACCCACGAGGTAGTCCCTGAACCGCAGGTCCCGGCCCAGCACGCTCGCCCCTATGCGGGGCCTCCCGATGGGGCCGGACACGGCGGCCCTGACGTCGAGCGCCCCCCTCGCCGGCACGCCCGTCCCGGCAGCGAGCTCTTCGATCCGGGGCGTGTGCAGGTCCACGTCCGCCCGCACCAGGCCTGACTCCAGGTCGACTCGTCCGCTTCCCTGCGCACGCATCGTGCCCATGGAGGCGGAGCTCTCAAGCTTCAAGACAGGGTATGCAAGACCGGCCCTGCCCGTGACGTCGATCCTGCGGCCCGACACGGGAAGACCGCCCGGGATGCCCGACACCCGGAAGGCGTACGTCGCCTTTCCGGACAGGTCGGGAGGCTCGAACCCGGAGCCCGACATCTCGACCTGTCCCGAGACGTTCGCCGGCAGCCCTCCCTGGTCGGGGAACAGGCCGTTCAGGTCGATGCCAGAGGCCGAGGCGGAGGCGCTGTACGCGAGGGCCCGGGGATTGATCTTTCCGCCCAGGAACCCCTCCGGAAACACCTCCCTGAGGTCCGCCCTGCCAGTGAGCGATGCCCTGCCCGAGGCAAGCGCGGCCCGGGCGTCCTCCACGACCACCACGCGGTCGCTGAGCCTGGCCTTCAGGTCGAGCTTCTCCACCTTCACCCCGGCAATGTCCCCGCCCGAATACGCGATCCTCGAAGAAACCTCCGGGTTCCCCGGGACGCCCCTGACCGTGAAGGCACCGGAGGCAGAGCCCGAAAACGGCATACCCGGCCCGAGAAGGGAAACGAGATCAGCTATCTCGCCTGAGGCATCCACGGCAATGTCGAGGACCGGGTCGGTGAAGAGCTCCTTGACCGAGCCTTCGGCTGCGACCCTGAACCTCCCGCGGCGCGCCTCGATACGCAGGGGGGCCAGGAGCTCTCCGTCGAGCCGCGCCTTCACGGCCACCTGCTGGAGGACGACGGGCGGACCGCCGTAGTCCAGCGCCACCTCGCCCGCGGACGCGGAAGCCCACCCCGCGGTCCGTTCGAAATCAAACGAGCCTGCGAGCCCCACCCCGGCGAGCCGCGCCTTAAGGTCGCCTGCCTCGTCGGTGTAGAGCACCTCGCCCCCCTCTGCCCTGAAGCCCTCGAGGACCACCTCGAAGCCCTCTTCCTCAGGCTCCTCCTCTTCCTTCACCAGGGCCTCGACGATGTTGAGCCTGCCGTCCTTCGATCTGGCCAGATGGAGCTGCGGCCCGCGGGCCGAGACGGACGTCAGGGAGATGCGTTTATTGAGCAGGCTCAAAAGGTCGATCCGGACCCGGAGGCTGTCCACGCGGAGGATCCGGCTGCCGTCCGGCCCCTCGAGAACGCCGTTTTCGATCTGAAGCGACTCTCCCAGCAGGGAGATCGATGCGTTCGAGAAGGCGATCCTGCCGGGGATGCCGGAGTTCACCAGGTCCAGGGCGAACCGTTCGCCGGGAGGCGTGCTCAGGAAGACGTGCAGGCCCACCACCCCCAGGACGGCAAGGCAGAGCAGGACGAGGAGCGTCCCCGCAAGGATCTTCAAGAGACTCCTCATCCCCGCTCCCTCACCGTGCGCAGGCCTGCTGGACATGGATCATGCCGGATACCCCGTGCTCACAGCCAGTGCTTCCTCTTGAACATGAGCAGCATGCAAAAGGCCAGGAGGGCCGCCACCACCCAGAACAGGAGATACGACCAGGGCCAGTGCCGCCCGGGAAGGACGTCGAGGTTCATCCCGTACACCGAGGCCAGGAAGGTGAGCGGGATGAAGATGGTGGAGAAGATGGTCAGGACCTTCATGATCTCGTTCAGGCGGTTGCTCATGCTCGAGAGGTAGGTGTCGAGCATGTTCGATACGATGTCCCGATAGGTGTCGAGGATGTCGATGATCTGTACGATGTGATCGTACACGTCCCTGAAATGCACCTCCGTGGACTCCCTGACCAGGGCCGAGTCACCCCGCTCGAGCTGGCCGAGGATCTCCCGCAGGGGCAACGCGGATTTGCGCATGAAGAGCATCTGGTTCTTGAGCTCGTGGATATCGTTGATCGTCTCGCGGTCAGGTTGTTCGAGCACTTCCTCCTCCGTCTCATCGACGAAATCCCCCAGCTCGTCCATGACTATGAAATAATTGTCCACGATGGCGTCGATGAGCAGATAGGCAAGGTAGTCGGCCCCTTCCCTTCTCACCTTGCCCTTGTTGTCCCTGATGAGCTTCCGGATGCCTTCGAACACGTCGCCCTTTGCTTCCTGGAAGGAGATGACATAGTTCCTGCCGAGCACCAGGCTCACGTGCTCGCCCACGATCTGCCCGTCATCGCCCCAGAGGTAGAGCATCTTGAGGACCACCAGGATGTACTCCCCGTAGTCCTCGATCTTGGGCCTGCCCGAGGTTTCCACGATGTCTTCCAGGTGCAGGGCATGGAGGCCGAACAGCTCGCCCACCGACTCGATGAGCGCCGTGTTCTTCAGCCCCTCGACGTTTATCCAGGTGACGGTTCCGGTGTCCCGGCAGGCGCGGCAGTCCCGCACATCGCGCACAGTGAGCTCCTCGACCCGGTCCGTATCGTAGTCCATGACCGTGATCCGCGTCTCTTCGGGTCTGTCTCCGTCCTCACGGGAGCCGGTTCCGTTGACCGGCGCCGCCCTTCGCGAGGCACCCCTCATCAATCGAGCCATTGAAGAACCTCCCTGCGCCCACAGGAATACCACAGGGGAATACCGCCCCCAAGCCGGGAACGCCCGGATCGAAGGCCATCCCTTCGGACCCTGACGCCCTCCGCCCGGGCCTCGTCAGATCCAGTAGACCTGCTTCCCCTCTTCCTTCATGCCCTCGTAAACCTTCTTCGCCTCGCTTCGTTCATAGATCTTCTCCGGCGAGCTCAGGATCAGGTAGCCCTTGCAGGCTGCATTGGGGCACCCGGCCCTCACCCACTTGAACACCCTGGCAGCCCTCTCCACCGAAGGCCGGATGTCCGACCAGAACACCTCGCTCTGGCAACCCTCGCACTTGAAATAGTAGACGGTATTCTTTTTTCCGGTTCCCGACTCGTTCTCCATTCAAACCCTCCCGCTCTTTTCGAATACGGCAGTGAAGCCATGCAGGGTCACGGGCGTCATGCATGGCTGCCTTGAGGCGTATTGTTCACGATTTCCGGCAAAAGGTCCACCTTTTTCCCTCCAGGAGATCCCGGCAGCCGGATCAGGGGCATGCCCTCCTATCCCAGAAACAGGGGCGGCACCCTGCACGGCTTGACCTCGATGCGCTCCCACACCCCCTCCGTCACGTAGGGCTCGTCCTTGAGATAGGCCTCGAACTCCGAAGCCGTGGGAAACTGGTAGATGACGATGGAGCCTTTCATCCCGCCGTCCTCGCCAAGGAGGGCCGCGCCGTAGAGGGCCTTCCCCTCCTCCTTGAGCCGTCCCATCGAGGCGAGGTGGCGGGGCCTGGCCTTCAGCCTCCTCGCGGGCGCCCCCTGGTCCGTTCCATCGTATGCGATGAGCAGAAAATGCATGCATCCCCTCCGTGAGCAAAGCCGTATCCCCTGCCGTTCGGGCAGGGGGTATGTCCGGGCGGACCCCTCGTCACGCCGCCTTGGACTGGCGGCCGGGCATGAGCGAGGCCCTGCCCGCATCCCCGTTTTATCCTTCGCAACAGGGACTGGCAATCGTCATTTCACGCCGCAGGGGGGAAGGATCCTCATTCCAGGTCGGAGAACTGCTCGTCGATCACCTCGTAACTGCCGGTCGACTCGCACCACTCGAGCGCCTCCTCCTCGGTGACGGGCCGTATGTCGATGCCGCCGAACCAGATCTCCGGGCCGGGGAACTGGACATACCGGGAGAACAGCCCGCCCACGGAGAGGATGAAGAAATAGCCCGTACGGGTCTTGTAGAGGGATTCGGTCTCTCGCAGGGCCCCTGCTTCTTCAGGGGGCCAGCAGGCAAGCTTTTCGGAGGTTGCGGGATCGAATTCTGCCACATCGAAGGGCAGCTTTTCCATGGAAAGCCTCCTTGCTGATGACTGCCACGGGTTCTTGCTGCAAAGACATTGATCAGGAAAGGGGTGTTCTTTGACAGGCGGGATGCCGCCTTCAGTCCTAACGGATGCCTCTGTCGGGAATGGGTGAAGTCACCATGGTCGTGATACAGATTCAGTATAGGAGGGAGCGCAGAATGCTCAAAGGTGGGTCAGCCTGACGAGGACTTCCTAGGCGAGCATCCTGGTGAACGGGAAGTACGTCTCGATCGCCTCGTAATTGCCGGTCCCTTCGCACCACTCGAGCGCTTCGAGCTCGGTGACGGGCCTGATGCTCGAGCCCCCGAACCAGGGGCCTTTCCCGCGGCTGGACCGGGAGATGAATCCGCCCTGCTCGAGGATGAAGAACTTTCCCCCCTTCGTCCGGTACAGGGTCTCGGACTCGCCCCTGAGCCCTTCGGCTACCCATTCGGCGAGCTTCTCCGAGTCCTGGGGATCGTATTCCCTGTCATCGATGGGGAGTTCGCTCATGTCCATGGTCTTCTTTCCCTTTGCCATAAAGGGGGAGGAGAATCAAATTATTCGATATGGAGACAGACCATGGTATAGCTTTTTCGCTGTCCGATGGTGGGGTGAGTGAACTGAAGGCCCACTTCTTCCGGGGTATACCCCGCATCTTCGCACATGTTCCTGACCTTTTCCCTGCAGCGCAGAATGACCCAGAACAGCTGCTCCCGAAGCTCGGTCAGCGACTTTTCCGATATTTCTCTCTCTTTCATCACGCGGTTCAACTCGGCTGAACGTTTCATACAGAACGTCTCCCGTCATCTGGCCTGCTCGATCAACTCGTCCACATTGCGGCCGTTGAATCTGCCTCTCATAACAAACTCATTGATCTTGCCGACATCCGCACCATTCTCGACAGCGATATGGATCTTTTCGAGCTTCCTCTTGACCATATCGAGCTTGCCGGCCTTGGCGACCCGTGCAATGAGGTTAAAAATCTCCTCATCATCCCACCAGTACACTTCTTTCTTCGCTTCGCACATGTCCCGTGCAACCTCCCGACAATGGTTTATTAATTAAAAATTCATCGCATGGAATGAGTTTCTAATTAATAAAGTTATTCTTTTAATAATATATTAGATCGTGTTTTAGACATCTCAAGGGGCTGTCCGGGGACGGGCATGGATAATATTTTTAGCGTTACAACTTCATTCATGATTATTCCTCTTCCGGTCACTCCCCTCATTGATTGGGAAAGTTACTTTTATAATTACAAATTGTATGAAGCAGAAAAGACGCTCACAGTTTACCATGCGGCTCGATAGCGATATCATGAAGAAGGTGAAGATACTGGCCATCGAAGAGGGGAAGAAGACCAACTCGCTTATCGAAGAGGCACTCATGGACCTGCTCAGGAAGCATGACACCGGTTATCAGCACGACGACAAGAGCACGTGAACGTACGCACACCCACGATAAAAAACCCTTCTTCGCCTGCCTGATCGGACACTGATCGTTGCTACGGGTGCGCCCCTGCGCTCGGGGTCGGGGTCGATTCCGATATGTCCCTTTCGACCCTTTCGACCCCGATACCGATACCGACCCCGATGAAGAGAAAGAACCCCCGGCAGCACGCTGCCGGGGGTTCCCTGGTTGAAAGGGGGGGAGGGATGAGGCGGGCAACCTCATCCCTCGAGTGGCGTTGGTGAAACTGGCTGATGATGAAACTGTATACGTAGCTGACTATATCCTCACATGACCGTCCGGGTGGAGCGCTAAGCCATGAGGGCCTTTCCCAGGGTCATGATTTCGGCTTCCTTGGTGCCTTCATAGAGCTCGAGGATCTTGGCGTCGCGGTACCACTTGGAAACCTTGTACTCTTCCATGTAGCCGTAGCCGCCGTGGATCTCGACGGCCGCGTTGGCGCAGAACACCGCGGACTGGCCGCCGAAGTACTTTGCCATGGCCGCGAGGTGATGGTCGGGCTTGCCGATGTCCAGCAGCCAGGAGGCCTTGTAGACCATGCCCCTGAGGGCCTCGATCCTGATGGCCATCTCCGTGAGCTTCTGCATGGTGATCTGGTAGGTGCCCAGCGGCTTGCCGAAGGCGTTCCTCTCCTTGGCGTACTTGACGGACTCGTCGAGGCATGCCTGGCAGAGGCCCAAGGCCTGCGCCGCGATCATGACCCGCGTGGTGTTGAAGAAGTGCATGAGCTGGTAGAAGCCGTTGCCCCTCGTGCCCACCAGGTTCTCCTTGGGGACACGCACGTCCTCGAACGCGATCTCCGCCGTGTCGCTGGTGCGGATGCCGAGCTTGCCGTGGAGCTTGGTCCGGGTAATGCCCGGGGTGTCGGCCTCGACGATGAACTGGGAGAAGCTCTTGTGGGCCTTCTGATCAGGGTCCGTGATGGCCTGGACCACCATCCAGTTGCACACGGTGCCGTTGGTGATGAACATCTTGTTGCCGTTGATGACCCAGTGGTCGCCGTCTTCCACCGCCCGGGTCTTGTAGCCCGCCACGTCGGTACCGGCATTGGGCTCGGTGTAGGCGCCCGCGACGACCCAGTCGCCCGCGCAGACCGCGGGGAAGTACTTCGCCTTCTGCTCGTGGGTCCCGTAGTAGTGCACGTTCTCGGCGCCGAAGGTGGCCGCGGTGATGGACAGGGAGAAGCCCAGGCAGGCCCTGGCTAGCTGCTCGGTGATGATGGAGTTGCCCAGGAAGCCCACGCCGGCGCCGCCGTACTGCTCATCGATCCAGCAGCCGATGAGGCCGTTCTCGCCCGCCTTCTTGCGGATTTCGGGCATATACACTTCGTCGTGGTCCGCCTTCTCGGCTACCGGGGCGACCTCGTTCATGGCGAACTTGTAGGCCATGTCTTTGAGCATCTGCATCTCTTCAGTAAGCATGAAATCCATCGTTATGTCCTCCTCGTTGTGTTTTTTGCCTTCCGTGGGTGTTGCGCGGCCTAGAGCATCTCGAAGGCCGTTGCCATGGATACGCCTCCGCCTCCGCACAGCGATGCCAGACCGAGGGTCTTGCCCCGCTTCCTCATGGCGTGGAGGAGCGTAACGATGATCCTGCAGCCGGTGGATCCGATGGGGTGGCCCATGCCGATCCCCGAGCCGTTCACGTTGCAGATCTCGCGGTTCAGATTCAGCTCTTTCTCGACCCCGAGGTACTGGGCCGCAAAGGCCTCGTTGAGCTCGAAGAGCTCGAAGTCGTTCAGGGCGAGGCCCGAGCGCTTCATGAGGTCCCTGATGGCGGGTGCCGGGGAGATCCCCATGATGGTGGGGTCGCATCCGCCGTAGCCCACTGCCTTGATCTTCGCTATGGGCTTGAGGCCGAGCTCCTTGGCCTTGTCCGCGCCCATGATGATGAGCGCGCTGGCGCCGTCGTTCAGGCCGGAGGCGTTCCCCGCGGTGACCTTGCCGGTCTTCGGGACGAAGGCCGGGGGCAGCTTGCCCAGGTCCTCCAGCGTGATGCCGGGCCTGAAGTGCTCGTCCTTGTCGAAGATCACCGGCGGCTTGCCCTTCTTCTGAGGAACCTCGACGCCCACGATCTCGTCTTTGAACTCGCCTTCCTTCGTGGCACGCTCGACGTTGTTGTGGCTCCTTAAGGCCACCTCGTCCATCTCCTCGCGGGTGATGCCGTACTTCTGGGCAACGAACTCCGCCGTGTGGCCCATGATGTAGTGCTTGCCGATGAAGCTCTTGTAGGGCTCCCCGTCCGCCAGCGGGTTGTCGGCGGGGGCGGGGTTGAAGCGGGACCCGCACAGGAGGCCTTCCATCAGGATGTCGTCCAGGATGCCGTTCTGGAGGCGGTAGCCCCAGCGGGCGCCCGGGAGCGCGTACGCGATGCCCGACATGTGCTCGGCGCCGCCGGCCAGGATGACGTCCGCCAGCCCGGCCTGGATCATGGCCATACCGGAAACCGTTGCCTCCATGCCCGATACGCACACCCGGTTGATGGTCATGGCGTTCGTGGTATAGGGTATCCCCGCCTGGATGGAGGCGACCCTGGCCAGATTCATGGACGTGTGGTGCTCGAACATGTTGCCGAACCGCACGTCATCGATAATGGCGGGATCGATGCCTGCCCGCTTTATCGCCTCTTTCATCACCGTGGATGCGAGGTGGACGACGTGCAGGTCTCTGAGAGACCCTCCGAAGGAACCCACCGCTGTCCGGCATGCTGATACTATGACGACGTCTCTCATGATCCTCATCTCCTTATCTCTCAAGTATTCTTTCATGCCCCTTCAGGTCTTTGAAGGGCTGCCCTGAAATCATCGTTTCTTCCGAGATCCTTCCCGTTCATGGCAGGACAAAAGGCAGGAACCGTGCCAAGGGCATTTCATCTTGCAACTTATTGATATGAGTAGGTTTAGTTCCGACCTGATAAAAATCCTGTCTCCAGAAGCCTTCGACTTTCATAATTTATCAATAAAGCCTTCATAATTTTGCAAAAAGCTCACCCGCCACTGTGCCGGACGAGGTTCATGATTCCTTATTGCTTTGATTATACTTATCATTTATTTCCCGCATCTCTGGCATGCCCTATGCTCTCTCCCTTTACAAGCCAGTGGAGATCCCTTTTCCCGAAACCCTGATACCAGGCAGGGGGACAGGGAAAACCGTCAGACGAGGTGATGCATGAATACGAAGCAGTTGAGGACCATCAACCAGTGTTTCCAGGACACCTGTGCGCGGTTTCCGGACCGGCCGGCCCAGGTGTTCAACAAGGACCTGTACCACGGGGACAGTGATGGAAGGATTACGTACCGCGAGCTGCTCGCGCGGGTGGAGGACCTTTCCTGCGGGCTCATGAGCATGGGCTTCGAGCCGGGGGCAAGGGTCGGGATCATGTCCAGGAGCACCCCCTACTGGACCCAGGCGGATCTTGCCGTCTCCCACTGCGCCGGGGTGAGCGTCGCCATCTACTCTACCCTGTCCATGGGCGAGGTATCCTACATCCTGAACGATTCGAAGTGCAGCTACGTCTTCGTGGAAAGCGAAAAGGAGATGCTGGCGATCCTCTCGCGCATCAGGGACCTGCCGCACCTGAAAAAGATCGTCGTCATGGACCTCGGCTTCATGAACACGGACGAGATGACCATCGGTCTCAAGGGGCTCATGGACCTCGGCAGGGAGTGGAAGAAGCTCAGCTTCGACGAGTACGAGAAACGCTGGCGGGGGGTCAGGCTCGACGACTGGCTCACGATCCTGTACACCTCGGGCACCACCGGCAAGGGCAAGGGGGTCATCCTCACGAACTGGTGCGCCTCATCCCGGCTGGAGAAGACCATGGAGTTCTTCTCGCGATACGGCATGAGCATCACGGAGCAGGACGTCACCCTGTGCTTCCTGCCGCTGTCCCACATCTTCGAGCGCGGTTCCTGCCAGTTCCTGGCCCTGTTCCAGGGCGCGTGCATCGCCTATGCGGACAGCCCGGGCACCCTGCTCAGGGACATGCAGCTCTACAACCCCACCTGGATCAACTGCGTGCCCAGGCTCTACGAGAAGATCTTCATCACCTTCCAGGCGAAGATGTCCGGGAGCCCCGTGAAGAAGCTCCTCTTCGACCTGGCCCTGTACGTGGGGAAGAAGGCCCTCGCCTACCGGCGGGACCGCTACGGCGCCTACAACATGTCCCCTGACTTCGACCTTCAAGTGAGGCTTCCCCTCTCGCTGAAGATCCCGTACCGCCTCGCCGACCGGCTCTTCGCCAGGGTGCGCGCCCTGTTCGGCAACCGTTTCCGCTTCGCCTTCTCGGCGAGCGCAGGCATCGCGCCCGACCTCCTCCTCTTCTACTACACCCTCGGCCTTGCCGTGGTGGAGGGCTACGGGTCGACGGAAAGCGCCAGCGCGTGCCTGCTCAACCCGCTGACGGCCTGCAAGCCCGGTTTCATGGGCATAGAGACGGACGGGTCCCTGACGAGGATAGCCGCCGACGGCGAGCTCGAGATCGCGGGAGCCGGAGTCTTCAAGGGGTACCTGAACCTGCCGTCGGACACGGCGGAGAGCTTTACCCGGGACGGCTGGTTCAAGACCGGCGATGTCGTTGAGAGCGACGAGTGGGGCTATTACCGGATCGTTGACCGGAAGAAGGCCATCATCTGCACCGCGGTGGGCAAGAACATCGCGCCAGCGAAGCTCGAGTCCCTTTTCTCCCTGAGCCACGCCATCGAGCAGGTCTTTTTCATCGGCGACGAGCGGAGCTACATCACCGCGCTCATCGTCCCCAACTTCAACTACTTCGTGGACCTCTTCGAAAAGGAGGGCATCCCCTACGACGAGAGCCTGCTCGAGTTCTCCGAGGCCTCCGGGGCGAAGATCTGCACCGGGGCGGGGGATGATTTCATCTCCCAGCCCCTGCTGAAGGAGATCATCGACAGGGAGGTGCAGCAGGCGAACTCCCAGCTGGAGAGCTTCGAGCGCATCAAGCAGTACACCATCCTGGCCCAGCGGTTCACCGAGGCCAACGGCCGCCTCACCCCGACCCAGAAGGCCAAGAAGAAAGTCATCCTGAAGGACTACGAGGATGTCATCGACCGCATGTACCGTGAGGCGTGACCGGGCTTGCGCCTGAAGATCGTCTTCCCTGCCAGTGAGATAACCTGCAGCAAGCTGCGGGAGCCCCTCTCCCTGCTTTCTCGCGCTGAGGGGCGGCACCCCCTCCCACCCCTTCTCCTCCGAACGAAAGGACAGTTCTTCCTGTGCCTGGGAGACCGAGAAGAGCCCGATGATGTGCACTGCGTTCGGGGTCGGGGTCGGTATCGGGGTCGATTCCGATATATCTCTTTCTTTCGACCCCGATACCGACCCCGACCCCGATGGAGAGGGGAGAGTAGCAATGGTCCGTGATTGCACCCGCATAAGAAATGTGACGGGCTGCGGTACTGTCGACCGCAGCCCGTCCGGAGAGTGTGGAGGCACTACGCAGTTTTTAAAGTTCGGGTCTGCCGCGGCATGTCTCTTGGCGGGCTGGCTCGCATGCCCGGCAGACCCCAGGATTTCGATTGCCGCTTTCCTAGTAGTTCCAGATCTTCATCTCGTACGCCTGCCGGGTGAGCTCGTCTCTGAAGTCCGGATGGGCGATGGAGATGAGGGCCTTGGCCCTGTCCCAGGTGGATTTCCCCTTGAGCTGGACGATCCCGTACTCGGTGGCCACATACTGGGTGATGGACCTGGGCACGGTGACGATGGAGCCCGGCGTGAGCGTTGGCACGATACGGCTCTTGAGGTTGCCGTCCTTGTCCTTGAAGGTGGAGTTGAGCGCGATGATGCCCTTGCCGCCCTTGGAGTTGAACGCACCGAAGATGAAGTCGAGCTGGCCGCCCGTGCCCGTGATCTGCCTCGTGCCCGAGGACTCGGAGCAGACCTGGCTGAAGAGGTCGATCTCGATGGCGTTGTTGATGCCCACGACCCTCGTGTTGATGGCGATGGCCCTGGGGTCGTTGACGTAGTTCACGGGGTAGGACGCGCAGGCCGGGTTGTTGTGAAGGAAGTCGTAGAGCTTGCTGGTGCCCATGGCGAAGGTGTAGACCATTTTGAACCGGTCTGTGGTCTTGAAGTTTCCCGTCACCTTGCCCGCCTCGTAGAGGTCCACCATGGAGTCCACGAGCATCTCGGTGTGGACCCCCAGGTCCCTGAGGTTGCTCTCGGCGATGAGGTTGCCGATGACGTTGGGCAGACCGCCGATACCAAGTTGCAGGCAGGCGCCGTCCTGGATCTCCTGCATGATGTGCTCGGCGATCTTATAGTCCGTTTCCGTGGGCTTCGCTGGAGGGATTTCCATGATGGGGCAGTTCTTCCCCTCGATGATGTAGTCCACCCGGGAGATGTGCACCGACTCCTGGTTACCGCCGAGGCAGACGGGCTGATTCTCGTTCACCTCCACGATGATCTTCTTGGCCTTGGTGATGAGCGCCGAGGTGATGGAGTTGCAGAGCCCGAAGTTGAAGTAGCCGCGGGAATCCATGGGGGCTGTGTTCACGACGACGAAGTCATAGTCCTTGTACTTCCTCACCACCCTGGGTCCCTGATGGTAGGTGAACGGGATGTAGTTGCACAGGCCCTGCTCGTAGAGCTTGCGGCCGACGCCGGACAGGTGCCAGTCGAGGTAGATGAAGTGCTCGCGCTTGGGGTCCGCCTTGAGGAAGTGCGGCACTCTCAGGATGGTCGTCGCCTCGATGATGACGTCCTTGAGGTCTTTGGCCCTCTTGGCCAGGGCCTCGTCAAAGGCCTCGGGGTACAGGATGAACTCGGAGAAGAAGACCCTGTCCCCGGATTTTATCATGGCAGCGACCTCGTCGGCCGTACGCAGCTTCTCCTTGTAACCGATCCTTGCGGCTTCGACTGCTGTCATTGGTGTTCCCCCTTTTTCTCTGGATTATTTATCTTTGAACTCGGGCTCGCGCTTCTGTGCGAACGCAGCCGTGCCTTCCTTCTTGTCTTCGCTTGCGTAGCAGAGACCGAACAGCTCGCGCTCGAGCTTCATGCCGGTGCAGAGGTCCATGGCCGTCCCTTCCATGACTGCCCTGATGGCTGCCTGAACGGAGATGCGGCTCTTGGCTGCGATGGTCCCCGCAAGCTTCATGGCCTCCTCCACCACCGTACCCTTGGCAACGGCCCTGTTCACGAGCCCGTAGGCCTCAGCCTGCCTTCCCTTGATGAAATTGCCCGACAGGATGAGCTCCAGCGCCCTGCCCATGCCGATGAGCCTGGGGGTCCGCTGGGTGCCGCCGTAGCCCGGGATGATGCCCAGCTTGATCTCGGGCAGCCCAAGCACCGCGTCCTCGTCCGCGATCCTGATGTGGCACGCGAGCGCCATCTCCATGCCGCCGCCCAGGCAGAATCCGTTGATGGCGGCGATTATGGGCTTGTCGGCGTTCATGAAGAGGTGCGTGAGCTCCTGTCCCTTCTTGAGGAAGTCGGCGCCTTCCTGGGCGGTTTCGTACATGTTGAGCTCGGAGATGTCGGCGCCGGCGATGAAGGCCTTGCCCACGCCCGTGAAGACGATCACCCTCACGTCCCTGTCGGCGAGCGCCTTGAGCAGGGTGTCGCGGACAGCGTCCAGTACGGGATCGCTCAATGCGTTCATGGGTGGGTTGCTGATCTCCATGAGGGCCACCCCCGCCTCGTTTACCTTATAATAACAATGAGTGCCTTCATTGATAATGCTCATGCCTTCTCCTCCTTTGCGGTCTGGCTTGTGCCCCGTATTCCCTTGATGCCTGCCCTGCATGAGGTCCTTCTGCACGCCGGGCCCCTCGCGGCCCCGCCATCCCCCGGCTTCCCGAGCTCGCTTACGTAGCCCGTGATGACCGACTGGATCATCCGGTCGAAGAACAGGTGGTAGTTGTTCTCCAGCTCCCGCAGGTGGCCCAGGGTGAAGCTGTTGTCCACCACGAGCTTGTGCTTCAGCTCGTCCCAGATGCCGCGCTTGACGAGCATGAAGACCAGAACCACCTCGTCCAGAGGTATGCCTTCCCGGCAGCGCTTTGCGCCCAGCCTGGAATAGTGTGCCGACAGGGGGGTCCTGGGCGTTTCCCGGTTGAGCCAGAGCCCGAGGCGGTCGCACATGTCCCTGATCACGTTGCTGAAACGCTCTTCCCTGACCTTCTCCGGGACCCTCAGGTAATGCCTGATCTCTCTCTTGACCTGCATTTCCTGCACGAGCTTCCTGGCGATGTCGTCGGTTCTGTTTTCTATGAGGATCAGCAGCTGTCCGTACATAACCGTCGCCCCTCTATGGCCGGCGTCCCATTCCCGTCCTGTGCATCACGCCCATTTCCGGCCTGCGTCTTCCTGTGAGCATCTTTCATGCCAAGGGAAACCAGGGCAGCTATTTATTGATTTTATTTGTTATTTTAGGGTCATGAAGGTATGCGATTCCCACCTGCCCAGTGTTTTTCATAATTTATCAAAAAGGCCTTTTGATAATTTTCAAATGCGCATACGATGGGGCGTACGGGGGTCTACCAGCTTGTGCTTCCCGTGGGCGCCCCGAGTGTGCTAGACTTCAAACAATAAATCCGCAACCGTACAGAGGCAGTTCAGCATGCCCGAAGAATCGCTCTACGCAGAGCTTCAGAAGCAGATCGAAGAGCTTGAGAGCCGCGAGACCGCCATTGAGGCCTTCGCCCTCCTGCAGCGCGAAAACGAGGGGCTCTTCAGGGCCATCATCGAGAACATCCCGGTCATGATCGACGCCTTCGACGAAGAGGGCAAGGGCGTTCTCTGGAACCGTGAGTGCGAGAAGGTGCTCGGCTGGTCGAAGGAAGACATCCTGAACTCCGGCGACCCCCTCTCCATGCTCTACCCGGACCATGAGCTCCGGGACCGTATCCTCAAGGACAAGATCAGGGCGGACGGCACCTTCAACCAGTACCCGGTGATGAGCAAGGAGGGCGTGCAGCGCATCCAGGTCTGGGCGAACTTCAGGCTGCCCAACGGGGCAATCATCTCCGTGGGCCAGGACGTCACGGAGATGAGGCTCGCCGAAGAGTCCCTCAGAAAGAGCGAGGAGCACTTCCGCGACCTGGTGGAGAACTCGCCCACCGGCATCTCCATCGTCCAGGACGAGAAGATCGTGTACCGCAACCCCGAGCAGGTGAGGTCCTTCGGCCCCCTCGACGAGAACGACCTCCCCTCCATGTACGGCAAGATCCACCCCGAGGACAAGGACCTGTTCACGGAGATCTATCTCAAGACCATGGCTGGCAGCCCTCCGGCCGCCGGGATGGTGCTCAGGTTCATCCACCTCTACGGCGAGACCTCGGGCGAGCAGGCCATGAAGTGGCTCCACTGCCGGGCCAACCTCATCGAGTATCAGGGCAAGAAGGCCGTGCTCATCAACATGATGGACGTCTCGAAAGCTCGCGAGGTGCAGCGCCTCCTGGGCATCAAGGACCGGATGGCGTCCCTGGGCCACATGGCCGCGGGCATCGCCCACGAGATCCGCAACCCGCTCTCGGGCATCAACATCTACCTCGACGCGGGCAAGAACATCCTCGAGAGGGGCGAGGACATCGACAAGATCAGGGAAGTCTTCGAGAAGATCCAGTCCGCGTCCTCGAAGATCGAGTCCGTCATCAAGCGGGTCATGGACTTCTCGAAGCCCATGGAGCCCAAGCTCGTGCCCATCGACATCCACAAGCCCATCGAGGACGCCCTGGACCTCTCTTCGGTCACCATGCGCAAGACCGGGATCGCCATAGAAACCAGCCTTGCCCAGGGACTCCCGTCCTGCATCGCAGACCCCCAGCTCATCGAGCACGTGATCCTCAACCTCATCACGAACGCCTCGGAGGCCATGAAGGACATGGAGAGGGGAAAGAAGATCAGGATAAGCACCTTCCGCAAGGGCGACAGGATCTGCGTATCCGTGGCGGACGCCGGGCCGGGCGTGCACCCTAACCTGGTGCAGAAGATCTTCGACCCGTTCTTCACCACCAAGAGCTCGTCCACAGGCATCGGCCTGAGCCTGTGCCAGCGCATCGTCCACGACCACGGCGGGGTCCTGGGCGTCTCCACAGGCCCTCTGGGCGGGGCGGAGTTCACCTTCAGCATACCCATCAGGAAAGGGGACAAGGAGAAGCGATGAAGTTCTCCCTCGCGCTCATCGACGACGAGAAGACCATCCGGGAAGGCATCAGCTTTGCTCTGGAATCCGAGTTCGACATCCAGACCTTCGAAAACGCTGAGGACGGCCTGGCCGCCATCGCGGCGCAGCCCCCGGACCTGGTCCTCCTGGACGTCGGGCTGCCGGGCATGAACGGCATCGAGGCCCTCTCGAAGATCAGAGAGATGTATCCGGAGATGCTCGTCATCATGATCACGGCCTTCGAGGACACCGAGACCGTCGTCTCCGCCATGAAGCTCGGGGCCTACGACTACGTGGTCAAGCCCATCATCATGGGGGGGCTGGCCATCACCATCCGCAACGCCCTCGAATCGATCCGCCTCCGGAAGGAGGTGAAGCTGCTCCAGGAAAACTACCTCAAGGACCAGATGCCTTTCTTCATCGCCAAGAGCGACCGCATCCAGGAGATCATGGACTTCATCGCGAAGGCCGCGGGCAGCCCGGACACGCCGGTGCTCATCCTGGGCGAGACCGGCACGGGCAAGGAGCTCATCGCCAGCGCCATCCACTACCGGAGCCCCAACTTCAAGGGACCCTACGTGACGCTCAACTGCGCCACCATCCCCAAGGACCTCATCGAGAGCGAGCTCTTCGGCTACGAGAAGGGGGCGTTCTCGGGGGCGGGCACCGCGGGCAAGCGGGGCCTCATCGAGGAGGCCTCTGAAGGCACCCTGTTCCTCGACGAGGTGGGGGACTTGAGCCTTCAGTCCCAGGCAAAGCTCCTGCGCTTCCTCGAGGAAGGCGAGTTCTACCGGGTGGGGTCCACCACCAAGCGACACATCCGCACCCGGGTCGTGTCCGCCACGAACAAGGACCTCCAGGAGATGATGGACCAGGGCCTGTTCAGGAGGGACCTCTATTACCGCCTCGGCGTGGTGGAGGTGCACGTGCCGTCGCTCAACGAGCGCAAGGAGGACATCCTGCCCCTGGCGAACCACTTCCTCCTCATGTTCTCGGAGAAGTTCCGCAAGAAGTTCACCCGCGTGTCCGACGAAGCGGTCAGGGCCCTCGAGAACCACCACTGGGTGGGCAATGTCCGGGAGCTCAAGAACCTCATCGAGCGTGGCGTGCTCATCGGCTCGGGCCCGGAGCTCACCCTCGACGACATGGGCATGCTCAAGGGAAGCAGAAGCAAGCCGGCACCCGCCAGGGAGCTTCCCGCAACCGACGGGTCGCTCATCCCGCCCGAGGGCTTCGACCTGCCCCAGGCGCTGGAGGAGTTCGAAAGCCGCTACCTGAAGGAGGCGCTCAGGCTGGCAGGGGGCAACGAGAGTCAGGCCGCACGGCTTCTGGGCATGAACCACTACACCTTCCGCTACCGGAGGAAAAAACTCCTGCAGGACCCGTGAGGCCTGCATTTTTGATATTTTTCACAGCAGGTTTACCAATTCTTCAAATCTGCACACCCCGGACCGGTTCCGGTTTCCGTGGTTTGTATTTATAACTCCGGATTATCACGTCAGCATTTTTCCTGCCCGCGTTTGGCATACCCTATGCTTTTCCTGGAGAGGCAACGCTCTTGTATTCACGATTCATATCGGGAGGCAGGAGGTCGAGGGGTCCGGGAAGCGGCGCTCATCGGCGGCACCTGACAAAGGAGGCGACCGTGTTCGAAGGGATCAGGGACAAGAAGATACTGCTCGTGGACGACGACGAGTCCATCCGGGATTCTCTCAGCATGTTCTTCCTGAGCGAGGGCATACACATCGAAACCCTCGAGACGGCCGAAGAAGGCCTCGAGGCCATCAAGCAGAAGCACTACGACATCATCATCACGGACCACCGGCTCCCTGGCATGGACGGCCTGACCTTTCTCAGACACCTCCAGAACCTGTGTCCGAACACCTTCAAGGTCCTCATCACGGCCTACGGCGGTTACGACATGCTCATCACCGCGGCCGAGCTCGGGGTGAACGAGTACATCGAAAAACCCTTCACCACGAAGCTCATCAAGAACGCCCTCTCGAAGCTCATGGAACGCAACGGCGGGCGCAAGCACTGAATGCAGGGAGATTCAAGGCCGCCCGTCCCGCCATCGCTCCGGATAACCGGTTATCGACCCGGCACCTGCTGCCCTGGACGGGATACTGCTCCATGCCGGGACCCCGCTTTCCGTGATGTGTCCGCCGGATCGGCGATCGCCCCTAGAGGATCTTTTTCCTCTGGTAGCGGAAGGTGCAGTTGTTCATGCGCAGCAGCCTGGCAGCCCTGCTCTCGTTTCCCTCCGCATACTTGAGGGCGGCCCTGATGTAGCGCCGCTCGAACTCCGTCACCGCCTGGGCGAGATCGAAGCCCTCCGGCGGGATGACCGGGTCTTCATCCAGGACGGGCGCCTTCGACCCTCCGTTCCGGCCCCCTGCCCTGACGTTCATGCCCATGTCCTCGAGTCTGAGCTCGGGGCCCTTCCCCAGGAGCACGCCCCGCTCGATGAGGTTCTTGAGCTCCCGGACATTGCCCACCCAGTGGTGTTCCTCGAGGGCCTTTCCCACGTCCTTGGGTATCCTGTCGAACTTCTTTCCGTACTTGGCGCTGTACAGCACCAGGAAGTGCTCGGCGAGGGGGAGGATGTCCTTCCTGCGCTCGTTCAAGGACGGGAGGTGCACCGACACCACGCCCAGCCTGAAGTACAGGTCTCGGCGGAACGAACCGTCCTCCATCATGGCCTCGAGGTTCTTGTTCGTGGCGGACACGACCCGGGTGCGGATGTAGCGCTTGGTCGTGGAGCCCACCCGGTAGAACTCCCCGTTTTCCAGGAAGCGCAGGAGCTTTGCCTGGGCCTGGGGGCTCAAGTCCCCCACCTCGTCGAGGAACAGGGTGCCTTCCGAGGCCTCCTCGATGAGACCCCGTTTGCCCTGGGCCTCCGCGCCGCTGAACGCACCCTTCTCATAGCCGAAGAGCTCGCTCTCGACGAGGTCCTTGGGGATGGCCGCGCAGTTGAGCGTGTGGAACGGGCCCTTGAAGTTGGGGCTCCGGTAGTGGATGGCCCGGGCCATGAGCTCCTTGCCCGTGCCGGTCTCGCCCAGGATGAGGATGGGCGCGTCCCTGCTCTGTGCGGCCCGGGTGACGACCTCCATGATCTCCCGGATCTCGTTGCTCTCCGCGATGAAGAAAGGCAGGTTCTCCTTGAGGTAGTTTTCCTGGAGCAGCCTCACTTCCTTCCTGAGGCGGATCGAATCGAGCGCGTTCTGGATGGTGACCCTGAGCGCCCCCATGACGATGGGTTTCAGGACGTAATCGTACGCGCCCAGCTTCATGGCGGAGACGACGGTCTTGACGTCCTCGAAGGCCGTGATCATGATGACGAGCATCTCCGGATACAGCTCCCTGATCCTCGAGAGGGCCTCGATGCCGTTCATGCCGGGCAGGCCGATATCCAGGAGGACCAGATCCGGGGGGGTGGACGCGATCTCGCCTAAGGCCTCCTCCGCCGAGGCAAAGGTCTTAAGCTCGAACTCCGACTTCAGGGCGAAGCTGATGCCGTCCCTGATGGACTTCTCGTCGTCGATGAGCACGAGGGAGAACCTGACCATGGGGACACCCATCAGGGACTCACCGGCAGGGTGAAGGAGAATTCGGCGCCGCCCAGCTCGCTGGGGGAGATGCTCAAGACGCCGCCGTGGTCGTTGATGATCCGCTGGCACAGGCTCAGGCCGATCCCGGTGGAGCTCACCTTGGTGGTGAAGAACGGGTCGAATATCCTCTGCGCCAGGTTCGAGGGCACCCCCGGCCCTGAATCCGCCACGGACACCACGACCGTGTTGCCGCCGTTCGGGGCCGAGGTGACCCTGATCTTCTTCCCCTGCTCCATGGCCTTCATGGACTCGGCCGCGTTGGTGACGAGGTTGAGGATCACCTGCTCGATGAGCTGGGAGTCCGCGAGGCAGGAGGGCGGATCGTCGACGAGGTTCTTGATAATCTCGATCCCGGTCTTCCTGAGCATCACCGAGGAGAGCATCAGTGCGTCCTCGATGGGCTTGTTGATGTCGATACGCTTGAGGTGTGGACCGGAAGCCTTCGAAAAGTCCATGACCCTCAGGATGATGGACACGATCTTGCCCGAGGCCTCGGTGATCCTGCCGAAGACCTCTTCGAGCTCACCCCTGTCGCCTCCTGTTTCCAGGGCCTGCTCCGCTGCATCGACATAGATGTTGATCACGGAGAGGTGGTTGCGGATCTCGTGGGCGATGCCCGCGGCCACGTGGCCCAGGGACGACATCCTGGCCTGGATGTTGAGGAGGCGCTCCATTTCCCGGGCCTTGGTCACATCCAGCATGTTGATGAGCACCGCCGGCCTTCCCCGGTGCTCGATGAGGCTCGACCTGCAGTGGAGCCACTTCATGGCCAGCTCGCCCATGGTCTCGCCCGAGAGGCGGATGAACCGGAAATCGATGCCTGCCTGCGGCGCGTGGCCGGACAGGGTCGACTGGATGAGGCCCCTGAGCTT
This sequence comes from Deltaproteobacteria bacterium, assembly GCA_035352355.1. GTDB lineage: Bacteria > Desulfobacterota > Desulfomonilia > UBA1062 > UBA1062 > Phosphitivorax. Next base: position 76,031 of record DAOPXM010000006.1, on the reverse strand, counting down.
TTCCCAGTCCTCAGGGTGTATCCTCTCATATATGGACGGGTACAGGCCTTCTTCCAGGGGACCGAAGATCCGCTGCTGTTCCGGGTTGCGGTACACGACCTGCTCGTCCTGCACGATGCATATGCCCGTGGGCGAATTTTCCACAAGATCGCGGAAGCGCTGCTCCGTCTTTTCGATCAGCTCCCAGTCACGGCAGTTGGAGCAGGCGGCATCCCTTCGGGAGGCTTGCCGGTCCTCCGGCCCGTCCGAACTTCTCAGAGGCACATCATGCAAAGTCTTTCGTGGCATCGGGTGCAACTCCTGGTGTCAGATCTCCCTGTGTTCCCTACCGCATCACACACCGGGCGTACGGGCCTCCATACCACCCGTTCCCCCGCCCGGTACACACAACTTTTCCCGCACCAGCGACCGGCATGTCCTGCATACGCCCGGAGGCCTGTCTTTATTGATAGAGGTGTACGGGTATTTTTCAATATCCTGTCGATTTTCCCGGTAAAATAATGAAGTCGAGCAAGTTCAGTACGTCCCTGATGTCGTATCATCCCTATAGTTTCTCTTCGCTTCCGAGAATCTACAATGTGATGTTTGAAAATTTATATAATATTTATCAAAATTGCAAGACCGGAAGGGGATAAGACCCGCCGCCGTTTTCCTCATGATCATCTAACATATTGACTGTATTACTTATTTAAATTTCCCATTTTCTGGCACGGCCTATGCTCAGTAAAGGGCGACATGAATATTATAGCGTATGTATGCTCGCAAATGAACAATAAAAACCTCCAGGCACACGGCCTGGGAAAGGCGGTATCAACGGCGTCAGGAGAGTTTGTGAGGAAAAAACAGGCAAGCAAAACGTACAGCAGGAGTGATTTTCCAACAAACGATGTGAGAGGTTAACTATGGAAAAAAAGAACACAGTCTCACGAAGGCGATTCCTCCAGTATGCAGGGGCGGCCGGCGCTGCGCTGGCTGGCTCTGCTTTCCCCTTCCGGAACCTGAAACCGGCATGGGCGTTCGGCGAGCATCCGCAGGAGCAGCTCCCCTACCGGGTCACCAAGAAGGTTCCTCAGGTGTGCGCCCGCGCGTGCGAATGCGACTGCGCCTACACCATCATCGTGGGCGTTGACCCAGCCACGGGCGTCGAACGCGCCATCACCATCGAGGGAAGGCCCGAAGACCCGGTCTCCAACGGCAAGTTCTGCATCAAGGCCATGGGGTTCGTTGACTCCATGTACGACCCCGACCGCCTCATGGTCTCGCTCAAGAGGACCAACAGGAAGAAGGGCATTGATGTCGACCCGGGCTGGGTCGTCATGAAGACGGACGACGCGGTCAAGGAGATCATCGACAGGCTCAAGACCTTCAAGCGCGAAAACATCGTGTTCGCGTCCCCCGGCGATCCCTACACGAACCGGCTCTGCCTGTCCCTGGGCGTCGCCCGGAGCGACCAGCGCACCGAGTGCTTCGGCACGCACTACTACATCAACTGCCTGACCACCACCAACCCGCCCAACAAGGTCTACTCGAGCTCGTATACCCCCAGCCACCACGTGTGCGGTTATGACTACGACAACGCCAAGTACCAGGTGTGGTTCGGGTTCGACTCCTTCTCCAAGTGCGGAAAGGCGGGCATGCTCAACCATTGGGCCACAGGCAAGAAGAACGGGGCGAAGATCATCATGCTCAACCCGGTCAGGACCCCCATGACGGATGCCTTTGCCAGCGAGTTCTATCCCATAAAGCCGGGCACCGACCTGGCCATGGCGCTGGCCATGATCAACGTCATCCTGAACAGCAAAAAGTACAACGCCTCCTTCATTCACCGGTACAGCGACGCCGCAGCGCTCATCGACGTGAAGAAGCAGGCGGCCTTGAAGACCGCCGACGGCAGGTTCATGTCCTGGTGCACCAAGCACAAGAAGGCAGAGCCCATCGACGAGTGCGATGCCCCGGCCCTGGAAGGCGGCCCCTACACGGTGGACGGCGTCAGCGCCAAGCCGGTCATCCAGCTTATAAAGGAAACCACGAAGCCCTATACCCCCGAGTGGGCGGCAAAGCTCACCGAGGTCCCGGCAAAGGACATCAGGAGGATCTCCCTGGAGTTCGCGGCCGCTGCCCCCAATGCGTTCATTCCGACCTACAAGCGCGACGCGGCCGGCCCCAACTACGCCAACTCCTGGAGGCTCCGCCACGCCATCAACATCCTGAACACCCTTGTGGGATCCATCGACCGCGAAGGCGGCGTGCTGCTCCTCCACGGGGTCAAGCTCCCCTGGCTCGACGAGATCGCCCCGCCCGTGGCGCCCTACCCCCCGCTGCCCGAAAAGCAGGCAGACTTCCGGGAAGAGTTCCCGGTCACGCACAACATCTACAAGAACAAGGACTTCTCGGCGCCCGGTCACTACGGCATGATCGGCTGGGGCCTCTACAAGACGGACCGTGCGAAGGCAGTGTTCTTCAGGAACCCGCACCGAGGGCTCTTCTCCATGATCCAGTCCCAGATGATCGAAACTGCCACGGAAAAGCTGGACCTCGTCGTTGACTGGAACCTGTACCTCGACGACCTGGGCTACTTCTGCGACTACGTTGTCCCGGCCCCGCACCAGTTCGAGGAAGCAAAGCTCGACCTGCGCCTCTACTTCCCGAAGTATCCCGCCTACGCAGGCGGCACACCGGTTCAGAAATCGCCCGGAGACCAGATCGGCTGGGGCACCTTCGCCATGAAGATCGGCTTGGCCATGGCCCCGAAGTACTGGACCACGGACGGCAGCGGCAACCCGGACAAGAAGATCCCCACGAATGTCGGCGATGTAGCGGTCAAGCAGGCCGGCGTTGCCGAGAACACCGCTGAGTTCATGAAGAAGGGCGGGCTCTGGGTCGACAAAAAACCGTATCCGAACTACAAGAACATTGAAGAGCTCTCCTATGGCAGGCCAAAGGGAAGGCTCCGCATGTACATCGACGAGTTCGCCGAAGTCGGTCATGCGCCGCTGCCCATCTGGGCTCCGCGCTGGCATGAGAGCACCGGGGACTTCAAGTTCTCCCTGCTCATCACCCGCACCCCCTGGTACATGCACGCAGACCCCAACTTCATCAACAATGCGGTGCTCAAGGAGATCACCATCCGCAACCACATGGACACGGTATGGATGAACCCCGAGGCAGCCGCGAAGCTGGGGCTCAAGGAAGGCGACCAGGTCGTCCTGGAGAACGATCCGAACTACATGAAGGATCTGCCCAGGCCGCAGAAGGCGACGCTGCACCTGACGAAGCGCATCGCCAGGAAGGACTGCGTACTGCTCTTCCACGGCATCGGGCATCGGGCCAAGAACCTGAAGGTGGCAGCCAACTTCGGTTACCGCGACGGCGACCTCATTCCGCAGAAGGACCCGGCCCTCGGGAAGAAGCACGATCCGACCGGCATGGGGTGGGTTGAGGATGTTTTCGTCAGCGTCAAGAAGATTTCATGAGGTGATACGACATGAAAGAATACGCCATATTACTGGATACCACGTACTGCACGGGCTGCAACTCCTGTGCTTACAGGTGCGTCCAGGAGTTCAGATATCACGACAAGGCGGCCAAGGGTCTGTTCCGGACCTTTGTCCAGGTCAATGACGACGGCCTGTACCAGAAGCGGTGCATGCACTGCCTCGAACCGGACTGCGTGGCAAACTGCCCGGTCGAAGCCCTGACCAAGTCGGCATCCGGCCAGGTGCTCTACGACGCGGCCAAGTGCATCGGCTGCAAGACCTGCGTCAAGTCCTGCAAGTTCGGCATCCCGCAGTACGACGCCGATACCAAGAAGATCGTCAAGTGCAGCATGTGCGCACACAGGGCCGGCGAGAACAAGGAGCCTGCCTGCGTGGAGATATGCCCGACAGGCGCCCTGCAGTTCGGCGAGTACCGGGAGATCCTCGCGAAGGCCAAGGCCCTGGCGGCCAAGGGCAAGCTGAAGATCTACGGCATGAATGAAAACGGCGGCACCCACCTGTTCGTCCTGGCAAAGGTCGACCCGGTCAAGTTCGGCTACCCGAAGGTAGCGGCGAAGACCATCAAGGCGGGTGTCTCCATGAACGATCTCTCCCTGCCCACGGCAATAGCCGCGATGGCCATCGGCGGGCTCAGGAAGCTCGACGAACGGAAGGCCCAGGTGGCGGCAGCCGAGGAGAAGGGTATGGAGACCAAGGAGTAGAACCCGGGAAATCGTGACGGCCGGGCAGGACGGCGAACGCCGTTCTGCCCGTTCCATCCCCTTTCCACAACCCCGAACGTCCATGCCCTTCGAAAAGGGCGTGCAGACAGAAAGAGCGGTAGACAATGACGAACGCATCAGGAGACACTCTGAACGCTGCGGCGGCACGGGCGACATTGTACTCCCTCCTGGCCCAGGCGCTGAACTACCCGGACCAGGACCTCGCGGAGAGCCTCCACCGGGGCGACTTCACGAAAGAAACCCGTGGGGCCCTCGAAGCCCTCGGCATCACAGACCTTTCAGAGTATCTGGAAGACCTCCAGAAGGAGCTCACCTCTCCGAAAACGGACCCGGGCGCCCTGCTCCTGGAGATAGAGAAGGACTACACGTGGATGTGCTTCGCATCGAAGCCCCGCCGCCTGGTCTATCTCTTCGAGTCGGTGTACAACGAGGGAAAGCTCTTCGACGAGTCGACCTTCAGGATCGCCCGCCTCTACTACGAGGCAGGGCTCAAGGTTGAAGAGGATTTCAGGCTCCCCCCCGACCACATCGCCGTCGAGCTCGAGTTCATGGCCTTCCTGTGCTTCAAGGAACTGGAGGGCATCAAGGCGGGAGACGCCAAGATCGTCGACTATTCCAGAGAGCTCCAGAACAGGACCCTGACCGAACACCTGCGCCCCTTTGCCCTGGCTGTCGCCGCCAACCTCGGCAAGCATGCAAAGACGGGCCTGTACCAGGGCACGGCAAAGGTCATGTCAACCTTCTTCGGTCAGGCATAGCCTGCGCACGGGAGGGGGAGGACCCCTCCAGAGGGCTTTATGCATGATGCGGGTGAGGAGTATGAAAATTTAAACATTTCTTGTGAATTCTTATAACATTTTTTATAATCGATGCTCATAACGCCTCCAGTGACGGCGTTAATAAGCTGATAATACGAAATATATGGTGGAGTCTTACCCTTGGCACAACCTGTGCTCAATGCATCAGGGGGGGCAGCAGTATTCGCCTTCCCTGACGCACGTGAACGTGGAAAGTGCCCTTTCCAGTGAGAACCGGGTTGGGAACGGTCCTTGTCTCGGGAGGGAGAAATCCTTGAGGAGGAGTCCATCATGAAAGAAAAGAAAGAGGACAATACCAGGAAAAAGGGTGGATTGACCCGGAGGCAGCTGCTCAAGAGCACCGTTACGGCGGGCATCTTGGCATCCACGGGGGCCATGGCACTGAACCTCACTGCGTCCGATGCGAATGCCGCGGACAAGAAGGTCCTGCCGAAGAAGTGGGACGAGACCATCGACACGGTGGTCATCGGTTCCGGTTTCGCAGGTCTGGCTGCTGCAGCGGAAGCGGCAAAGGGAGGGGCGAAGGTCGTCATCCTCGAGAAGATGCCGGTCTACGGCGGCAATTCGGTGATCAACGGCGGCGAGTACAACTCCTGGGACGACAAGTTCCACCTCCGCGAGATGCTCAAGCTGGGCGACGACAGCATTGACCTGCACCACACGGACACCATCAAGGGCGGCGATTTCTACGGCAACCCCGAGCTGGTGAAGATCATGGTGGAAGGGGCAACGCCTGCGCTGAACTGGATGATCGATGAAGGCGGCACCAAGCTGCGCGAGATCATGAACCGCACGGGCGGGCATTCGGCATACCGGACGCACACCTGCGTGGAGGGCGTGGGGCGCGGCTACACCGAGGCCCTCAGGAAGATAGCGGAAAAGCGGGGTGCGACCCTGCGCCTGCGCACCGAGGTCACCTGGATCTGGCGGGCCGACACCAGCGGCCCGGTCCTTGGCCTCGAGGTGAAAGAGGAAGGGGTCAAGAAGAACATCAGGATCAAGCGCGCCCTGATCCTGGCATCCGGCGGCTTCAGCCGCGACATCAAGATGCGCCAGGACTTCAACCCGAGCATCGTGCCCGATTTCAACTGCACCAACCACATGGGGGCCACCGGTGAGATGCTCCGCTTCGCCCAGGCCATCGGCGCAGATTCCCTGCACCTTGCCTTCATCCAGCTCTATCCGTACGCCGAACCGGTGAAGGGCACGCTCGATGCTCCGGCCGTGTATCCCTTCCGGGGACCGGGCTACGGCATCGTATATGTGGACAAGAACGGAAAGCGCTTCGTGAACGAGCTCGAGCGCCGCGACGTGGTGTCCCGCGCTGAGATCGCCACTGGCATGAAGCCCACCTACTCGATCTTCCACGAAAAGATGATCCCCAAGATGGGCACCAAGGAGGAGGTTGAGAAGGGCATGGCGCGCGGCCGCTTCGTGCAGGCAAACACCCTGGCCGAGCTGGCCGGCAAGATCGGCATCCCTGCCGCAGCGCTCGAGGACACGATCAAGAAGCACAACCAGTATCTCAAGGACAAGAAGGACCCCGAGTTCAACAAGCCCATCACCGACGTGATGATGCCCATGGAGGAAGGCCCCTATTACGCCATCGCACAGTGGCCTGCGGTCCACCACACCATGGGCGGTTTGCGGATCAATAAATCGGCCCAGGTCATCGACATCTGGGGCGCCCCCATCCCCCGTCTCTATGCAGCAGGCGAGGTGACCGGCGGCATCCATGGTACGAACCGCCTGGGCGGCAACGCGATCCCGGACGCTGTGGTCTTCGGACGCATAGCCGGGACAAACGCGGCGAAAGAGAAGGCCTGACGGAATGCGTATGAGGGCGGCGGCGACTGAGCCGCCGCCCTGCTCTCCCCTGATACGCTCATGAACGGTCTTTCTCACGCACTCGGCGGCCGGACGCGGGGCAGGAACAGGGGAGTCTGAACTTACAACGCCCGGAGGTGGCACCGTGAATACGCATCGGTACTCTCAGTCAGGTATTTTCGCGAAGCTCATCACCCTTGCCCTGATCACCAGCCTGGGCGCTCTGCTCCTCTGTACGACCGCCTGGGCGGCTCCTTCCGACCCGAAGCGCCTGTCGAACGCACAGCCCGGGGACTGTCTGGCCTGCCATGCGGGCGGCAAGAAAGTCCTGCCGGACAAGCACCTTTCCACCAAGGGCATGTCGTTCAAGGACTGCATGCCCTGCCACGAAAAGGACGAGGTCTCCCTGAGGTCGAAGCTGCCGTCGAGCCACGTGCACACGCTCTCCGGCATTTCCTGCCAGGCGTGTCACGGCAAGAAGACCCCGTTCGCCAAGATGAAGTACAAGGACTGCCTCACCTGCCACAGCACGGAAACCCTGGCAAAGGCGCCTGCACGGGGCCATTTCCTGCCGAACCCGCACAACTCGCATTACGGCACCGACGTGGATTGCTCGCTGTGCCATTTCCAGCACAAGAAATCCGAGAACATGTGCACCCAGTGTCACGACTTCAAGAACGTGACGCCTTCTCCCCTTGAACCTTTGAAGTTCCTGACAAAGCCCGTCGGAGAGAAGGTGGAGGCACCGGCGAAGCCTGCTGAAGCCAAGGCACCCGCGGCTTCTCCCACGGCTTCCGAAGCAAAGGCACCAGCGGCTTCCGGCAAAGCTCAGCAGGCAAAGTCACCGGCCCCGAACTGCACGACGTGCCACAACGCACCCGAGTTCAAGAAGATCTTTTCGGCCACCAAGCACGGGGGGTTTGACTGCACGGTCTGCCACAAGGGCGTCAGCGACATCCCCAAGCACATGCAGGGGGCTGAACCGGTGGACACGAGCTCCTGCCTCACCTGTCACAAGACCATCGGGCAGCAGGGGTTCCACGCCACGGTGAAAAAGTTCTCCTGCGCCCAGTGCCACCCCGGAGTACACCCAAAGGAGGCGCCGGCAGCGAAGGTCGTGAAGGCAAAGGCGCCGGCACCGGCGGCGGCGCCTTCCATGGGAGACTGCACCTCGTGCCATTCCGGGCCCAAGTATGAGCAGCATTTCGCCGGCACAGGCCACGGGAAGCTGAGCTGCACCACCTGCCACAGCGGCATCACCGACCTTGCCCAGCACATGAAGAAGGGGCAGAAACCAGGGCTCATCTCCTGCGGCGTCTGCCACAAGGACATCGAGAAGAAGCACGAGAAGAGCGCCCATACTGTTGCGGCGAAGCTCTCGTGCCTGCAGTGCCACACGGGTATCCACCCTGAAGAGCCCGTGAAGGCCGAGAAGGACAAGGCATCCGGGATCGCTGCTTGCGTGAAGTGTCACAACGACAAGGAAAAGTATGTGGACAGGGGACACGCGGCCAAGGTCCTGGCAGGGAACAAGGATTCCGCATCGTGCAGCGACTGCCACGGGGTCCACGACACGCCGGTCTTTGCGAAGACCGCCAAGGGTACGGCCGACAAGCGCGAGCACTATACCGGCTTGTGCATCACCTGCCACAAGGAAGGCGGGGTGGCCGGGTCGTACGGCGCGTTCCCGAGGGCGGTCACGGCCTACGGCGAAACCTACCACGGCAAGGCAAAGAGCCTTGGCTACCTCGACGAGGTCGCCGGGTGCGCGGACTGCCACCTCGCCCACAACATCCTGCCCCCTGACAACCCCGCCTCCGCGCTCAATCAGAAGAACCTGGTCGATACGTGCGGCAAATGCCACAAAGGCTTCCATCCCCGGTTCGCGTCGTACGTGGCCCACCCCGACCCGGACGACCCGAAAGGGTTCCTCTCCCTGTACCTGACCAAGAAGTTCATGATCGCGCTCCTGGCAGGGGTATTCCTCTTCTTCTGGGCCCACTCGCTGTTGTGGTGGCGCAAGGCCTATGCGGAGAAGAGCTGCCTGATCAGGGGCGGCGGGGTTCCGGAGCACGAGCTCCCCGAAGACAAGGGCAGGCAGTACGTGAGACGCTTCGGTCTCCGCGAGCGGATCATGCACGTGGTGCTCATCCTGTCGTTCTTCGGCGTGGTGATCTCGGGCTTCCCCATCAAGTACACCGGCGCAAGCTGGGCGAAACCGCTCGTAGCGCTCATGGGAGGCCCGGCGGGGGCTGCCCTCGTCCACCGCGTCAGCGCGGGGGTCATGTGCCTGCTGTTCCTGTACACCTGCTGGCTGTCGCTCAAATTCCTCTTCCCGGGCTTCAAGTTCAAGGGCTGGGTGGGCAGGCTCTTCGGGCCCGACTCCCTGTTCCCGAGACTCAAGGATTTCGAGGACTGCTTTGGCATGTTCAAATGGTTCTTCAATGCGGGCGAGAAGCCGAAGTTCGACCGGTGGACCTACTGGGAGAAGTTCGACTTCATGGCGGTGTTCTGGGGCATGTTCGTCATCGGGCTTTCGGGCATCGTCATGTGGCTGCCCGAGCTCGCCTCGTTCTTCATGCCCGGGTGGATGATCAACATCGTGCACCTGGCCCACTCCGAGGAGGCCTTCCTGGCCGCGGTGTTCATCTTCACCATCCACTTCTTCAACAACCACCTCGTGCCGGACAAGTTCCCGCTGGAGCGTAACGTGTTCACGGGCAGCTACACCCTGGAGGCCCTCAAACAAGAGCGGCCGCTGGAGTACGAGCGCATCGTCAGCGAGAACCGGCTCGAGGAGATCAGGACCGAAGGCCCGTCCACCGGCACCCAGCTCTTCGCCGGCGTGTTCGGCTTAGCCAGCGTCATCGTGGGCCTGGCGCTCACAGTCTTGATCTTCTGGGCGGTATTCTCTTCCTGATGGTCTGAAGCGATCATCTTCAGATCCGCGTCTGCCAATCGAGGGGGCCTGGTTTCAGGCCCCCTTCTTTCACGCTTAAGGTTCTCCCCTCTTCATCGGGGTCGGGGTCGGGGTCGATCCGGGCCTGAAAAGGAGAAAGATTAATTTTTTATTTCGGACCATTTTAGGAAGAACGGGAAAAAGGGAAAAATAATACTGTCCCCTTATCGGACGATTTTCCTTTCGACCCCGATACCGATACCGACCCCGACCCCGAACTTATAAGGGTGCGGGGGTCGGGCACGGTACCCCCGGTTTGCCCATCCGCGCCGGATGCTTACATGATAGTTGTATCGGGTGAAAAGGAGGTGGAACGTCATGCGGAAGGTATCCATTTCGGCCTTCATGCTCTTCCTGTTCATGATCTTCCCTGCCTGGCAGGCCCCTGCGCAGGGCCCGTCGACAGACCTGGGCAGCTCCTATGTGAAGATCGTCGATCAGGTGCTCCCCTCGGTGGTCAACATCTCTTCCACGCGGAAGGTGGATATCGAAGGCTCGCCGATGTTTTCCGACCCCTTCTTCAGGGATTTCTTCGGGAACGGCGTACCCCGGGAGCGCGTGCAGCAGGCCCTGGGGTCAGGGGTCATCATCTCCCCGGACGGGATCATCGTCACGAACAACCACGTGGTGGGGGATGCCGACCAGGTGAAGGTGAGCCTCTCGGACGGAAGGACGTTCACCGCGAAGCTCATAGGCCAGGATCCCCTGAGCGACATCGCGGTCATCAGGATCGATGCCCGTGGCCTTCCCGCCATCAGGATCGGCGACTCCTCGAAGCTGCGCACCGGGATGCTCGTCCTTGCCGTGGGGAGCTCCTTCGGCCTCGAGGGCACGGTCACCCACGGCATCGTCAGCTCGGTGGGACGCACCGGCCTGGGCATCACGGACTACGATAACTTCATCCAGACCGACGCCCCCATCAATCCCGGCAACTCGGGCGGCGCCCTGGTAAACATGAACGGAGAGCTCATCGGCATCAGCACGGCCATTGCCACCGGGGGCGGAGGCAGCGTGGGCGTGGGGTTCGCCATCCCGGTCAACCAGGTCATGAGCATCGTCCGGAGCATCCAGAAGACCGGCAGAGTCGTGCGGGGCTGGCTCGGCGTTACGGTCGAGGAGGTCACCCAGGAGATGCTCAAGGAGCTCGGGATGAAAACCGCCCAGGGCGCCCTTGTCGTTGAAGCCGCTCCGGGATCGCCTGCCGCACGAGCGGGGATCAGACAGGGTGATGTCATAACCTCGGTGTCTGGAAGGGAGGTGAAGGATGCGTCTGCCCTGAAAATGCTCATCTCCCAGGTCAGACCCGGGACAACGGTCCCGGTGGGCATTGTCAGAGAGGGGAAGGCCATGCGCGTGAACGTGACCGTAGGCGACCTGTCGAAGGCCCAGGCCGATGAGGACAAGCAGGTCGTGAAGGACAACCCCTTCCTGGCCGGGGCCTCGGTCTCGCCCATATCCGCGGCCCTGAGGCAGAAGCTCGAGATCCCTCAGGAGATCAGCGGCGTGGTGGTCACGGGGGTGATGAGCAACTCCCCTGCCGCGAAAACAGGCCTCAGACCTGGCGACGTCATCATGGAGATCAACGGCGCGAAGATCTCGGGGCTGTCGGATTTCCAGCAGGTGGTCAGGGAGTTCAAGGGGAGGAAGATCAGCATGAGCATCTACCGGGAAGGCCTGGTCCTGAACATCAACCTCTCACGGTAGGACCCGGGATTCTGCACCAGGGCAAAGGCACGCGCACCTGGCGGACAACCCGCCGGCAGCGACCTGCCGGGGCAGGCCGGCACCATGCTGGGGCATGACCAGACGGAGCAGGAGCTGCAGGGAGTCAAAACCGGGCCGGCGAAGCGCCCTATGCGCTGCGCCGGCCCTCCCCATCACTTAACGGAGGTAAAGTGAATGGCCTTCTGCTGTTTACAAGAAACCACTCGATGCCATTGAAATGTTCCGGCTCAGCGAATCACGTGCTGCGTGCGGGCATACGTATCATGGAAGGATGCCCAAGCGTCTTGAAGGGCCGGGCAGCCCTCTGGCTGCCCGGCTTGTTGACTGGATGGTGAAACTGCTTATTCGAAGCTCAGGAAGCCGTTCGGGTGGAACTTCTTGCCCGTGGCTTTCTCGGAGATTCCCGTGTAGTCGAGGTACGGGGTGATGCCGCCCATGAAGAAGGGCCAGCCTGCACCCATGATCATGCCGGTGTCCACGTCCTTGGGGCTCGCCACCACGCCCTCGTCGAGGATGTGGCGGATCTCCACGGCGACTCTGGACAGGACAACTTCCCTGATCTCGTCATCCGTGAACTTCTTGTTGCCCTGCGGCCAGCCTGCCTTGATCTCGGGGTCGATGTCCACGCCCTTGTCGGTGAACACGAGCAGCTGCTTCTTTCCCTTTGCAACCAGGTTCTTGAGGCCTTCGCTGACCGGGAACCTGTCGGGGAAGTACTTGTTGAGGGTTTCCTGCACGTGGAGGGCGATGGCGGGGCCCACCAGGCCTGCCAGGGTGAACGGAGACATGGGGTAGCCGAGGTCGTGAACCGCGTTGTCCACCTGCATGAAGTCGGCGCCCTCGTCGATGCACTTGAAGATGCCGTCGTTCCATGCGAGCAGGATCCTGTTGACCAGGAAGGCCGGCGCGTTCTTCACGAGAACCGGGGTCTTCTTGATCTTCTTGGCGATGTCGAACACCGTTGCCAGGGCCACGTCGCTGGTTGCGTCGGTCTTGATGATCTCGACGAGCGGCAGCATGGCGATGGGGTTGAAGAAGTGCAGACCCACCACGCGGCCCGGGTTCTTGAGGTTCTTGCCCATCTCGGCCACGTCGAGCGACGAGGTGTTGGTGAGGAAGAGGCACTCGGGCTTGCAGACCGCCTCGAGCTCGCCGAAGATCTTCTGCTTGATGCCCATCTCTTCGAACACGCCTTCGATGATGAAGTCGCAGTCTTCGAACCCGTCATAGGTCACGGTGCCCTTGATGAGGTCTTCGCCGTACCACTTGGCGTCCGCAACGGACATCTTGCCCTTCTTGGCGTCCTTCATGAGCTGGTCGCGGCAGTAGGCCAGACCCTTGTCAACGAACTCCTGCTTGATGTCCTTCATGAGGACCGGGACCTGGAAGCGGCGCGCGAAGATGAGCGCCATCTGCGATGCCATGAGGCCTGCACCGATAACGCCGATCTTGTTGATCTTGTTGCCCTTGACTTCCTTCGGCGGACGGCCGGGGAGCTTCTTGGCGCGGCGCTGGGTGAGGTCGAAGGAGTAGAGGCCGCACTTGAACTGGTTGGACTGGATCGCATCGGCGAGGGCCTCGGTCTCTCTCTTGAAGCCCTCGTCCCAGGACCAGTCCGCTGCGCCCCTTATGAGGTCGAGCGCGACATAGGGGGCCTTGGCGCCGGAGTGCACGCGGCCCATGATCTGGAACTTGGTGTTGTTGTAGAGCTCGTCGCTCATCTTCGGGTCGACCTTCTTGCGCTCGACCTTGATCTCGCCGGCGATGATGCCCTCGAGGATGTTCAGGGATGCGCCCTGGAAGTCGCCGGGTTGGAGCAGGAAGTCGGCAAGGCCCATCTCATAGGCCTTGATGGAGTTGATCATCTTGTTCTGGTTGAGCGGGTTCATGATGATGAGCTCGATGGCTGCCTGGGGGCCGGCCAGCTTGGTCACGAGCTGGGTGCCGCCCCAACCGGGGATCAGACCCAGGAAGCACTCGGGAAGCGCATAGTGGTCGCAGCCGCCCGGGCTCTTGGAGATGGTGCGATACTTGTGGTAGAGGCCCACTTCGCAGCCGCCGCCCATGGTAGCGCCGTTGATGGCCGCCAGGGTGGGGATCTTCATGTCCATGATGCGCTTGAAGACCCTGTGGCCCACTTCGCCGATCTGGAGAAGCTCTTCCCGGGAAGCGTTCGGGTCGGCGCTCATGATGTCAGCGCCCACGTTGAAGATGAAGGGTTTGCCGGTGAGCATCCAGCCTTTGACATCGGGGTCTTTCTCCACGGTATCGATGGCCTTGTCCAAGGACTCGAGGGCCTCGGTGCCCCAGGTGTTGGGGATGTTGTAGAACTGGCCGTTGTCCATTGTGACGATGGCGATCTTGCCTGCCTTCTTCGAGTTGTAATAGTTGAGTTTACATTCGGTTATGTATTTTGCCATGGCGCCAACCTCCTAAAATTTCCCTATAGCGTTTTCCCAAAGGATCGAACCGCCCATGCCGAGGCCCACGCACATGGTGGTGAGACCGTACTTGGCCTTGGGGTTGAGCTCGAAATCCTGGGCGAGCTGCATGCTCAGGCGCACGCCGGAGCTGGCCAGCGGATGGCCCATGGCGATGGTGCCGCCGTACGGGTTGAGCCTGGGATCTTCGGGGAGCTTCATGCCGAAGTGCTTCATGAATCCGACCGCCTGTACCGCGAATGCCTCGTTGAGCTCGATGTAGTCGAGGTCTTCGAACTTCATGTTGAACCTCTTCAGCACCTTCTCGGTGGAAGGGACCGGGCCCCAGCCCATGACGGTGGGGTCAACGCCGATGAAGGAGGCGCCGATGAACCTCATCTTGGGCTTGATGCCGAGCTCTTTGCACTTCTCGCCGGACATGAGGAGCGACACGCAGGCGCCGTCGTTCAGACCGGATGCGTTGGCCGGGGTCACGTGGCCTTCTGCCTTGAACGGGAACCTCCTGAGGTTCTTGATGCTCTCCAGCGTGGTGCCGCGCTTGGCCTGCTCGTCAAAGTTGGCGACCTTCCATCCCTGGGGGGTGAAAACGGTCATGTCAACACAATGCTTGTCGTAGTACCCGGCGTCCAGGGCCTTGAAGTACCGCTGGAGGACGTGGTAGGCGTACTCGTCGCACTCTTCCTTGGTGACCGGCGCCTCGCCGTGCTCGGGCATCCAGTCGTGCAGCTTCTCTGCGGTGTTGCCCATGTTGAAGTACTTGGGCTCGACCATCTTCTCGGTGACGATCCGGGGGTTGGGGTCCGCACCTGCTCCCATGGGATGATGGGCCATGTGCTCCATGCCGCCGGCGATGATGATGTCCGCGCTGTTGCCCTGAATGAAGGACGCGCCGATGGCCTGGCAAGTCATGCCGCCTGCGCACATCCGGTCAACGGAGAACCCTGCGACCGTCTCCGGCAGACCGGAGGTGAATACCACGGCCCTGCCCACTGTGGTGCCCTGGTCGCCCACCTGGGTCGTTGCACCGATGATGCAGTCATCGACCTCGCCCCAGGGAACCTTGGGGTTCCTCTTCTGGAGCTCATAGAGGACCTTCGTCATCATGTCGTCAGCGCGGGTGGTCCAATAGTGACCATCCGGCCGAGACTTCCCAAACCATGTACGACAGCCGTCAACAAAATAGGCATCTCTTAAATCCATACAGCCTCCTTAGGTATTCTTACCTGTTGTTTGTCCTTTTATGTGACCTGATCCCTTATGGATTGATGCGCATTGTCAGATTCGAGCCCTTTTATGTATGGTTGGTTACAGATTAACTTTAATCCCAAGAGAGGGGTTTGTCAATAAACTACTGAATGATTATTCATTTTTAATTGACGAAACACAGCTTGTCGCAGTTGAATTTCCGAAGGGTTACGGATATCTCCGAGGCTGGGCGTTATTAACTTAAAGTTTTTATTTAAGCTTTCTGTCGCCCCTGCCCTCTTCACAAACATCTTGTGCCATTCAGGGACAGGGGGATGTCCCGACATAGTGCAGGTTGATTGGAAGATTACCAGATGTGCCGATTCATCCTGCCGCCGGTGTCCCGGATCTTCCGTGACCGGTGAAATAATCCGGAATCGCGCAGAGGACAGGAGGATGAAGAAAGGTCTTTCATGAGCCCTCACTCTACGCTCCAGGACGCCGGATCTGCATGTGTCGAAATAAACCCTCCAGCATCCGGGTTCAGCCGACGTCATGGTCGTTGCTGCCGAATCTTGGCCTTCAACCTGTGCGGTACTTCATAATCGTCCAGGTGGTAATCGGTTCCCGGCAGCATGTCACCTACACATGCCTTGCACAGCGTGTAGACGCGCCCATTGATCCTTCTTTTGTGAAAATTCGGCGGCAGGCTCCGGCCTTCTTTGTCAGGATCCCATTCTACGGTTTCATTGCAGCCAAAACATGTTGGCATCTTTACCTCCCCCACTGAGTCTTTTCTCTGATGAGTGTCTCCTTATTACATATTCTGAGGATTATCCACTTATTTATATATTTTTATTGGGGAATATCAGTCAAGCGTTCCAGGAACTGCTCCTCATTGTTCAAGCAGCCCGTATCCTTCAGGTCGGAAATGAACACCTCCCCCAGGTTGGAAATGAACACCTCCCCCGGGGTGAATGTCATCGAAGCCAACGTATTGGATCACCACCCGAAGTTTGAGAGGTGGCTGGAGAGGAGATGCCTCAGACGATAAAAAGGCCTGCCGGTTGACAGCCGGCAGGCCTTTTCTTGAGCGAAAACGAAAGTCAAGTGAAGCCAGCGCAGGGACTTGAACCCTGGACCTGCTGATTACGAATCAGCTGCTCTACCACTGAGCTACGCTGGCAACGCACAACTTTTTTACATAGAGAGCGGGCATTGTCAATGGGATAGGAGGATTTTCATGGAATGAATCCCAGGGACCCTGCACGCAGCCCGTTGACCCTGTGAATCTACAGGATCTGCCGCATGAACTGCTGGGCGCGCTCGTTGGTCGGGGCCTTGAAGAAATGCTCCGGCGAGCCTTCCTCGAGGATCCGTCCGAAGTCCATGAAGATGACCCGGTCAGCCACCTCGCGGGCGAAGCCCATCTCGTGGGTCACCACGATCATGGTCATGCCTTCCCTGGCGAGCTTCACCATGACGTCGAGCACCTCGCCGATCATTTCGGGGTCCAGAGCCGAGGTGGGCTCGTCGAAAAGCATGAGCTTGGGCTGCATGGCCAGTGCCCGGGCGATGGCGACGCGCTGCTGCTGGCCGCCGGAGAGTTTCGTGGGGTAGACATGCGCCTTGTCCGTGATCCCCACCTTTGCCAGGAGGTCCATGGCGACCTGCTCGGCCTCCTTTTTCGGCCGCTTGCGCACCACCACCTGCGCGAGGGTGAGGTTCTCGAGCACGGTCTTGTGGGGGAATACGTTGAACTGCTGGAAGACCATGCCCACCTCTTCGCGCACCTTGTTGATGTTCGTCTTGGGGTCGTTGATCTCCAAGCCGTCCACGATGATGGACCCTGAGTTGATCTCCTCGAGCTTGTTCACCGAGCGCAGCAGCGTGCTCTTCCCTGACCCGGACGGGCCGATGATGACCACCTTCTCGCCCTCGTACACGTCCAGCGAGACGTCGTCGAGGGCTTTCAGCATGCCGAAATACTTCGACACGTTCTTCATCTCTACCATCTTCCGCCTGAGGTCATTCTGCACGGATCTTTTCCTCCATGATGCTGATGAGCTTCGACAGGAACAGGGTGATGATGAGGTACACCAGGGCGATCACCGTGTAGGCCTCGAAGTAGTTGAAGCTCTCGGAAGCATACTCCCTGCCCCTCCTCAGAAGGTCGGCCACCGCGAGGATCGAGACGAGGGAAGAGTCCTTGAGCAGCGCCACGAACTCGTTCCCCACGGGCGGCAGGATTGTCTTGACCGCCTGGGGCAGGATGACGTGGTACATGGACTGCGTAGGCGTCATGCCCAGGGAGCGGGCCGCCTCGGCCTGCCCCTTGGGGATGGACTGGATGCCGGCCCGGAAGATCTCGCCCATGTACGCCCCGTAGCACACGGCCATGGCGATGACCGCGCTGGCCATGTCAGGCACGTGGACGAACTTCGAGAGGGCGTAATAGATGTAGAACAGCTGGACCAAAAGCGGTATGCCCCTGATGACCTCGACGTACAGCGAGGCGGTGCCGTTGATGAGCTTGTTCTTCGAGATCCTGCCCAGGCCTGTGAACAGGCCGATCACCAGGGCGAACAGGATGGAAAGCACCGTCACCTTGAAGGTGACGAAGATGCCGTCCGGGAGAAACTTGAGTATTTCTACGTACGGATCAGGCTTGAAGACCGCCAGATAGACGATGCAGGCGATGGCGCCGAAAAACGCCACCCTCCAGGCCGTGAACAGACCCACGTCCTCCTTGGAGGGTATTGCGGCACCATCGCCAACATCGATGGAGACCTTCTTCGGTCCCTCCTGCTGATCCTTTTTCTGCTTCTTTATCTCAGCCACTTCTGCTCGAACTGCTTGTCAAGGCCCTTTGCCTTAACCGCTTTGATGCCCTTGTTGAGAAGGTCCACGAGCTCCTTGTTGCCCTTCTTCACCACGATGCCGTAGTTCTCCTTGGTGAACGGTTCGCCCACGATCTTGAACCTGGCCTTGTAGTCCTTGTTCTGGAGCGCGAAGTTCGCTGCGGTGGGGTTGTCGCACACGACGCCCTCGATCCTGCCTGCCGCCATGTCCGCGAATGCCAGGCCCACTTCATCGTAGGTCTTCAGCTCCACGCCTTCCACCTTCTTGACCTCGAAGGCGCCTGTGGTGCCGATCTGCGCGCCGACCTTCTTTCCTTTCATGTCGGCGAGGCCCTTTGCCTTCAGCGCCTTGGGGACCACGAGGATCTGGCCCACGGCGGTGTACGGATCGGAGAAGTCATACTCTTTCTGGCGCTCGGGGGTAATGGTGACGGAGGAGATGATCGCATCGTATTTGCCTGCAGCGACACCTGCGAAGATCCCGTCCCAGGCCGTGTTCTTGTACACCACCTTGAAGCCGGCCTCCTTTGCCACCGCGTTCATGTAGTCGATGTCGAAGCCGACGATGTTCTTCTTCGCATCCACCATCTCCATGGGGGGCCAGGTGGCATCGGTGGCGACCGTGACGGTCTTTATGGCGGCCTTCTTTTCCGCTGCACATGCCTGCCCGGAGAAGCAGGTGCCAACGAAAAGCCCGACGGCAAGCATCAACGCGTATACTGAAACAGATCTTTTCATAAGATTTCCTCCCCTTTCTTTTTGGAAAAACCGGCTTGTAACTGACTGTGACTGACTAGCACAAATTCCCGGCCCCGTCTATACGAGAGAACTGAACCTCATACATTCTCCTTTCATTGTTGAGCTATTATATTATTGCCATAGGAATGCCGCCCTTGCCTGGCATCCTGCCGGGACGGGAAAACATGCCGGATCCCCTGAAGAGCGAGGCTTGATCAGGATTTGCCGGCCCAAGTATTCGCTTGACAACTTCTCAATGAGGGCTTACGGTGGTTCCCAATTGATATTAATAAGTTATCAACAAATATTCAGGTACATTACATGGCAAAAGGCTCTGACAGGAGAAAAGAAGAAACACGGGAAAAGATCATCATCGCCGCGTGCGACCTCTTCGCCAGGTACGGATACCACAACACCCAGGTGATGGACATCGTCAAGGCGGTGGGCATGTCGGCCGGCACCTTCTACAACCACTTCAAGGACAAGCGGGACCTTTTCGAGCAGCTCACCCTCGAGAGCCTCGAGAGCCTCAGGATCCACATCAAGAAGATGCGCGAGCCCCTGGACATCTGGAGCCCGCTCGAGCGCACCAAGATGCTCAACGAGATGTTCGGGGCCATCTTCGACTACATCGATTCGAACCCCCAGCAGATCCTCACCCTCCTGAGGGGAGGCTTCGGCGTGGACGAGGAGCTCGACTTCAGCGTCTGGAACTACTTCACCGGCTTTGCCGAAGACGCGGGCGAGGACGTGCAGAGGTGGATGTCGGAAGGCGTCATCGAAGGGATCGATCCCATGCTCTTCGGCCATGCCTGCGTGGGCATGAGCCTCCAGCTCTTCCACTCCTATCTCGTGGAAAAGCGGTTCACCCGCGAAGAGATCATCAGCAACCTCATCAGGATGATCCTCGCCATGTTCGAGTCCTATCTCACGGAAGAAGGCCGCAGGGCCGTCGAGGTCCAGCAGACGGGACGGTAAGGACGAGTTCAAGGCGCGCCTCCCCTGCATCTCGCACTCCTTCCTTCTTTAACGCTGTAATATCTTAAGCTTCATCTGTGTTCATATAATTTTATCTAAAACTTTCTGAGAGAGCTTGACCTGGGATGAGGTCTCATTATTCTTGGTAATGAGTTTTCATTACCTTCATTGTGCTTGTTGGTTTCGGTTTTCCGGAACAGGCGTTGCACATACTGAGATTTCTTCCACCCGGAGCATCCATGACAGTAGGACAGCCGCACCCGCTTCGCAGGCCTGTTCCCCGCGTGCGTCACCTCGGATCGAGGGCGCGGCCCCTGCCGGCCGTCACCTCCTTCCGGACGGGATGATCGTGATGATCACGAAGGGAGGTTGGGCATGAATCTGGATGAACTCTTTCTTGCACCCGGAAGGCCAGGGGGTGATGACGAGGGAAATGTCGTCGCCCTCGTGCGGCAGTTTACGGAAAAGGAAATCCTCGGGAAGCGCCTCGATTATCTCAACGACTACCCCCGCCTGTTCCAGGACAGGCTGCAGAAGCTCGCCCACGACATCGGGCTGCAGAGGCTTGCCATGACCGAGGAAGATGGCGGGTTCGGCTGGTGCTTACCCGAACATGCGGGCGGCGTCCTCGAGGTGCTCACCGAGGTCGGCAGGGCCGACGCATCGGCAGGGGTGCTCTTTTCCATGAACTATGCCCTGCCCTTCTCCGCCACCCTGGACAGGGACCAGGCTGCCCCCTTTCTCTCGGACAGGCTCGCCCTCACGTCGGTCATACTTCCCGGTCCAGGCTTTGCCGGGGAGATCAGCCCGCTCTTCCACGGGAGATCGGTCCTGGCTCGGGTCAGGCGGACCGATGCCGGTGCCGTTCTGAACGGCCGTACCATGAGGCCCCTGGCCGGGGGTTTCATGGCTGACCAATACGCGGCCGTGTGCACCGATGACGACGGCCGCACCTGCCTTGCCCTCGTGCCTGGCAGCGCCAAGGGCATCGTCAAGGGCCCGGCCCTGCTCACCACAGGGCTCAATGCGTGCACGAACTGCGACATCACGTTCGAGAACGTCCAGATCCATGCCGGGAACGTGTTCTCCACCCCCGGGATTGCGGAGGCTCTCTCTTCGTGGCTCAGCCTCTTCCTGGGCGGCGTGAGCCTGGGTGCAGGGCTCAACCTCTTCGAGATCCTGAGCACCTGGTGCGAGACGAGGGTCATCAAGGGCTCCGGCCTGCTCAAGGAAAACCCCCTGTGCGCGGCTGTCCTTGCGGATGTCGCCGAAGAGCTCGCCGTCACGAAGCTCCTGCTCGGCAACCTCGCCGACATCCTCTCTTCTGCGGGAGGGCGGCAGGACACGGCGCGCATGTTCGCCTATGCAGGGATGATCGGCGCCAGGGTCCAGCAGTCTGTCATGAAGGCCATCAACAGGGGGCTCGAGCTCATGGGCTCGGCGGGATACGCCAAGGAATGGCATGCGGAAAAGCACTGGCGCGACGTCAAGACCATCCAGTCGCTCCTCTGCGGCATGGGGGCCGAGGCGCCGACCAAGATGGATACGGCCAGGTTCTTCTTCGCGTGCAGTCAGATCTGATGAGGAGGGATGCCATGGAACTGTTTGATGATTTCTCCCGGCCGCTGGAATACATATCCCCTCTGGACAAGCATTTCAGACACGTACTGAGAAAGACCCTCGAGCGCGAGGTCATATCGGTGAGGCGACGGTTCGACGAGGACTGGAAGGACCACCACCTCATCGAGCCGGCTTTCGACAGGCTCATGGGCGAGCTCGGTCTCCAGAAGGCCCTCTTCCCCCAGGAGTATGGCGGGTGGGGGCTGGCACGGTCCGACTACTTCTTCCGCATAGGCTACATGCTCTGCGAGGAAATGGGCAGGGCCGATACGGGCATGGCCGTGGCGCTCGCGGTGACCTTCTGGCCCCTGCTGGTGATCCTCCTTGAGCCCTATGAGAACGAGCGGCTCATCAGGGAGTTCGCCCCCATGTTCTGCAACACCAGGAAGGCGGTGTTCGCGGCCAATGCCATGACCGAGCCCCAGGGCGGCTCAGACATCGAAAACATGGGCCTGCTCAAGGGCAGGACCATCCAGACCACGGCCCGGCTCGACGGCGATGAGTGGGTCATCAACGGCCACAAGCTCTGGCCCACGAACTCGGGGGGCGTGTCGAAGCTCTTCGGGGTGCCGTGCACCACGAAACCCGGGTCCACCGATACCCTTGACTTCGCCTTCATCTATGTGCCCGCCCACCTCAAGGGCGTGACCCAGGGCAACCCCTATGAGAAGGCAGGCATGGCCGCCGACAAGAACGGCGACATCTGGTTCGACGAGGTCAGGGTGCCGAGTTGGTACCGGGCGCACGGCCCGGGCAGGGATGCGGAGGCCTTTTATCAGCTTATCTCCATAGGACAGGTCATGAGCGTGGCCTTCATGACCGGCGCCATGCTCAACCTCTACGAGCGCCTCTTTGAGTTCGTCTCCACCAGGACCTACGGCAACAGGCCGCTCAAGGAGAACGACGCGGTAGCCGGCATCATCGGCCGCATCGCGGGCGACATCGACATCTGCAGGATCCTCGGCCACGAGGCGGCCATGATCGGCGACCGGCGCAACAAGCCCTTCGGTCGGTCCATCATATCCGAAGACGTGGTGGGCAAGATCCGCAACATCAAGGACTTCGTCTCGGACAGGACCGTGGAGGTCTTCGGCAAGGCCATGGACGTGCTCGGCCATTACGGCGCCGACCGCGACTGGGACATCGAGAAGCACTGGAGAGACGTCAAGATCATCCAGCTCTGGATGGGGGGCAAGCAGCTCTGCCAGATGGAGGCCGCCCGCTACTACTTCAACTGCGAGACCCTCTAGGGAGGTGGCGTCATGAAGGAAAGCACGAACAGGGGCATAATCGATTCGGGGAGCCGCGTGATGGACGAGCTCCTTCGGAAGACCGCGTTCAAGGACAGCCTGAGGCACCTGCTCCAGAACATCGACCCACAGTCCGCTCCTCAGCTCGTCCGGGTGCTCATGGGCAGGGATATCGAGGTGCCCTTCTCCATCCTCTGCTCCCTTCCCGCCGTGGCGAACAGCCTCATCCTCATGGTGGACGAGCTCATCAGGCAGATCCGGGAGATGTTTCCCGACCCCCTCCTGAACGACTTCATGGAATCGCTGCTGAACGAGATCGACTATCAGGCCCTCGCCCGCATCCTCGAGGGCACGAAGAAGCTCTCGGAAGCCATGAGCCCCGCCTTCCAGGGGGCGCTCACGAAGCTGACCGCCGAGGGGGCTTCTCAGACCGGAGAGGTTCAGGCAGGGATCACCGAGATCCCCGCAGCCCTTCCACCGCAGGGCATTGAAGGCCGGAACCCGGAAGCGGCCGTACAGGCCGAGGAGTGACCCATGAGTACTGCCGCACAGACCAGAAGACATGGAAGCATCGTCCGCGAGATGCTGAAGACCCCGGCGTACAAGGACATCCTTCGCGCGAGCCTGGGCTCGATGGCGCACGGCAGGGAGAGCCCGGCCACGAAGGCCCTGATGGAGCAGGACCCCGAGGTGTTCCTTGCGCTCATGGCAAGCATCCCCGCCCTCGTGAACATGCTTCTGCGCTCCCTCACAGAGCTCGGGGCGTCCCTGAAGGGCCAGTACCCGCCCGAGATCCTCGTCGCCTTCATCGAGAGCGTCGTGGACGACATCGACCGCGAGACCCTCGAAAAGTGCGGCAGCGTGTGGCAGGAGCTTACCCTTTCCCTCTGGTCCGCTTCCGACGGATTCCGCGGGAAGCTGCTCGAGCGTGCCCTCGCCTCAGGCCCGAAGGCAGTGGCCGGGGTCATCGATGTCATTTCCCAGGGCATAGGGGGTCTTGAGCAGGACAGGCCCGGCGCCGTGAGCCTTTTCCTGAAGGACCTGCTCTCCCGCGTGGACCGGCCGGCTGCCGCACAATCGACCCGTGTCCTCGCAGAGGCTGTCCTCGACCAGAAGTGGCATATCGCATCATGGGCCTGGGGACTTGCCGCGAGCAGGATCAGGAAGCGGTTCGGCACCAGGGAGCGGGTGCAGGGCTGACGAAATAAAAGCGGTCTTCATGGCTGGAGGGCTCTTTCTGGGGGAGGATGCCACAGCACATGGCGTGCATCTGCTCGAGCACATTCGATGCCCGCATGACCGAGGCCGGCGGCAGGGCCCTGTCCCTCACCCAGGGTTCGGAAAGGGGAAAGGCTTCCATAGCCGAATCATAACCTGCAGGCAGGGGAGCGCACCACGATACGGCTCCATGCTTCCCTATCCTGCCGAGATGAAGGAGGTTTACCTGATGCGTAACGATCCTCACTTAAGCGAGATAGAGAAGATCGAGGCCCGCATCGTGGGGGAGATGATCCGGTCCACGGGCATCCGAGGCCTGATCTTTTCCGTGGGCAGCTACCTCGTGGAGGGCTGGGCCGACGGGAGTCCGATGAGGGAGCGCCTCGCAAGGCCCGTCCAGTGGGCGATCACGAAGGCCTCGAAGACGTTGCCGCCGAAGAGAGAGCACGGCTTCCTGTCCTCGGAGATCGGGAAGCTTGTCACCGCCTGGTCACGGAAGGTCAACCGCGAGCACGCCGCCGACCCGGCAGCCCATTCCCGTGCCAACGGCCGGGCCATCAAGGGCTTCATCGAGAACACCGACTTCGGAGAGGTCGCGGACATGGTGGAGGGCTCCGAGGAGTGCGCGGTGAAAACCGTGGAGGCGCTGAACGAGGCCCTCTGGAAATACCCGGCCAAGGTCGCGAGCATCCTCGCCGCCCTGCTTGCCGGGATCAACACCTCGCTGAGGGCATCCCGGGAGGTCATCCGCCCCCTGGAGAACAACGTGGCGCCCGATCTCCTGGCCGACATGATCCTGTCCCTCGTGAATGGCATCAAGGGCCGCGAGGCCGGCGAGCTCGCCAACTCGGCCCTGGAGCTCCTCAGGAGGCTTCACACGGGCAGCCTCCTCCTGGGAAGGGCCGGCAAGCCGCTCTTCCAGATCTACCTCACCGACCTCCTCGGGAAGAGCGCCCCGGAGATCAAACCCGAGCTGCTCAAAAAGGCGAGGATCGCCCTTGCCGAGGACCGGGAGGCCTTTTCCGGGGCCCTGGCCGATGCACTCACCGACAACCCCGCGCTCGTGCTCGCCTATGTGTCCTCCCTGGGCCTGGTCAAGAGCTCGAGCGTGAAGGCCGCCTCCAGGAGGCTCAAGGTCCTCGAGGACATCGACCGGGCGGACCTGGACAGTGCGGCCCTGGAGGCGAGCAGGGACATGGACACCTTCGAGGCCGCTGAGCTCGTGAACACCTTCTTCCGGGTGATCAACCGCCTGCACGAGGGAAACCCGGACATCTTCGCAGACGTCGCCAGGAGCATCGCCGATTCCCTCGACGCCTCCGAGGTCCGGCAGACCCTCGAATGGCTCGTGCCCGAAGTCCTCGACGCCTTCATGCCCCTGATAGTGGAGGCCCTGCCCGTCATCATGAAGGGACTGGGCCGGGATGCGGGCGGCGCTCCCGGGAGCGCCGGCAGGGAGACAGCCTTTAACGAGCCCCGGGCCGCCACCGGGGCGGCAGGAGGTGAGGCATGATGGAAAAGATATCCATGGCTGTGAGCTCGCTCGAGAACCCGTACATGAAGGAGTGGAAGGCGCAAGGCAAGGCGGTTATCGGCTTCCCGTGCACCTTCGTGCCCGAGGAGATCATCCACGCCGCAGGCATGCTTCCCTACCGTCTCCGGGGCATCGGCACCACGTCACTGTCCATCGGCGACACCTATTTCGGCCCGGTCATCTGCTCCTTCCCCAAGTGCGTGCTCCAGCTCGCAGGCCAGGGGTCGTACCCCTTCCTGGACGGGGCCATCATAACGAACGGCTGCGACTCCATGCGCAGGCTCGACGAGTGCTGGAGAAAGGCCGGTGACGACGTCGCAGGCATTCTTCCGGCATACTTCCACTATTTCGGCGTGCCCCACAAGGTCACGGACTACAGCCTCGCATGGTACGAGCAGGAGATCAGGCGGTTCATCGCGAGCCTCGAGGGCCATTTCTCCATCCGCATCACGGACAAGGCCCTGTCGAAGTCCATCAAACTCTACAACAGATCCCGCAGGCTCCTGAGCAGGATCGACGAGATGAGGTTCGCCGACGCCGTGCCCATCACCGGCGCGGACGCCCTGGCAGTGATCCTTGCCGGGTCGGCCATGCCCCGGGAGGAATACCTCGGGATCCTCGAGGAGCTCGTCCAGACCCTGGAAAAGTCGCCCCCGGTGTCCGAGGGGAAAAAGCGCCTCATGGTGGTGGGGAGCGCCAACGACGACATCGAGTTCATCAGGCTCATGGAGGATTCCGGGGCCGTCGTGGTCGCCGACAGCATGTGCTTCGGGTCGAGGGCCCACGTCGACATCGCCAGGGAGGGCAAGGACCCGGTGGCAGCCCTGGCAGCCCACTACCTCAACCACCAGTTCTGTCCCCGCATGTTCGGGTACTACCGAGAGCGCCTCTCATTCATCATGGACAGGGCGCTCAGGGCCAGGGTCGACGGGATCATCCTCCAGAACATCCGGTTCTGCGACCTCCACGGCTCGGAACACGGGATCTTCGAGCGGGACATCGAGGCCGCCGGCATCCCGTGCATGCGCATGGAGCGTGAATACGGCCCCCTGGTGGAGACCGGCAGGATCAGGATGCGCATCGACGCCTTCATGGAGAGAATCTCCCAGGCACCCAGGCCGTCAGGCGCAGGGGCATCGGGTACCGGCAAAGACGCGGGCGCATCCCTGTGACGTGACGCGTCCGGAAGCGGCCCGGTCATCGGGGGCACAGGCCCTTCGATCAGAACAGGTGAGCTATGAAACGTGAGACAAAAGAATACAATTACGACTGGATAATCTGGAGCATCGTGGAGCATGCCGCCATGAGCTTCGACGGGTCCCGCAGGGAGTACGACAGGCTGCTCGGCCTGGTGCCCCATTTCAGGGATGCGCTCGACACCATCGTCAGCCAGGACGAGGCCGGGGTGTGCGTGCTGAAGCTCCTGGCCAAATATTTGAGAAACTGCGTCACGGCCCACGAGCAGGGCAGGAAGATCGCCATGACCACGTTCTGCTTCTCGCCGCCCATCCTCTACGCCTTCGACGTGGTTCCCCTGGTCATGGAGCCCATGACCGTGGTGGGCACCTTCATCCTCAAGCGGGGCACGGGGGAGTTCCTCGACTACTGCTGCGAGGTGGGTTTCACCGAGACCTCCTGCTCCTCTCAGCGCGGCTCGCTTGGGGCCTATCTGGCCGGGCTCGGCGTGAGGCCGGACATGATCGTCTGCGATTCCCCGGGAATCTGCGACACGAACGCCAACTCATACGCCTTTGCCTCCGCCTACATGGACATCCCCTTCTACCAGCTCAACTTCCCCCCCACCCTCACGGACGAGACCACGGCCGAGTACCATCGGCGGGACTTCAGGGGGCTCATCTCCTTCCTCGAGGAGCAGACCGGCCGCACGCTCGACATCGACAGGCTCAGGGAGGTGGTCAGGGAGCTGAAGAAGCAGGCCGGGCTCATATCCGAGATCAACGACTACCAGAGGATCGTCCCGTCGCCCATCCCAGGCATCTTCAACATGTTCCTCTACGCCGGGAACTTCCTCATGGGCGGGACGGAGGACTACACCCACCTCCTCGAGCTCATGCTGAAGAAGGTCAAGGAAAACGCGGCCAGGGGCATTGCCGGCACGGTTACCGGCAAGGAGAGCCTGCGGGGGTTCTTCTCGTACATCGACCACTACACCACGGACGAGCGGTTCTGGAGCTTCCTGGACAGGAAGGGGATCTCGCACCTGGGGTGCATCCTGAGCACCTTCTGGCAGGAGGGCGCCGCCTACAGCCTGGAGCGCAGGGACGCCGCCTACCGATTGAGGGACGAGACCCTCGACGACATCATCGACTCTCTGGCCGAGCAGGTCTCGAGAATGCCCATGGTGAAGTCCATCCGGGGCCCCTACGACGCGCCCAACATGTGGCTCGACGACACCCTCGTCATGACGAAGCTCCTCAAGGCGGACTTCGTCGCCTACTTCGGCACCATGGGGTGCAGGAACACCTGGGGCATGGTCAAGTCCTACGTGCGGGACGTGGAGCGAGCCGGCATCCCGGCGGTGGTGCTGTACGCGGACGCCTTCGACGACCGCGTGCAGTCGTGGGAATCGGTCACGGACAAGATCGAAGAGTTCCTCCATCTCCGGGGCCTGAGCTGATCGGGAGCACAGGGGCCGGTAGAGGGAAACGGGCGACCGCGGTTGCCCATGAATCGGGAGGTTCACATGGAGAGCGAAAACACGGCAATCGAGGTCCTGAAAGGGTTCGCCATGGACACGAACCGGGTCCTGGTGGAGAGGCAGCGTGCCATCGACGCGCTCACCCTGTTCAGGGAGGCGGCGATTCCGGCGCTCAGGTTCATCGAGCGCAAGACGGACATGAACGTGCTCAAGGAGCGCTCCCGCCTGTACATCCAGAGGATCTCCGATGGGGCGGTCATCAGCATGACGCTCTAGGAAACCGGTCATGAAGCGTGAAATACAGGAATACCCAAACGACTGGATCCTCTGGAGCATCCTGCACAACGCGAGCATGAGCCGCGACGGCACGCCCGGCGAGTACCAGAAGCTCCTCGGCATGGTGCCCCACTTCCGGGACGTGCTCCACTCGCTCGTGCGCCAGGGCGAACCCGGGGTCATCTTCCTGAAGCTCATCGACGAGTACATGATCAACAGCATCACTGCCCACGAGCAGGGGAAGAAGGCCGCACTGACCTCCTTCTGCGTGGCGACGCCCATCCTCTACGCCTTCGACGTCGTCCCCTTGAGCCTGGAGGTCATGACCGTCATCAGCACCCTCGTGCTCAGGCGGGGCACCTCCGACTTCCTCGACTACTGCTGCGAGCTGGGGTTCACCGAAACCTCCTGCTCAGCCCAGAGGGGCTCCCTGGGGGCCTACCTCGCCGGCATCGCGTACCGTCCGGACATGGTGGTGTGCGACTCCCCGGGCATCTGCGACACGAACGCGAACTCCTTCGCCTTTGCTGCGGCCTACATGGACCTTCCCTTCTACCACCTGAGCTATCCCCCCACCCTCACGGACGACCGGTCGCGGGCATATGAGCTCGCGGACTTCAGGAACTTCATTTCCTTCCTCGAGGGGCAGACAGGGACGAGCCTGGACGAAGACCGGCTCAGGGAGGTGGTGAACGAGTGCAGGGTCCAGGACGAGCTCTCCTGCGAGCTCATGGAGCTCCAGCGCATCGTTCCCTCGCCGGTCCCAGGGATCTACGACGTGATGCTTTACGGCGGCAAGTTCATGATGAGCGGAAGGAGGATCTACTCCGACCTCCTGAGATCCATGCTGGACAAGGCCAAGGAAAACGCGTCGCTGGGCAGGGCCGGGACCGTGACCACCCGGGAGCGCGCCCGGGGGCTCTTCTGCTACATAGACCACTTCACCACGGATTTCCGCTTCTGGAACTGGATGGACGAGCAGGAGATCACCCACCTGGGCTCGCTCCTCTTTACCTTCTGGCAGGGCGGCGCCCCGTATGCCTGGGGCCGGGAGGACGAGGCCTACTCCTTCGGGGAGAACGACCTGGACAGCATGCTCGTCTCCCTGTCCGGCCAGATGTCGCGCATGCCCATGGTGAAGCAGATCCGGGGGCCCTACGACGCCCCGCACATGTGTCTCGACGACACCCTCGGCGTCGCCCGTCTGTTCAAGCCGGACTTCGTGGCCTACCTCGGCACCATGGGGTGCAGGAACACCTGGGGCATGGTCAAGCTCCTCGCCAGGGACATGGAGAAGCAGGGCTATCCCTTCCTCATCCTCTACGGGGACGCCTTCGACGACCGCGTGGCATCATGGGAAGCGATACAGGACAAGATGGACGAATTCATGAAACTGAGGAGGATTCTCAGATGATCGTAGCGGGTTGCGATGTGGGGTCGCTCACCTCCAAGGCAGTGATCCTCGACGACGGAAAGATACTTTCCCAGGCCGTTCTCGCCTCCACGTTCAACACCGACGAATCTGCGAGCATGGTCATGGACAGGGCGCTCAGGGCCGTCGGGCTTTCCCTCCAGGACATCGGATTCTGCGTGGGCACGGGGTATGGCAGGGACCGCATCCCCTTCGTGAGCAAGGCCGTCTCGGAAATCGCCTGCCATGCCAGGGGCGCCTGGTGGCTCATGCCTTCGGTGCGCACCGTGATCGACATCGGCGGCCAGGACTGCAAGGCCATCAGGCTCGACGAGAAGGGAGGCGTGGTGAAGTTCTTCACCAACGACAAGTGCGCCGCAGGCACGGGCAGGTTCCTCGAGGTCATGGCCAAGCTCCTGGGCATCTCGCTGGACGAGCTGGGCCGGCTGTCTTCAGAGGCCAGGAGTCCTTTGTCGCTGGCCTCCACGTGCACGGTCTGGGCCCAGGCCGAGGTGATCCACCACCTGAACGAAAAGAAGCCCAAGGCGGACATCGCGGCGGCCATCAACCAGGCCATGGCGAACCGGGTGGCGATCCTGGCCAGGAGCGTGGGCGCCCAAAAGGACGTGTGCATGACCGGCGGGGTGGCCAAGAACGTCGGTGTCGTCCAGGCCCTCGAGCGCTGCCTGGACGTGAACATCCGGAGGCTCAGGGTGGACCCCCAGATTATCGGTGCTTTGGGGGCCGCGGTGTTTGCCCGGGAGAACGTGAGAGGAGGCAGCCATGCTGGTGGCAGGATGTGATGTCGGATCGCTGAGCGCAAAGGCCGTCATTCTCGAGGACGGGAGCATCCTGTCCTCGCAGGTGATCCTTGCCCGGCCCGAGCCCGAAGACTCGGCCCGGGAGGTCATGGACGCGGCCCTGAAGGCCGCAGGGATCACGATGGGCGACATCGAGCACTGCGTGGGGACCGGGTACGGCAGGCACCACATCCCCTTTGCCCATTCGGTGGAGTCGGAGATCGCGTGCCACGGCAGGGGCGCCCAGTGGCTCCTGCCGGGCGTGAAGATGGTCATCGACATCGGCGGCCAGGACGCCAAGGCCGTCAGGCTCGACGATCACGGCAACGTGGCCCGCTACGCCTACAACGACAAGTGCGCATCCGGCACGGGCAGGTTCCTCGAGGTCATGGCCGGCGCACTCGGGGTGCCCATCGAGCAGATGGGCGAGATCTCCGGCCGGGCGAAGGCGCCGGTCACCATCTCGAACCAGTGCGTGGTGTTCGCCGAGACCGAGATCATCTCGCTCATCAATGCCGGCAAACCCCTGGCCGACATCATCGCGGGCCTCCACCGGGCCATGGCCCATCGGGTGGCATCCCTGGCTCGGGGCATCGAGCTCGAGCAGGAGATCACCATGACCGGGGGCGTGGCCAAGAACCGCGGCATGTTTTCGGCCCTCGAGGAGGCGCTGGGGGTGAAGATCAGGGAGATGAGCGCGGCCGACCCGCAGATCGCCGGCGCACTGGGCGCCGCGGTCATCGCCTCCCGGAGGGCATCGGGCTGACGGGCCATGGTCCTTTTCGATCAGGTCATCCGGGAAGTCAAGGGCACGGTCCTTGCCATGCCTCAGGCCAGGGCGCTTGTGTCCGGGCCCGAAGCGCCGTGGCAGCCGGGCGGGAACAGGAACATCGTGCTCAAGGAAGACGTGGGCCTCGAGCTGGGCGGCCCTGAATGCGAATCCCTGTCCTGCGTCCTCTGGACCAACGACCTCTCCCTCGTCTCGGACGGCGCCATCACCCTGGCGGGACCGGACTTCTCCGAATGCATGGGGGAGCAGCGGCCCTTTGCCAGGATCGTCCTGGCGGGCGTGGAGGGATTCACCGAGGACAACGCCTGTGAACGGCATACGGAGCTGGACCTGGTGCGCTACGACCTCGACCTGAAGGGTTTCATGATCAGGGCCGTGTCCCGCCGGATGAACGAGTGGTGCCGGATCAGCAGGTCTGCCCTCAGGGACGGCTTCTCGGCGCAGGTCCTCGGCTCGTCCCTCATGGGCCTCATGGGCCGCAAACCCTACGTGAGGTCCCTGGAGATGCTCTTCGTCACGTCGTGTGCCGGTGACGTGGCCCGGCTGAAGGACCTCACCTCGCACACGGCCAGGGTCATCGCGGCCATGAGCAAGATGGCCGGGGAGATGAGCTTCGACTGCGGGGAGTGCGAGTACCAGGACGTGTGCGACGATGCGACGGACCTGAAGAAGATGAGGAAGTCCATCATGCGGAAAGGAAGGAGATGAGCATGCAGCAGACCCGAACCATAGCACTGTGCGGAAAGGGGGGCGTGGGAAAGACCTCGCTGTGCTCCCTCATGGTGACGGAGCTCGCCCGGGGCAGGCGGGGCAGAATCCTCGCCATCGACGCCGATCCAGCCTCGGGCCTTGCCCAGTCGCTCGGGGTGAGGCCGATCAAGAGCGTGGACGACATCCGGAAGGACCTTGTGGCGAAGCTCAAGGGGGGCGAGGCCCTCACGCCCAAGGAGACCCTGCATGCCCTCGACTACGAGCTCTTCGACGCGCTGGCCGAGGGCGATGGCTTCGCCCTGCTCTCAATCGGGAGGCCCGAGGACGAGGGATGCTTCTGCCGGGTGAACAGCCTGCTCAAGGACATCATCGAAGACCTCGCCGGCAATTTCGACTACGTGCTCATCGACGGGGAGGCAGGGGTCGAGCAGATCAACCGCAGGGTGATGAAGAGGGTCGAGCACCTCATCCTCGTGTCCGATACCTCGGCCAAGGGGATAGGCGTGGCGAACACCATCGCGAAGGTGGCGAACGACAGCAGGGCCGTGGACTTCAGGAGCCTGGGCCTGGTGCTCAACCGGGTGAGGAGCGCGGACGAGGCAGGCGAGATCGGCAGGAGGACCGCGCTTAAGCTCTACGGGTGGCTGGGTGAAGACGAGCTCATCCGGGACTACGACTTCCGGGGCAGCCCGCTGACCGGCATGCCCGACACGTCAGCCAGCGTAAGCATGGTCAGGGACATCCTCGGGAAGATGAACCTGCTGGCGTGAGGGAACCCATGGACCGTGTGCCCTGACATCGAACAGGTTGAGAGAGCAGGCTGAGCCCCATCCCTGCACCCGCCGGCCTCTTTCCCGGTGCCGACGGCCCGGGTAAGAACCATCCCCTGATATCGTGCGTTTATTGACAATGCCTCCCGGGGCGGATACAAGTATCCCAGCAGCCAAGATCAAAAACGTGTGGGGGGAAGCCATGAATCTTATCTTTGAAAAGAAGGACCACATCGCCACGGTCGGGCTCAACCGCCCGAAACAGCTCAATGCCCTCGACCCGGGCATCCTCATGGAGCTCCACGACGCCTGGAAGGACATCAACGAAGACAGCTCCGTCAGGGTTGCGGTGCTCTACTCGGCGCTCCCCGGCATCTTCTGCTCCGGCATGGATCTGAAGACCGCCATCCCTGTTCTCACCAAGGCCCGCGAGCCCGAGAACGACGCCGAGCGGTGGATCATCACGGGGTGGGACGGCTCGGGCGGCGTGGCCGAGGCCATGCTCAAGGTGGATTTCGTGAAGAAGCCCGTCATCGCCGCCATCCACGGTTACTGCCTCACCGGCGGGTTCGAGATGGTCATGGGCGCCGACCTGAGGGTGGCCTCCACGGATGCCGTGTTCCAGATGCGCGAGGCGAGCCTGGGCATCATGCCCACCGGCGGCGGCAACGTCTTCCTGCCCCGTCACGTCTCGCCGTGCAGGGCGCTGGAAATCCTGCTCACCGCGGGCAACTACGACGCACAGACCCTGTACGACTGGGGCTTCCTCAACCGCGTGGTGCCGGGCGAGAAGCTCATGGACACCGCCATGGAGCTCGCCGGAAAGATAGCCGGAAACGGCCCGCTGTCCACCCAGGGGATCATCCGCGCCGCCCGCGAGCAGAGGATGATGCAGTACCGGGAGGCCTTCAGGCGGGAGGTCGAGATCGGCATGCCCATCTTCGGGAGCGAGGACGCCCGGGAAGGCGTCAGGGCGCAGAAGGAAAAGCGCAAGCCGAACTTCCCCGGGAAATACTGATACCAAGGCCGGCATACACATGACCAGCACCCTGAAGCCGGCAGTCCCAGCGGGAAGGGGCACGATCAAAGGCCCCGCGCTCAGGGCAGCCGGCTTCCTGGGCAATTTTCTCACGTCAAGGCTCCTCGGCAGGAAGGCGCCGCTTCTGGCGAGCTTCAAGCTCACGTACCGGTGCAACCTCTCCTGCCTGGGATGCCCGTTCCACCAGCTGGCCGGCCTGCCCGGCTCGCACATGACCTGGCCCGTCGCCCTCGCCAGTCTCGACGCGCTGAAGGCCATGGGAGTGAAGATCGTCATCTTCGAGGGCGGTGAGCCCCTGCTGTGGAGAGACGGGGGGCATACGGTCTCCGACCTCGTCCAGGCCGCCCGCAGGCTGTTCCCGTGCGTGGGCGCCACCACCAACGGCACCCTGCCCCTGGACGTGCCCACCGATGTCCTGTGGGTGAGCGTCGACGGGCTGAAACCCGCCCACGACACCCTGAGAAGCGGCTCCTTCGACGCGCTCATGGAGAACATCCGCGCATCGAGGCACCCGAAGCTCTTCGTCCACTACACCATGAACCGGAGGAACTGGCGGGACTTCCCCGGCGCGGCCCGGGAGATCATGGGCCTGGACGCCGTGCGCGGCATCACGGTGCAGTTCTTCTACCCCTACAACCTGGGAGAGCAGGACCTCCGTCTCACCGGCGCTGAGCGCCGCGAGGCCGTGGACATGGTGCTCTCCCTCAAGCGTAATAAGGTCCCCATCATGAATTCCCGCCGCGGACTCGAGGCAATGGTGCACGGCAACTGGCGATGTCATGACTGGATTCTGGCGAACGTGGAGCCCGACGGCGGCATCCTCACGGGCTGCTACGCGAAGAACCGCGGCGGGGTCAGGTGCAGCGAGTGCGGGTTCACCCCGGTGGCGGAGGCCTCGGGTGCCGTCGACCTCCACCCCGGCTCTCTCGTGTCAGGGATCAGGATCTTTGTCCTTTGATTTTTCAGGCAGTGACGTTACAGGTGAGGGATGAGGGGTATATGACAGTGTTTCCGGCCAGGATGATCGACTTCCACGTGCACCTGTTCCCGGACGATTTCTTCGACGCCATCTGGGGCTTCTTCAAGCGGGAGTACGGCATGGACGTCGTTCACCAGATGTATGCCCGGGAGTGCATCGACTACCTCAGGGCCAGGGACGTGGGCTCGATCGTGTATTCGAACTACGCCCACAGGAAGGGTACGGCAGGGACGCTCAACGACTGGAACGTGAAGCTCCTCGACAGCACTGAGGACGTCTACTGCTTTGCCGCCTTTCACCCCGACGACGATGACGCCCTGGAGAGGGCACGGGATCTGCTGCAGCATCCGAAGGTGCTGGGATTCAAGCTCCACTTCCTGGTGCAGCCCATCCGGCCCGACGACGAGCGCCTCCATCCCCTCTACGAGCTGGTGGCGGATACGGGCAGGAGGCTCCTCCTCCACATCGGGACGGGCCCCATCGGGAACGACCGCGTGGGGATGGCGTTTCTCAGGACCATCCTGGCGCATTATCCCGACCTGCGGGCAAACGTCGCGCACCTGGGGGCGCACGAATTCGACCAGGCCTTCACCCTGCTCGAGGAATACCCAGGGGTCTTCCTCGACACCTCCTTCTGCTTCCTGCCCGGCAGCTTCCGGCTCTACAGGCTGGGTCCCGAGCTCCTCGAAAAGCATCGCCACCGGCTCCTCTACGGGTCGGATTTTCCAAACCTGCTCCACCACCGCCGGGAAGAGCTCTCGGCGCTCGCGGGCATGAACCTCTCCAGGGAGTTCTACCACAGGGTGTTCAGGGAGAACGCCGAAGCCCTTCTCCGGCTGCACCAGAGCTCTCTTTGATCCCACCAGAGGCATTCTGTGGCGCTCATTCCCTTCCAAGGGCCAGCAAATGAATGGGATCTCGCGTTATTTTCATTTTTTGTCATTTTATGAAACCGGATCGTGCATCCTTTTTGAATCCCGATCATCAAAAATTATACAAAAAGAGAGAAACAGACAGAAACAAACATTTAACCTCCTCTTATAGGAAGGCGCGTCCTATGCCCTAACCGCCTTCCTTTTTTTTGTCCTGAAAGAGCCCTTCAAGGCAGCCCCATATGACACGGATTTGAGATCAACTCCCGATCCATTACAATATACTTCTAACCACGTTGTTCTTTTATACCTGGGTTGGATACTTTTTCACGGGGTGTTTTTAAGTTATGGACAACATCTTTTCACCTGTTCATGAGGAGGACCTTCGAAAAGAGATCGAAACCCTTCGCAGGCAGCTCAGAAGAGTCAGGGCGGCGAAAGGCCGGATGAACGGCCCCGAGCCCTACCTCTCCATCCTGGAAGACCTGCCCGACCTGCTGTGCCTCTTCAGTCCCGACGGGACCATAGCCTATGCGAACGGGGCCTTCTGCAGGCACTTCTGCAGGAGCCGGTACGAGCCCGTGGGGAACTCCATCTTCAGCTACATCCCCAGGAAAGATCGGAAGCGGTTTGCCCGCAACATGGAAAAGCTCGGCCCTACGGAAACTTCCCGGGGTTTCGAATACCGCGTCACGTGCATCGACGGCCAGACGCGCTGGCACCAGTGGACGCTCAAGGCGCTCATGGCAGGCACGGGCACGCCTATAGATTTTCTCCTCACCGGCAGGGACATCACCAGCCTGAAGTCCATCGAGGAAGACCTCATCGACGCTCTGGAAAAGTACGCCACCCTGTTCGAGGCCACGAAGGACGCCATCGTCATCCACGATGCCGAGCGCTTCATCGACTGCAACTCCGCGGCCCTGGAGATGTTCCGGTGCGGCAGCAAGGACTGCTTCCTGCACAGCTCCTACCTGGACTTCTCGGTGGTCGGCCCTTCCGACGGGAAAGCCCTGGGGATCGAGCTGCGAAGGCACATCGACAAGGCCTTCAGGCACGGCGTGGAACGCTTTCAGTGGGCATGCAGGAGGACGGACGGCGTGAGGTTTCATGCGGACATTCTCCTGAGCCCCTTCCCCCTGGGGACACGGAAGGTCATCGCGTCCGTCATCCGGGACATCACCGAGCTGAAATTTTCCGAGGAATCACTGAGAAAGGCGTATGCCGAGCTCCAGACACTGGCCAGGGAGCGCACCCGGGAGCTGAGGAGGGCAGACAGGCAGCTCGCCCAGGAGATCCAGAAAAGAAAGAAACTCGAGCGCCACCTGAAGATATCCGAAGACAATTTCCGCAAGGCGTCGGTAGAGATCAAGGCGATGCGTAGAAAGACCTCCTGAAGGCCCGTGCCATGAGACTGCCCGAAAGGAGCCAGTACGTAGGATCCCTCGTGGGCCAGTGCCTGGGCGATGCGCTGGGCTTCCCGGTAGAGGGCCAGCCCCATTCCGTATGCAGGGAATACGTGCAGGAGATCATCGAAGAAGGCCCCGGCCTCCGGGCCAGGCCCGGCTATGTCTTCGGCCAGTACACCGATGACTCGCAGCTCGCCAGGGAGCTCATCCTGAGCTGCCTGAGCTCGAAGGGCTTCAACCCGGCAGACTATGCCGTGCGGATCGCGGACCTCTTCTCCATGGGCAGGATGGTGGGCGGGGGCATCGCCACCTGGGATGCGGCCATGAGGCTGTCCCAGGGCGTTCCCTGGGACCAGGCCGGAGAGCCGAGCCCGTCCGCCGGGAACGGCAGCGCGATGCGGGCTGGCCCCATCGGCCTGATGTACTTCGACAGGACCGGCTCCCTTGTGAAGGCGGCGCACGACCAGAGCTTCATCACCCACAAGGATATCAGGTGCTCGGTGGGCTCCGTGGCCATTGCCGGGTCGGTGGCGCTGGCCCTCGTGAACAGGCCCATCGACAAGCCCCAGTTCATCGCCGAGATATCGCACCTGGTGAGCGTCATCGACCCGTCGGCCGAGGCGGTCTTTGCCTCGCTCATCAACTGGATCGACCTCAAGCCCGTGGATGCCATCCGCTCGATCCTGAGCGAAGGCTATGCCTTCGGCGACTGGCAGGACTGGCAGGGCCTCACCCCGTTCGTCACGGGCACCGTGCTCTGGAGCCTGTACTCGTTCCTCCGGACGCCCGACAACTATCTCGAAACCATGGCCACGGCCATCGAGGTGGGCGGAGATGTAGACTCCACCGCTGCCATGGCAGGGGCCATCAGCGGGGCCTACCTCGGCATGGAAAACCTGCCCGAAGACCTGGCGTCCCACCTCACCGACCAGGAGACCTGGGGCTTTGGCGAGCTCAGGGAGCTCGCCCTCGACCTCTTCGAGATGAAGGTCACCAGGAACCTGATCCCGGATTACCCTTGAGCCGGCTGTTCAGGCGGACGTCCGTGGAGGATCCGCCGGAACAGCGCCGCAATGACCCCGCCGAACCCCACGATCACGGCGATGGTGGCGAAGAGCCAGCCCACGAAGGGCGCCTGGCTCACCAGCCAGAACACGACCATGCCCAGGAGGGTCTCAGCGATCATGGGCTTGTCCTCCAGACCCGCCGAACGGAAGATCTTCCTGCCCAGGAGCTGGACCACGGAGACGTATCCCAGGAACAGGCCTACCCCCACCAGGAGCATCTGGAGGGGTATGAAGACGATGCCGATGAGGGAGATGACGAGCAGGAAGGCGATGGGCAGGATGGAAGCCGTGCCGAGGAGCCCCCAGAAAAAGGACGCCACCGGCCCCTGCTCGACCGTTGCCGAAATGCTCTCCACGATGCCCGGCATGAGGACCACCACGAGGAGGGTCAGCGCGAGAAAGCCCAGGAAGGGGACATAGCCCGGCAGCGAGGGGAATCGGTAGGGCCAGTGCCACCGGTCCCAGAGGCTGTACCGGAAGAGCGACCGCACCCCCGGGATGTCGAAGACCGTGGTCTGACCGTCGACCCGGGCGCCTTCCTGCTGGGTCACGCCTCCGCCGAAGGACACCACGTTCCCCCCGACCACGGCCTGAGGCCCGAGGAACACGGACCCCCCTAAGGCCACGGCATCCTTCCTCACCGAGCCGTACACGTGCACATCTCCGCCCACGGCGACAGCAATGTCCACCTGGTGCCCGCTCTCGACCACCACGCTGTCGCGGAGCCTGACGATATTCTCCCCCAGAACGGCCCCGGGGCTGAGCAGCACCACCAGGGCGGCCGCAATCGTGAACGTCCTCAGCATCGCGCTCCCTCCTGACCCTCTCATCGTCTTTCCGTCCGTGCGGCAGGCCCGCGGTTGATGCTCATAATACCACAGGAAGAAACGGGGGCAAGGGGCCTGAGTGTCCCTGTGCACGGCGGTGCTCCCGTGTTTTCAGGCAAAACGCCGGGCCTTCACGACCCTGGTCAGGGCAACCACGCTCAGGTAGGCGGCGCCTGCCACCAGGATGATGGTCGCCCCGGTGGGCAGATTCGGGCTGTAGCTCAAGGCGAGGCCTCCCGTGGTGAACAGGACTGAAAAGATAACTGAAAGGACCATCATCTGCCAGAGCCTCCGGGAGAAGTACCCCGCTGTCGCGGCGGGCAGGGTCAGGAGCGCTATGACCATCACGATCCCCACCACGCTCAGGAGGAGCACCACGGTGAGCGCGGTGAGCCCCAGGAGCAGGAGGTAGTACGCCTCCACGCGGACGCCCCGCAGACGCGCGAACTCCTCATCGAAGCACACGGCCAGGAACTTGTTGTAGAAGAGCAGCACCAGGCCGATGATGAGCAGGTCGAGCCCGGCCATGAGCCAGATGTCCTGGCCCGTGACCATGAGGATGTTGCCGAAGAGGTAGCTCATGAGGTCTTCGTTGTAGCCGGGCGTCCTGAAGATGAACACGATGCCGATAGCCATGCCGATGGCCCACACCGCGCCGATGACCGTGTCCTCCCGCCCCTTTGCCCTCAGGCTCACCAGCCCGATGATCAGAGCGGAGACAAGGGCCGCGATTATGGCCCCGGTGATGGGATGAAACCAGGTCCACCCGAGCACTACCTCGCAGTACCTGGCGGCTCCCATGCCGCCGAGCACGCTGTGGGATATGGCGCCCGCGATGTAGGTGATCCTCCGGGACACCACGTAGCTGCCCATGATACCGCACGCGATGCTGGCGAGGACCCCGGCGAGGAACGCATACCTGAGGAAGGGAAAGCTCATGAGGTCAGTCATGAACTCAGTCACGGCACCACTCCTTTCCGGTATGCTCGTCGTGACGGACCATGTGGACCTTGGCCCCGTAGATCTCGCTGATCACCTCACCCGAGATGTCGCAGGTGGGGTGGCACAGGAGCCTGCGGTTCACGCACGCCACGTTCTTCACGTACTTCGATACGAATCCCAGGTCGTGGGTGACGAGCACGATGGTCATGCTCTGGCTGAGCCCCCGGAGGAACTCGTAAAACTCGGTCTCCACCGCGACGTCAACATTTGCCGTAGGCTCGTCCAGGAGCAGCAGGTCCGGGTGCGACACCAGTGCCCGGGCGATGAGGACCCGCTGGTGCTGCCCGCCGGAGAGGTCCGCAAAGGGACGGTTCCTGGCGTCGAAGAGCTCGACCTGCCTCAAGGCCTCTTCGGCAGCCTGCCTGTCCTTCCTCGTGTACAGCCCGAACGAGGCGCCGGTGCCCAGGCGGCCCATGAGCACCACGTCGAGCACGCTCACCGGGAAGAGCTTGTCGAGGGCCGCGGACTGGGGCATGTACCCGATCCTGGTGCGGGCCTTCTCTGGAGGCAGTCCGAACACGCTGACCCTTCCCTTCCTGGGCTTCACGAGCCCCAGGACGAGCTTCAGGATGGTGGTCTTGCCCCCGCCGTTCGGGCCCACGATGGAGAGGAAGTCGTGCTCGGGCACGCTCAGGGATATGTTCTCCAGGACAGGTGTCCCGTTGTAGGAGAAGGAGACGTCGGCAAGCTCGATGA
The DNA here is from genome assembly GCA_035352355.1 of Deltaproteobacteria bacterium. Classification (GTDB taxonomy): domain Bacteria; phylum Desulfobacterota; class Desulfomonilia; order UBA1062; family UBA1062; genus Phosphitivorax. The sequence goes on along the minus strand of DAOPXM010000006.1, from coordinate 35,350 downwards.
CGGGCTCTCTCATGAGGCTCTACCCCTTTCCCTTCCCGGCAAGGGCGTCGCGGACGGTGCGGGCAAGGGTCCTCATGTCCGCGGGATAGTATTCCGGCAGGGGGTCCAGGGTCACCACACCCCCGCCGATGGACCGGGCGATGGAGGCGGCTGCCTTCCCCGAGAACTGGGGCTGGACAAAGATCACCTTCACGTTTTCGGCCCTGGCCTTTTCGATGAGCTTCGCCATCTGCCGCGCGCTGGGCTCCTTGCCCTCAGCCTCGAAGGCCACCTGCCTGAGCCCGTAAGCAGAGCAGAAATACCCGAAGGCCGGGTGGAAGACATAGATGGTCTCGCCCTTGACCGGTTCGAGAATACGGGAGAGCTCCGCGTCGAGGTCGTCCAGGTCTGCCAGGAATCGTTCGAGGTTCCTGTCGTATTCGCCGGCATGCCCGGGGTCGGCCCCCTTGAGGCCGGAACAGACGGCGCGGGCGATGACCTTCACCCGCCCGGGGTCGAGCCAGACGTGCGGGTCCCTGCCGTGCTCCCCGGAGCCGGGGGCAAAGCTCATGAACTTGACGCCTTTGCTCGTGTCCACCACGTCGAGGTTCGGAAACATGCGGCCGACCCTTGTTACGAGCGCCTTTTCAAAAGGAACGCCGATGGTGAAGTACACGTCCGCCCGGGCCAGGGACGATATCTGCGAGGGGGTGGGCTCATAGGTCTCGTGGGACTGTCCCTTTCCCACGAGGACCTTCACCTCGATCATCTCTCCCCCCACCCGCTGGACGAAATAGGCCTGGGGCAGGATGCTCACGTACGCCATGAGCCTGGCGCTCTCAAGCGCGTGCGCCTGCCCGGAGGCGAGAAAACCCGTTGAAGCGGCGAGCAGGGCGGCGAGCAGCGTCTTTCTCATAGGGTCCCTCCCGGCTCACCGGCTTTCCTGGGCCAGGCAGCACACGAGATGGCGTTCGTTGCACTCGCCGCAGGTTTCGACCGAATGCCTTTCCGCGAAATCCTGCCAGTGCTGCTTCTGGTTCGGGGTCAGCGTGCCGGTCCCGTTGCACAGCGGGCAGACACTGTCCAGCGCACTGAGGATGGCCGAGCGGATGAACTCCGAGCGGTTCGGTATCTCCTGGATGACCTTGAACAGCTGCTCATCGACCTTGAACGTCACGATCTCCTGTTTCTTCATAGGGGCCCCCATTCCGGCATAGTATTACCATGTATTACCGTCGCATTAAAAAACAAGCCCCTGTGTTTGTCAAGGGTATGAAGGATTATTTCGAAGGACCTTTCAGGAGCTTGTAGAAGTCGGAGTCCGCGCCCAGGATGAGGGTGGTGTTTTCGAAAGGCGTGCTCCGGTAGGTTTCGAGGGTCTTCAGGAACGAGTAGAACTCGGGGTCCTGCCGGTATGCCCTGCCGTAGATCGCAGCGGCCTCGGCATCGGCCTTTCCCCTGATCTCCTCTGCAGCCCTGAACGCCTCCGATCTCAGGGCCTGGAGCTCTTTTTCCATGAGCCCGGCGAGCTCGGCCCGCCTGCCCTCCCCTTCTGACCTGATGAGCGCTGCCCTGGCCTTTCTCTCGGAGATCATCCGCTCGTAGACCTTCGCGAGGATGCCCTCCTGGAAGCCCAGCCTCCTGATCCTCACGTCCACGACCTCGATGCCGAGGCCCTTGAGCGCCTTTGCGGCATCCGCGCGCAGGGCCTCCATGATCCTGTCCCTGCCCGGCTTCACCCTGCCCGCACCGCCTGCGACGGCTGTGAACGCAGGGCTCGTCAGTTCCGGGTTCACGGTTTCGAAGGCGGCGCCGGACCTTACCAGCTCGGCGAGGGTGTTCTCCATGACACGGGCCCTCGCCGCCGGGGGCAGGGTGTTGTCCAGCTTCGCATACGCCTGCTCACTGGTCCCCAGGGTCGCGTGGAACGCCAGGGGATCGCTGATCCTCCACCGCGCGTACACCTCCACCGCCAAGGGCATGCGGTCGCTGCTGGACAGCTCCAGGGGGCCGCTCTTCCAGCCCATGATCCGCTTTTCAACAAAGACCGCCCTCTGGAGGAAGGGCACCTTGACGTGAAGCCCGGGCTCCGTGGCCTTGCCCACCGGCTTCCCGAGCTGCGTGACCACCGCCTGTTCGCCCTCCCCCACGATGAAGAAGAGGTCGAACGAGCTTACGAGGACGGCGGCGCAGGCGAGGACCAGCAGGACCTTCCTCATTTCCCGCCTCCCGGGGTGCCCCTGTCGAGGTCGAGCTTGGGGAGGGCGTCCCTGAATCTGCCGTCCACCACGATGACCTGGCGGGCTTTCGGCAGGACCTCGCGGCATGTTTCCAGGAAGAGCCGCTTCTTCGTCACCTCCGGCGCGCCCCGGTACTCCCTGAGCAGGAGGCTGAAGCGCGACGCCTCTCCCTGTGCGCGGTTGACGCGCTCGAGGGCGTAGCCCTCCGCGGCGCTCACCATGGCGGCCGCTTCGCCCCTTGCCTTGGGGATCTCCCGGTTGCAGTCGGCCAGGGCCTGATGCACGAGGAGATCCTTTTCCTGCTGCGCCTCGTCGACCTCCTGGAAAGCTGCCTTCACCGGAGCCGGGGGCGCGATGTCTTGGATCCTGACCTCGGTGACCTGCACGCCGCTCCCCAAGGCATCGAGGCTTGCCTGGAGCCTGTCACGGCTGGCCATCCCCAGCGCGGCCCTGTCCCGGAGCACGGTGTCCAGCGCCATATCGCCGACAGCCTGCCTCATAGCCTCCTCCCCCGCATCCCTCACGGTCTGGACCGGATCGTGGAGGGAGAAGAGGAAGCCCTTAGGGTCATGGATCCTGTAGGAAACGGTCCACTCGAGGTTCACGACGCTCAGGTCACCGGTGAGCATGGTCGATTCCGCAGCCGTCGCCTCGTCTGTCACAGGCCTGTTCCCGATGCCGGGCTTCACGTTCCTGAAGCCGAAGGTCTCGGTCCGGACCGTTCCGCCCTCCAGGTACTCGATCCGGTCGATGCCGAAGGGGAGCCTGAAGTGGAGGCCCGGCCCTGTCGTGCCCGCATAGGCGCCGAGCCTCAGCACGACCCCGCTCTTGCCCGCCGGGACGGTGTATGCCGACGTCACGGCAGCCGCGGCAAGGACGAGGCCGGCCACGAGCAGGAAGGCGATGCCCTTTGCGACCTTCCTGAAGGAAAGTCCCGCTTTGGACTTCGGCCCCGGCTCGGGTTCAGCCATCACTTCACTCGACTGCTCCGGTTGGTCGGACATGCGCACTCTCCTCTATCAGCAGCAAAAGGATCCACGTACGGTGGTAGCGCCGGGCCGTCTCCCTTGTCAATGTAAAAAGGGAGAATTTCCTTTCTTCGCGCATGGTGATACAGTGCATTCACAGGCAGGGGGAGCGTGCCCGGCCCCTGCCGATCTCAGGAGGCGAGCGTGACACCCGGCTGGACATCCTGCTACCTTTCAAACATCCCCTCGCAATTCCTGCCCCTGCGCTCCTTCCTGGTGCATTGCGTCTCCATGGGCGAAGGCCACCCCCTCATCCTCGTGCACGGCGGCGGGATGTGGCTGTACTCGTTCAGGCACAACATGGAGCCCCTGTCCCGTTCCTTCCGCGTGCATGCCCTCGACATGCCGGGCTACGGGTACACCGTGCCCCTCCGGGACACCCGGAGGTACGGCCTGGAGACCATGTCGGAGACCCTCCTCCAGTTCATGGATGCCATGGGGATCGATACCGCAACCCTTGCCGGGCACTCCTGGGGCGGCGGCTGGATCCTGCACTTCGCATCGACCCATCCCGAACGGGTCAGCAGCCTCGTGCTCATCGACTCGAGCGGGCTCGACGTCCCTGACGTGCCCGAGTGGGAGTTCCTGAAGGTCCCCGTGGTCGGGCCTCTGCTTCTGCGGCTCCTCACGGTCAGCGCGGTGCAGAAGCGTCTCGAGCGCTCGTACCACCAGCCGGGCATGGTGACCCGCGACATGGCCCTCGAGGTCTACCTGCCCCTGATGCTCAGGCACAACCGGAGGGCCCAGGCGCTCATCTCCAGGAACCAGGACTGGGGCCTCACTGAGCGGGCCATGCCCGGGATCAGGCAGCCGGTGCTCGTGATGTGGGGAGAGAGCGACAGGTATCTCCCGGTGGGCCTCGTCGAACGGTTCAGGCGGCATCTGCCGCAGGCGAAGACCCACGTGCTCCGGGAATGCGGCCACTCTCCCCACGAGGAGCGGCCCCATGCAGCCAACCGCCTCATCTCGACCTTTGTCTCTCGGGACGTGCTGGGTGCAAGGTGAGAACTTTCTGGATTTATTCCTCCGGATCATCGATAATGAGACAGGAACGCAGATGATTTCTTCTCGTCGTTTCTGCATTATACTATTGCGTGCATCAACCATGAATAACCGGCAGGAGTAGAGCTACATGTTCCTTCCCATTGGAGACACCCCCAACCAGAGGGGATACACCCCGTGGGTCACCTACGCGCTCATCGCGCTCAATGTCGCGGTGTACATCCTCATCACCATCCCCCTGTCCCGTCAGGGGGTGAGCGTGGACAACCCCCTCCTGGGCGAATACCTCCGCGCCATCGTGGACCACCTCCCCCCGAACGTCTCCATCGAGGAGGTGCTCTCCAGCATCAGGGCATACGACCTGTACACCTTCGTCCACGGCTACAAGCCCGGGGCGCCGAGCCTTGAGGACCTCTTTTACTGCATGTTCCTCCACGGCGGCTTCCTTCACCTCGCAGGCAACATGCTCTTTTTGTGGATATACGGTGACAACGTCGAATACCGGCTCGGACGGATCGGGTACCTCCTGACCTACCTCGCCACCGGCGCGGCGGCGACCCTGTTCTTTGCCCTGATGTCCGGGCCTTCGATGATCCCCCTCGTTGGCGCGTCAGGGGCCATATCAGGGGTGCTCGGGGTGTACTTCCTGCTCTTCCCCCGGAACAAGATCAAGGTGTTCATCGCCCTGATCCCGTTCTACGTGGACGTCCTGCTCATGCCCGCGCGGCTGGTCCTGGGGTTCTACCTCATCATCGACAACCTGCTGCCCTTCCTCATCGACCATCAGTCCTCGGTAGCCTACGGCGCGCACATCGGGGGCTTCGCGGGGGGTCTCGCCGTCGCGTTCGTGGGCGAGAGGCTCTCCTGGCACTGGCCCTGGAAAGATCCCCTGTGGCGCATGGGGACCACCCGCTCGCGGGCTCAGGCCTATGGGGGCGAAGACGAGGCTTCTAACCTGACGTCTTTGAGGTCGGCCATGGCCAACAACTCCCCGGACGAGGCCGTGGGCATCCTCTCCCGCATGCCGGGCAGGGAGATCTCCGACCTCAACCCCCATGAATGCGTCATCCTGTCGCAGTGGCTCGACCAGTCCGGGCACCCCATCGCCGCCTCCAAGCTCCTGAGGGGGTGCGTATCGAACCGCAGCGATTCGGAATCGCTTGCCGAGGTCTACCTGACCCTGGGCCTTATGCGCCTCAAGCAAGGTCAGCCCACGGCCGCCTACCAGTACCTCCTCGCCGCTCTCGAGAGCAACCCTTCCGAAGACACCCGGCAGCGGGCCCGGGAGGCCCTGATGAGGATAGACATCCACAGGAGCGCGAGGTGAGGCGGAAACCATTTTCGTACACGGCGGTTACAGAAAAATACCACACCGTACACGGCCGGTGATGCATGTCCGCCACAGGGATTTCCGCCCGGTCCAAAAGAATCGGCAGGTTACGTGCTGGCCTGGATCTTGCTCAGCTCAGGGCATGGAACTGCTGAACGACCTCCATTACGTTTTAACGAATGTCCCCCATGCGGCATCCTTCATTATTTTTCTCATCATATCGCTCTACCTCTGTCTGAAGAACGCCTGATATCCACAGGCACACGCTGTGCTCTTCCGGTGCAGGGGCAGATTCGCCGCATCGTTGGGCTTTATCTCACCGAAGAAATGTCCTTGTCCCATGGTCACAATTGTGCAATGCCCGTGCCGGTTTGCCTGTCAGTCGTTCACGAGGACGTCGTTGAACGATATCCTGGAGCATCTGCTCTTCTGCAGCTCATCCAGGGAGCCGAAGTTCCCTGCCCGCTCCCGGCCCTCCCGGTCCCAGGCTACGAAGAGAACCACCCGCAGCCCGATGTCGGTCTCGTCCACCTGCCAGAACCGGTAGAAGCGAACCCCTTCATGGGTGATGGGGTTTTCCGCATCCTGATGCCACTGCCCCGCGAGATCCGGAGAGGTGGCCGGCTGGGCCATGAGAGAGGAGAGCTTGGTATGGCCGGCCACGGAGGCAAAGGTGAGCGCCTCGGACGAGGCTTCGCTCCTCAAGGAAACGATGGAGAGCCGGCACACGGCCGTGAAAATGAACATGCAGACGAACAGGGCCACGATCACCTCGATGAGTGTCGATCCCCTGTTCATGGCAGTGCCCTCCACGCGCCGCGGTGCTGCCACACCTTCACCGCGCCCGAGGCGGGCAGGACCCGGATGGCCGTGGACGAGTCCCTGTCCGTGAGGTAGATGGTGCCCGAGTTGCAGCACCCCATGGGCGAAAAGCAGACCTGGTCGTCCTGAAAGCTCACCCCGTCGGCCGGGAGCGCGGTGCCGTTGGGCCCCACGCCGGCGCGGCTGCCGAAGGAGACCCCCCTGCCCAGGGAGAACGGCCCCAGGGTCTTTTCCCCGTCATCGGGCTTCCCGTCCTCGTCGGCGTCGCCGTAGCAGTGCCAGGTGTCTCCTGCCGGATCGAAGACCATGCGCCACGGGCATGCCTGCTCCATGGCAAGGTCCCTGGTCCGGCGCAGGTCCAGCAGGATCCGGTCGGTCTGCGCCATCAGCCTCTTCCTTGCCGTGAAGACGCCCATGTCCGGCAGGGCGAGGGCGGCGAGGACCGCGATGACGGCGAGGACCACCAGCAGCTCCATGAGGCTTGTCCCTGCGGCTTGCCGGACGAACGGCCCGGCTGGGTCCGGCCCGGCGCCCGTGCCGTCGGACGCACCGGTGCCGTAAGAAGGATTGTCCATGATCGGTCCCTCCTTGTCACATCATTCAATAGCAGGTCAAGATTCCACCCTGCTTCATAAAACATCCCAAGGCAAAACGCCAGGGAATTTCATCACCGCCTAAGTCACGAACCGTCGCCCGCCCTGACGTCTATTCCCTCGGCCGCGAGCAGGGCTGCGGTCACGCCGATCCCTGCCTTCTTCCGCCCGTCAACCGTGACGCTGTTCACCCCGCACGACGGGCTCCCCTCCTTGAGCACGGCCAGGCGCACACCCAGGAGCTGCGCGATCTTCAGGGCGTTCCAGGCACCGTTCACGAAGCCCGCGGTAACGTCCTCCCCGCGCTCGTTCAGGACCCGCGCCGCTCCCCTGAGCACGTCCCGGCCGTCTCCGCCTGCGAAGAAGGCCTTCGGGCGTGGCGTGGGGAACCCACCCAACTGCTCCGGGCACACGGGTATAGGGATAAGGCCCTTCGCTTCGAGGATCTCATGGCAGGGTTTCGACGCGCCGTCGTACCGGCAGGGTATGCCAAGGAGACAGGCGCTGACCAGGACAGGACCCGTCAGGTGTCCAGGGGCGGGTTTATCAGGCATGGGGATTCGTCGCGCTCAAGGCCGTCGATGAAGACCTTTCTGTCCCTGACGGTGAGCCGCTTCTGCGCGAAGAGCTGGATGGCCTTGGGGTAGATCCTGTGCTCCTGGGCGAGGATCCGGTCCTTGAGCTCTTCCTCCGTGTCTTCGGGGTACACGGGGACCACCGCCTGGATGATGATGGGGCCGGTGTCCACGCCCGAGTCCACGAAGTGGACCGTGCAGCCCGAGAACCGCACCCCGTGGTCGATGGCCTTCTGCCTGACGTGGAGCCCGGGGAAGGACGGCAGGAGGGCCGGGTGGATGTTGATCACCTTGGACTGGAATTGAGCGAGGAACTCCGGGGTGAGCACGCGCATGAACCCTGCCAGGGCGACGAGCTCGACCCGGTATTCCTTGAGGACCCGCACGAGCTCACGGTCGAAGCTCTCCCGGTCGGGATACGCATCGTGGGGGACCACCACCGTGGGGATAGATTTCACCTCAGCGCGCTTCAGGGCATAGGCGTCCGCGGTGTTGCTGATGACCACGGCGACCTGCCCGTCGATCTCTCCCCGCTCGCAGGCATCCATGATGGACTGAAGGTTCGAGCCGCTCCCGGAAACCAGGACGCCAATCCTCAGCATGGCTACTCCTCGAAGACGACCGGCTCTTCGTCCTTCTTGATGGTGCGCACGTACCCGATCACGTCGGCGGTTTCCTTGAAGCCCTTGAGCCTGAGGAGCACGTCGTCCGCGTCCTTTTCCGCTACGATGATCACCATGCCGACGCCCATGTTGAAGGTGCGGTACATCTCCAGCTCCTCGATGGAGCCCCGGTCCTTGATGAGCCTGAAGATGGGAGGGATCTCCCAGGAGCCCTTCTTGATCACGACGCCGGTACGCCCGGACAGGACCCTGGGGATGTTGTCGATGAACCCGCCGCCGGTGATGTGGACGAGCCCCTTGATCTCGAAGGTCCTGATGAGGTTGAGCACGCTCTTGACGTAGATCCTGGTGGGCGTCAGCAGCTCTTCGCCAAGGGTCTTGCCGAGGTCGTCCACGTAGTCGCCGATGCCCATCTTCGCGTGGTCGAAGAGCACCTTTCTCACCAGGGAGAAGCCGTTGCTGTGGAGGCCCGAGGAGTGCACGCCGATGAGCACGTCCTTGGCGGACACCCGGGAGCCGTCGATGATCTTGTCGCTGTCCACGATGCCCACGCCGAACCCGGCGAGATCGTACTCCCCTTCGCCGTAGATCCCGGGCATCTCGGCGGTCTCGCCGCCGATGAGCGCGCAGCCTGCTTCCTTGCAGCCCTCGGCCATGCCGGTGATGATGGCCTTCGCTCTCTCAACGTCGAGCTTGCCGGTGGCGAGGTAGTCGAGGAAGAAGAGCGGGGTCGCCCCGTCCACGATGATGTCGTTCACGACCATGGCCACGAGGTCGATGCCGATGTAGCGGTGATTGTCGGCCATGTGGGCTATCTTGACCTTTGTGCCCACGCCGTCGGTGGAGGACACGAGGATGGGGTCCGTGTAGCTGCCCACGTCCAGCTTGAACCGCCCCGCGAAGCCGCCGATGCCGCCGAGCACCTCCGGCCCGTAGGTGGACTTGATGATGGATCTGATCCCCTTGATGAAGAGATTCTGCTTGTCGATGTCGACTCCAGCTTCCTTATACGTCAGTGACATGGAAACCCCCTACGCACACCTACCTACTATATGACACTTCCTTTAGTCAATTGCACTTTGCGCGTGAGGCCGCTTCGCATGAACGAATAATCAGATGTTTATATTATCAATAATGAAGCTCAGGCAGGGGATGGAGGGCGCATCCGAGGCCGGGCTCAGGGCAAAAAAAAGGGGATGGCGTCTGGGCAAGGGAACGTCATCCCGAAGAGGAGGTTTTTTAGGCATTAAGGTTGATGATGATTACCGGGTAAAGCCGATTACCTCCTGTCTCTCTTTCCACTACTGTACCTCTCTTATATACAACCAGCGTGCCAGCTTCAGATGCTGGAGGTAATGCTCTGAATATACTTGATATCGCTGGCGACACACAGAAACCTGTCCGGGTTTGAGGCCTTCGGGCCTGGAGAAAGTGTATAAAAGGTATACAATCACGGTATACACATGTATAGAGAATATACAGCTGCAGACGGTCCCTTTTCGGACAGAAGGCGACCGATCCATAAACGGTGGGCTTGGCATGGGATTTGTTAAAAACACGCGCGAGAATATACCTGGCATGAAAGGGAGCGGAGCCGACCAGAACTGGATTCGCCTGTCGCCCTGGGTGATCCTGGGCGCCTTCATCGTCCTTGTCCCCATCTTCGCCTTCATGACCGTAAAGAGCATCCGCACCCAGCAGGACAACATGATCATGCTCCTCAGGGAGAAGGGAGACGCCCTCATCCGCTCCTTCGAGGCAGGGACCAGGACCGGGATGGTGGGGTTCAACTGGAGCTGGGTGCAGATCCAGCGGCTTATCATGGAGACGGCCGAGCAGCCCGACATTCTCTACATCCTCATCACCGACCAGAAGGGCAAGATCATCGCCCACAACCAGCCCATGCTCATCGGCAAGACCCACGGCACGGACCTGAACCATGCCTCCATCAGCGACAAGATCCAGTCGCGCCAGATCTCGAGATACGACGGCAAGCCCATCTTCGAGGTATACCGGAGGTTCATCCCCTCCCGGAGCAGGGTCTACTCCCAGGGCAGGCGCATGATCCCCGAAGACTGGTTTCTCACCCACGTGTTCCCGGAGAATTTCCGCCAGCCCGTGCTCACCATCTTCGTGGGCCTCGACATGGACCCCATCGTGAAGACCACCCGGGAGAACACGCTCCAGAGCGTGTTCATCGCCGTGATCCTCATGCTCATCGGATTCTCCGGGATCGTGTCCATCATCATCGCCTACAACTACCGCCTCGCCAGGATGAGCCTCTCGAGGATCAAGGCCTTCTCCGACAACATCGTGGACAACATGCCGGTGGGGCTCCTCTTCATCGACGAGAACGGCCGGATCATCGCCATGAACAACGCCTCGGAAAAGATGCTCAGGATCTCCCTGGACGAGTCCGTGGACAAGCCCGCGCCGTCGGTCCTCCCCGCCCGGATCAACGAGCTCTTCGAGTCGGCACGCGACTCGGCCGTGGTCCAGGTTCAGGAGCTCGACGTGCCGGTGCAGGGGAGGAACCTGCTCTTCGAGGCGAGCGCGAGCGGCCTCAAGGGCGACAACGGCGAGCCCCTGGGCACCATCATCCTCCTCAGGGACATCACCGAACTCCAGCACCTCAAGAAGGAGGTGCTGAGGAAGGAGCGGCTGGCCTCGCTGGGGAGCCTGGCCGCGGGCGTCGCCCACGAGATCAGAAACCCGCTCGGTTCCATCAAGGGCTTTGCCACCTATTTCAAGGAGCGCTACAAGGACGTGCCCGAGGACCAGAGGACCGCGGACATCATGATCAGGGAGGTGGAGCGGCTCAACCGGGTCATCGGCCAGCTCCTCGAGTTCGCGCGCCCCATGAGCCTCACCCTCAGGCAGGTCAACCTGAAGGACGTTGTCAGGCACTCCGTGGAGACCATCAGGAGGCAGGCCAAGGCCAGGGGCATAGAGGTCGTCACCCCCGAGAGCCCTGACAACGGTTTTTACGCGAACGTCGACCAGGACAAGATCGCCCAGGTCCTGCTCAACGTCTACCTGAACGCCATGGACGCCATGAACCAGGGCGGCAGGCTCGTCATCTCCCTGGAGAAGGACGAGCTCAACTCGGACATCATCGTGAACATCTCGGACACCGGCCGCGGGATCTCGGGTGAGGACCTGAGCCGGGTCTTCGACCCCTACTTCACCACCAAGCAGTCCGGCACGGGCCTGGGGCTGGCCATCGTCCACAAAATCATGGAGGCCCACTCCGGGATGGTGAAGATAGCGAGCGGAAAGGACCAGGGCACCACGGTTTCCATCATACTGCCGACCGCAGGAAAGGATTCATGACCATGAACGCTGCCAGGGACATTCTCATAGCCGACGACGACGACGCCCACCGCATCATGCTCACCACCCTCCTGTCCGGATGGGGCTACCGCACCTTCGAGGCGGACGACGGGGGGAGCGCCATCGAGATGGTGAAGAAGCGGCCCTTCGACCTCATCCTCATGGACATCCGCATGGTCAAGGTCTCCGGCCTGGAGGCCCTCGAGGCCATCAAGGGCATCAACCCCGCCATCCCGGTCATCATCATCACCGCCTACTCGTCCGTGGAGACCGCCATCGAGGCCATGAAGAAGGGGGCGTACGAGTATCTCACCAAGCCGCTGGACTTCGAGGAGATGCGCATGAAGATGGAGCAGGCCATGGACCACAGCAGGCTCAAGCAGGAGAACCGCATCCTCCGGGAGATCATCGGCGAGCGCTTCGACACCCGCAACATCATCGGCAAGAGCCCGCCCATGGTGAGGCTGCTGGAGACCACGTCGAAGGCCGCCACCTCGGACGCCACCGTGCTCATCACGGGCGAGAGCGGCTCGGGCAAGGAGGTCATCGCCGGCGCGGTCCACTTCAACAGCTCCCGCAAGGACAACCCCTTCATCAAGCTCAACTGCGCCGCCATCTCCGAGGGCCTCCTCGAGTCCGAGCTCTTCGGGCACGAGAAGGGCGCCTTCACCGGCGCCATCAGGCGCAGGGAGGGCCGGTTCAGCCAGGCCCACAAAGGCACCCTCTTCCTGGACGAGATCAGCGAGATGTCCATGGCCATGCAGGCCAAGCTCCTGCGGGTCATCCAGGAAAAGGAGCTCACCAGGGTCGGGGGCGAGGACGTGCTCACCGTGGACGTGCGGCTCATCGCAGCCACCAACCGCGACCTCCTCTCCGAGGTCCAGAAGGGCAACTTCCGGGAAGACCTCTACTACCGGCTCAACGTCATCACCCTGAAGGTGCCGCCGCTCAGGCAGCGCCGGGAGGACATCCCGCTCCTGGCGGAGCACTTCCTGAAGCTCTTTTCCCAGAAGAACGCCAAGGAGATCAAGGGGTTCACCCCCCAAGCCATGGACCGCCTCATCCGGTACGACTGGCCGGGCAACATCAGGGAGCTCATGAACACCATCGAGAGCGCGGTGGTGCTGTCGAGCTCCGAGTACCTGAGCGAGGACATCCTGCCCTTCATCCCGGACGAGTCCGCCTCCGCCGAAAGGCCCGACTTCTTCCCCTCGGACCTCCCCTTGGACGAGGTGGAGCGCTCCACCATCCTCAAGACGCTGGAGACCTCGGGCTGGAACAAGAGCGAGGCGTCCCGGAAGCTGGGCATCACCCGGGCCACCCTGCACAAGAAACTGAAGAAGTACGGGGTGACGTGAGGGACTCAGCCCTTTTCGGGCAGGCCCGGACAGTACGAGGCGAGCCTGTGGAGAAAATCTTCCCTTCCTTTGAACAGGATGGCGTTCAGGCCCATTGACCGGGCCCGCTCCACGTGACCCGGTGTGTCGTCCACGAAGAGGGCCTCGTGCGGGGCAAGCCCCATCTCCCCGAGCACGTCCGTGAAGATCGACGGGCTCAGCTTCGACTTGCCCAGGTGATAGCTGTTGAACACCCGCTCGAACAGGCCGAAGATCCGCATGCTTTCCTCGAGCTCGTCCAGCCAGTCCGTCTGGTCGCTCAGGATGGCCACCCTGACGCCCAGACTTTTCAGCCTCCCGATCACCTCGAGCATCCACGGCCGCACAATGAACCCCTTGAGGATGGTCTCCCTGAGGTCCCTGTCCGCGCCCCTGATCCCGGTCTCGCGCCTGAGCTCGTCCCAGAACTCTTTTTCCGTTCCCGTGCCCAGGAGGTACCCCGTGTCGTGGATGGCCTCCCGGGCCTTCTCGAAAAAGGCCTCCTCGTCCAGGCCGTTGTCCCTGGCTATCTGATAGAGACCGTTCTTGAACCCCTCGTCGGCGATCACCCCGCCGAAGTCGAGGAGCACTGCCTTCACGCCCGCATTCATGTGCAGATACGCCCCCTTTCGCTATGGAGCGAGAATATATCCCCGGAACACGAAAAGCAACGGCAGAACGAGGAAGAGGAAGGCCAGGGTGTTCACGGCAAAGAGGTTCGACGCGAGCTTCGTGTCCAGGCCGAAGAGCACGGAGGCCACCACGGAATAGATGGCGGCCGGCATGAAGGCCTGGATGAGGATGACCGCCTTCACCTGGGGGTCGAGGCTCAGGAGGGAGAGGCACAGGGCCGCCGCAGCGGGCACGGCCACGAACTTGATCAGGGCGAGCATGACGTTCTCCCGGTTCGATGACAGCATGTCGGAGAGGGTGAAGTTCATGCCCATGCAGAGGTAGTAGAGAGAGATGGAGACGATCATGAAGAGGTCCACGGGAAAGGCCGCTGCCGGGCGGGGCACGCCGGCGAGCTGGAGCGCGATGCCCAGGGCAATGGTCGCCAGCGGCATGTTCTGGAGGTCGAGGACGTACTCCCGGACGATCCCCGTCCTCTCCCCCGAGGAGACCGATCTGGCGTAGGGGAAGATGACCGTGAACACGTACAAAAGAAAGTACGAGAGGAAGAGGAACGCCAGGCCGAGGCCCTGCTCCCCCATCAAAAGGTAGCAGATGAAGGCGCCCATGGTGAACCCGTGGTTGGCGATGGAGGAGCTGATGAGAAAGGTCGCCCGGGACCTTCCCCGAAGCGGCACGAAGGCGAGCGAGGCCCTGCCGAAGGCCAGGCCCGCGAGCACGAGGAACAGCCCGGACAGGGGCAGGAGGGCCATCTCGCCGGTGAGCTTGAGGCCCCAGGTGCTCCACAGGGCGATGAAGGGCTCGATGCCGATGAGGTTTATCCGGATGAGCCTGCGCGCCGTGCCTTCCGCGTCGGTTACGCGTTTCTTGAGCGAAGTCCCCAGGAGAAAGGGCGCGATGATGACAAACTGGAAGAGGAGAAACCGGGCAGTTATGCTCATGGGCGGGAATCGTCAGCCTTCCCCTTCGGAGCCGCTTTCGGCCTTGGCCCGCGCCCTCTTTGCCCGCTTCGACTTCTGCTTCCTGATCTTTTCGATCTTTCTGCCCAGGGAGGAGTCCCTGCCAAGGCGGGAGGCCTCCACCTTGTCCGCGAGGGTGCGGCGGGCAAAGAAGCGGTTCGCCTCCCGGGACCTGGTCTCCTGGCTCTTCACCTCGATGCCGGTGGGGATGTGCCTGAGGTGCACGCAGGAGGAGGTCTTGTTCACCTTCTGGCCTCCCCTGCCCTGGGCGCGGATGAACCGCTCCTCGATGTCCTGCTCGCGGATGCCCAGTTCGCCCATCCGCTCCTCGAGCTGCCTGATCTTCTCGGGGCCGATGAAGGCGTTGCCCCCCATGTCCGCTCCTCCGGAAGCCCTCTTCAGCGGATGAAGAGCCAGTAGAAGGCGGTGAAGACCATATAGACCACGGCCAGGCCGATGACGAAGGGCCACTTGCCGTGGAAGTGCACGGGCCCGAAGAGCCAGTACTGGCACTTGGCGCACTGGTGGAACCACCTGCGGGGGATGACGCTCCTGCACTTGGGGCAGTAGTGGATCACGGCGTTGGGGTCGCGCTCCCGCTCCCTGATGTTTTCCCTGAACCCTTCGCGGACCGAGATGTCCGTCCTGCACTTGGGGCACTTGACGCTCATGGGCTGGAAATCATCCCAGACGACCTTCTTCCCGCAGTTCGGGCACTTCACGGCTATCATCGGCTTCTACGATCCTCCCTTTTCATTCAAGCTACCTTTGAGCCATCTCCCGCCCTGGATGACGAACATGGAGAGCTGTAACGTATCAGAACCACGGTCCATCATCAACGTAATTATCTTGCCGTCGTGGGTAAAGGACGCGTTCACCGGAGGTGACGAGCGCACGTGGACCTCCCTGGGCAGGGCGTGCTCGTCGAGGACGAGCCTGCCCCACAGGTAGGAGACCGCCATGCCCTGTTTGAGCTGGCGCTTCCAGAGATACGGGGTGTCCGGCGGGATGCCCGCCATGAGGCCCATGAACTCTTCGTAGTCGAATTCGTACTCCCTGATCTTAGTGCCCCACACGTTGTAGAGCCTGGCCTTGCCGTCGGATATGTCCATGGTGTAGAGGACCAGCCCCAGCGGGCCGTAGATCTGGGCCGAGCCGCTTCTGTTCGACACGATGCTCATGGCTCCCTGAAAGCCCACCTCCTCGCCGTTCACCTGGGCCCTTCCCTGGAACTCGGCCCTGAAGGGATAGCTCCCCTCGGTGGGCACCTTGAGCGATGCGCACCCCGAGGCCAGCAGGACGAGGAAGAGGATGGCGACCGACCGGCATCTCATGATGAGCTTTATTCTATATGGCCCCGCAGGCCAAAGGCAACAGGTATTGACTCGGGTTTTGACAACATTACATTATACGATATGATAAAGCGAATATTGATACCCACCGACTTCAGCGAATCATCACGGCATGCGCTCAAATATGCAATTGATTTAAATAAGGTTTTCAAGGCCAGGCTCTTTCTCATCCATGTACTCCAGGACTTCACCGAGTTCTCCGAGTACAACCTGAGCCCGAGCATACTCCCCCAGCTCTACCTCGAATTTCAGGAAAACGCCGCCAAGAGGCTCGACGAGATGGTGACGGGCATGGTGCCCGGGGACATGCACTGCGACACCTATATCCTCCACGGCGTTCCCTTCTTTGAGATCATCCAGTTCTCGAAACGCGAGGACGTTGACCTCATCGTCATCGGCACCCGCGGCAGGACCGGCATCAAGCACGTGCTGTTCGGCCACACGGCGGAGAAGGTCGTGAAGAAGGCCCACTGCCCCGTGCTCTCGGTCAAGGACCCCGAGGTCGAATTCTCGATGCCTTAGTCTCCGCTCACGGGATTGATGGGGTTGATCGGCCCCTCGACGCTCCCTTGGGTGAACTGCCTCACCAGGGGATCGTCCGTGGTCCTGAAGTCCTCGGGCGTGCCCTCGAACACGATCCTGCCCCGGTAGAGCATGGCCATGTAGTCCGCGATGGAGTAGGCGCCCTTGATGTCGTGGCTGATGACCAGGCTCGTGGCATGTGTCCGTTCCTGGACCGCTCTGACGAGCATGTTGATGGCGTTGGACATCACCGGGTCCAGGCCGGTGGTGGGCTCGTCGAAGAGGATGAACCTCGGCTTCATGGCCAGGGCCCGTGCGAGCCCCACCCGCTTGCGCATGCCCCCCGAGATCTGGGACGGCATCTTCGTTTCGATGCCCGAGAGTCCCACTTCGGTGAGGAGCCTGTCCACCTCCTGTCTGATCCGCTCGGGCGGGTAGTCCGTGTGCATGGCAAAGGGGAAGCCCACGTTCTCGCCGACGTTCATGGAGTCGAAGAGCGCTGCGTCCTGGAAGCACACCCCGAACTGCGATCTCACCTCCTTGAGCTGGAGCTCGTTCATGGCGGTGATGTCGTGTCCGTCGATGAGGATGCTCCCCGAGTCGGGTTTTATGAGCCCCAGGATGTGCTTCAGGAGGACGCTCTTCCCCGTGCCGGAAGGACCGATGACCACAGTGATCCTGCCCTCGGGGACGTCGAGGGAGAGATCGTTGAGCACCGTCTGCCCCTTGAAGGTCTTGGTGAGCGACCTGATCTGGATCACGTATCCGTCCTCCAGGTGGTGGCGTAGAGGTCGGTGCGGCGGTGGGAGGCGAGCGGGAAGGTTTCCCTGATGGCCTTGATCCGGTCCAGGTCGATCTCGGTGGTAGCAACGCATTCGCCCTCACCTGCGTCGAGCAGGATCTCGCCCCAGGGCGAAGCGATCATGGAGTGCCCGTAGGTTACGTACTTCAGGGCAGGGTTGCGCGCCGGCTGCACGCCGACCACAAACCCCTGCAGCTCCACGGCCCGTATCCTCATGAGCATCTCCCAGTGGGCTGTGCCCGTGGAGAGCGAGAAGGCGGCGGGGACGAAGAGAAGACTCACGCCCCTGTCAACGAGGATCTGGGTCAGCGGCGAGAAGCGGATGTCGTAGCATACCAGGACCGCGGCCCTGCCCCAGGGGTTCTCGAAGGTCTCGAGGGCGCTTCCGGGCATGATCACGTCGGACTCCTTGACCGCAGGTCCGCCGGGAGGGGTGCAGTCGAAGAGGTGTATCTTGTCGTGGTGATGGATCACGTCCCCGGTGCTGCTTATGACGAACGCCCGGTTGAAGAACCGACGGCCGTCGCCTTCCCAGGGCATGGACCCGGCGACGAGGATGACCCCGTTCTCGGAAGCGGCCCCCTTGAGCCTCTCGAGGGCTTCCCGTGCCAGGGTGGCGGAGCGCCTGATGGCGGGGGGCTCGTACGGGGTGAAGAACATCTCGGTGAGGACCACGATCCGGGCGCCCTTCCCGGCCGCCTCCCCGATCATGGAGAGGGACCTGGCCAGGTTGCCTTCGAAGTCGTACCCCTGCTCGATCTGGCATACCCCAATGGTCACTGTGTTCAACGGGCCCTCCGGCATCTCGTTCTTTCTCAAGGGACTGCGCGTGCGCGGACACCACTGTGATATCGGCATTCAGGCCGGGAGTCAATTCTTTTCCCGCCGGGGCACGGTCGGAAGGGTTCAGAAAAACAGGGAATACATGTAGTTCACCAGGAACTTGGACTTTCCGTCCCTGGGGAGCCAGATGCTGACCTCGGTCTCGGGGGTGCGGTTCTTCCGCATCCACGCCCTCAGGTTGTTCGGGGGCACGTTGATGCAGAAGAACTCGTTCCAGGAGTTGACGTAGAGGAGATCCACCTCCTGGATGCTGTTGTACTGGTCGGGGTTCTCCATGTTCCCGATGACCACGACCTGCTTCACGTGCTTCTTTTCCATGAGCGAGTCGCGGTCCAGGCCCACGGAGTTCGCCTCCGGGATGAGGGTGTTCATGTCCTTCAGGAGCGCCTGTATGTCGAAGAGCGCCGCCCGGGAGGCGTTCGGAACCATGTGCAGGGCGGTGGAGGCGTCGACCCTCTTGTTGTACGCCAGCCAGGCGATGATCTTGGCGACCCGGTCGGCGGTCATGATGGGCTTCACCCGCCCCTTGTCGGGATAGGCGGCGTGGATGGCCCACTGGCCCCGGTCGAACGAGAAGAAGATCTCCTCGTAGGCAGGTTCCTTCTTTTTCACCCGCTTCTCGGGGTCGATCTTGCCTTCCTTGGAGACATAGAAGGCCTCGATGCGGCGGCGCAGGATCTCCATCTCCACGTCCTGGTCGAGCTGGGAGTTGATGAGAAAGGATTTCGACCTGCGGATGAGGATCACCGTGGTGCGCTTGAGGTAGTCGTGCAGCTCGTCGCCGAAGGCGCGGTACTTGTCCACGCTCCACTCGTGGAACCGGTTGAGCCCGGCGAGATAGCCGATGGACCAGCCCCATTTCTTCACGACGTCCACCATGATGGTGGGCTTGTTGTGCCGGCTGAGGCTCATGAGGTCGTTGACGTGGATGTTGGGGGAGATCTTCAGGTAGAAGCATTTCCTCAGCAGGTCGATGGTCTTCTCGTCGCCCTGGGAGCGGTAGTAGTCCTCGACCCGCTGGTAGACCTCCACGTAGGGATCGATGATTTCGTCCGTGTCCGCGTCCATCACGCGCCTCTTGATCTCCTCGCACAGCAGGGGCCTGTCCTGGGACTGCTCGAGATAGGTGGCCACGAGCGCCATCTTGAGCACGGACTTGAGCGGGTCGTCGAGCGCCTTGTGCATCTGCCACAGCGCGCCCCCGAAGAGCTCCTCCTCGGGGATGGAGGTGATGTTCCCCATGTCGATGAGGTCGGTCTCGTCGTCCTTGTGCCTGGTCTTCACGAACCGGCTCATCTCCTCGTAGGTGCCGTTGCCCGCCTCCGGCGGCACGACCCACCACAGGGGGATCCTGCCCTCGATGAGGGTCAGGGTCCGGTAGAACTCCTCTTTCAGGATGTTCTTCATGGCCGAGCCCGACCCTTCCTGGGACACCATGCCGAAGTTGTTCTGCCTGATGTCCTCGATGTCCATGAGGAAGAAGTGGACCTCGATGATGTACTGGCTCGTGATCCACCGCTGGAGGAGCTTGAGCTTCCGCTCGAGGAGCCTCATCCTGGCCTTGCCGATGGCGGCGGCGTCCACGACCACCCAGATGTCGTAGTCCGACTCCCTCGTCTGTCCCAGACTCCCCACGGATCCGATGGTGAACAGGCCGTCTATCTCCCGGTTCGCGGGTACGAGGGCCTCGATGTCCGCCGGCCTGACGCGCAGCGAGAACAGCGACTCAATGCTCTTGAAGGTGGCCTCGGGCCACTCCATGCACCTGACCCCGCACGGGCAGTCGTCGTCGCCCATAAACCCGGGGAGCTCGGGGTGGTTCACGTGGAGACACAGGGGGACCAGGTTCAGGATGACGCGCGCCCCCAGCGGATCGTTCATCTGCATGATCCGTCTCTTGTTGCCGTTGTGGAGAGCGAAGGCGTTGCGCCCCGCGTCTATGCGCGCTTCTATGCCGTTCATTTACTGTTCGTTATCGCTCGAAACACTGCGCGACTTTAACACATGCGCCAGCAGGGCAAGGCCTGCGGCCACCATGCCCAGGCAGAGGATCTGCCCCATGGACAGGGCCCCGAAGAAGAGTCCCAGGTGAGCGTCGGGCTCGCGGAAAAACTCGAGGAAGAACCTCATGGTCCCGTAGAGCAGGAGGAAGCAGGAGATGAGCACACCCCGAGTCTGCACCTTCCTGCTCATGAGGTAGAGGATGACGAAGAGGAGCAGCCCCTCGGCGAACCCCTCGTAGAGCTGGGACGGGTGCCTGGGCAACGGCCCTCCCCCGGGGAAGACCATACCCCAGGACACGTCTGTGACCTTGCCGTAGAGCTCGGCGTTGATGAAGTTGCCCATCCTGCCGAAGAACAGCCCCGGGGTCGCAGCCAGGGCCCCCATGTCCGCCAGCATGAGCAGCGGCTTCCCGCTGCGCCAGGCGAAGACGGCGCCCGCGAGGACCAGTCCGATGAGCCCGCCGTGGAACGACATGCCCCCCTCCCACACGGCGAATATCTTCAGCGGGTGGTGGATGTAGAAGGAGAAGTTGTAGAAGAGGCAGTACCCCACCCGGGCACCGATGATGAGGCCGGCGATGGCGTAGGTGAAGAGGTCTTCCAGCTCGGGCCTGCTCATGTCGTACCCCTTGCGCCTGATCAGGTTCAGGGCGATGAAGAAGGCGCACGCGAAGCCTATGATGTACATGAGCCCGTACCAGCGGAACTGCAGTGGGCCTATCTGGAAGAAAACCGGATCGATTTGCGGGTATTCCATGGGTCAACCCTTCTCACACTACCCCGATGAAAGTCAAGGTCGTAAGGGATGGCTCCCATGGCGGGCAGAATTTTTCGATCGCGTGCAAAAGCCCGGGTTTTGGCGAGCTCTCCGGCCGATAAACACTGAACAATTTTTCAGAAAACCCCGCAGGCGACCTTGACTAAATTACATTGAATTGTTATTGTCCTTATTAAATAAAGGGGAAGAGTTCATGTTTAAAGTGGGAGATATCGTCGTTTACCCTGCGCACGGAGTCTCGGAAGTTGAAGCGATAGAGACCAGAGAAATTTCAGGGAGCACAATTTCTTTTTTTATATTAAAGGTTATCGACACGGAGATGACCGTCATGGTGCCCGTGACGAATGTCCAGAACGTGGGCATCCGCGAGCTCATCGACAACAAGGGGATAGAGCGCGTCATGAACATCCTCAAGGAGCGCTCCGTGTCCGTCGATAATCAGACATGGAACAGGCGTTACCGTGAATATATGGAAAAGATAAAGAGCGGGTCCGCTTTCGAGATTGCGGAGGTCTTGAGGGACCTGAACATCCTCAAACGGGGCAAGGAGCTTTCCTTCGGCGAGCGGAAGATGTACGACACAGCCAAGAATCTCCTGGTGAACGAAGTCTCCACCTCAAAGAAGATCAGCAAGAAAGAGGTGGAGAAGATGCTCCTCGAGGCAATGGGCAAGGTGGAATCAAAGTCTTAAGATTAGGATTGATCGAATGAAATGGTTTCTGAGAAGTTTCATTGCGCTGGTGGTATTCTACGGCGCCTTCAAGTACGCCGAGCAGATGGGCGGCGGGGTCCTGTTCATCATCCTGCCCCTTATCGCCGAGGTCTGCCTCCTGGCCATTATCGTAAGTGAAATCAGGGGATTGAAACAGCACCCCATGGCCTACATCGGGGGGTTTCTGGGGACCATCCTGGGGCTCATCATCGGGAGCCTGCTGGGGTACGTGTTCCTGGACAACGACGACATCGCGGGGGGCGTCTACCTCTTCATCCTCATCAACGCCCTGTTCGGGTACATCGGGTTCACCATCGGCCTGGAATGGGGCAAGGAGCTCGTGCACCTGCCCGTGTTCCGCAACTCCGGCAGGGGCGAGCAACTCAAGCGGAAGATCCTCGACACGAGCGTCATCATCGACGGCAGGATCCCCGACATCTGCGACGCCGGCTTCATCGACGGGGTCCTGGTGGCGCCGCAGTTCATCCTCAACGAGCTCCAGCACATCGCCGACTCGTCCGACCCCCTGAAGAGGGCGCGCGGCAGGAGGGGCCTCGACATCCTGAACCGGCTCCAGAAGAGCCCCCAGGTCAAGATCGAGATCACCGACAAGGACTTCCCGAAGATCAAGGAGGTGGACTCCAAGCTCATCGCGCTCGCCAAGGAGCTCGAGGCGGACGTCCTCACCAACGATTTCAACCTGAACAAGATCGCCCAGATCCAGGGCGTCAACGTCCTGAACATCAACCAGCTCGCCAACGCGGTCAAGCCCATAGTACTGCCGGGTGAGAGCCTGTCCGTCACCATCACCAAGCAGGGCAAGGAACGGGGACAGGGGGTCGCCTACCTCGAGGACGGGACCATGGTGGTCGTCGAGCAGGGCGAGAGCCTGCTCAACAGGAGCACCGAGGTGGTGGTCACATCGATCCTGCAGACCCCGGCCGGAAGGATGATCTTCTCGACTCCCAAGAGCAATGGCGGTTGATGCGGTCATCACGGGCGGCGGGAGCGGCATCCGCTTCGGCCGGAAAAAGCAGTTCACCATCCTCGGGGGCGTCCCCCTCATCAGAAGGACCGTGGCGTGCTTCGACAGCCACCCCCTCGTGGAGCGCCTCATCGTCGTCGTGCCCGAGGAGGACCTCGAGCTGACCGCGGGCATCCTCGAAGGCACCGGGAAACCGCTCGAAATAACCGCCGGCGGCAGGACCAGGCAGGAGTCGGTGCGCAACGGGCTCAAGCTCTGCCGGCCGGACGGCAGCGTCCTCATCCACGACGGGGTGCGGCCCTTCGTGCCCCCTGACCTCATCACCCGTGTCCTTCTGGGCATCGAGGGATATGAAGCATGTATACCTGGACTTGCGGTGTCAAATACCTTAAAAGAAGTGGAAGGGGACCTCGTGGTGAGGACCGTGCCGAGGACCGGGCTCTTCAGCATCCAGACGCCCCAGTGCTTCCTGACCAGGGCCATCGGGGAGGCCCACGCGCGGGCCGAGGCCGCCGGCAACCTGGAGGCCACGGACGACAGCGCCCTCATCGAGGCCGCCGGGGGGAGGGTCAGGCTCGTGCCGGGCGACCCCCGGAACATGAAGATCACGGTGGCTCAGGACATGGAGATCGCAGAGGCGCTATTGAGATGTCGTACAGAACCGGCATAGGGTACGATATCCACCGGCTGGTGGTGGGCAGGAAGCTCATCCTCGCGGGGGTGCCCATCGCCCATCCCCGCGGCCTGCTGGGGCACTCGGACGGGGACGTGGTGCTCCACGCCGTGTGCGACGCCCTGCTGGGGGCCTGCGCCATGGGCGACATCGGCGTCATGTTCCCGGACACGTCTCCGGACACCAGGGACATGGACTCGCTGGTCATGCTCAGGCAGGTGATCGAGAGGATCGCGCCTGTGCACCGGGTGGTGAACATCGACGTCAACTGCATCTGCGAGAGGCCCAAGCTCTCGCCCTTCCGGGAGAAAATGGTTGCGAACATAGCTGAGGCGTGTAAGATCGATGCCTCTGCGGTTTCCGTAAAGTTCAGGACCCATGAGGGTCTCGGAGAGATCGGCTCGGGCGAAGCGATAGCGGCGCAGGCCGTAGTCCTCCTGGAAAAAGCAGATTAAGGAGTGAAACCATGACCATATCCGTCTACAACACGCCGTACAGGAAAAAGCAGCCCTTCACCCCGGTGGGGGAGAACAGGGTGGGGATGTATGCGTGCGGGGTCACGGTCTATGACATGAGCCACATAGGGCATGCCAGGTCCATGATCATCTTCGACGTCATATCGCGCTTCATCCGGAGCAAGGGGTACGAGCTCACCTATGTCCGGAATTTCACGGACGTGGACGACAAGATCATCGCCCGTGCCAACGAGCTGGGCACCTCGTACAGGGAGATTTCGGAAAAGTACATCGACGAGTTCCAGACCGACATGCGCACGCTCAAGGTCCTCAAGGCGGACGTGGAGCCCAAGGCAACGGACTACATCCCCCAGATCATCGAGATGATCCGGGTCCTCGAGGAAAAGGGCTTCGCGTACCGGGCGGACGACGGCAGCGTCTACTACAGCGTCTCCAGGTTCAGGAACTACGGCTCCTTGAGCGGCAGGCGCACCGAGGAGATGATCGCCGGCGCCCGGGTGGGCATCGAGGAGGCCAAGCGTGACCCGCTCGACTTCGCCCTGTGGAAGCGGAGCAAGGAGGGCGAGCCCTTCTGGGACAGCCCCTGGTCCAAGGGCAGGCCAGGCTGGCACATCGAGTGCTCGGCCATGAGCACGAACATTCTAGGCCCCACCCTGGACATCCACGGCGGCGGCAGGGACCTGATCTTCCCCCACCACGAGAACGAGATCGCCCAGTCCGAGGGCACCTACGGCGTGCCGTTCGTGAAGTACTGGGTCCATAACGGCTTCGTCACCATCAGCGGCGAGAAGATGAGCAAGTCGCTGGGCAACTTCCTCACCATTCGCGACCTCGTAAAGGAAGTCCACCCCGAGGTCCTGAGGCTGCTCCTCATCTCCCAGCACTACCGCAGCCCCATCGACTTCTCCAAGGACTCGCTCCACGCCACGACACAGGCCCTGGTGCGCTTCTACGAGGTGCTCGACCGGATTTCGAAGTCCCCGGACAGCGGCTCCGAGCACCGGATACAACCCCTGGCGGAAGGCTTCCTCAGGGACTTCGACGAGGCCATGTCCGACGACTTCAACACGCCCCGGGCCATTGCGCTCCTCCACGACCTCACCACCATGGTGAACCGGGCGCTCGACCTCAGCCCCACGGTGACCGCCCACGACGCCGCGGCCCTGAAAGGGGCGTTCGGCAAGGTCTCCGAGGTGCTCGGCATCCTCGAGGAGGAACCGGCCGTGTTCCTGGAAAAGGTCAAGCGCTCGGGCATCAGCGAGATGGGGCTGAAGGCCTCCGAGATCGAGGATTACATCGCCCAGAGGGCGGCGGCCCGAGCGGCAAAGGATTTCAAGAAGGCAGACGAGATCAGGAACACCCTGCTCTCGAAAGGAATACAGCTCAAGGACACCCCGGAAGGGACTGTCTGGGAAAAGATTCAGTAAGGAAGCAATGGATTTCAAGATCGTATCACCGTTTCAGCCGCAGGGCGACCAGCCGGCGGCCATAGACGCCCTGTGCGAAGGCATAAGCTCAGGGATTCGCGACCAGGTCCTCTTAGGCGTCACCGGCTCGGGCAAGACCTTCACCATGGCCTGCGTCATCGAGCGCATGAAGCGCCCGGCCCTGGTCATCGCACCCAACAAGATCCTGGCGGCGCAGCTCTACGGGGAATTCCGCGACCTGTTCCCTGACAACGCGGTGGAGTACTTCGTGAGCTACTACGACTACTACCAGCCCGAGGCCTACGTGCCGTCGAGAGACCTCTACATCGAGAAGGACTCCTCCATCAACGAGGACATCGACAAGCTCAGGCACCGCGCCACCCGGGCGCTCTTCGAGCGCGAGGACTGCATCATCGTCGCCTCGGTGTCGTGCATCTACGGCCTGGGCTCGCCCGAGGCCTACTCGGGTATGCTCCTGTACCTCGAGGAAGGCAGGGACCTCACCCGCAGCGACGTGCTCAAGAAGCTCGTGGAGATCCAGTACGAGCGCAACGACTACGACTTCACCCGCGGCACGTTCAGGGTGCGGGGCGACGTGGTGGACATCTTCCCGGTCCACGAGGAGGACACGGCGGTCCGGGTGGAGTTCTTCGGCGACGAGATCGACTCCATCTGGCAGATCGACACGCTCAGGAACCGGAAGCTCCAGAGACTGGGTCATTTCCCCATCTACCCCGCCTCGCACTACGTGACACCCCGCGATCACCTGGTGAACGCCGTCGATGCAATCAGGGAGGAGCTGAAGGAGCGCATCGCCTTCTACCGGTCCGAGAACCGGCTCATCGAGGCCCAGCGCATCGAGGAGCGGACGAACTACGACATCGAGATGCTCATGGAGACCGGCGTGTGCCAGGGCATCGAGAACTACTCGCGCCACCTCACGGGCAGGGCGCCCGGCGATCCGCCCCCCACCCTCATCGACTACCTGCCCAAGAACACCATCGTGTTCCTGGACGAGTCGCACATCGGCGTGCCCCAGCTCATCGGCATGTACCGGGGCGACCACTCCCGCAAGGACACGCTCGTGGAATACGGGTTCAGGCTCCCCTCCGCCCTGGACAACCGGCCCTTGCGATTCGACGAGTTCAACAGGCTCGTGAACACCATCGTCTACGTGTCCGCCACACCCGGACCCTACGAGGCGGCCCAGGCAAAGGGACGGGTGGTGGAGCAGCTGGTGCGGCCCACCGGCCTGCTGGACCCGGTGGTGGAGATCAGGCCCGCCAGCACCCAGGTGGACGACCTGTACCGGGAGATCGTGAAGAGGGTCGACTCGGGCGAGCGGGTCCTCGTGACCACGCTCACGAAGCATATGTCCGAGGAGCTTACGGAATACTACCAGAACCTGGGCATCAAGACGAAGTACCTGCACTCGGACATCGACACCCTGGAGCGCATCGAGATCGTCAAGGCGTTGAGGGAAGGCAAGTTCGACGTGCTCGTGGGCATCAACCTCCTGCGGGAGGGCCTCGATATCCCGGAGGTGTCCCTGGTGGCCATCCTCGACGCGGACAAGGAGGGGTTCCTGCGCTCCGAGCGCTCGCTCATCCAGACCGCGGGCCGGGCCGCGCGGAACGTGAACGGCAAGGTCATCATGTACGCGGACACGAAGACCGAGTCCATCGAGAAGGCTTCGAGCGAGGCCATGCGCAGGAGGGAGCGCCAGAGCGAGTACAACAGGGCCCACTGCATCACGCCCAGAACGGTCCAGAAGAACATCCGGGACATCCTGGCCTCCATCTACGAGCGGGACTACCCGGACCTCTCGTCCATGGTGGACACCTCGGTGGGGAGCGTGGAGGTGGGCAGGCTCAAGGAGACAATCTCCGCGCTGGAAAAGAACATGCTGAAGGCAGCCGACGACCTCAGGTTCGAGGAGGCCGCGACGCTGCGCGACGAGATCAAGCGGCTCAGGAAGATCTCGCTGGCGGCCGGGGGATAGTCATGCTGGAAGAGGTCAGAGGCCTGGGATACGACGTCGTTCAGATGCCGCCCTACACCATCGTGTACCGGCGCGATATCGCCGACCTCCCCGCGTGCATCGGCGCCAGGCCGCATCCGGGCAGCGAGACCGAGGTCACGGGCAGGTCGGCCATCCGCGTGGTGGAGCCCGGCCTGGTGGTGAGGACGCTCACCCACGGGGGGCTCCTGCAACGCATCACCGGGAGCCGCTTCCTCACCTTGGGCAGGAGCCTGCGGGAGCTCGAGATCAGCTCGTTTCTCCTCTCCCAGGACGTGCCCACGCCCATCATCGCGGGCCTGCGGTTCAGGAAGAAGGGTCTGTTCTACTATATTGAGATAATCTCGAAGCTGGTGCCGGGGTCGGTCGATCTCCTCACCCACTTCGAAGGCCGCCCCGACGACGCCCTGCCCCTGCTGAGGAGCGCCGGAGCCCTCGTCAGGAGGCTGCACGACCTGGGGGTGTACCACTTCGACCTGCACGTGAAGAACATCCTGCTGGACGTGAACAGGACCCCCTGGATCATCGACCTCGACAACGCCTACCGGTTCACGAGCCTGCCCCCGGTGCTCAAGGCCAAGAACCTCGCCCGCTTCAAGCGCTCGCTGAGGAAGTGGGACGCCAAAGGCAGGATCACCCTCCCCCACGGCTGGGAACAGGCCTTTACCGGCGGGTACAACTCCCTGTCCTGACCTGACTTTCCGGAATCCTTATGCGAGAAGGCTTTCGATGGCCTTCCTCACGTCTCCCATGAGCCTGTCCCTCTCCTCGAGAGTGTAGCTCGAGGCGTCGATGGGGTCCCCGATGGCGAGGTGCACGTGCTGGTCCATGTATAGGTCCGAGGTGCCGGCTTTGAGGATCTTGTCCGAGTCTTTGATGCCCACAGGGATGATGCGCGCCCCGGTCTGGATGGCCACCACGAACCCTCCCTTCTTGAACTCGCCCAGCTTGCCGGTGCGGGTCCTGGTGCCCTCCGGCGCGATCCAGAGCACGATCCCGCTCTTCATCTTCTCCTTGGCGGTCTCGAGGTCCTTCAGGGCCTGCTGGTGGTCGAAACGGTCGATGGAGAGGAACTCGGCGGCCCTCAGGCCCCTGCCCCAGATGGGGACCCTGAAGAGCTCCTTCTTCGTGAGCATCCGGATGCTGCCGGGCAGGGACACGAAGATGAGCGGGATATCGTAGTGGCTGCGGTGGTTGGACATGATGATGTAGGGCACGCCCGGCTCGATGGTGACGCCGTTGGGGTTCGAAACCTCCCAGGTGGCCTTCGGCGCCCTAAGGAGCAGGCCCGACCACCAGCGCAGGATGCGGTCCGCGTACGCCCGGTCGTAGGTATTGGTGAAGCGCATGTACAGGGCATAGATGGAGATGCCCAGGGTCGGTGCAACGGTCTGCAGGATGATCCATATCTTCCTGAAGAAATTGGCCTTCACGGTAGCCCTCCTCTCGTAGATCCGGAACACCCGGGGGCGGTGCGCCCGGGCCGCGTGTCCGGGAAGCCCTTTATTTGGCGTGGGGACAGGTGTTTCCCTTCTTTTCCTCAGCCGCCCTCTTCTGAATGAAGTCCCGCTCCTTGATGAGATGGTCTGCGAGCTCCGAGAACTTCCACTCGATGGACTGGGGCGTCACCACGGCGAAGATGGGCCGCGGAATGTCGAGGTTCTTGTATTCCCGCATGAGGGTGTGGATCATGGGCGCGGGGACATTGAAGAAGAGCACGATCCTCTCGTCGCAGGAGAACTCCGTGTCCGCCCTGCCCCCGCTGAACAGGATCTCGTGGACAGGGAGGTCTCCCTGGTCCTTTTCTATGGCCTTGGCCTCGGGCGCGCCGGTCTCCTGGAACAGGCGGTCCAACTCGAGCATTTCCTCACAGGAATAGTTCCAGAGCAGTATCTGCGGGCTGGCGTCCATGCATGTCTCCTTCACAGCTGGTCCTGGGCCAGGATTCATCAGGCCCCGGCTCCCCCGGTCCCGGACACGGGCGTTTCTCCTGCAGCCGTTCCCGTCGTGATGAACGCTCTGCCGGAAATGTCGAGGGATGTCCGTTCTGTAGACATAATATAAGGCCGGCGAAGACGTCAAGGGGCTCTTTCCCGCAATAAATCCCTTTACTAATGGTTTGATCTCATTGTACCGATAGGCAGTACATAAACCCAGGAGGTACGTCCAAAGATGAGATGCTCCAAATGTGGCTATGTCAGCTTCGACTATCTTGACCGCTGCAAGAGCTGCGGCGAAGATCTCGTTCCTGCCAAGATCAAGCTCAACATCTACACCAAGGCCCCGCAGATAGAGATCGATGACGAGGGCTTTGCCGTGGGCAAGGTCGAAGAGGACCGCAAGGACCTCCTCGAGGAGAAGGCACAGTCCGGCAAGGGCCAGAAAGGCCAGGTCTCCATGGAAGACGTGCTTGCCGAAGACGGCGACGACAAGCTCGAGAGCTTCAATTTCGAAGAGGACGAAAAGGCTTGACAAGCCACCTCAAATTCACTACAAATCCCACTGTTGCCGAGGTAGCTCAGTAGGTAGAGCAGGGGACTGAAAATCCCCGTGTCGGCGGTTCAACTCCGTCCCTCGGCACCACGCCTGAGCTATCCGCAGAGACTCTTGATCCATCCCAATGCAGGTTTCATAATAAATAAATCCGTCCCCATATTTTCCCAAAGAAAGTCATCTCGGCGAAGCTCCCATCGCCATTCCAGATTTCATAAGGCGAAGGGAAGAGAGAGCAGAAGTCTCCAAAAAGTAGTGAGAAGTCGTTACTTGAGAACAAGCCCTGTATTCTATTTCAAAGGCCTTATTCCCCTACAACGAGGATAGTATGTGCAGCCCCAGAACTGATTGCCCGAAACGAGCTTTTTCTTAGTGGTCCGGATTACCATTTGTCCTCCGCATACAGGACACTTGGGGCTTTCCGAGTGCTTTATGATTTCTTCGTCTTGCATGGGCGGCATATACGCAAGATCAGAGAACATGGATAGGAGCTTTGTCCCGTCAATGAGCTCAAGCTGCTTGCCTTTTGCGAACTCCAGGGCTTCTTCGGTGAAGGTGCCGGAGGTGATGACGATGCCTCCGGACGAAGAGGGATCTGCAGTCACAACCCCGTATAGCTCCCTTATAACTTTTACCCCCACCTTCCATGTCTTCCAGTGCTTGCACTGGATCAGGAGCTTCTCGCCATTCTTCTCAGCGATGAGGTCTACACCCCCATCCGGTTTATTGCCCCCCTTTTGAGTCACTTCGAATCCTTTGGATCGATAGAGATGGCCGACAGTTTTCTCGAACTCATGCCAAGGCATTTCTCTGATATGTTCTGTGCCGATCTGTGCATGGAATTCTGGCTTCGCAGCACTCTCTTGCCCTTTGTTTGTGCTTTTGGCTTTTGCCGATTCAGCAATCGTTCTGATTAAGGAGATGAATGAGACAAACCCCAGGACAATAGCAAAAAGAGTGGCAAATGTTGGAGCGACTTGGGCCAGGGCGTTCATGGCTAAGCCATCAGGAGCATGCTTGCTGCCAGCTTTTGCTGCGAAATGTGCCGGAACCCAATATTTGAGCACCAAGTATACTACGACTGCACCGCAGGCAGTCACCCACCAAGGGAGGACAACCAGATCATCCAGAATAGATGTTCTCTTTCTTGCCATGATGAGCCCTTAATTATTGTATTCTTTATTCGGTGACGAGATTAATCCACTTCAGAATGATAGCCATCCCATTACAACACCGATAGTCATTATTCGGAATTTGGTTAAAAAAACATGAAATCATGACCATAAACAAGTAATCTACTCAGGAGATGCATGTCATTTGTCCTTGCTAAAAGTCAGTTAACATCTTGATGTAATGTCTATGGTTCCATGAACAACTCGGAGATGGAAGTACATTAATTTAAATAAAATATGTGGATAGATTTTCTGTCAGAGTCCAGGGGATACATCGTACGCGCAGTCGATGACTGTAGCCGTTCCGCCTCGTGGCTGATCGTTGCCGGCGTCGTTGACTGATACCTGTGAAGGGAATGTGCTGTAATAATATGGAAATGGTATAGAAGCCCAGGCTAAGTTGCTTTATATATGTCCCCATGATGCTCTTCAACGTCACCCACAAGTACAATTTCCTGGAGGCCTTTCTCTTCGACGTCATCGTCGCCCCTGCCGCGCTCGTGAGTGTGGCGCGGCTCGAGAACGCCGTCCTCTGCTCGGTAAAGGGCGGGGACAGGGTCCTCGACATCGGCTCGGGCGGGGGCCAGCTCGCCATCGCACTCAAGAGGGTTGTGAGCGGGCTCGACGTCACCGGCGTGGACCTCGCCGGGAGCCAGGTGAGGCGGGCACGGCGCAGAGCCGGGAGGTGCGGGGCGGACGTGGCCTTCGTTCAGGCCTCTGCCCTCGACCTGCCCTTCCCCGACGCGTCGTTCGACCTCGTGTACAGCGTGGACTGCCTCAAGCACTGGCCCGACCGGGACCGGGGCCTCAGGGAGTGCGTCCGGGTGCTCAAGCCCGGGGGCCTGCTCTTCATCGCCGAGGTGAACCGTCAGAGCACGGTGAGAAACGCCCTGCGGTTCATCCGACACTGGAATGTGCCGGCCGTCATCAAACCCTTCTGCATCCTGCCGTTCTTCTTGTTCGCGGTTTTCCGGTCGCTCACCGCTGAGCAGGTGCGCGCCCTCATGGAGCCCCTCGGCATGGAGGACGTATCGGTGGAGGCAGAGCCCGACAACGTGAACGTGCTCGTGAGGGCGGTTAAGCCGAGGGGCCTGCTTCGTCCTTGAACAGAACACGGGTAAGATCCATGTATCGAGGAGGTGCCTGTATTGCCGTTTTCCCGGAAATGAGAATGTACGTGTGAAAGGAAGAAATCTCTAAGCTGAGGAAAAAAGGCCGGGCGCTCCAGCCCGGCCCTCTCGATTCTTCGATGACCCTGCCTACGACGCCGTGGCCTTGTTGAGGCTGTACATGCTCTTGATCTGCTGTTCGTAGCGTTCCTTGATGATCCTGCGTTTGAGCTTGAGCGTCGGCGTCAGCTCCCCGCTCTCCACGCTGAAGGGCTTCGACAGGATGATGAAGTACTTGATCTGCTCGTAACGGGCCAGGCTCTTGTTCACCTGGTCCACCTGCTCCTGGATGAGGGCCTTGACCTCGTCCCGTGCCACCAGGGAGACAGAGTCGGTCACGCTCCAGCCGTTTGTCTTGGCGAGTTTGTTCAGCTCGTGGAAGTCGGGCACGATGAGCGCGGTGAGGTATTTTTCGCCGTCGCCGGTCAGGCAGACCTGGTCGATGTAGGGTCTGGAAGTGACGGCGAGCTCGATGGGGTGCGGGGCCACGTTCTTGCCGCCCGAGGTGACGAAGAGCTCCTTCTTCCGGTCCGTGATCTCCAGGAACCCGTCCGCGTCGAACCGGCCGATGTCGCCCGTGAGGAACCAGCCCTCGTCGTTGAAGGCCTCCTTCGTCTCCTGGGGCATGTTCCAGTAGCCCTGGAAAATCTGCGGGCCACGGGCGAGGATCTCGCCGTCCTCGGCGATCTTCTCTTCGGTCCAGGCAACGGTCTTGCCCACGGTGCCGGGCTTCACCTGGAGGCGGTAGGCTACGGTGTTGTAGGCGATGAAGAGCTTGAGGGCCCCGATGGGGTGGGTGTAGGGGGACTTGCCCCGGGCCGGCAGCCTGACCATGGCATCCAGGGTCCAGTCGATCATCTTGTTCTGGAAGCTGGTGAGGTTGTCCCGGTCGAGTCCGTGGAACTCGGGTGCGTTGTAGTTGAGCATGGCAGCGGTCTCGGTGAGGCCGTAGCCCTCGGTGAGCTGGATGCCCATGGAGCGGATGAAGGTGCACACCTCCCGGGCGAGCTTGCCGCCCCCGGAGCCCGCCATGACGAGGCGGTCAAGGCCGGCCATCTTCCGGATGCGGTTGAACACCAGGACGTTCGCCTGGGAGAACAGGATGAGGTCGAGCATGTTCAGGCGTTCGCCCATCGACATGGCGTCGGTGAACTTGCCTCCCTGGCGCATGGCCCACGCTAACATGGTCTGCACGAACTTCGACTGCCTGGACACAATGGATGTGATCTGGTCGTAGACCTTCTCGAAGAAGCGGGGGATGCTGATAATGACGTTGGGCCTGAGCTCCAGGAGGGTCTTGGGTATCCTGCTGAAATCGGGCTCGAACGCGAGGACGCCTCCCTGCTTGAGCCCGCCGGCGTGATAGTCGCACGTGCGGCCGTACACGTGGCAGATGGGCAGGTGCACGAGGAAGAGCAGGTGCAGGTCCTTGTCCTGCGCCTGCCTCCTGAGCAGGGTGGGGTCCGTGACCTGGTTCATGGCCGCTATCCAGTTGCCATGGGTGAGCATGGCCCCCTTCTGCCTGCCGGTGGTACCGGAGGTGTAGATGATACTCACGAGGTCTTCGGGCCGGGCTGAGTCGATGCTGCGCTCCAGCGCGGCGAGGTCGAAGGCCTTCCTGCCCATGTCCATGACCTCGTTGAAGTGGTACACGCCCTCTTCCCGCTCGGCCGGGAGCGACTCCATGCAGATGACGATCTTAAGCTGCGTCTCTGACCTGACTTTGCTCGCCATCTCCACCTTGTCCTTCGTGGAGCAGACGATGGCCTTGCACTCGCTGTCGCCGACCATGTACACCAGCTCTTCGAGCGACGAGGTGGGATAGAGAGGGACTTCAACGCCACCCGCCGCCTGGATGCCCTGGTCGGCGATGATCCAGCGGGGCCGGCTCTCCGAGAAGATGGCCACCTTGTCCCCCCGCCTGATGCCCAGCGCCGTGAGCCCTGCCGCGAACTCGAGGCTCATCTGCCGCGCCTCTCTCCAGGTGATGGTCCGGAAATCGTTCGTGGGGTCCCCGTTCCCGTCGAACCTGCCCATGAGAAAGGGCTGCGCATCCCCCATCTCCTGGGCCTTGGCATGGAACAATCCGCACAGTGTGTTGACATTGAAATTCATGAACAACCTCCTCAATCATATTTTTCACGAGGAAACGCCCTTCTCGCCAGGCGACCTCCTTCATCAACGGATTCATAATACCTGCAGCGGCAGTGGGTTCTTCGGCGCAGCGTGCACTGGCCGGTTTCACGGCTGACCGGCTGCCGGGATGGCACAGGCCCGCGCATCGAACGCCGGGCCATCATTCTACATAAACTGCATACTACCACGTTTCCGTGCCTGATGAAAGGATAAGATAACAGCAGTTATGAGGAAATATGCACTTTTTCTGTTAACCTCGGACCCCCATCTGTAGTACATACCAGGTCGTTCTCTATCCATTTTCAATACCATACGAGCATACGGGGCGATGATGACCGAAGGAATCGTGAGCAACGGCAAAACGGACGCCAGGCTGGAGTGGCTCTCCGACGCCATTCTCATCGCGGCCGGCTCGGGCTTCGCCTATTTCCTCGCCTTTGTCTACGAGCGGGAGTACTGCAAATACTTCAACATCCCGGACGCCATCATCAGGCCCGGGTTCGTCACGGTCCTGTCGTTCGCCGCCGCAGTCTACGCCTTCGGCATCTCCATCATCTGGATCGTGAACAGCCTCTACGTGTTCTTCATCAGCAGGCGCAGGAAGAACCCCTCGGCCGTGCGGCGTTTCATCCAGGTCCGCGGCCCGGCCATGCTCTTCGTGGTCATCCTGGCCTCCGCCTACGGGTGGAACCGCAACGGCTGGCTCACCCTGCTCATCGCCTGCGCCTACCTCTTCATCGTGGACGTGCTGCCTGCGATCCTGAGCAGGCACGAGTACGGCTCCTTCACCCTGGCCTTCCGGGCCTCCATGGAAAACGCGGCCCAGCCCTCCACCCTGTGGGACCCCATCCACCGCAGGTTCGGCAGCCAGACCGTCCTGGTCCTCGTATTCTGCTGGAGCGCCATCATCTTTGCCGGCGCCCTGGGCAGGACCAATGCCGGGCACCAGACCCGGTTCCTCGTGCCCGACACCCGGAGCGACTCCGTGGTGGTGCGCATCTACGGGAGCGACATCATATGCGTGTCCGTGGACCGGGCAAACAAGCGGATCGGCGAAGAGCTCACCGTGATGGATCTTCAGGGCCCCGGCTCCGTCCGCCTCCGATGGGAGAACATCGGCCCGTTCACGGGCAAGCTGCCGCCCTCGAAGAAGGCACAGTCCGGCAAGTCCCGCCTCAAATCCTGGCTGGGCAAACGCGTAAGCGGCGACTGAGACCACGCGGCTCCAGACTCTGAGCCTCACCCCTGTCAAAGTGTCACGGCCTGCGGGTACAGGAATGGGTGGATTTGTCAA
>DAOPXM010000005.1:0-145499 GCA_035352355.1 Deltaproteobacteria bacterium | reverse complement strand
TGGCCTCGTTGCTCAGGCTGTCCGAGGTGCTTGCCAGCTGCTCCACCGTGGCGGAGTTGTGCTGCGTGGTGCCGTCTATCTGCGATACCGCCCTGTTGAGCTCGTCGATGCCCGTCGCCTGCTCTGAGGATGCGGCCGCGATCTCCTCCATGGTCTGGGAGAGGTCCTGGATCTGGGAGATGATCTGCATCAGGGATTCCCCCGAGCGTTTCACCATGTCGTCGCCCGCGTTGATCTTGCTCACCGTGTCCTCGATGAGGACCTTGATCTGCCGGGACGCCTCGGCGGAGCGCTGGGCAAGGGCCCGGACCTCCTCGGCCACCACGGCGAAGCCCTTGCCGTGCTCGCCGGCGCGGGCCGCCTCGACCGCCGCGTTCAGGGCCAGCAGGTTGGTCTGGAAGGCCACCTCGTTGACCGTGACGATGATGTCGCCGATCTTCTTCGACGCGTTGGAGATCTCGCCCATGGCCTGGACCAGCTCCTGGGAGGCCTCGCCGCTCGTGTTGGCCATCTGCACCATGGACTGGGCCTTCTCCCGGCCCTCGGACGCGTTCGAGGCGTTCTGCTTGATGGAGGAGGTCATCTCCTCGATGGTGGCAGCCACCTCCTCGATGGCCGAGGCCTGCTCCTGGGTCGCCTGGGAGAAGCCCTGGCTGCCCGCCGCCACCTCCTGGACCGCGGAATCCACGTGGACGGCCGCGTCCTTCACCTTGCCGATGACGCCCTCGAGGTTGCCCACGAACTCGTTGAACCAGTGCGCGATGTCTCCCACCTCGTCGGTGGAGAGCACGGGCAGGCGCTTGGAGAGGTCGGCCTCGCCGCGGGCGATGTCCATCATCCGTGTGGCGATGTCGTTTGCCATGCTCGCGATCTTCTGGGTGAACAGTATGGTGATCACCGTCACGAACAGGCCGATGACGATGAAGAAGCCCCACATCTGCGTCTTGAGCGCATTCACGTTCCCCAGGATCTCACTTGCCGGGGCTTCACCCCACAGCACCATTTCGGTGCCCTTCACCGGGGTGAGGTAGGCGATCCTTTCGTACCCGCCCGAGGAGTACTTCACGAAGCCCTGTCCGGCCGAGAACGCGGTGCGGACCTCGGGGCTGGTGTTCAGGAAGCCCGTGCCGTTCAGGTAGTCGGGTTTGCGGTGGTAGAGGCAGGTCCCGTCCGCTTTGAACACGGCCAGCGAGCCTGTGTCGAAATATTTCTCTATGGCCGCCTGCTTGAGGATGTCGCCCAGCAGGTCGGCCTTGAGCTGCTCCTTGATGATGTCGAGGCTGCCCTCGATGGCTGCGTGCCTGAGTTCGGCCATGCTGGCGAAACCGTCGACCTTTGCCTTGAGGTACTCCTGGGCCTGCGTCTCCAGGAGGGCGCTGCTCCTGTTCCCCACGTAGAGGATGCCGATGAGCAGGGGGACCAGCCCTGCCGCAAGCACGAGCGCCGTCAGACGCTCCCGCAATTTCCATTGTAATTTCATAATAAACCTCTCATACGCATATTCTCATTTCAAAATTGTCGTCAGAACTCCTCGAAGTCCTCGAAGGAATCGGTCTGGGGGGCCGGCCGCTCCTTGGGCTGGCTTGGCGCCTGCTGTACGGGTGCCTGCTGCGCGGGCTCCGGCTGGATCACCCGGGAATACGGGCTGGCGGCACGGGCCAGGGGCTTTGTCTTCTTCGCTGCGGACGTGCCCAGGTCGAGCCCGGACACCTTGAACTTGCCCACGATGCTCGACAGGTCCTTGGCCTCGTTGCTCAGGCTGTCCGAGGTGCTGGCGATCTGCTCCACCGTGCTGGCGTTCTGCTGGGTGGTGGTGTCGATCTGCGCTATTGCCCGGTTGAGCTCGTCCACCCCGGTGGCCTGCTCGGACGATGCGGCAGCGATCTCGTCCATGGTCTGGGAGAGGTCCTCGATGTAGGAGATGATCTCCTCCAGGGACTCCCTGGACTTCTTCACCATGACGTCGCCGGCGCTGATCTTGCGCACCGTGTCCTCGATGAGGTTCTTGATCTGCTTGGCCGCCTCGGCGGAGCGCTGGGCCAGGGCCCTGACCTCTTCGGCCACCACGGCGAAGCCCTTGCCGTGCTCGCCGGCGCGGGCCGCTTCCACCGCGGCGTTCAGGGCCAGCAGGTTGGTCTGGAAGGCAACTTCGTTGACCGTGACGATGATGTCGCCGATCTTCTTCGACGCGTTGGAGATCTCGCCCATGGCCTGGACCAGCTCCTGGGAGGCCTCGCCGCTCGTGTTGGCCATCTGCACCATGGACTGGGCCTTCTCCCGGCCCTCGGACGCGTTCGAGGCGTTCTGCTTGATGGAGGAGGTCATCTCCTCGATGGTGGCAGCCACCTCCTCGATGGCCGAGGCCTGCTCCTGGGTCGCCTGGGACAGGCCGGAGGTGCCCGCCGAGACCTCCTGGGTCCCGGTATCCACCTGGACCGCTGCCAGCTTGACGCTGGTGATGACTTCCTCGAGCCTGCCCATGAAATTGTTGAACCACTGGGCGATGTCGCCCACCTCGTCGTTGGAGAGCACGGGCAGCCTCATGGAGAGGTCGGCTTCGCCTTCGGCGATCTCCTCCATCTTCTTGGAGATCTCGTTGGCGGTCTTCGAGATCCGGCCCGCCACGAGGGTTCCGGCCACGGCTATGACGATGGATATGACAATGAGGAACACGAGCATCTGGATCTTCACGGAGGTGATGTCCGCCAGGATCTCGGATTCGGCGGCCGTGGACCACATGATCCAGTCGAGGTTCTTGTCGTAGGCGAGGTAGCCCCACTTGCTCTGGCCGCCGAAGTCGTAGGCATAGAAGCCCTGCTTCTTGCCGATGCCGTCCTTGACGAAGTCATAGGTGCTGTAGAGCTTCTTGTTCCCCATGAACTCGGCATTGGGGTGGTACAGGCAGGTGCCGTCAGGGGAGAAGATGGCCATGTAGCCGGTCTTGTAGTATTTCTCCTTCGCGGCCTCCTTGATGAGGTCGGCTTTCAGGCTCCTGACGAGCTGCTCCTTGATGATGTCGAGGTTCCCCTCGATGGAGGCGTACCGCACGTCCACCAGACGGACGAACCCTTCCGCCCTGGACTTCAGGAAGTCCCTGGCCTGGTCCTTGAGCACGCTGCCGCCGACGTGGCTCATGTAGAAGATGCAGATGAGAAGGGGGATGAGACCGGAAGCAAGACTGAGAATCGTCAGTTTCCCTCGTAGCCTAATGTTCATGCTGTGTACCTCGCTGTCTTTCGCTCACAGGTGGTTTTTTCCTCATGCTCTGCCCAGGCGCCCTGCCTCAGCTGAACGCCATGCGCTCGATGCCGTGCACGTCGAGAATGAGGGATACCCTGCCGTTGCCCAGGATGGTCGCTCCTGAGGTGCCTTCTATCTTCTTGAAGTTCTTGTCTATGCTCTTGATGACCGCCTGGGTCTGGCCCAGAACGTCGTCCACCAGGACGCCGAAACGGCTGTCCGTGCTCTGGAGCACGACCACCAGGGCTTCCGTGGGGTCGGTCTTCTCCGAGGGGATGCTGAAGAGGTCGTAGATCCTCACCAGGGGGATGTAGTCTCCCCTGATGTCCACGAGCTCGCCCTTGCCCTCGACGGTCTTGATCTCAGCCCTCGAGGGGCGCACGGACTTGTCGATGACGGACAGCGGGATAGTGAGGACCTCGGTGCCCACCCTGACCATCATCCCGTCGATGATCGCCAGCGTGAGCGGCAGCTTGATCCTGAAGGTCGAGCCTTTGCCTTCCTCGGAAAGGATCTCCACCGATCCGTGGAGGTCCTCGATGTTCTTCCTCACCACGTCCATGCCCACGCCCCTGCCGGAGAGCTCGCTCACCTTCTCGGCCGTGGAGAGGCCGGGGGAGAAGAGCATCTCGAAGATGTCCTTGTCGGAGTAGGCTTTCCCCGGGTCTGCCAGTCCTCTCTCGATGGCCTTCTCCAGGACCTTTGCCTTGTTGATGCCCCTGCCGTCGTCGGAGATCTCGATGTAGATGTTGCCTTCCCTCTGGAACGCCTTGAGCCAGATGGTGCCTTCGGCGGGTTTGCCCAGGCGCCTGCGTTCCTCCGGAGACTCGATGCCGTGGTCGATGGAGTTGCGGATCATGTGCTTGAGGGGGTCGCCGATCTGCTCTATGACGTTCTTGTCGAGCTCGGTCTCGGTCCCGCTCATCTTGAGGTCGATCTTCTTGCCGATCTCGAAGGAGAGGTCGCGCACGATCCGTCGGAAGCGGTTGAACGTGCCCTCCACCGGCACCATGCGCACCCGCATCACCTGCTCCTGGAGCTCCCGGGATATCCGCTCCAGGGCTGCCGATGCGCCCTGCAGCGGCCGCGAGATGGAGCTGTGGTCCACTTCGCTGGCGAGCTGAGACATGCGGGCGACGGAGATGACCATCTCCCCCACGAGGTTCACCAGCTTGTCGAGCTTGTCCGTGTCCACCCTGATGGTGGCGGACTTGGCGACCTTCCTGCTCTGGGACTGGGCCAGGGCCATCTTCTCCACGATCTCACGGGAGGCCTTGCCTTTCTCCACGAGCGCGTCGCCGGTCTTCTTGTGCTCCTTGAGCGCATCGAGCACGTCGTTCTGCCGGACAATGCCCTTTTCCACCAGGATCTCCCCGATGGGCTTCTCGGCCAGGCTCAGGTCGACGCCCTGCTTGAAGCTGTCGGAGATGTCCTCGATGATGATGTCGTTTTCGTCCACCACGAAGAGGAAGATGTTCTGGATATCCGAAAGCGGCCGGGTCGTGCGGAGCTTGACGTCCCACCAGGTGTAGCAGGTGGTGGGGTTGATGGTGTAGAAGTCGGGGATGGCGTCGGTGTAGGCGATGCACTCGATGATGGTGCCGTTGTCGGCGAGCTCCCTGATGAGCATGACGGGGTCCTGGCCCGTGGCGAGGATGTCCGGCTTGAACCGCATGGTGATGGAGAAGATGCGCTCGTCTTCCAGGGCGTCCTTCTTCGCCCCCTTGGGCTGGGTCTCCTCCAGAGCCTTCCCGACCCCGGTGAAGCGCTTGAGCGTGAGCGTCATGTTCTCGGTCTCGACCCTGTCCACTTCTTCGCCTTCGGACGAGGCGTTGATCATCCGTTTCAGGAGGTCGACGGCCGAAAGCAGGTTCGTGATGAGCTTTTTCGTGATCTTGAGCTCGCGGTTGCGTATCCGGTCGAGAATGTTTTCGATGGTGTGGGTGAAGTTGCTGACCTCGTCGAAACCCACCAGCCCGGCAGAGCCCTTGATGGTATGCGCTGCCCGGAAAACCCGATTGATGGTGCCTTCGTCGCTCTGATCCTCCTCGAGCTTTATGAGGCCGGCCTCGAGCTCCCTGATTTCATCCTCGCTCTCTTCAAGGAAAACCTGAACCAATTCGTCAATCGCCATGGCTACCTCATAAACTTTTTCGTTACGTACACGAGCTGTTCCGGCTTGAACGGCTTCACGAGCCATCCGGAAGCACCGGCCTTCTTCCCTTTCATCTTCATCTCTTCCTGGGATTCGGTGGTGAGCACGAGGATGGGCGTGTACTTGAAGGGGGTCTTCTTCACCTCGGTGATGAACGTGATGCCGTCCATGATGGGCATGTTGATGTCGCTGATGATCATGCCGATGTTCTCACCGTTCTTCATGGCCTGGTTGAGCTTCTCCAGGCCGTCGGCGCCGTTGACCGCGTTGATGGTCTCGAACCCCGCTTCCTTCAGGGTGTAGTTGACCGAGGCCCGCAGGGTGGCGGAATCGTCCACCACGAGGATCTTGCTCTTCATCAGACCACCTCCTGCAGGAGCGTTTCGAACCCTGACAGAACGATGACTTCCTTGACCTTCGGGCTCGCACCCCTGATGCGGAAGGAACCGTCGCTCATGGCGCTCTTCCTGATGGCGAAGATGAGCTGGAGGCCTGAGATGTCGATGTCGTCGACGTTCGTGAGATCGAGCACGGTCTCGTGTCCGGTATCATCCAGCAGGGGCTCGATCTTCGAGTGGGTGAGCTCGATTTCCGAGACGACGAGTTGGCCCTCCAGTACCAGGGCTCCTGATGCATCTTTATGTATTTCCATAACATTTACCTCATGGATATGGGGAACAGCTTGTCAAGTTTCACGGCCTTGAATATGTTGTAGAGGTTCTCGTGGATCCCCTTGATCTCGAAGCTCGAGCTGTTGCTGTCAAGACCCTTGAAGAAGATGAGGATCTTGCCGATGCCCGACGACCCCATGGTGGGAACGAGGCTCAGGTCCATGACGACCTTCTTGGGATGCAGCTTGAGGACCTTGCCCAGCTCTGTCCGGAGCACTTCCGCGGCTTCCGTGTCGACGGCCCCGGATACCTTGACGATCAGGGCATCCTCGGTCTTTCTCGTTGTCACTTCCATGGTTATCCTCCTTAATGTTTTTCACCGTCTCCCTAGCTTCGCACATCTTCCCTCCTAAGATCGGATATTCAAATTGAGATCTTTATATAAAAGCTCCGGGAATATGATTTTCCGCAGGCGCCTGGAGAATCGGGTGAAAGGAGGGGGAATCCGAGATTATGAGAAAGATACGCGGCGATACCGCCGGCAGGGACGGGGTGGCACGGCCCGGGGATCAGAACAGGGTCAGGCCTTCATCCACGTCGCTGTCGTTCTTCGATGCCAGGGAGGAGCTGTGGGGGTTTTCGAGGCGATGGATGATGTCGCTGAGGTCCTCGGGAAGGAGGCGGCCCGGTTCCTGGCTTGCCATGTGCGGTCCTGAGCCCCGGGTGCGGGAGGCGTACAGGGTGATGGATTCCAGGTCCTTGAGGAGACGGTCGCTGCCGTCGAGCGTGGTCATGAGCTCGTGGATGTCTTGCTTGAACTTCCCGATGGCGTCTGTGCACCTGCCCGAGTACGTGTCGATCCCCCGGATGGACCCCATGAGGAGGACTTTCATCTCCTCGAGCTTGTGGCGCGCCAGGTCGGAGCCTTTGTGAAGGGCCCGCAGGTTCTCCCTGAGCTCCTTGTGCCCGTTGTCGTTTTTCAGCATCCGGGCGTCCGACCTCAGCCGGGATATCATCTTCTCCACCGCGGAGAGCATGTCCAGGGTCAGGGATGAGGGGCCGTGAGCCATGGCCTGCCGGTCAAGGCCGCAGCTGAGCTCGGTGAGCTCCATGGTCAGCGCCTGCTGCCGTTCCTTGCATGCGCTCAAATCCTCGATGCGGGTGATGATGTCGGCGAACATCTGGAGCACCTCGGCGGTGGCGATGTCGAAGGTCGATTTCCCGTCGTCACTCGTGAGGAGAAAGTCGTTCAGCGCATCCTTGTCCTCCTTGATGCGGGAGACCATGCTCTCGATGCGGCCGATCTCGTCCTTCAGGTCGCGGCAGTGACGGCGTATCACCTCGATGAGCTGGGAAACGAGCCCCCGGGACAGGAAAGAGGCCTTTTCCCGGAAAAGCAGCGAATCGACCTGCGCATCCGCTTCGGCACCGGCGCTCATGAGGGAGTGCATCTTCCGCAGGCCAAGCGATACGGTGGAGATGTCCTGGTTCACGATGTCGTGGGTCTGGAGGCCGGACATGATCTTCAGGATGGGATCCTTCACCGAGGTGGAGCGGAAGATGAGGTCCTTGAGGATGGCCACCACGGAGCTCAACGTCTTTTCGAACGACTTGAGGTCCTTCTTCAGGCAGGAGGAGATCGTTTCGATGAGCCCCTCCTCGTGCTCGATGATGGTCTCGAGCGTCGATCTCAGGTCGTCGCGCACGGAGATGAAGCGCTCGACGCCGTCCCCCAGCCCCGGGTGAGAGCCGGGAAGGGCGCCGCAGGTGAGCATGACCGTCTGCAGGGTGCGGGCGTCGTGCCTGCGCAGGCGCCTGGTGCGGATCATGACGTTCCGCAGGGTGATACCGATGCCCTCCACGACGCCAGCGATGGTGCCGGTGGAGACGTGGGCGCTCAGGGAGTCCAGAGTGTCGGACGCATGCTGGAAGGTGCGGTAGATCTCCATGTTGATCTCAGGGAGATCCAGGCAGATGTGGTTGTAGGCCTCGTCGATCCTGTTCCTGATGGACTCCAGCGAAGCATCCATCTGGAGGATGGTTTCCGGCACCGGACCGAGGGCGGCCCGGTCCCGCGGCAGGGCCCGCTTTCGCTCGGGCGCAGGAGGCTTCTTGCTGTGGGGTCTGCTATCGTGCATGCGTGCCTCGCTCTCTCACTCCTGCCGTCTCGGATTAACCATGGTAATTCTTTAGATGAAAAGGGCGGGGCAGGGGCGATGGAACAAGCGCATTGACAGCACCGGAAATGAATACTATCTAGT
Source organism: Deltaproteobacteria bacterium (assembly GCA_035352355.1). Lineage (GTDB taxonomy): Bacteria > Desulfobacterota > Desulfomonilia > UBA1062 > UBA1062 > Phosphitivorax. Next base: position 137,232 of record DAOPXM010000005.1, on the reverse strand, counting down.
TTGACATCTGCGCTCAATATTATAAAATATTTTGTAATGATCTTGAGGCATGAGTAGGCAAACGATGCCGTGAGCATCGGTTCCGGTCGGGATACCGCTTGATCTGAACGTTTAGCAGGAGACAGCATGGATCACTCTTTTATCGTCGTTGTAACCGGTCTGTCCGGTTCGGGAAAGACCACAGCGCTCAAGGCGATCGAAGACGAGGGGTTCTTCTGCATGGACAACATACCCATGGACCTGCTCATGAAGTTTATCGAGGTGTACGACTCGGCCACCTTCGACATCCCCAAGGTGGGCATCGGCATGGACGTGAGGGCGGGCGCGAGCTCCATCACCCAGAGCGCCCCCTGGATGATGTACCTTCTCAGGAGCATGGCCGCCGACGTGCACATCGTGTTCCTCGAGTCGAGCAAGGAGCACCTCCTGAACCGATTCAAGGAGACGAGGAGGAGGCATCCCCTCTCAGAGCTCCACCCGAACCTGCTCGACGCCATCGAAGCAGAGATCGCCATCATGGAGCCCATACGGGGCATGGCGGACTACGTTATCAACACCTCGGACATGAACGTCCACGAGCTCCAGGCAAAGATCAAGCAGATCATCGCTGCCCAGGACAAGGCCCGGGACATGTACATAGAGATCCGGTCCTTCGGCTTCAAGAAAGGGATTCCGGTGGACTCGGACATCGTCATGGACGTGCGCTTCCTGCCCAACCCCTATTTTGCGGAGGCGCTCAAGGACAAGACAGGCTCCGACACGGAGGTGAAGGAGTTCCTGTCCAGTCACGAAAGCTACCGGGACTTCATCGCCAGGTTCAAGGACCTCATCCAGTCCCTGCTCCCCCTGTACAAGAAGGAGGGGAGGTCGTATCTGAACATCGCCATCGGATGCACCGGTGGCAAGCACCGCTCCGTCGCCGTGGCCGAGGAGATCATGAAGGTGATCGAGGAATCGGGCTACAGCGGCAAGCTCATTCACAGAGACATCGGCTCAGGAGGTCATTGACATGGTCGGCATCATAGTGGTTGCGCACGGGAGACTCGCTGAAGCGCTTGCGGAAGCTGCCGAAATGATCGTAGGCCGGGTGGAGGCGTTCAGGGCCTGCTCCTTCTTCCAGGGAAGCGATGTGGACAAGCTCAGGAAGACCCTGAAGACATCGATCAAGGAGGTCTCCAGCGGCCAGGGGGCCATCATCCTCACCGACATGTTCGGGGGCACGCCCTCGAACATCAGCCTGTCGTTTCTGGAAGAAAACGAGGTGGAGGTCATCACCGGGGTCAACCTGCCCATGGTCATCACGGCGCTGACCAAGCGGGAAGGGAAGAGTATCAGTGAGCTGGCTCAGCTCCTGAAAGAGCAGGGCTCGCACAACATCAACATCGCCTCGGAAATTCTCTCCACGACCATAGGGAAAAAATGAACGTACTCCTCGTGCGGGTGGACGACCGATTCATTCACGGGCAGATCCTGGAATCCTGGATCCCGTTCCTCAAGGCCCAGAGTGTGGTCGTGGTCAACGACGCCCTCGCGTGCGACCATTTTCAGAAAACCATCATGTCCATGGCCATCCCCGAGCGGATCGCGCTCAGGATCGTGCCGGTGGACGAGGCGGTGGGCCTCTCCGACGATGCCGACCTCGACGAGAAGAGGACGCTCGTGATCGTGTCGTCCATCAAGGACGCCTACCTGCTGTTCATGAAGGGCTTCATCTTCATGAAGCTCAACATCGGGAACAACAAGGGCTCAGAGGGCGCCAAGCAGATCTCGTATTCCGTATGGATCGACGAGGAGGACCTCGACATGCTCAAGGAGCTCATGGACCGGGGCGTGGATGTGAGCCTGCAGTCGGTGCCGCGGGAGCGGACCATCGACGTGAAATCCATCCTCGGCATGGTGTCGCCGTGATCCTGAGCGTCGGCTTGAGCGCCGTGGTGGGGGCGCTGCTCTGGCTCGATCGTGTGTACGCCTTCCAGTTCATGATCTCCAGACCCATCGTCATCGGCCCAGTGCTCGGGCTCGTCATGGGCGACCTCTCCACAGGCCTCATCACGGGTGCGGCCCTGGAGCTGCTCTGGCTCAACGCCCCGCCCGTGGGCGCCTATCTCCCCAAGGACGAGTCCTTCTGCGCCGCGGCCGTGACCCCGGCGGCAGTGATCGCCTCCGCGTCCTTGAGCGACGCCTCCGCGGCCGGCCTCGCGCTCCTGGCAGGCCTCCCGCTGTCCTTCGTGGGGAGGGTTCTCGACACCCACCTCAGGAAGCTGAACCAGGGGCTCATCCCGGACGACACCACCGACATCGAGCGCACGATCAGCCACGCCATGGCCAGGGCCCTGACCCGCTCCTTCTTCTTCGCCCTGGCTGCCCTGGCGGTGTCGAGCGGCCTGGTGTGCACCCTGGCCTTCCTCCTGGCACCCAGGCTCCCGGGACCGGTGGCCGCGGCGCTTTCCTTCATGCCATCCGCCGCCGTGGCCATAGGGCTTGCCGGCCTCGTCTCCAGGGACATGCCGAGACCCGGCAAGGCAGGGCTCTTCGTACTCGGGATCGTCCTCTTCCTGGTCACAGCCTCATGGATACGCTAGAGCTCCGCCTCGCCACAGAACACGATCTTCCGGGCATACTCGAGATCGAGAGGCTGTCGTACCCTTCGCCCTGGGACGCGATCACCTTTGCCAGCATCCTGGAGGACGAGGAGTGCTGGAACCTCACCGCCTTCTACAACCGCCGGATCGCGGGATACTGCTTCACCCAGGTCATGCGGAACATGATCCACCTGCTCAACATCACCGTGCATCCTGGCCTGAGGCGCATGGGCATCGCCCGCGCCATGCTCGAAGAGATGATTTCATTTGCCAGATCGAGAAATAAATCGTATGCCTTTCTCGAAGTGAGAAGGTCGAACGCGGCCGCTCAGGCGCTGTACCAGTCCATGGGCTTCACCCATGTCTGCGTCTGGCGCCATTACTACAACGACAGCGGAGAAGACGCGTGCATCATGGTGAAAAGGATCGAGGGAAGGGCCTCATGAAGGATGTGCAGGCTCGGGTCAGGGAGAACCGGCAGGTGGCCGACGGCACGTGGCTCATGGCCGTGGAATGCAGCCTCCCCCCCTCGGTGCCCGGACAGTTCGTCATGGTGAAGATCAACTCCGGCCGGGAGTTCTTCCTCAGGAGGCCGCTGGCCATCTTAAGCCACGACGAAGGCGGCCTGGAGATACTCTACAAGGTCAAGGGGCAGGGGACTGGGGAGCTGTCGTGCACGCAGCCGGGCGAGGTGCTGTGGTTCCTGGGCCCGCTGGGGAACAGCTTCAGCCTTCCCGGAGAAGGCGAGGAGGCGGTCTTCGTCGCCGGCGGGACCGGGCTCCCGCCCATCCTCTCCCTTGCCTCGCAGGTCCGTAAGGGGTCGCTGGTCATCGGGGCGCGCTCGGAGGCGGATCTGCCCCTCCTGGAGAGGATGCAGGCCATCCCTGGGATAAGGGTGCACCCGGTCACGGAGGATGGATCCATCGGCGCGAAGGGTCTGGCAACGGACGAGCTGGAGACCCTCCTTAGCCGCGCGGGCAGGCCTGCGGTCGTGTACGCCTGCGGGCCCAACGGCATGCTCAGGAAGGTCCACGAGCTCTCGGTCAGACACGGCGCCCGGTGCGAGGTTTCCCTGGAGGAGTACATGGCGTGCGGGTTCGGCGTGTGCTCGGCATGCACCGTCAAGACGACCGAGGGCAGTATGAGGGTGTGCTGCCAGGGGCCGGTGTTCGACGCCGGTATTCTGAAGTGGAGCAGGTGATGGACACGACGGTCCGCATAACGAAGGATCTGGTGCTGAAGAACCCGGTGCTGAGCGCATCCGGGACCTTTGCCTACGGCGAGGAGTTCTCCCGCGTCTTCGATCTCTCCCTCCTGGGGGCCGTGGTCACCAAGGGCCTGTCCCTGAACCCGAAAGAGGGAAACCCCCTGCCCAGGGTCTACGAGACCCCCTGCGGGATGATCAACGCCATCGGTCTCGAGAACGTCGGTGCAGACGTATTCCTGACCGAAAAGCTGCCTCTCCTCCAACGGTTCGGCACACCCGTCATTGTCAACTTCTTCGGGCAGAAGGAAGAGGACTACGCTGCCCTGGCCGCAAAGCTCGATGTGGACGGCGTGGCGGCCATCGAGATGAACGTGTCCTGCCCCAACGTCTCAAAGGGCGGGCTCGAGTTCGGCAGGGACCCCGGAGTCCTCAAGCGCCTCACGGCAGCGGTCCGCTCGTCGACCGGCAAGCCGCTGATCGTCAAGCTGTCCCCCATGGTGAGCGACATCGGCCTGATGGCCCTGGCGGCCCAGGACGGGGGTGCGGACGCGCTGACCTGCTCGAACACGCTCCCTGCCATGGCCATCGACGAGCAGACCTGGAGACCGGTCCTGGGCAACGTCACCGGCGGCCTGTCCGGACCGGCCATCAAGCCCGTGGCCCTGAAGATCGTATGGGAGGTGTCGAAGCGGGTGAGCATCCCCATCATCGCCTCGGGGGGTGCCTGCACCTGGAACGACTGCGTCCAGTTTCTCCTCGCCGGCGCCTCGGCCGTGGAGATCGGCAGCGCCTCCCTGCGGGACCCCCTGTGCTTCGAGACCATCGTCACGGGCATCGAGTCCTATCTTAAAGGCCGCGGGCTTGCGTCCGTGACCGACCTCATCGGAAAACTCAAGACAGCCTAGAGCACTGGTGAGGCCCCCGAAGGCCTGATCAGGAGCCGCATCAGATCCCATGCTTCCCTCCTCGTGACCGTCTCCCGTGCTTGCCTGCACGGGATGGGTCGGGGAGGGAGTATCTCTTGTGCGGAGCTCTGCCATGCTGCTGCGTGATGTGAGCAGGGCCACACCGCTGGTGGTCCTGTTTGCCGGAATATGCCTGGGGATCCTCGCGCTCGCGGGGGACCTCGCCGGCGCCCTGTTCGCCGGGCTGTTCGTACTCCTGCTTTTCAGGGGGGACAGGATCCTCGCCCTGGCCCTGGGCGTCTGCCTGGGATGCGCCGCCATGGCCCTGGCACCGCACGGGCTGGACATCCGGGAGGGGGACTACCGTGTCAGGGGCACGGTCAGGGAGGCGGGCTTCGTCCAGGGGACCTACCGCGCCGTCCTGGGCGACGCCGCCATAGACGGCGAAGAGATTCCGGGATACCTCCTGCTCAGGGTGTACGGCGGCGTGCGTGACCTGGAAGAGGGCTCTTTCGTCGAAGGCACGGCGCGCCTGAAGCCCCTGGCCGGACCGGGGAGCCCGGGAGGGTTCGACTACCGGACCTACCTCCTGGCCTCCGGGGTGACCGTTTCGGGATACGTACGCGACCTCGGGGACCTGACCGTCACCGGACCGGGTGCCGGGGAAGGTCTCAAGCGGCGCCTGTCGTCCGTCCTGGCGCACAACGCCCGCCCCGAGGCGGAGATCCTGAACGCGGCGCTCACGGGCGACCGCTCCGGGCTCGCGTATTCGCTCCAGGACAGCTTCTCCTCACTGGGCATCACCCACCTCATCGCCATATCGGGCCTGAACATGGGCATCGTCTTTCTCCTCGGCTATGGAGCATCCTTCCTGGTCCTGAGGCTCATGGCACCCCTGGCGCTTCGGCTCGATACCCCCCTGGGGGCGAAGATCGCAGGACTTGCGTGCGTGGTCCTCTACTCCCTGTTTGTGGGGTTCTCGCACCCGGCGGCCCGCGCTGCCATCATGGTGTGCACGGCGGTGGCCATGCTCCTCATGGCTCGACGGCCGAGCCTTCTGGAGAGCCTTGCCTTCTCGGGGGTGGTCATCCTGCTCTGGCTGCCGTACTCGCTCTTCTCGGCGAGCTTTCTCCTGTCGTTCTCCGCAGTGCTCGGCATCATCGGGGTGTACCGGAAGACCCGGGGGCTGCCGGCCTGGGTCATGGTCCCGGCCATTCCCCTGGTGTGCACGGCCTTCACCGCTCCCATCTCCGTGTACCTCTTCGGGTTCGTGTCCCCGGTCAGTCTCCCTGCCAACATCCTGTTCGTCCCCTGGTTCAGCTTCATCGTCATGCCCCTGGGCCTCGCAGGTCTCGTGTGTCTTCCCCTCTGGGAGGGCCTTTCAACGCACCTCCTTTCTCTGGCCTTCGACGGGATCCGGGTCATGCTCCGGGCGTCAGAAATCTTCGGATCCCTCGAGCCCGTGGCGTGCCCTGGCCTGCCCTGGGTCATGGTCTGCTACCTCGGCCTGGTGGCCGCCTTTTTCGGGAGACCGGGCAGGCTCAGGAGCATGGTGATCTGGGCGAGCTGCCTGTTCATCGTGGCGCTGCCCCTGGGGGCTCACCTGGCGAGGGCGCACCAGGGTCTGGCCTTTCATTTCATCGACGTGGGCCAGGGCGACAGCGTCCTCATCACCCGTAAGGGTTTCAGCATCCTCATTGATGCGGGTCCGGCCTTTCCCGGCTCAGATGCAGGCCGTTTCGTGGTGAGCCCTTACCTGCTCAGGAGGGGCGTGACGAGGCTCGACCTCGTGGTCATGACCCACGGCCACCCCGATCACACCGGAGGCATGCCCTTCATCCTCCGCCGCTTCACGGTCGGCGAGGTATGGGCGAACGAGGGACACGACCCATCCTCTCACCTCCGTGCCGCGCTCGGGATCGCCAGGAAAAAGGGCATACTCGTGCGGAGTGTCGGAGAGGGGGATGCCTGCAGCCTGGGAGGGATCCGGGTGGAGGTCCTGAACCCTCCGGGTAGGCGGGTTGGCCGGGACCTCAACGTTGATTCCATCGTGCTCAGGGCAGGCGATGAGGGCATGAGGGGGCTGTTCATGGGAGATGCGTGCGGACTGGGAGAGATACGGCTGAGCCGCCTCCACCGGGATATCTCGGCCCATGTCCTCAAGGCGGCCCACCACGGATCGAAGGGGGCGTGCCTCGACATGTTCCTAGGCCGTGTAAGGCCGCGTCTGGCTGTCATCCCGGTGGGGCTCCGCAACCGCTACCGCCTTCCCCACAAAGATGCCCTGGAGCGGCTTCAGGCCCACGGCGCCGCCGTCTTTCGCACAGACCTCGAAGGTGGAATCTCGGTTTTCTCCCAGGCAGGACAACTGCGCGTAAAGTCGGGGACCTCATCGTCCGATAAGGTTTTTACAGTACAGCTACAGAAACACAGCGAAAAGGAAAACAAGGTGGTGCGATGAGCATGGTAAAGGCTGACAGGAAGGGGTTTTCGCTTCTCGAGCTGATGATAGTCGTGGTCATCATCGGCATCATGGCGGCCGTGGCGGTGCCGAACCTCAGCCGCTGGTTCGCCAAGAAGGACCTCGATGCCGCTGCCCGCCAGGTATTCTCCGATTTCCAGCAGGCACGGGCACAGGCCATAAAGGGCAATGAAGAGGTGAGGATCAGCTTCGACACCAGCGTGAGCCCGAACCAGTACGTCTTGAGGGCAACGTCGTCAGGGGTCGTCTACGCCACGAGGAGCCTCCCCAACAGCAACATCACCTTTGAAGACGACGGGCTCGTGCTGACCACCGCCGGCTACAACAGCAGGGGGCTGTCCCTCCAGCAGGGGACCATCACCATCGTCAGCACCGATGCCCCTCCAGCCAGCAACACCAGGGTCATAACGCTCACCATCGGGGGCAACGCGACCATAAAACCATAAGGTTTCTGCAGCAAGGCACTGGTCCCGGTTGAGACGGGGCCCAGATTGGAATGGAATGCATTTTCGAGGAGGATTGAATCGATTGCCATGAACAGATGTACTGTAATGGGAGATGTATCCGGTCTTACCCTGGTCGAGCTGATGATCGTGCTCGTCCTGTCCCTCCTTCTCGCCGCTGCCGTGTACATCACCAGCCAGGCCCACCGGCAAACGAGCATCGAGCAGCACACGGTCATGACCCTGCAGCAAGACCTCAGGGCGGTGATCGACATGATGGAGATAGACCTGCACAACGCAGGGTGCGACCCCCTGATGGTCAACGACCCCGCGAATGCAACCTTCGGAATCAAGCAGGCTGACCCGGCTGCGATAACGCTGACCTTCGACGCCAACAGGAACGGCGTGCTCGATCGGGAAACGGAGTGGGTCAGGTACGAGCTCTCCGGCAGGTCGCTCATGAGGTCGACCTATGACCTGAGCAGCGGGAGCCCGCAGGAGGTGAGCGCCCTGGTGGCGGACAGCGTGTCATCTCTGAAGTTCCTCTACTGCGACAAAGACGGGCATCCGACGGGCAGCCTGTCCGGGATACGGTCCATCATTGTCGAGATGATCCTGACGAGGCACGACGGGAAATTCCCCAGAAAGCTGAGAAGGCACGTGCAGTGCCGGAACATGAGGCAGGGGTCATGATGGACGACATCGCTTTCATACCGAAGCCCTTGACGAAAGGGCCCTCAGGGTTCACCTTCGTCGAGCTGGTCGTGGCGGTTCTCATTTTCTGCCTGGGGTTCGTCGGGATAACCAAGATGCAGAACATGGCCATCCGCGGGAACGCCTACAGCATGCAGCTCACGGAGGCCACGAACACGACGAAGAGCACAGCCGAGAGGCTCATGGGACTTCCCCAGGGCTCGAACTCCATGGGGGGGCCGGGTCCCTTGACCGCGGATTCGACCTTCTCGGCAAAGTGCGTCAGGACAGAAACCCAGGAATATTACCCCTCGTGGTCGGTGAGCCAGGTCCCGGGCTCCGATCTGAGGCAGGTGGCGGTCACGGTCAGGTGGGACGACCTGGGTGCCGGCCACAGCGTCCAAGTGGTCTTTTTCAAATGAGCAGGGAAGGGGATGACATGGAGAACCTGGAAGGCTGCATGAAGGCGAACAACGGCGTGCGCATCGCGGGCAGCGAGCGGGGGGCGATCCTCATGGTCGTGCTCATTGTCCTCATCGTCACGATCGTCGTGGGCATTACGCTCATGAAGACCACGGCAGTGGATACGAAGATAGCGGGCAGCGACATCGTGTACCAGCGGGACTTCTATGTCTGCGAGGCAGCCGGAGAGCTGGCCAAGGAGAGGTTCGACGCCATTGTGAGCACCATGGAGATGAACGAGTCGGTCAATTCCACCGTCAACATATCGAATTCCATGAACGGGGTGGGCCCCATCCGGGACGCCAAGGTCACGATCTCCTTCCTGAGGAGCTCCACCCCCCCCGTGAGCTCTGGAACAAGCCCTTCGTCCGCCTTTGCTAACTACTATGTCATCAGATCCACCGTGAACGGCAAGACCATCGAGAAAGGGGTGTGGAAGGCGTTCCCGAAAAGCGAATGAAATGAGAGGCGAGAATACGCCTTTGTGATGAGGAGGTAGCACATGAACATGACGAAATCCATTGCCGGGCTTATCTGCCTGGGTTTGAGCATCTGCTTCCTTTGGACCGGCGCCCCGAGGGCGGACGACACGGACGTGTACACCAGGGGCATGGTGAGTGTCCCCCCCAACATCCTCATCATCTTCGACCCCTCGGGGTCCATGTCGGTGGAGATCCCCACCAGCACGACCTTTGATTCCGCACAGACCTATTCCGGCTCGTACACGGCGACCAGGATCTACTACAAGGACGGCAACCGCTGGACCGGCCTAGAGAAAAACATAAGGTGCAAGACAATGTTCTACGGCATCTGCCGGGAATTCACCTCTGACCCGGTGTACCTGAACGACATCGTCTGCAAAGCCGCCAGGACCGCCCTGAGCTCGACAGGCCAGTGGATGGGATACCTGCAGGTCAGGGACGCCAACGACAAGGAGATCTATACGTACGACTGCCCGACGTCCACATCCGATTCGAGGAACAGGAGCTACCAGCTGGCAACGGGAAACTATCTCAATTTCAAGGCCAAACACGAGCGGGTCTACCGGCCCAAGGTCGACGTCGCCAAGGATGCGGTCAAGAAGGTCCTCGACATGGTGACCGAGGGCTCGGTGCGCTTCGGGCTCATGCGCTTCCACGGGCAAGGCACCACCGCGCTCCTCCCCGAGGCTGAGCGGAACCGCGGGGGATATCTCCTTGCGAAGATCGGTTCCAGCCACGCGGCCATCAAGGCCGCCGTGGACAACATCAGGGTCTGGTGCAGCACGGCGGCGTGCGGTTCCGAATCCCACTACACCGACAACCCCTACACATCGACCCCCTTTCCCATTCAGGACCACGACCATTCCAGCGGCGGGACCCCCCTGGCGGAGACCCTGGCCGAGGCCGGTCTGTACTTCGCCGGCAAGGCCTCCTGGGCCAACACCGCGAAGCAGAAGGAACCTGGATATCCAGGAGCAGGCAACGACTTCGGGGTAGACGGGGTCTACACCTCTCCCATCGAGTGGCGCTGCCAGAAGAACTATATCATCGTCATCACAGACGGCATGTCCCAGGCCGACGAGGGTGACGGCAACGGCGACAACATCTTCACCCGGGCGGACTACATAAACGGCAAATCCATCGGGCGTTTCTACAGCACCTCCCCTCGGGACATCGATCGGGACGGTGACTGCACGAGCCTGAAGCCGAAGAGCTGCGAGCACTTCATGGACGACACCGCGAAGTTCCTCTACGACGTGGACCTCATCGATTCGACCCAGAAAGACCAGGATGGGGGAGGGTCCTTCAACGACGACGAATTCCCTCCCCAGCGGGTCGTCACCTACACCATCGGTTTCGGCTCCGAATGCGACAAGGAAACCCTCGACAGGGTGACCGACAACGAACACGGCCACGGCAAGAACCTGATGGCCACGGACGGGGAGTCGCTGTCCGATGCCCTTGAGGAGATCATAAACGACATCATGGGAAAAAACGGCACGTTCGTTACTCCAGTGGCGCCCGTGAGCAAGACGAACCGGCTCTACTCGGGCAACAGCTTCTACACCAGCATGTTCAGGACCGATGCCGCCGCCTTCTGGATGGGAAACCTGAAAAAGTTCGGGTACAGCCGCACCGGGCAGGTCCTGGACCGGTCCGGCACACCGGTGGAGGACCTGCTGGATGGCGGGGCCAAACCGTCGTCGTGCTGGGGGACGGGCATCAATGACTGGCTCGAGGTGGACAAGGGAGGCGCGGGCCGGCAGGTCAAAGATCAGGCGGTCAGGAACTTCTACACCTACTACAATGACGACACCAGCCCCAATCCCACGAGCCTGACCAGCGCTGCCAACGCCTTTTCCGTGGGAAACGACCTTCTGACGGATGAGGTGTTCCACATCGACGGGGTGTCCCAGACCAGGGAGGACCTGATCAGCTACGTCAGGGCGGACGGGGATTACGCGGGCAGCCGCACCTGGGTGCTGGGCGACATTATGCACTCCAGGCCGGCAGTGATGCGCGACGGGAACAAAAACTACATCTATGTGGGGGCGAACGACGGGTTCCTCCACTGCTTCGAGGACAACGAGCAGGCTACGTACGAAAACCTGAACGACGACGTCATAACCGAGAAGTGGTGCTTCATTCCATGGGCCCTCCTGAGCAAGCTGACCCTCATGAAGACTACCTCGACCCACCAGTACTTCGTGGACGGCTCCCCTGTCCTGTATTCGCTGGACGGCTACAAGTACCTGACATTCGGTTTGCGGCGGGGCGGTTCGAACTACTACACCCTCAAGGTGGGCAGCCTGCAGAACGGGGAATGGAAATACATGGACCCTGTGTGGGCCTGGGAGATCAACAGAGACAACCCCTCCTTCTCCTTCCTTGGCGAATCGTGGTGCGACCCCCGTGTCTGCAAGCTGAAGGCCGGAGGGAGCAGCCTCACGGCCCTGGTCCTCGCGGGCGGGTATGACTCAGAGAGCCAGGACCTTGCCACGCCTCCGACAGAGGATACCAGGGGGTGCGGCATCTATGCCGTGAACGCAAGCAACGGGAACCTGCTCTCGAACGTTCTCAATCTGAACAGGACCTCGCCCGGTCTGTCCTCCATGACCAGGTGCATCGTGGACCTTGTGGCCTTTGACAGCAACAGCGACGGGTTCACTGACAGGATCTACGCAGGAGACATGGGCGGCCAGATATTCGCACTGAAGGGCCCGGCCGACGGCAGCGCATGGACCGGCAGGAAGATCTTCCAGGCCGGGGACGGCACCTCGGCGACGGCTCAGCTGAAGTTCTTCTACGCCCCCGACGTGGCGCTCCAGGGGTACCAGTACAAACAGGATTCGGTCGACCGCTACTCGGTCGTCGAATATGTGTATGGAGGCACCGGAGACCGGGAGCACCCGCTGGACATCACTTTCGACAACCGCTTCTACGGCATCAAGAATATCGGCGACAATACGGTGCTCACCGAGTCCAGCCTCACCGACGTGACCTATTATTCCACCGGCTACAGCTTGCCCCACGATGCGAGCTATCTCAAGGGCATGAACAGCAAGGGATGGTTCATCCGCCTTGGGTACGAACTCGGGGAGCACAAAAGGCCCGGGGAACAGGTGGTCTCCTCCCCCATCGTGTTCGACGGGATCGTGTACTTCACCACGTACGCCCCTGACCTCAACGCTGCCGCGGGTGACAAGTGCTTGAAGCATAACGACGGGGAGGGCTTCCTCTATGCCGTGGACTATCTCACGGGGGAGGCCATCAGGGAGTTCAACTTCAGTCTCACGGAGGAACAGAAGGCAGGCAAGGTGGGCCTGAACGAGACGAACAGGAGGTACTCCTTTGGTCAGGGTTCAGGCATGCCGACAAAGCCCAGGCTCACCATGACGGATTCGGGGCCGGTGCTGACCGTGGGGACCAAGGATGGGCCGATAACCTTTCCCGTGCCCAGGAAATCAAAGGTGAAGGAATACTTCTGGCTGCAGAAGTAGCGCAAAGGAGGGTCGGATGAACAGAGGCGCATACAGGGTGCTGGCCGTTGTGCTGCTCCTGCTGCCCCTTTCGGCAGGATTCGCCGTCATGGGGGCCGCGGATTCGGATGTCCCGGGATTTATACGGTTCACCGGCACGGTGAGCAGGGTGGAGGACAGCCGTCTCGTCGTGTCGTCACGCAGGGTCGATCTGCTGGACGTCACTTATGAGGGAAAAAGATACCAGACAAAGATCCTGAACGTCGACGGCAACCCCATACAGCCGAAGGATATCCGCAAAGGCGACATTGTGTATGTCTGGGGGCAGGAAACAGCGGATGGGACCATCAAGGCGACATCCATACACCTTCAGATACGTGAATGACGAAAAGCGGTGATCTCGGGAAGCGGATCTCGAGAGTGATTTTCGAGAAAAGGAAGTGAACAGCCCTGCCTGGCGGACCGTCACTGCCGGAGGATCCGGATGACCGCCCGGTCGTCCTCCACGAGCATGTCGGCATCGGCTACCTGCTTCTGCCTGAGGTTTTCCATGACGTCCGTGAGCGAGCTTCTGAGCTCCAGTGCGTGGCATATGGAGTGGGAACCCCCGTACACGCCCGTGACGTTCAGCTTCGAGACCGTGTCCATGGATTTGAGCGCATTGACGATTGACTGGTAGGTGGCGTAGCTGCCGATCCCCTCGATGCACAGCGTCTTTCTCGTGGAGATGGGGGTGTAGCTGATGAGCCTCCCGCCTATCAGGGCGCGCACAGGACCGATGATCTCGGTGACCATGAGCGAGTTCATGACGGACGCGCTCAGGTCGGAGCGGTGGTTGAGCGACCAGGACGAAAGGGCGGCCCCTGACTTCACGTCCATCAGGGAGATATTCAGGGTGGTTTCCGTGAGCCTGTTGACGATGGGCACGGTGCTGAGGGTGCCGGTGAGGAGGAGGTCGGCCCCAAGCGACCTGGCGATGTCCACGGGCTTGAGGAATTCGGACCTGGGTATCTTCGAGATCTGGGGCGTGTCGATGACGTTCTCCCCCTGGTGCTTCATCTCGCTGGCGAGCTGCTGCTCGAAGGGCGAGTACGAGCTCTTCGCCCTGTCGGTCCACCACTCGTAGGTCTTCTTCCCTCCCGCGGCATCGGTCACCATGAGCAGGACCCTGGGCCTCAGGGGCACGGGCGACGAGAGCGCCCGCCTCGTGACCCACTCCTTGAGGGGCTCCTCGTTCATCTTCACGTCCACATTGAGCAGGAGAACGCCGTTCGTCTGAGACCTCGAGGTGATCTGGTACTGCCGGATGTCCTGTATGCCCCGGGAAGAGAGATACTCGGGGAGGATCTTCACCAGATCAGGGATGGAGCTCTGCGGGACATACCGCAGCGAAACCTGCAGGGCTGCCTTCGCGAAGGCGTCCTGCAGGGCTGTCTGTTCGTTTTTGGCTTGATTGTTTCCTTCCATCGCCCCCACACCGGTGACGGAAACCAGCACGTCTGCCCGGGTGGCGGCCGGAGCGATGAGAAGGAGAAAGAACGTAAGAAAGAAGGCCGCTGTTTTTCCGGTGATCCTCATCCCGCTAAGAAATCCTTGAGCTTGGAGTTCGTCTCGGAAGGTTCGATACTCGCAACGGCATGTTTATAAATGAGTACCGGCTTGTCGGTCTGAATGAGTATACAGAAAGGATCAAAGCTTTTCACGAAGCCCTCCACCCTTTCGTTGTCGATGAGGGTCACAACAATAGGCACCTTTTCCTTTCTTGCTTGATTGAGGAATTGGTCCTGAACATTAAATACAACCTTACCCATTACAACCTCCTTATAGTTCACGGTGCAGGTTTTTAGTGGTACCCTTTACTAAGTATTGTATTAATCATATTGTCCTTTTGATCAAGTCTTTTTTATGATAAATCAACAAAATCTATCGGCTACCACGTCATGCACTCTTGAGGGTCGTATGTCAAAAGAAAAAGTACAGGACCGGATCGAGGAGCTCCGCAGAGCCATCGAGCACCACAACTACCGGTACTACGCCCTTGACGCCCCCGAGATATCGGATTTCGACTATGACAACCTCATGAGGGAGCTCCAGGCTCTCGAAGCGGAGAACCCGGAGCTCATCACCCCGGACTCGCCCACCCAGCGGGTGGGGACCGCGCCCGTGAGCGCTTTTCCCCCCATGCCGCATCGCACCCCCATGCTGAGCATCGACAACGCCATGAGCACGGGCGAGCTCCAGGAGTTCAACGCCAGGGTCATAAAGCTCCTGGGCAGGGACGGTGATCTGGCCTACTGCTGCGAGCCCAAGTTCGACGGCCTGGCCGTGGAGCTCGTGTACGAAAACGGCGTGTTTACCCGCGGGGGCACCCGGGGGGACGGCTACACCGGTGAGGACGTGACCCCGAACCTGAGGACCGTCAAGAGCATCCCCTTGCGGCTCAGGGGGGAGAACCCGCCGGCGCTCCTGGAGGTCAGGGGAGAGATCATCATGTACAAGCGGTCGTTCGAGGGGCTCAACCGGGAACGCTCGGAGGCGGGCGAGCCCATGTTCGCGAACCCACGGAACGCCGCGGCCGGTTCCCTGCGGCAGCTCGACTCCCGGATCACCGCGAGCCGGGACCTCTCCTTCTTCACCTACGGGGTGTCCGATGCCGCGCAGCTGGGTTTGAGCTCCCAGTGCGCCATCCTCATGCGCCTGAAAGAGCTCGGGTTCAGGGTGAACCCGGACGTGCGCCTGTGCCGGGGTATGGACGAGGTGGCCGCGTTCGCCCAGGAGGTGCAGGAAAAGAGGGAAGGGCTCCCCTTCGAGATCGACGGGGTGGTGGTCAAGGTGGACGGCATCGACCACCAGAACGCCCTGGGCATCAAGGCGCGGTCACCCCGGTGGGCCCTGGCGTACAAGTTCCCGCCGACCCAGGCCACCACGGTGGTGAACAGGATAGGGGTGCAGGTCGGGCGCACCGGCGTGCTCACTCCGGTGGCATTCCTGGAGCCCGTGAAGGTGGGGGGCGTCACCGTATCGAGGGCCACGCTCCACAACCAGGACGAGATCAGGAGAAAGGACATCCGGGAAGGGGACACGGTGATCGTCCAGCGGGCAGGGGACGTGATCCCGGAGATCGTCGCCCCGGTGCCCTCGAAGCGGACCGGCTCGGAGCGCGAGTTCACGATGCCCCGGAACTGCCCCGTCTGCGGGACCCCGGTCATCAGGGACGCGGGGGACGAAGAGGGGGAAGAGGGCATCATGTACCGGTGCGTGAACATCTCCTGCCCGGCCATCGTGCGGGAGGGGATCTTCCACTTCGCCTCCAAGGACGCCCTCGACATAGAAGGCCTGGGCAGGAAGATCATCGACAAGCTCATCGACAAGGGGTTCGTGAAGGATGTATCAGATCTCTACACCCTCACGGCCCAAGACCTCCTGCAGGTCGAGGGCTTCAAGGACAAGTCCGTAACGAACCTTTTGGGGTCCATCGAAAAAAGCAGGGAAGCGACCCTGCAGCGGTTCCTCTACGGCCTGGGCATCCCCCACGTGGGTACGGTGGCGGCCCAGGATCTGGCTGCGCACTTCGGGTCCCTGGACCGGATCATGGGGGCGTCCGTGGAGGAGATCGACTCCATCAGGGGCATCGGCGAGGTGATGGCCCGGGCTATACACGGATTCTTCGCCAACGAGGCCAACCGGAGGGTGATCGCGCGCCTCCTTGACCTCGGCATGAAGATTGCGCCCCCGAAGACCGTCCGGGCCGGGGAAGCCCCCCTCAAGGGGAAGAGGTTCTGCTTCACGGGCACGCTGAAGACCATGACCCGGTCCGAGGCACAGAAGAAGGTCCTCGGAAGGGGAGGAGAGGCGGTGGGCTCCGTGAGCGCCCGCCTGGACTACCTCGTCGCCGGCGAGGAGGCGGGGTCGAAGCTCGACAAGGCGCGGTCGCTGGGCATACCCGTGCTCAGCGAGGAGGAGTTCCGTTCGATGATCGGAGAGGGGTGAACACATGAAGACAGTGCGCTTGAGGGTGCACGGGATCGTGCAGGGGGTCTGGTTCCGGGCCAGCACCAGGGAGACCGCCCTTGCCCACGGGGTCAAGGGCTGGGTCAGGAACACCCCGGACGGGTGCGTGGAGGCGTTCGCTCAAGGGGAGGATTCCGCGGTGGACGCGCTCGTGGCGTGGTGCCGTCAGGGGCCGGCGGGTGCACGGGTGGACCGGGTGGATGTATCGCCCGCTGATCCGGACCCCGGGCTCGAGGGTTTCCACATCCGCCGCTGAACGCGCGCGGGTCCGATAATACCACCATATTTTATTCTTGCATGCCGCAAGACTTTGGTATAAGAGAACTTCGCTCCTTGCTCCGTTAGGGGCTACAAATCCATAAGGAGGTAAAGATGAATCTCTACGAGATCATGTTTATCCAGAATCCGGACATCGGCGAAGAAGAACAGCAGAAGCTCATCACCCGGGTCACCTCCACCGTTGCCAAGAACGGCGGTGAAGTCGTCAGGCTCGACGACCAGGGCATCCGCTCCATGGCGTACAAGATCGAGAAGCACTCCCGGGGCCGTTATTTCCTCGGCTACCTCGAGGGGCCGGGCTCGATGATCCCCGAGATCGAGCGGAACCTGAGGATCGATGAAAACGTCATGCGCTTCGTGATCATCAAGCTCGACCGCCACGTGACGAGGGAAGATCTCCTTCCCAAGCCGGCTCCGGAAACGACAGAGCCCGAGGCTCAGCCACAGACTACTGAGGGGGGTGAGTAACATGCAGGACCGCAGATCAGGAAATCCCAGATCCAGGACGTATTACAAGAGGAAGACATGCAGGTTCTGTGAGGACAAGACCATCAAGATCGACTACAAAAACCCCGGTCTCCTGCAGAACTACATCACCGAGCGCGGCAAGATGCTCCCCCGGCGGATCACCGGCACCTGCTCGCGTCACCAGCGGGTGCTCACCATCGAGATCAAAAGGGCCAGGATGATGGCGCTCTTGCCCTTTACCGTTCACGACTGATCCCATGCCTCTGCTGCCCGGAGGCCAGAAGACCCTGTGGATCTATACCGGGGTCTTTCTTTTTATGTGTGTGCTGGCGATCATGGCCCCGGTCGACGCCCTGCCGGTGATGCTCTGCCTGCCCGCGCTCTACTCGTCTCTCTCGGAAAGGCTCGCCAGGCCGGCATACGCGGCTGCCGCGGCGCTGGCGCCTGCGCTCCTGGCCTTCGTGCCCGGGCTCGCAGGCAGCGCGCTGGTCTACCTCTTCTTCATCGGGTGCGGCATGGTCCTCAGCAGGCTCCTGGGCAAAGGGCACATCAGCCTCGCCGTGCTCGTGCCGGCGAGCCTCATGTTCGCCCTGCTGTTCTCGGGCGCCCTGTTCCTGTCCGCCGAGAAGGGGGTTTCGATGACGACGCTCGTCGCCGGGTGGGTGGACGGCTTCATGGACCAGATGATGGCCGTGTACAGCCAGACCTCCTCCCAGGCGGTGGTCGAGAATATGAAGGAGTTCAGGTCCACTATTGAAGGCCATGCGGTCAGGCTGTTCTGGGGGCTGACGGCCTCGACCGTCCTGAGCATCATGTGGGTGAACCTGCTCATCGCCAACCGGGTGAGCAGGCGCTACCGGCTCCGGGAGTGGAGATGCCCGGACTGGGTGGTGGGCCTGTTCATCCTGGCCTCCGTGCTCTCGCTTCTCCAGTACGGACCGGCCAACCTGTTCGGGCTCAATCTCCTCATCGTGGTGATCCAGGTCTACTTCTTCCAGGGGATCGCCATCGTGGCCTCGGTGATGATCCAGTACGACTGGTCCAGGTTCATAAGGTACGTGATTTACATATTGATTTTGACACAGATATATATAATGATTGGAGTTGCCGGTCTTGGCTTGTTCGATACCTGGTTCAACTTCAGGAAGATGATAAGAAATTCAGAAGGAGAAAAGACATGAAGGTAGTGCTGCTGGAAAGCATGGAAGGTCTCGGGACCGTTGGACAAGAGGTCAAGGTGAAGGACGGGTACGCCCGGAACTTCCTCATCCCCAAGGGTCTTGCCCTGTTGGCGTCCGACAGGAACATCAAGGCCTTCAAAGATAAGATACAGGCAAAGGTCAAGTCCGAGGCGAAGTCAAGGGAGCACGCGGAGAAGTTCGCGGCCGAGCTCGCTGCCGTCACCCTGAAGTTTGCCGTCAAGACGGGCCAGGAAGGCAAGCTCTTCGGTTCCGTCACGACCCAGAACATCTTCGACGCGCTTCAGGAGAAGGGCTTCGAGGTGGACAAGAAGAAGATCATGCTCCCTGAGGCCATCCGCCACGTGGGCGTGCACGAGGTGTCCGTGCGCCTGTTCCCGGGCGTATCCGCAACGGTGAAGGTCGAGGTGTCGCCCGAAGCCGAGGGATAGGTAAGGGTCGATGGAAGCTGTATCCGCAGCACTGCCCCACAACAAGGAGGCCGAAGAGTTTCTCCTCGGGGGGGTGCTGCTCGAGAATTCCTCGCTGGATCTCCTCTGCGAGATCATCTCGCCTGAAGATTTCTATGCCGAGCGCCACCGGATCATCTATGAGGAGATGCTTTCCCTCATGGACAAGGGTCTGCCCATAGACCTGGTGTCGCTCACCGAGGCCATCGAACGGAAGGGCAAGCAGGACAAGGTGGGGGGCGGGAGCTACATAGCCCAGCTCGCGGACCGCATCCCCACGACGGCGAACATCGAGTACTACGCCAGGCTCATCAGGGAAAAGGCCATTTTGCGGTCCCTCATCGTGGGCGCGGGAGAGATCATCAAGACCGCCCGCAACCCCGGCGAGGAAGTGCCCCAGGTCCTCGAGCACGCCGAACAGATCATCTTCGACATCAACCGCCAGCTCAAGAGCAAGCGCGGCGGTCTCATCAAGATCGGCGTCCCGCTCCAGGACATGTACCACCACCTGGGCAGGGTCGCCAAGGGCGAGGTGGACGAAGGCGTGGTGCCCACGGGGTTCATCGACCTGGACAACCACCTCCTGGGGGGGCTTCACCCCTCGGACCTCGTCATCATCGCGGCGCGCCCCTCCATGGGCAAGACCTCGCTGGCCATGAACATCGCTCAGAACGTGGCGGTGATGGAGCAGATGACCGTGGCCGTGTTCTCCCTGGAGATGGGGGTGGAGCAGCTGGTGCTCAGGATGCTCGCCTCCGAGGCCCAGATCAACCAGAGCGCGGTGAGGTCGTCCTCGTCACTGTCGCTCTTGAAGAAGGAAGACTGGAGCAGGCTGCTCAACGCCTCCGGGATCCTCTCGGAAGCGCCGCTGTACATCGACGACACACCGGGCATATCCCCCATGGAGATCCGCGCCAAGCTCAGGAGGCTTGCCGCCCAGAACGAGCTGAAGCTCGTGGTCATCGACTACCTGCAGCTCATGAGCTCCTCGAGGTCGCGCGTCGACTCGCGCGAGCAGGAGATCTCCGAGATCTCCCGGAGCCTCAAGGCCATCGCCAAGGAGTTCAGGATCCCTGTCATCGCGCTCAGCCAGCTCAACCGGAGGGTGGAGGAGCGGCAGAACAAGCGGCCCCAGATGGCCGACCTGAGGGAATCGGGCGCCATCGAGCAGGACGCGGACATCATCTGCTTCATCTACCGTGACGAGGTCTACAATCCGGATACCGCAGACAAGGGCATCGCCGAGCTCATCGTGGCGAAGCACAGGAACGGTCCGGTGGGGGATCTCAGGTTCAAGTGGTTCCCGGAGTACACCAAGTTCGCAGACCTTTCCAACCGGTAGCTCATCCGGCCCTGGCAACGCGGCCTGCGGCTGCCCGATCCCCTGGGATACGCCCCTACAGGAGTTCCTGCTCGTCCTCGATGACCTTCCTCATGCGTTTGAGCGAGCGCATCTCGATCTGCCTGACACGCTCCCGCGTGATTCCGATCTGGGCGGCGATGTCCTTGAGTGTCGACGGGGGGTCGGTAAAAAAGCGTTTTTCGATGATGAACACCTCACGCTTCGTGAGGATGGGGGGATCCGAATCGAGCAGCTTGAGCAGGTAGGCCTGGCGCTCCTTTTCGGCGTAGCGGTCGTCCTGGCTGGGGCCCTGGGAGAGCACCCGGTCCAGCAGGCACTCCTCGCTGCTTTCGTTTTCGCCCGGGAAGGCGCAGTCCAGTGAGACCAGGCCTTTGGCGTGGGTGAGCCTCCCGGTGTGCACCTGGTAGCTCTTGTGGATGAAGTTGCGGATGTATGCCTTTATCCACCAGATGGCGTAGCAGATGAAGCGCACGCCCATGTCCGGGTCGAACCGGGTCAGGGCCTTGACGAGACCCATGTTCCCTTCCTGGATGATCTCCAGCGGTCCATACCCGAGGTGGAAATACGACTGGGCGATCTTCACCACGAAGCGCAGGTTCGCCGTGATGATTTTCTGCCCGGAAACGACGTCTCCCTGTCTGTACCTCCGTGCGAGATCGAGCTCCTCTTCAGGGGTGAGCAGTGCGTAATCCCGTATTCTCCGCGTATACAATTCAAAATCAGAACACACAAACATCGAACCCATAGACCCTCCTGTGAAAAATAAGACAAGGGAATTCTAACAGATATCTTCCACACCGGTCAAGGACAATTAAACTTTCCATGATAATAAATGACATAATAATCACAAGTTATGAAATTAAAGACAACCCGTAAAACATGGCCATAACTTTCTCAACAATGAATGGTCATTCAGAAGCCAGGGCTGGCCGTGCTTTGGGCGCCATCGGAAAAAATCGGGAACGGGGAGAGACGGCTTGATGCCGGTGGCCTTTCCCTATATATAGGAACACCATGGAAACCTTCGTTATCTGGCTCGTGGGATTCATCGGAAAGCTGGGCTACCCAGGCATTGTCATCCTCATGGCAATGGAAAGCACGTTCTTTCCCATCCCGAGCGAGCTCGTCATCCCCCCTGCCGGATACCTCGCCTCGAAGGGGGAGATGAGCGGGGTCATCGTTGTGGCCTGCGGCACCCTGGGCAGTCTGCTGGGCGCCCTGTTCAACTACGTCCTGGCGCTCTACCTAGGCAGGCCGCTCATCCTGCGCTACGGAAAGTTCATCCTGCTGCCTCCGGAGAAGTTCGCCAAGGTCGAACGCTTCTTCGTCACGCACGGGGAGATCAGCACCTTCACCGGCCGGTTCATCCCGGTGGTGAGGCACTTCATCTCCTTCCCTGCAGGGCTGGCCCGGATGAACCTCACCAGATTCTGCCTCTACACGGCCTTCGGATCGGGCATCTGGTCGGCCATCCTCATGTACATCGGGTACCTCGTGGGGAACAACATCAAGCTCGTCATGCAGTACTCCCACCAGGTGACCGTGGCCGTCATCATCTGTCTCGCTCTCCTCGTCGCGGTCTACGTCTGGGTCCGGAAGCGGGGTACAAAAGAGGCCGGCACGGTGGCTGAATGACCCTTTCCGGGTGGAAATCCCCCGCATGAGCGACACAACCTTCACGGTCACCATCGACTCCCTGTCCTACGGGGGCAGGGGAGTGGGAAGAAGGGCCGACGGCAAGGTGGCCTTCGTCTCCCATGTCATGCCCGGGGAAACCGTGCTCGCCCGCGTGGAGAGGGAGCACGCCTCCTACTGCACTGCGGACGCTCTGAAGATCCTCGAGCCCTCTCCTGCGAGGGTGACCCCCGAATGCCCCCTGTTCACCCGGTGCGGCGGGTGCGACTGGCAGCACATCCCCTATGACGTGCAGGTGGCGTGGAAGGGCAGGATCCTGAGCCACGAGATCGCCAGGGCCGCAGGCCTCGAAGGGGTCGCATCCGACGATCCGGTGAGGTCCGAGCGCCCGTACGGCTACCGGGGCCACGTGGTCCTGCAGTGCGACGGGCCCGAGCTGGGCTTCTTCAGAAAGGGTACGAACAGGCTCGCAGCCGTCGAGTCCTGCCCGGTGCTCAACCCCCGCCTGCAGGGGCTCATCCCTGGACTGAGAAGGATCATCGGGGAAGAGCCGCTGGCCATCCGGTCCCTGGAGCTCCACGCGCCGCAGGAGGAGGTCATCCTCCAGGCGCGCTGCGAAAGCTCCGACGGCAAGGCCATCACCAAGGCCATGGAGCGGATGCACCGCGAGCTGGGCATCGATGGGGTCTCCTTCGTTTCCTTAAGGGAGAGGAGGAGGGACCACGTGCTCGGGAAGAGGTCGTGCCGCTACTGTCTTGCGGTAAGCGGGGGCAGGGTCGAGATCTCGTGCGCGTTCGGCGAGTTCATCCAGGCGAACCTCCCGGTGAACCAGGCCATGGTGGGGCACGTCGTCGGGCTGGCCCGGGGCGCGGAGCGCATCGTCGACCTCTACTGCGGGAGCGGGAACTTCAGCATCCCACTGGCGAAGTCGGCCCGGGAGGTCGTGGCCGTGGAGCGGAGCAGGGGCCTCGTCTCACACGGCCGGAAGAGCGCGGCCCGTAACGGTGCGGGCAACGTGGTCTTCCATGACAGGGACGTGGCCCAGGCCCTGCGCGATCTCGGCCATGAGCTGAAGGGGGCCGACGCCGTGGTCCTGGATCCCCCCCGGGAAGGGGCGAAGGAAGCGGTACGGCTCCTGCCGGAGCTCGGCGCGACCCGGATCATCTACATCTCCTGCAACCCCACCACCATGGCCCGTGACCTGAAGCCGCTCCTCCAGGCCGGGTACGGCCTTGCGGGCCTGAGGCTCTTCGACATGTTTCCCCAGACCCATCACATCGAATCCGTTGTTTTCCTCACACGTTAGCCATCCGCGCACCCACCAAGCGCAGGGGTTGATATCGGCTCGTTATGCAGGTAAGGTGAACTCGGGACTGCACTGATTCGATATGGACAAACCGGGAGACAGGTGAGTATATGAATCGGATGATTTTCGGGATTGTCTGCAAGGAAGACAATACGGATGCCCTCGATCTCTCCAGGCGCGTTCGGGAATGGCTCGAAGCCAGGGGTTACCGGTGCCTGGTGGAGGACCACGTGGCGCGCTTCATCGGGTGCGAGCCCACGGCCGCGCCCTGGGACGAGGCCGACGTCCTCATCGCCATCGGCGGCGACGGCACCTTTCTGCGGACGGTCTGGATGGCGGCCGGGAGGAGCATCCCCATCCTGGGCGTGCACATGGGATACCTGGGCTTCCTCACGGAGGTGACGGAGAACGAGGTGTACGAAGCCCTGGAGGCCATCCTGTCCGGAGACTTCGTGCAGGAGGCGCGGGCCATGTTCGAGGCCACCCTCATCCGCGAAGGCGAGACCGTGACCACCCAGCACGTCCTCAACGACGTGGTCATCAACAAGAGCGCCCTTGCCCGGATCATCGACATCGAGGTGTGGACGAACTCGACCTTCATCACCTCGTACCGGGCCGACGGGCTCATCGTCTCCACGCCCACGGGGTCCACCGCCTACAACCTCGCCACCGGCGGCCCCATCGTACACCCCCAGGTGGGGGCCATCATTCTCACGCCCATCTGCCCCCACGTGCTGTCGAACCGGAGCATCGTGCTGCCCGACTCCCAGGAGGTGGGCATCATCGTGAAGAGCGGGAAGCGCTCGGACAACATCTACCTCACCCTGGACGGCCAGCGCGGCTTCCCCCTGGAGCCGGGGGACAAGCTCATCATCAGGAGGGGGGACTACAAGGCCATCATCCTGAGGTTCCCCTACCGGGACTATTTCGAGATCCTGAGAAGCAAGCTCGGGTGGCAGGAGCGATGATCGAGTTCCTGAAGATCTCTTCCATGGCCATCTTCGACGAGGCCGAGATCGAGTTCCGGCCCGGCCTGAACTGCATCACCGGGGAGACCGGGGCAGGCAAGTCCCTGGTTCTGGGCGCGCTCATGCTCCTCATGGGCTCCAGGGCAAGCCAGGACATGGTGCGCCCGGGCGCCCAGAAGGCCACCATCGAGGCCCTGTTCACACGCGGCGACGAGCAGACCGTTCTCAGGCGGGAGATCTACCCCACGGGCTCGAGCAGGTGCTACATCGACGGCAGGCTCGCCACCGCGGGGAGCCTGGCCCAGTTCTCGTCCGGCCTCATCACCATCTACGGCCAGCACGACTACCAGGACCTCCTGCACCCCTCCCAGCAGATGGCCATCCTGGAGGAGCTCGCCGGGCTCGACCGAAGCGAAGCCCAGGAGGCCCACGACGCCCTGGCGGGCGCGGTCGCTTTCCTGAACGGGCTGGAAGACAGGATCGAA
The DNA here is from genome assembly GCA_035352355.1 of Deltaproteobacteria bacterium. Classification (GTDB taxonomy): domain Bacteria; phylum Desulfobacterota; class Desulfomonilia; order UBA1062; family UBA1062; genus Phosphitivorax. Next base: position 112,334 of record DAOPXM010000005.1, on the reverse strand, counting down.
CAATACCGGCAGGAGCGCGAGGAGCTGCTCTTCGCCCTGGGCGAGCTCGACAGCCTGGAGATCACCGAAGGGCTCGAAGAGGAGCTGGCCTCGCAGCTTGGCCGCGCCCACGGGGCCGCCGAGCTCAAGCGATGCTCCCACCTGGCCGAGGACATCCTCTACTCGGGGTCCTCGTCGGTGGTGGAGCTCATGTCCCAGGCCAGGGACCACGCGGCCAGGGTGGCGGCCGTGGACCGCAGCGTCTCGCCCCTGGTGGATTCCCTCGGCGACGTGATCGCCCAGGTCGAGGACATCAGCATGAGCCTGAGGGAAAAGATCTCTTCGTACGAGTACGACCCCGAGACCATCGACATCCTGGAGGAAAAGCTCCACTTTCTCCAGGACCTCAAGCGCAAGCACCGTGCCGATGAATACGGGCTCATCAAGCTCAAAGGCGAGATCAGGGAGCGGCTCGCGCTCACCGAGGACTCCGAGCACGCTCTCGCCCAGGCCCGTGAGGAGCTCGCCCGGGCGACCGGGGCATACCGGGAAGCGCTCCAGGCTTTCTTAAGCAGGCGCCACGCCTTTGCCGAGGCCTTCTGCGCCGGGATCAACGCCGACCTCGAGGCCCTGGGCATGCCCGGGACCCAGTTCACGGTGAGCCAGACCGATCCGGCCGAGCTCGAAGGCCACCTCTTCGACAGCCGCGGCACGGCCGCTTCCCCCGCTTCCGTGCTCAAGGGGGAGTTCCTCATCTCCACCAACGTTGGCCAGAAGCCCCTGCCTCTTGCCAGGATCGCCTCCGGCGGCGAGCTCAGCCGCATCATGCTCGCCATCAAGGCCCAGCAGAAGACCTCCCAGCAGGGCACGCTCATCTTCGACGAGATCGACTCGGGCATCAGCGGGCAGACCGCGCTCATGATCGCGGCCAAGCTCAAGGACCTCTCGCAGCGCGCCCAGGCCATCGTCGTCACCCACCTCCACCAGGTGGCCTCCGTGGCTGACACGCACCTCGTGATCTCCAAGCAGGTCAGCGAGGGGAGCACGAGCTCGAGCATCCGTGAGGTGGCCGGGATGGACAGGGTCCACGAGCTCGCCAGGATGATGGGCGGAGAAACCCCGAGCCGGGCGGTCATTCAGCATGCAAAAGAGCTCGTGGGCATGTGATGCGCATGGGCCGTCCCCGTGGCTTCCCGGCGGGGGAGGGCGGTTTTCCTTGTTTCCCTCCGGCCTTCCGTTATTATGTACTCCTAAAAAGTTTCGGTTTGACATTTCATGTCGCCAGTGTTCTTCTATGACAAAATTCTTAAGGATTTGAGCGTACATGATACGGAAGCTGCTGGTGAGTGAAGTGGTCGAGGTCAAGAACCTCATCGACCCATTCGTGAAGGAGGGATTGATGCTGCCGAAATCTCTCCACGCGCTCTGTCAGAGCGTGAGGGATTTCTGGGTGGTGACCGGGCAGGAGGGAGGCATCATCGGATGCTGCGCGCTGCAGGTTTCCTGGCTCGACACGGCCGAGATACGGACGTTGGCCGTGAAGAAGGAGCACCAGGGCAAAGGTCTCGGCCGCACCCTCGTGAACGAGTGCATCAAAGAGGCCACACAGCTCGGCATCAAGAGCCTGTTCGCCCTCACCTACGTTCCCGGCCTCTTCAAGAGCGCCGGTTTCCAGGAGGTGGAGAAATCCACGCTCCCCAACAAGATCTGGAGCGACTGCATCCACTGCCAGTATTTCCCTGACTGTCGGGAAGTGGCGCTCACGTACCGGATCGGGGGCTAGATGGTTCCGATGGAAGAAAAGATAGCTCAGGCTGCCCGGCTCCTGAAGGACCGGGGCATCGGGGAATACGAGGTGTACGGCACCTCGTCGGACAACATCCGGGCCGAGTCCAAGGAAGGCGCCATGGGCTCGCTCATCCGGTCGAACGAATCCGGGATCTCGGTGCGCGTCCTCATCGACGAAGCCTTCGGGTTCGCCTACGGCTCCGAGGCGACGCCCGACCTCATCGATTCGGCCATCACGTCCGCGACCTACCAGTTCAAGGACAGGTACAACCGCCTGCCGGACCGGCAGGGCGCCTACCGGGACATGGACACCTACGACGCCGCCGTGGCCGGGCTGAGCGCCGAGGAGTGCGTCTCCCGGGCCATCACCCTCGAGCAGTCCGCCAGGGACGCCGACTCACGGATAAGCCAGGTGCGCAAGGCGTCGTTCTCGCGCACGGTCTCGGAGGTCCGCATCGTGAACTCCCATGGGGTCGACGCCTCATCTCGGCTCACCTTCGCGTCGTCCTCCATCATGGTCGTGGCGAAAGAGGGGGACGACAGCCAGTCCGGCTACGACTTCGACTTCAGCCACTTCCTCGGGAAGGTGCAGGTGGTGGAGGTGGGGAGGAAGGCGGCCAGGCGGGCCACCGAGATGCTGCATGCCAGGACCGTCAGGACCATGAAGCTCCCGGTCCTCTTCGACGACGCCACCACGGCGCAGATCCTGGAGTTCATATCGGACGCCTTCAGCGGCGAGAACGTCATCAAGGGCAAGTCCTTTCTCAAGGGCAAGCTGGGGCAGAGGTGCTTTTCCCCCATGATCACCCTGTACGACGACGCGCTCGACGGAAGGGCTGCCGATGCCTGCCCCTTCGACGGGGAAGGGGTGGAGACCCGCAGGACCGTGCTGGCGGAGAAGGGCACCGTGCTTGCGTTCATCTACGACACCTACTGGGGAAACGCCGCAGGCAGGAGCTCCACGGGCAACTCCGTGCGGGGCGGCTACCGCTCGACACCCTCTGCTGGTGTGCGCCACCTGGTCCTTGAGCCAGGGGAAAGAAGCATAGCCCAGGAGGTGGGCGGCATCGCCCGGGTATTGAAGATAACGGACATCATGGGCATGCACACGGCCAACCCCATTACCGGGGAGTTTTCCGTGGGTGTGAACGGCATCCTCCTGGAGAGGGGCGAACCTGCCTATCCCGTGAGGGAGGCTGCCATATCGGGGAACATTTACCAGCTCTTTTCGAATGTTGCGGCCGTGGGAACGGACCCGAGGGAATTCGGGAACGTCCTGTGCCCGTCCATACTGATCGAATCCATCGACGTAAGCGCACAGTGAGGTCTCGCCGGACGATCCTCACCCTGTCCATGGAGAGCTCCGAGGTCTTCAGACTCAGGATCGTCCCCATCGCACTCGTTTTCACGGCATCAGCCGTACTCGTCCCGGCAGCGTTTTCCTGCTGCGCCGGCTGCAGCGGTGCTTGCTCGGCCAAAGATATGTGTTGAAATAGTCAGTCCTATATTCTATTACTCTTTGTACTCAGACAGAAAGAGAAAAGGATTGGTAAATCCGTATGTATAATTGGTTAGTTAAACTCTTCGGCAGCAAGACTGACAGAGAGATCCGCAGAATAAAGCCCATCCTCGGCCGTATCAACGAGCTCGAATCCACCTACCGGGCCATGGACGACAGCGCGCTTCGAGCCATGACTCCGTATTTCAAGGAGCGGCTCGATTCGGGCGCACACCTCGACGACATCCTGCCCGACGCCTTCGCGGTGGTGAGGGAAGTGTCCCGGAGGACGCTCGGCATGAGGCCCTTCGACGTCCAGATCATCGGCGGCGTCATCCTCCACGAGGGCAAGATCGCCGAGATGAAGACCGGTGAAGGCAAGACGCTTGTGGCCACCATGCCCGTGTACCTCAATGCGCTGACAGGCAAGGGCGTACACGTGGTCACCGTGAACGACTACCTCGCCCGGCGCGACTCGGAGTGGATGGGCAGGATCTACCGCTTCCTCGGGCTCGATGTGGGCGTGATCGTGCACGGCCTCGACGACGTCCAGAGGAAGGCCAGCTACAACGCCGACATCACCTACGGCACGAACAACGAGTTCGGGTTCGACTACCTCAGGGACAACATGAAGTTCGCGTTCGAGGACTACGTGCAGCGGGACTTTCACTACGCCATTGTGGACGAGGTGGACTCCATCCTCATCGACGAGGCCAGGACCCCGCTCATCATCTCCGGCCCCGCGGAGCAGTCCACCACCAAGTACTACGAGGCCAACAACGCTGTCCTCGAGCTCATGAGGAAGCCCAACGCCGCCGAGCTCTACACCAAGGACGAGAAGGCCAACACCGTGGTCTTCACCGATGAGGGCATCGAGGCCCTCCAGAAGATCCTCAACAAGGGCAACCTCTACGAGCCGTCCGAGTTCGAGACCGTGCACCACCTCAACCAGGCGCTGCGCGCCCACACGCTGTTCAACCGCGACGTGCACTACGTGGTGAACGACGGCGAGGTGGTCATCGTGGACGAGTTCACGGGCAGGCTCATGCCGGGCAGACGCTACTCCGAAGGCCTGCACCAGGCGCTCGAGGCCAAGGAGGGCGTGCGGGTTGCCAACGAGAACCAGACGCTCGCCACCATCACCTTCCAGAACTACTTCCGGATGTACGAAAAGCTCGCGGGCATGACCGGCACCGCGGAGACCGAGGCCGTGGAGTTCGGCAACATCTACGGCCTCGAGGTGGTGGTCATCCCCACGAACATGCCCATGATCCGCATCGACAATCCGGACGTCATCTACAAGACCGAAAAGGAAAAGCTCAAGGCCGTGGTGGAGGAGATCAAGAGGTGCCACGAGAAGGGCCAGCCCGTGCTCGTGGGCACGAGCTCCATCGAGAACTCGGAGAAGGTCTCGAAGGTCCTCAAGGCCAAAAGGATGCCCCACACCGTGCTCAACGCGAAGCACCACGAGCACGAGGCCGAGATCGTGGCCCAGGCTGGGAGGAAGGGCGCCATCACCATCGCCACCAACATGGCGGGCAGGGGGACCGACATCGTCCTGGGCGGAAACCCCGAGTACCTCGCGAAGCAGCGCGTCACCCCGGACGACGAGACCTATCCCCAGGTCCTCCAGAAATACCGGGAGCAGTGCGAGAAGGAGCGCCGCGAGGTCCTCGAGGCCGGCGGACTCTTCATCCTGGGCACCGAGCGCCATGAGAGCAGGCGGATCGACAACCAGCTCAGGGGCCGCTCCGGCAGGCAGGGCGACCCCGGCGCGTCGCGGTTCTACCTGAGCCTCGAGGACGACCTCCTGCGCATCTTCGGCTCCGAGCGGATAGCGGGCATCATGGACCGCCTGGGCGTGGCGGAGGACGAGCCCATCGAGCACCCCCTCATCTCCCGGAGCATAGAGGGAGCGCAGAAGAAGGTCGAGGGCCGGAACTTCGAGATCCGCAAGCACCTTCTCGAATACGACGACGTCATGAACAAGCAGCGGGAGGTGATCTACACCCAGCGCCGCGACATCCTCTCCAACGAGAACCTCTGGGACATGGTCGAAGAGATGATCGACGAGGTCCTCGAGGAAAATATCGAGATCTACGCACCGGGCAAGGCCCCGGTGGCGGAGTGGGACCTCGAGGGCCTGAAAGGGTGGGTGGGGAACCAGTTCGACTTCGACCTGCAGTACACCCCGGCCAGGGGCGCCTCCCGCCAGGAGCTCACTGAGGCCGTCAAGGCGGAGGTCATAGCCCACTACAAGGAGCGGGAGCAGGAGTTCGGCCCCGAGATCATGCGCATGGTGGAGCGCCAGATCCTCCTCATGACGCTCGATGCGCTCTGGAAGGACCACCTCCTGTCCATGGACCACCTGAAGGAAGGCATCGGGCTTCGGGGCTACGGCCAGAAGAACCCCTTGCGTGAGTACCAGCGGGAGGGCTTCGACATGTTCCTGGGCACGCTCACCCGGATGCGGGAGCTGAGCCTGGAGCGGCTCTTCAAGATCCAGATCCAGCGCCAGGAAGACGTGGAGAAGATCTCCAACCGCGAGCGCAGGCAGCGCATGGAGCTCGGCCGGGGCGTCCCTGAAAAGCCCTCCACCTTCAAGCGGACCACGAAGAAGGTGGGGAGGAACGACCCGTGTCCCTGTGGCTCGGGCAAGAAGTACAAGCAGTGCTGCGGGGCCGAGGCATGACGCCCAAGGGCTTCACCTTTTCGGCCGTGAGCGCGGACGTGAAGGGCACTGGCGGCACCAGGCCGGACATGGGCCTCATCTTCTGCGATCGCGAGGCTGTCGTCTCGGGCGTGTTCACCACGAACCTCGTAAAGGCCGCCCCCGTGCTCATCTGCATGGAGCAGGCGGCCAGGGGGACGCTCAGGGCCGTGCTGGCCAACGCCGGGAACGCCAATGCCTGCACCGGGGAAGAGGGCCTTGAGGCCGCGCGCGTGCTCATGACCGAGGCGGCCCGAGTCCTTGGGGTCAAGGCGGACGAGGTCGCTCCGCTCTCCACCGGGGTCATCGGGGTTAAGCTCCCCACAGAGCGGATGCTCCCGAAGGTCGCCGACCTGGCCCGGAGCCTGGCCGTTGACCCGGGGGTCTTCGCCCGGTGCATCATGACTACGGACACCTTTCCAAAGATCGTCAGCCGCAAGATCGGGAAGGCAACGGTCCTTGGCATGGCCAAGGGGGCAGGCATGATCGCCCCGGACATGGCCACGACCCTGGCCGTGGTCCTCACCGACGCGGTAATTGATAAGCAAGGCCTTGATATTATTACTAGAAATGCCATCGTGCACACATTCAACGCCGTCACCATCGACGGGGACACCTCCACGAACGACACGCTCCTGGCCCTGGCATCCGGATATGTAGCTGATAACATTAAGGATATTGAAAAAGGCATCTTCGAGGTCATCCAGGAGCTGGCCATGCTCATCGTCCAGGACGGCGAAGGGGCCACCAAGACCGTGACGGTGAAGGTGAGGAACGCCCGGTCCGAGTCCGAGGCAAGGCGGGTCGGGATGGCCGTGGCCAACTCCATGCTGGTGAAGACGGCCTTGTTCGGCGCCGATCCCAACTGGGGAAGGATCATGGCCGCCATCGGGTACAGCAAGGTCGACATCGACCCGGCACGGGTGGGCATCGAGATCTCCGGGTATCCGGTGGTGCGGTCAGGGGTCGAGGCGGAAGGGTTCAGCGAAGACGCGCTCCATGAACTGCTCAAGGAGAAGAGCATCCTCATCGATATCGATCTCGGTCTGGGGCCGGAGACGTTCACGGTCTATACCACGGACCTGTCTTATGATTACGTGAAGATCAACTCCGAGTACCGCACGTAGCCTGTTGTCTGTATCCCTGGTCAAAGGACTCGGACATCAAAAAGGCCGATAATATATATTATGTTAAATATGAGGCGAATGCCTCTTATTTAACATAAGATTCGACCGTGATTGATTTCTGTTCCCCTCTTCCGGGTAGCTGTAAAAGAATAGAGAGAGGGTTCACGCTCGGGCGTGCTCGTGATCTGGGAGAACAGCCAATGCGTGCGCCGATCCTCTGCCATTGAGCGAGCGTCCGCTGCCGACCAGGGAGGCCCCCTCCTCCCGGGTTGACTCCCGCGCCTCCCCGGATTACAATACCTTTATATATATGATCCCTGCCAAGGGGTTTGCTGCGATCGAGGAGGATTCATGTCCGGAAGTGATAAGAGTTTCCTTGTCCTGTGTTTCGCGGTTCTGCTGATGTGCTTCGGCTCCTGCTGCCTGGCCGCAGGGGCGGACGGCCAGGGGGGTGTCCAGCCGTACCAGGACCCCCGGTTCGTCGCCATACCCCAGGGGGTCACCCAGTGCGGCCCCGCCTGTTTCTACATGATCTTCAACTTCTACGGGGCCCATCAGAGATTCAAGGAGTGCGACCTCTCCGGGCACCCGGAGCGGGACACCGCCAACCACGGCAGGATATCCCGCGACACGGCGGTCTGCAAGTGGATCAACTCGGGGCGTTTCACCGGCACGTCCTTTTCCCAGCTCAAGAGGGCCGCGGACGGGCTCCACGCCCCCGGGGAGAGCCAGCCGTACTTCCTGAGCGAGGCCTGCGAGGAGACCACGGAGCATGGCGTTTCTGAGGACGAGGCCAAACGGGAGCGCATCCTCATGGACATCAAGAAGCGCTACCTCGACCGGAACAGGCCCGTGATCATCCACCTGCGCCGCGTGTGGTACCTGCCGGGCCATTACCTCGTGCTCACCGGGTATGACCCGAAAAAGGAGAAGGTGTACTACGCCGACCCCAACCGCGGCACCACCGGGTCAATCGACCGGAACAGCTTCATCAGCGAGAAGTGGTACGTCTCGCCTTCGAACACCGCGGACTACTACCGTGCCCGGTGGGACGGCGAGTGGTTCGGCTTCTATGTCCGTGAACCGGGCCAGAGGAAACAGGGAACGTGAGAAGAGCGGATGCGCCGGTCTGAGGAGATGGCACATCGTCCCGGAAAACCATGGAAACGGTTTCTGTGCCGAAACCGGTATGAATAAACCCCTTGCCCTGTATGGAGAAATGCAACCTTGGGCGAATAACGAAGTCTTTTTTCAGGCAAACGGGAAATCGAGGCGCTGAGCCCCTGTACAAAGGGCATCCCCTTGTGTATCGTAGGTGTATCGTCAGGTGCATGCACAGTTGATAGGAGGAGCACATGAAACTGGTTCAGACCATGCTGTTCGACAGGCCAGGAGACGAGAACACGGACCACTGCATCAGGCTGGCCGCCGAGCAGGTCAAGGCGGGCGGCGTGAAGTATGTGGTGGTGGCGTCAACTACGGGCAAAACCGCGCAGAGATTTCTGAAAGGGCTTGAGGGCTCCGGCGCCGGCCTCGTGATCGTGACCCACTCGGTGGGCTTCAAGGAGCCGGGCCATGACGAGTTCGATCGAGTCGTCCGAAAGCAGCTCGCCGAGGCCGGGGTCCCTGTCCACACCGGCACCATCCTCACGCACTCCCTGGAGAAGTCCATCATGGACAGCTTCAACGGCGCCTATCCGGGCTACATCATCGCCAGCACCCTGCGCAGGTTCGGCGAAGGCACCAAGGTCGCCGTCGAGATCGTCATGGAGGCCTGCGACGCAGGGCTCGTGCCCGAGGACGCCGAGGTCCTGAGCGTGGCCGGAACCGGCCGGGGCTCGGACACGGTCCTCATCGTGAAGGCCAAGCCGTCGAAGAGATTCCTTGAATTGGAAGTGCTCGAGATCTTGGCCAGGCCAAGGGGAAGATAGAGCTCAGAGATCAGCACCCAGAAAAACTCCAGATGAATCACGATGCAGTCGGGGTCGTGGTCGGTATCGGGGTCGATTCCGATTTTCCTCCGAAAAGGTCCGAAAAAGGACAGTCCGAAAGGGGGACAGATTTATTGGAAACAATACATCCGTCCCCCTTTCGGAAGCTTTCGGATCCTTTCGACCCCGATACCGATACCGACCCCGACCCCGATGAAGATGGGGAATGATCTCACGCAACCAGACGGCCCACCTGACCGCGTTTTCATTATTATATATGAGCTGATGTTCATATGTCATATCGATGGTATCCCGCTGCCCTGGATGCCGTGAGGCTTGCCGTGGTTGACATCTTGGGGAGATGGGAATAGTTTTTTTTGTAGAGGGGGTTTACGGCCCGCTCGAGGACGGCACCGGGGGGGGAAGACCGTGGGTCTCATACGGGTACTGGATCAGGAACTCATCAACCAGATCGCTGCGGGAGAGGTCATCGAGCGGCCTGCGTCCGTGGTCAAGGAGCTCCTGGAGAACGCCCTCGACGCCGGTGCCACGAATATCGCCGTGGAGATCGAGGGCAGCGGGCTCGACCTCATCCGGCTCGCCGACGACGGGTACGGCATGACCGCAGAAGAGCTCGAGCTGGCCATCCTCAGGCACGCCACGAGCAAGATCTCCTCAACAGAAGACCTCTTCTCCATCAAGACCCTGGGCTTCCGGGGCGAGGCCCTGCCCAGCATCCTGTCCGTGAGCAGGGCAAAGATCGCCACGCGGACCGAAAGCTCGCCCGCGGGCTGCTTCCTGCACCTGGTGGCGGGAGAGACCGTGGAACGGGGCAGGAAGGGCATGCCCAGGGGCACGGTCGTGGAGGTCTCCGACCTCTTTTTCAACACCCCTGCCCGGAGGAAGTTCCTCAAATCGGCGCCCACCGAGGTGCGGCACATCGTGGACGTGGTGTCGCGGTACTCCCTGGCATACCCGGCCGTGCGCTTCACCCTGTCCCTCTCCGGCCGGACCCTGCTCAACCTCCGGCAGGGCGGCCCCCTCGAAGAGCGAGTCGTGGAGGTCTGGGGCTCTTCCGCAAGGGATCAGCTCTTCCCCCTGCTCGAGGAGCGGGGGAACGTGCGCATACGCGGCATTCTGGCGTCCCCCGGGCTCACCCGGCAGAACCGCAGCGGCATCTACACCTACGTGAACGGCAGGTCGGTCCTCGACTCCTCCCTGCGGGCAGCCGTGCTCGAGGGGTACAGCGGGCTGGTCATGAAGGGCCGCTGCCCCATGGCCGTCCTGTTCATCGACATCGACGCCTCCGAGGTGGACGTCAACGTCCATCCCGCCAAGGCGGAGGTGCGGTTCCGGAACCCGTCCGCCGTGTTCGGCGCCGTGGCGGGCTCCATCAGGCGCGCCCTGTCCGGCCCCCGGGAACCGGCAGCCGTCCCGGAAGCGCCCGTGGAGCCGGTCCTCACGGTACAGGAGGCACAGGCCCCCTACTCCGGACGCCCGTTTTCACCCCCCCTGCCCCGGAAAACCTCCCTTGCAGCGGCCATGCAGCCGGGCCTGATCCAGGAAGGCCTGTTCAGGGAGCGCCCCGGCATCTCCTACGGGGAAAAGAGGATCGTGGGGACCTTCCTCTCCACCTACATCCTCCTGGAGGACGAATCCGCCCTCTACATCCTCGACCAGCACGCGGCCCACGAGCGGGTCACCTACGAGAGGCTGAAAGCCGCCCCCTCTTCAGGCCTCACCCCGGGCCAGGACCTGCTCGCCCCGCTGGTCATCGAGCTCTCGGCGGTCAGGTTCTCCGCCTTCGAGGAGATCGCCCCGGAGATCCGCTCCATCGGCATCGACGCCTCGGTGTTCGGCCAGGGGGCCGTTGCCGTGCGGTCCGTGCCCGCCCCCCTGGTGAAGGCGGACATCAGGGGCATCATCCTCGACCTCCTGGACGCGGCGGCCGAAGGCGACCTGAGGAAGAAGGAGCTCCACGACGACATGCTCGCCCGCATCGCCTGCCACAGAAGCGTGCGCGCCGGCAGAAGGCTTGAGGGTGCGGAGATCGAAAGGCTCCTGAAGGACCTCGACGAGGCGGGGTCGCCCCTGACCTGCCCCCATGGCAGGCCCCTGTTCAAGAAGATCGGAAGGGACGAGATCGAGCGGTGGATCGGACGGCGCCCCTGATCGTCATCACCGGGCCCACGGGCTCGGGCAAGACCGGCATCGCGCTCGACCTCGCCCGGCGCTTCCCCATCGAGGCGGTCTCGGCCGACTCCATGCAGGTGTACCGCCACATGGACATCGCCACGGCCAAGCCCACCGCCGCTGAGCAGGCCCTCCTGCCCCACCACCTCATCGACATCAGGGACCCTGACGAGGAGTTCAACGCCGGGATGTTCATGGCCATGGCCGCGGAAAAGATAGGAGAGATCCGCGCACGGCGGAGGATCCCGGTGGTCGTGGGAGGCACCGGGCTCTACATCAAGGCCCTGATCTACGGCCTGGCACCGGTGCCGCCCCGGTCGTCACGGCTCAGGGACTGGCTCCGGTCCCTCGCGCAGGCCAGGGGGACCCCTCACCTCTGGGAGGCCCTGAACCGGATGGACCCAAAGAACGCGGAACACATCAGGAAAAACGATGCCGTGCGCATCGCCCGCTCCCTCGAGATCATCTTTCTCACCGGCCGAAGGGCCAGCGAGGTCCTCGGCGGGCACGGTTTTTCCGAAGCCTGGTACCGGGCGCGCATCATCTGCGTCATGCCCGGGCGGGACCTCCTGTACCGGAGCATCGACGAACGGGTGCACGCCATGGTGGAGGCAGGCCTCCTCGAGGAGACCTGGAGGCTCCTGGAACTGGGCTACGACCCGTCGCTCAGGTCCATGCAGACCCTGGCGTACAAGCACGTGCTCCAGCTTCTCGAAGGCCGGATCGGGCTTCCGTCGTGCGTGGGCAGGATCCAGCGCGACACCAGGCACTATGCCAAGCGCCAGATCACCTGGATGCGCTCGCACTACGACCAGGGCTCGTTCCTGGAGCCGGAGAGGGCACGCGCGGAGCTTGAGCGCTGGCTTCAGGAGGAGGCGTCCCCGGCGATCGAGGGCTGATGCCTGCTGGAAGGGGCGCGCCTGAAGTTATGATGCTCTTTCCACCATTGCAAATCCTGCGGTATGTGATAAGAAATATCGCGTGAATCACAACGCCAGAAGAAATTTGGAAAAAAGGGTCTTGAGAAAGACGGGCACCGCTGTCAGCGACTACCGCATGATCGGGCACGGCGACCGGATCCTGGTGGCCGTTTCCGGCGGCAAGGACTCCATCGTCCTCCTCAAGGTCCTCTACGAGCTCAACCGGTCCGCGCCGGTGGAGTTCGAGCTCGTGCCCGTGCACGTCGCCACCGGGTTCGAGAAGGACTTCCACCGGATCCAGGACTGGGCCTTGGAAGAGCTCGGGGTGACGATCCGGGTGTTCCAGTCGGGCATAGGCGAGATCCTCGAGAAGGTGGCCGACCCGGAGAAGAGCCCCTGCGCCCTGTGCTCCAGGCTCAGGAGGGGGGTGCTCTACACCATGGCCCACGAGGAGGGCTTCACGGCCATCGCCCTGGGTCACCACCTCGACGACATCGTGGAGACCTTCCTCCTGCGGTGCTTCTACACGGGCCAGATCGGGGCCATGGCGCCTTCCCGCTACTCGGACGACGGCCGCAACCGGGTGATCAGGCCGCTGGCCTACTGCAGGGGCGACCTCGTCCAGGGGTATTTCGACACCCTGCGCATCGCCCCGGTGAGGAACGAGTGCCCCAGGAAGCCCGACGGCAAGCGGGAATGGGTCAGGAACCGCCTGAGCGAGCTGGAGAAGGAGCACCCCTTCATCAAGGAGTCGGTCTTTTCCGCGCTGTCGAACATCGACATGAAGAGCCTGTGCCTCAGGGAGGAACGCCGTGCGCATCCTCATTGACCCCACGACCCCGAAACCCAGGATCGTCAAGAGGGTGGCCGAGATCCTGGTTGACGGCGGGATCATCGTCTACCCCACGGACACGGTCTACGGCCTGGGCTGCTGCATGACGAACAAGAAGGGCATCGACGCCATCAACGCCATCAAGTCCTCGGTCAAGCCCAGGAGCATCATGCTCGCGGACCTCAAGGAGATCAGCACCTACGCCAAGGTCTCCAACGAGGCCTTCCGCATCCTGAGGAGCCTGCTGCCCGGGCCGTACACCTTCATCCTGCCGGCCTCCCGCCTGGTGCCCCGCCTCCTCCAGACCAACCGCAAGTCCATCGGGGTGCGCATCCCGGACCACTGGTTCTGCCAGGCCATCGTGCGGGAGGTGGGAGAGCCCATCCTGACGGCGAGCGTGCCGCTGTCCCATGACCAGCGCCACATCGACCCCATCGAGATCGACCGGCACCTGGGCCATCGGGTCAATGCCGTGATCGACAGCGGGATCCTCCCGGACGTCCCCTCCACCATCATCTCCCTGGAGACCGACAGCCCGGAGGTCATCCGGGAAGGGCTGGGCGACGTGTCCATGTTCGTGTGAAAAGGAACGGCCAGCAGCCATGAAGAAGATGCTCATCAACGCCATCCACGCCGAGGAGATCAGGGTCGCGGTCGTGGAGGACGGCATTCTCAAGGGCCTCTACATCCAGAGCGCGCTCAAGGAGCAGATCAGGGGGAACATCTACAAGGCCAGGATCTCGAAGATCGAGAACAGCCTCGATGCGGTGTTCGTGGACTATGGCAGGGAGCGGCACGGGCTGCTGCCCGTAAACGACATCAACTGGCACCTGGTGCCCGGCCATGGGCAGGACAGGGGCACGCTGGCCGACCTGAGGAAGGGCCTCGAGATCCCGGTGCAGGTGGCCAGGGAGGAAAAGGGCGCCAAGGGCGCGCTCCTCACCATGGACATCTCCATCCCGGGGCGCTACATGGTCCTCCTGCCCAAGCAGGACCTGGCGGGCATCTCCCGGAAGATCGACGACGAGGAGCAGCGCAGGCGGCTCAAGGACCTCATCACCCAGCTTGCGCCCCCGCAGGACATGGGCCTGATCGTGCGGACCGCCGGGCTGGACAGGACCAAGGCCGACATCCAGAAGGACCTGGCCTACCTCCTGAGGCTGTGGAAGAGCATCGAGGACGAGTTCCGATCAGCGCCCTGCCCTTCGCTCATCTACCAGGAGGGCGACATCATCATCCGCTCCATCCGCGACTACTTCACCAGCGACATCGCCGAGATTCTCATCGACGACGAGGAGACCTTCGAGAGGGCGTGCGTGTTCATGAAGACCGTGATGCCCCGCCACAAGCACATCCTGAAGCTCTACAAGCAGACGAAGCCGCTCTTCACCAAGTACGAGCTGGAGCAGCAGATAGCGAGCATCTACCACAAGCGGGTGAAGCTGCGCTCCGGGGGCTCCATTGTCATCGAGCCCACCGAGGCCCTTGTGGTCATCGACGTGAACTCGGGCCAGTTCACCAACGGGCGCGACATCGAGAACACGGCGCTGGCCAACAACCTCGAGGCCGCCGAAGAGATCGCCCGGCAGCTCATCCTGCGGGACATCGGGGGCCTGGTGGTCATCGACTTCATCGACATGCGCTCCAGGGAAAACACGCGGGCCGTGGAGAAGGCGCTCAAGGACTGCTTCAAGAACGACCGCGCCCACATCGTGATGGGCAGGATCTCCAAGTTCGGCATCCTGGAGCTCTCCCGGGAGCGCCTGTCCTCGACCATCCTGGAGAAGAGCTTCGTGTCCTGCCAGGCCTGCGAAGGCGCCGGCCTGGTGAGGTCCGTGGAATCGTCCACCTTTGCCGCGCTCCGTGAGATCCAGCTCTTCCTGAACCGGAACATCGCCCGGGAGATCCGGGTGGAGCTCGCCCCCGAGGTGGCCATGCACCTCCTGAACGTCCAGAGGAAATACCTGGTGCGTCTCGAAAACGAGTTCTCGGCAAGGATCAGCATCGCCGTGAACCCCATCCTGCGCAACGGCCAGGCCCAGATCGAGGCGACAGACCCGGCGCGCGCCTGAAAAAATTCATGCCCATGAACGCCCCGGTTTTCCTCGCAAGGGGCGCGTACCATTCACGATCGTGAAGGGTCTGCAGCCCGTGAAACCGCAAAATTCCTTGCTCCGCGGGCAGCGTCAGGGTATCCTTGGCCTGGTGCCGCAGCCCTTCTTCACGAGGCCGACGGTCGGTGCCTGAAGGGCTGACCGGTCATCAGAATCATTCCCATATGGAGGAGTACATGAAAAGGTTTTTTGTTGTTCTCGGGGTAGCGACGGGTCTGGTGCTCTCGTCCGGTCTTTCCTTCGCGGCCGGGGGCTGGACCGGGAATCTGAACCTGACGCTGGGAGGGAAGTACCTTGACGATGACGACTGGGACCCGGTGGAGAACCAGGGCGAGCTGGGCATCAGCCTCGACTTCCGCGAGCGGCACTGGCCGGTGAACCTGTACCTCGCGCTGCTGGGCTCAGCGGCCGAGGACACGGTCCGGGGCATCGACGTCGAGGGCTCCACGAGCGAGCTCAGGTTCGGCGTCCGCAAGATCTTCGACGCCGACAGGGTCGTGCGCCCGTTCATCGGAGGCGGCCTGGCCTTCATCAGCGCCGAGATGGAAGGTGAGCTCGGGGGCGTTTCGGTGAGCGACGACGACAGCGGCGTGGGCCTGTTCATCAGCGGGGGGATCTATTTCACCCTGGAGAAGGCCTTCAACCTGGGCGTCGAGGTGGGCTATTCCGCAGCCAAGGTGGATTTCCTGGGAGTAGAAGGCGAGGCGGGCGGCGCGCACGCGGCCCTGCTTCTCGGCTATCACTGGTAGTCCTTGCCGTTCATTGGCATGACACCCTGACTTCGTTACCCGGCGGGCGCAGCCTCCAGATGCCCCGCCGGGTTTTTTTGTCCGCAGCGGGTCTGAACGGGGCGGGTCACCCCTTGACGACTGCACTCAGATGAATCCGGTCGAGGCCGTCCGGGGGCGCGGGGGCCTTTGCGTGGAGCGTGCCCTCGAACAGGAGCACGAAGAGGAAGACAAACAGGCAGACCATCCCTTTCCTCGCCATACAGCGACACCTCCTGAATCAGATTCACAGCCTCCGTTCACATCACAGCACGCAGGGCCCTTCACCCTTCCGTGGGACAGGGCAGCACTCCATGGCGCCATGCAGCCACGCATGTGGTCCGGGTATCTGCGTGTGCACTGAGTATCATTAATATGAGCTCAGCCGGAAAAATCACCCGTGATCCCCCATCCCGGGCAGTGCTGCGTTCATTCTTCCTCCTCTATGCATTCGGGGTCGGGGTCGGTATCGGGGTCGGAAGAAAAATCGGGATCGACCCCGATACCGATACCGACCCCGATGAAGAGAGGGGGATAGGGTTTTTGGGGGTGGCGGCAAAGGGAGGGCAGGAGGCCGTGGGAGCGGAAGGGCTTCCTGGGGGACCGCCTTCAGTGCTCCAGGACCCGGTGGATGACCTTTTTGAGCTCGCCCGTGCCAACGGGCTTCAGGAGGAGCTGGCTGATGCCGAAGAGCTTGGCCTCCTGCTGACTGATGGCGTCGTTGAACCCGGTGCACAGGATGACCGGGAGCATGGGCCGGATCTTCAGGAGCCTCCTGGCGAGCTCCTCGCCCGTTATGCCGGGCATGGTGAGGTCCGTGATGACCACGTCGTACTCGTTGGGGCTCCTGCTGAACGCGTCGAAGGCCTCCCTGCTGTCGCTGAACGCCGCCACCTGGTAGCCGGACGACTTCAGGGTGCGCTCCATGCTGGACAGCACGATGTCCTCGTCGTCCACGAGGAGGATCTTCCTCCTGTCCTCCCCGGGTGCCGGGCCCTCGGCCGGGGCCTCCCGGGCCTGCTCGGTCGCCCCGCTCACCGGGAGGTACACCTTGAACAGGGTCCCCTTCCCCTCCGCGCTCTCCACCGTGATGGTCCCGCCGTGGCTCTTCACGATGCCGTACGCTATGGAGAGCCCCATGCCGGTGCCCTTCCCTGTTTCCTTGGTGGTGTAGAACGGCTCGAAGACCCGTTCCATCACCTCGGGTCTCATGCCCCTGCCGGTGTCCTGCACCGCGAGCCTGAGGTACTCTCCCTCTGTGAGGCCCTCATGTCCGTGCGTCTCGGTCAGGCGGGTGTTCGAGAGTTTTACCGAGATGGTCCCCATGTGGCCCTCCAGCGCGTCCGCAGCGTTCCTGCAGAGGTTCATGATCACCTGCTGGATCTGGATCGAGTCTCCCATGACCACGTCCGCGTGCGCCTCGTTGCGCTGCCTGAGCTCAATGGTGCTCGGCAGGGAAGACCTCAGGAAGGCCATGGTCTCGTCCAGCAGGGGCGCGATGCGGACGGGCTTGAGGACCTGGTCTCCCTTCCTGCCGAAAGCGAGGATCATCTTCACGAGGTCCCTCTGGCGCTGGGCCGCCTTCAGGGTCTCCTCCAGGATGTCCCGGCGCGTGGTCCCGGCCGGTTCATCCTCGAGAAGCTCCTCGATGTTCATGAGGATGGGGGAGAGGAGGTTGTTCAGGTCGTGGGCGATGCCGCCTGCGAACTTGTCGAGCGCCTCGATCCTCTGGGTCTGGGCGAGCTGGCCCTGGAGCTTCATCGTCTCCGTGACGTCCCGCAGGACGGCCACGTAGTCGATGAGGGAGCCGAGGCCGTCGTACACGGGCGCGACGCTCACGGTCATGCTCACGGTGTCCCCGTCCGCGCGCCTGCGCCTGAACAGGCCGGTGTAGGTGCCCCTGCCCGCCTTAAGCTCCTCCATGACACGCCCTGCCTTGGGCTTGTTGCCCTCGAACAGCTCCAGCAGGGAGTCGAGGCTCTTCCCCACCGCCTCGTCCCTGCCTTTCCCGCACAGGCGCTCGAACGCGTTGTTCACGTACCGTATGATCAGGGAGCTGTCGATGAGGATGATCCCGTCCGCCGCCTGGTCCATGGCCGCGGCGAGGCGGAAGATGTCCTGCTCCATCTGCCTGCGGGCGCTCAGGTCGATGCCGATGGCGATGAGGGAGCCGTCGGAGAGCCTCATGCCGGACCACGAGCTCTGCAGGGCCTTCCAGAAACGGGAGACGATCCTGAAATCGTGCCAGCCCGGGCTCGACTGGACCATGGTCCGCCAGAACTCGCCGAGCTCCAGCGGATCGGAGAAGAACGTGGAGAGGACATCCCCATGGAGGACCTGTTCCCGGGTCCATCCCGTGAGGTGCTCGATCTCGCGGTTGAAGAGCCGCACGTCCCCGTCGGGACCGTAGAGGATGATCATCACGGGGATGCTGTCGATGATCTTCTGGAGGAGCTCCGTCTGCTCCTCGAGCCTGCGGTTGGTGCGCATAAGCTCTGAGGTGCGGAGCTTCACCGCCTGCTCGAGCTCGAGCTTCGCCATCTCGAGGGTGGCCTGGCTCTCCTTCATCTCGTCGATGTCGCTCAGAACGAGGAGCACGTTTCCTCCGGGACCGCTCCCCTCCCCGGGTTTCGCGACGAGGCTCAGGGAATACCACCGCTTCCTTCCGGTGAGGGCGTTCCTGATGCGCACGTGATGCGGCACGGCCTGCCTTCCGTCTCCCGGTGAGCCTGACAGGGCGGCCTCGACCACCCTGCCCACCGTCGTCTTCGAGTCCACGCCCAGGGCCGGCGTGGAGAAGAGCTCCTGGACCGTCGCCCCCTTCATGCGGTCGAGGTCCAGGCCCAGCATGGACACGGCCGCCCTGTTCGAGGAGACGAGCCTGTTATTCCCGTCGAACTCCAGCACGCCCTGGCTGATCAGGTCGAAGAGGGCTGCATACGGCTCTCCCGGCCCGCCGGGCGTTTCGCGCCGCTCGGGCGGCGCCTGCACCCCGGTGACGTCCTCCAGGAGGACGCACGCGCCTTCCCGGGAGGGCACGCAGCGGCACCGGAGCAGGCGGCCTGTCTGATGGTCCCACGGCGCCTCGAACACGACCGGACGGTTCTCCCTCCTCGCCTGGTTGGCTCCTTCGGTGAGCCTGACGGAGATGTCTTCGGGCATGACCTCCCCGAGGGGCCTGCCGTCGAAGGCGCCGGAGGGCTTGTCTGTCATCAGGGAAAAGGCCCTGTTCGCACGGGTGACGCGCATCGACGCGTCCAGGCACACCACCCCCAGATCGAGATCCTCGAACACGCTGTCGAATCCGGGTTCAGGTATCGGTTCTTTTGTCATGGCTTAGCGCAGCGTGCGTCGAGCGCACGTTTCCCGCCCGTGTCAGCCGGGGCCACCTGTCCTGGGTATGAAGATGACGGTCACCCCGTCGATCCGGTTGTCCGTGGTACGCGACGGGCTGATCTGCATCTCGTAGACGTTGCCGTCCTGTGACTGTACTTCCTTCCTCTTCTCGCGCAGGGTCCGGATCACCTCCATGCCCTCCTGGAAGATGTCGACGTCCTTGAGGGTCGAGGTGATCTGGTTCACGGGCCTGCCGATGTCCGCCTCGATGAGGTTGACGATCCGGGTGACGCTTACGTTGTAGCGCTTGATGCGCATGCCTGAGTCCAGGAAGAGCATGGGGATGTTGATGTTGTTGATGAAGCGGTTGATCTCGCCGTAGGCGTTCTGGGCCTCCTGGATCTTGCTCTGGAGCTCGCGGTTCACGGTCTCGAGCTCCTCGTTGAGCGACTGGAGCTCCTCCTTCGAAGAGTTGAGCTCTTCGTTGGAGCTCTGGAGCTCCTCGTTCGTGGACTGGTACTCCTCGTTGGTGCTCTTGAGCTCCTCGTTGGCGGCCTCGAGCTCCTCGATGGTGGTGCGCAGGTGGTCCTTGACGTACTGCAGCTCCTCCCTGAGGGAGATGAGCTCCCGGTCCCTGCCCCGGACCTTGTCGAGCTTGACCGGCCCGCCCTCCTCCCTGGCCGCCTCCTGGGGCGTCTCCACGAAGAGGACCATGTACAGCTCGCCCACGGGCTCGTTCAGGGCCTTGACAATCACGTTGACCAGGGCGTACTGGCCGTTCGTCCGGATCTTCAGCTTCCTGGTGAAGACCTTGTCCTTGTTCTCCACCGCGCTGCGGACCATGCCGGGCAACTGGTTCCTCAGCCCGTCGCGGGCCATCTCGAAGGCGTTGTAGACCCGGGCGACCCCCGGGGCGGGCTCGAGGTACATGCCGGTCCGGCCGTGGATGTAGAGGATGTCGCCCTTGCGGTCCACGACGATGGCGGCCGGGGTGTGGTTCTCCAGCAGATTGCGCTCGATCACGGCGGAGAGCTCCACGGGGCGCGGCCTCGCGGCCTTCTGCACCTCGCCGAGGCGCCTGGCCGAGCCAAGGGGGAATTCGATCATGGGGTAGTTGTAGGCGTGGTTCTCTCCGCGCCGGTAGATCTTCCACTTCAGGTCCAGCGTGCTGAAGATGTCGGAGAATGCGCCGATGGTCTCGGATGACCCGAGGAACAGGATGCCGCCCGGGTTCAGGCTGTAGTGGAACAGCGGGATGATCTTCTTCTGGAGCTCCGCGTCGAGGTAGATGAGCAGGTTCCTGCAGGAGATGAGGTCCAGCTTGGTGAAGGGGGCGTCCCGGATGACGCTGTGGTCCGCGAAGATCATCATGTCCCTGATGGAGCGCTTGATGCGGTAGCTGTCGTCCTCGCGCTCGAAGTACCTGTTCAGGCGGCCCTCGCTCATGTCTTCGGCGATGCTCAGGGGGTAGAGCCCGATGCGGGCCTTCTCGATGGCCTCCTCGTCCACGTCCGTGGCGAAGATCTTGACGTCGAGACTCAGCCCCAGCTCCTCCCTGCACTCGTCCAGGACGATGGCGACGGAGTACGCCTCCTCGCCCGTGGAGCACCCCACCACCCAGGCCCGCAGGGAGGACTCGGAAGGCTTGTGCTGGAGGCTCTCCAGGAGGGCCTTCTTCAGCGATTCGAAGGACTCCGGGTCGCGGAAGAAGCTCGTGACGCCGATGAGGAACTCCTTGAACAGGGCCTTGGCCTCGTAGGGGTTCTTCTCGATGAAGGCAGAGTACGCCCTGATGGAATCGATGTGGTGCACGAACATCCTCCGGCTGATGCGGCGCAGGATGGTGCTTTCCTTGTAATGGGAGAAGTCGTTGCCGGTCAGGGTGCGAAGCTGCGTATAGATCCTCTCCATGTCGCTGGCCGGGACCCGCTCGGGCACGAGGGGCTTGGCCCCTCCCTCGATGAGGAAGCGCTTCACGTACTCCATCAGGTATTCGGCCATCTGCGCGGGCGGCAGGATGTAGTCGGCCAGCCCGGTCTGGATGGCCGAGACGGGCATGCTGCTGTACTCGGCGGTCTCCGGGTCCTGCACCATGACCATGCCCATCTCGCTCTTGATCGCCTTGACGCCGAGCGTGCCGTCCGTGCCCATGCCCGAGAGGATGACGGCGATGCCGTACTCCTTCATGTCCTCGCTCAAGGAGCGCAGGAAGGTGTTGATGGGCAGGTAGGGCCCGTGGGTCTGCGGCGCGGGCGACGCGAGCTGCAGGACCCCCCTGCTGATGCTCATGTCGCGGTCCGGGGGGATGACGTACACGTGGTCCGGCTCCACGGCGGTGCCGCCCTTCACCTGGAGCACGGGCATGGAGGTGCGGGTCTGGATGAGCTCGGGCATGAGGCTGCCGTGCCGCGGGTCCATGTGGGTCACCACCACGAACGCCATGCCGGGGTCGGTGGGTATGTGTTCGAAAAAGGACTGGATGGGCTCCAGTCCTCCCGCTGATGCCCCGATGCAGACCACGGGGAAGCGCCTGTGCTTCGCGGCGCCCGGGGGCTGGTCGCCGGTCCGCTTCGCCTGGCCGCGGTTCACTCCCTGGGAAGGTTTCTGCTTCTCTCCGGATTTCCTGTTTCTGTTTTCGGGCATAGGGCGATCGTCCTTTGCGTGGTTCGTTACAGGGATGTGGCTGAACCTCAAAAGCTTTTGATGCATGCTCACTTCAAAAGATGCCGCTTTTCTTTGCAAATTAAAATAATACGATGGTTCTTCCTATCTGTCTGGCATATTCTTATATGCGGACAACCTAAATGTACAGAGGAAAGTGACCTGCCCCCTGGTTGAGCTTGCGAATCATGGCCGCAGGCGTATCCATACTCTTGTCACGGCATCGATACACGATGAAGACATTTCTTCCCCGGAGGACCCATGGAACAGCACGACATCGTCGTTGTCGGCTCTTCGGCCGGAGGCATACCTGCCCTGCTGGCCATGGCGAAGAGCCTGCCGGGCGATTACGACGCCTCGATCTTCATAGTGCAGCACCTGTCGCCCGACGCGGAGAGCATCCTGCCCCAGATGATGAGCAGGGCCGGGCCGCTGCCTGCCTCCCATCCCTCCGACGGCGAGGCCTTCGAGCCCGGGCACATCTACATCGCGCCCCCTGACCACCACATGCTCGTGGAAAAGGACCGCATCCTCGTGAAGCGGGGGCCCAAGGAGAACCTCTTCCGCCCGTCCGTGGACGCGCTCTTCCGCTCTGCAGGGTACATGTACGGCCCGCGGGTGGTGGGCATCGTCCTGTCCGGCTATCTGAACGACGGCTCCTCGGGTCTGTGGACGGTGAAGCGCATGGGTGGCGTGGCCGTGGTCCAGGACCCCAAGGAGGCGCTGTACCGGGACATGCCAGCACACGTGCTCGAGTACGTCGACGTGGATCACATGGTCAGGGTGTCCGAGATCGGGCCGCTGCTCGAGCGGATCTCACAGGTGGAGGCCTTGGCTCGGACCGAGGTGACGCCCGAGATCATGGAGCGGATACAGGCCGAGGTCATCATCGCGGCTCAGGGCAACGCCTACGAGATGGGGGTCCTGAAGATGGGCGAGGTCGTGCCGCTCTCCTGCCCCGAGTGTCATGGCGCCCTGGTGAGGATCGACGAGGGACCGGCGGTGAGGTTCCGGTGCCACACCGGCCACGCCTTTTCCGCCGATGCGCTCCTGGCGAGCATCACGGAGGCGGTGGAAGACACGCTCTGGCAGGTCACGAACAGGATCGAGGAGACGAACATCCTCCTGAGCCAGCTTGGCGGCCACTTCGCGGAAGAGGGCCGGGAGGGGCTCGCCGAGCTGTACTTCAGCAGGGCGAGGGAGGCGGCCAAGAAGGCCGACGCCCTCCACGAGGTGGTGTACCGCTACCAGATGAGCCCGGTGGAGGGCCTGCCCGGAAAGCGGAAGCGCACCTGAGGGCGAAGCGGCGGGAGGCGCGATCGGCCCGGGCCGTACGCACGGGCAGGAAACGCCTTCAGGCTTTTCCGGCTCGCCCGCTCGCCCGTCGGTATAGGGGCTTGACATCCGCATTGATCATTTCTATGTGAGATCCTAATATACATATCGTCTGTTATTGTATCCCTTGCCTGTCTGTTTCTCGTCTGTACGATGCCCGGGCCGCGGTGCGTCCTGGCCTGCGGGCGCGGACAGGAGACCGTATGCAGCGACCGGATGACACCTCGGCGGAAAAGAAGGCGGGAGGTACCGGGATGACGGGTCCCGGCGATGCCCTCCTGCGCTCCCCTGCCCTGCTGCAGGCCGTGCTCGACACTGCCCCCGCCGGGGTTGAGGTGGTCGACGCCGCCGGCAGGGTCGTGCTTGCCAACGCAGCCATGGAAGAGATCGCGGGTGGGCCCGTGGCCGGCACCGCCTCACCCCCGGGCAACGGCCGGAATTTCCTGAACCTCGACGGCTCTGTCGTCCCGTACGAAGACCTGCCGCTGTCCCGCGCCCTGCGCGGCGGGGAAGCGGTCCGTGACAGGGAGGTCCTGGTGAGCAGGCCCGACGGGACCGAGGCCGTGCTGCTGGCATCCGCCACCCCGGTCATGGACGGGCTCGGTATGGTTGTCGGGGCCGTTGCGGTGTTCCAGGACGTGACAGGGCGCAGGCAGGCGGAGCATGCCCTGCACGAGGCCCGGGAGCAGCTCAGGCTGGCCCAGACGGTGGGTCACGTGGGCATATTAAGTTGGGACCCGGCCACGAACACGGGCAGTCTGAGCGCCGAGCTCAAGACGTACTTCGGGCTGCCGGCGGATTACCCCGTTTCCATCGAGCACTGGTCGAAGGTCACCCCCATGGAGGACATCCGGGGGATGCTGGACACCCTCGAGAGGGCGGCGGCCGAGCACAGAACCGATGTGGAAGGCCAGTACCGGGTGTTCCGGCCGGACGGGGACGTGCGCTGGATATCGGCGCGGGGGCTCATATCCTACGACACCGCCGGCAAGGCGGTCCGCGTGGTGGGGGTCGCCATCGACGTCACGGACCTGCGAAGGGCCCAGGAGGCCCTCTCCAGGCTGAACGAGGAGCTCGAGGCCAGGGTGGCCGAGGGCATCGCGCGCCTGGATGCGTCCGCCCGGTCGCTGAAGGACCAGAAGGAGCTTCTCCAGGCCATCATCGACGGCATCCCCGTGGTGGTCACCCTGTGGAAGACGCCCCGGGAGCTCATCATGGTCAACAAGGAGTTCGAGCGGCTGTCCGGGTGGTCGCAGGAGGAGGCCCTGCACATGGACATCATGGCCGCCAGCTTTCCGGACCCGGCCTACCGCAGAGAGATCATCCGCCGCGTTGCCCAGGCCGGTCCGGGCTGGGGGGAGTTCCAGTGGACCACCCGCTCCGGCAGGGTCCTGGACATCCTCTGGGCGGCCTCCGACCTCTCCAACGGCTCCCGCGTGGGCATCGGCATCGACGTGACCGAGCGCAGGAAGATGGAGAGGGACCTGCTGCGTCTGGTTGCGTCCATCGACCAGGCCGGAGAGGGGTTCGTGCTGTCCAATTCCGAGTGGGTGGTCGAGTACGTGAACCCCGCCTTCGAGCACATGACCGGGTTCACGAAAGAAAAGCTGATCGGCAGGGACATTGACTTCTTCAGCAGCCTCGTCATCGGCGACTTCGACCCTGACATACCCATGAAGACCGTGGCCAGGGGTGAGATCTGGAGCGGCTACCTGAAGGTGAGGAAGGAGAACGGCGAGCACATGTACGTCCACCTCACGGCCTCGCCGGTGAGGGGCGAGACCGGAGAGATCATCAACTACGTCTCCGTGGTCCAGGACATCACGAACGAGGCCAGGCTCCAGCAGATGGTCATCCAGTCCCAGAAGATGGAGGCCATAGGCTCCCTTGCCGGCGGCATCGCGCACGACCTGAAGAACATCTTCACCCCCATCCTCATCAACTCCGAGGTAGCCCTCGAAGACATCGGGCCGGACAGCCCCGCACGGCCCCTGCTCGAGGAGATCCTGAACGCGGCCAGGGTGGGAGGCGACCTTGTGAGGCAGATCATGACCTTCGCCCGCCGGACTCCCGGCAGGAAGGTCCCTGCGGACGTGATCTCCCTGGTGAGGGAGACCCTCTCCCTGCTCAGGTCCACCATACCCTCCACCATCGACATCCGCCACCGTTTCAGCGCCGCCTCCCTGGAGGTCCAGGCGGACCCCACCCAGCTCAAGCAGGTCCTCATGAACCTCGGCAGCAATGCGGCCTATGCCATGAGGGAGCATGGCGGGCTCCTCGAGGTGGACGTCGCGTGCGTGGAGCTCGACAGCGACGAGGCAATGCGGATATCCCCGGACCTGCCCCCCGGATCGTACGTCCGGATCGATGTCTGCGACACGGGGGAAGGCATGGACGAGGAGACCCGGCAGCACGTCTTCGACCCCTTCTTCACCACCAAGGGCCACACGGAAGGGACCGGGCTGGGCCTGGCCGTCGTCCAGGGCATCGTCAAGGGCCATCAGGGCGCGGTGAGCGTCAGGAGCAGGCCCGGAGAGGGCACGACCTTCAGCGTGCTGCTCCCGAGGCTCGAGCGGACATGCCCGGCCTGAGCGGGGACCCCTGCCCCTTCAGGCAGCCTTTCCTGCGGGCCCGGCAGCCAGCCCCGGCAGTCAGGGGCCTGTAAGGGTTCGATTCGCGTTCAGGGCCGCCCATGGCCGGCTCAGAAAAAAATAAGCCTGCAAAGGTTGGCCACAAGGCCTTCCCCAGGCGGATGGGGTATTGACGGGCCGGTGGAAGGGGCTACTTCTATTCTTTAGTACGGTTATTCACAAGGAGGTCATATGACTAAGCGCCTGTTCAGTATCATAGCGCTCACCTGTGCGATGATGTTGGCAGCCCAGATCTCGTATGCCGTGCCCATCACCTACACGGCGGTTCTCACCGGCTCAGACGAGGTGCCCTCGAACGCATCGCCGGCCATGGGGACGTCCATGCTGGTGATCGATACCGATGCCAACCTCATGACCCTGGACGTCGCCTTTTCAGACCTGCTCGCACCCACGACAGCGGCCCACATCCATGCTCCCACGGAGGTACCCGGAGAGGGGATCGCGCCGCCGGCCACGCCGGACCCGACACCTGTCGATTTCCCCTTGAACGTCACGAGCGGGACGTACACCAACACCTTTGACACCACCGACTCTGCCACGTACCACCCCGACTTCATCGAGGCATCCGGGGGGACCGTTGAGCTCGCCGAAACGGCCCTGGCCCAGAGTCTGGCAAACGGCACCGCCTACTTCAACATCCATACGACCCTGTACCCCACGGGAGAGATCCGGGGCTTCTACCAGCCCGAGTCCCAGGCACCGGCCCCGGTGCCCGAGCCGGCAACCATGATGCTTCTCGCCTCGGGCCTGATCGGCGTGTTCGGATTGAAGAAGAGGTACGGCAGACAGGCATCGTGACGAGCGCTGGCAGGGTTCTGCTCGACCGATGAGCAGAACGGCAACGGGTTGTGCAAGGATCTCCATTCCCGTTCATGGTAACCGCTTCGGGAGAGCTTGTGGAGATCCTTGCTGTTCAAAAGGGGCAGGCGTTGGTCACCGCTTCACCACGAGGACCGGTTTTCCCGCCTTCCGCACCACCTTTTCCGCAACGGGCTCAGACCGAGAGCTCGGTTTTTACCGCCACTCCGAGGGTTTCGAGGGTATAGGGTTTCCTGACATAGGAGCTCACTCCCATCTTCTTCAGCTCCCTGACCCTTTCGGTTTCCGAAAATCCGCTCGTTATGATGGCTTTCTGGTGCGGGCGGCTCTCGACTACCCGCTTGTAGGTCTCCAACCCGTCCATTCCCGGTTCCATGATCATGTCGAGGATCAGCAGATCGGCATCGTGGCCTTTCAGGTACTCGACCGCCGCTTCACCGCTCGGGACCGCCGTCACGGAGTAGCCCAGGTGCCTCAGCATCATCGAGGCGATCTCTCTCTGCTCCCTGACGTCATCCACGACGAGGATGGACTCCCCGCTGCCCTTGTACGTTTCCAGGGGCAGCAGGCCTGCCTTGTCGGTCTTCTCTTCCCGGGTGGCCGGGAAATGGAGCGTGAACGAGGTGCCCTGCCCCACGGAGCTCTCCAGGCCGATGTGACCGTTGTGGTCCTTCACCGTACCCCACACGACGGCCATGCCCAGCCCGGTGCCGCTCCGGCCCATGACCTTTTTCGTATAGAACGGCTCGAAGATCTTCTCCCTGTCTTCAGGTGAGATCCCGACCCCCGTGTCCGAGATCCTGACGACCGCGTACTCGCCCTTTGCCGGCTGTGAGCCTGGGCTGCCGGCGCCGTCCACCGAACTGCTTTCCGTCGAGATGGTGAGCGTTCCCCCGTCCGGCATGGCCTCGGCCGCATTGGAGACGAGGTTCATGATCGTCTTGGACAGGTGGAACGGCGACCCTTTCACGTTCGAGAGATCGTCGCTGAGCTGATAGGTGACCCGGACGTTGGGGTGGAACGATTTCAATTTATTAAACTCGGGACTCTTCAGATAGTAGAGGATGATGTCGTTCAGGTTCACGGTTTCGTACTTCAGGACCCCCCTTCTGGCAAGGGTCAGCAGGTCCGTGACGATGGCCGCGGCTTTCTCTCCCGTGTGCCGTATGGTCTCGATGGGTTCCCTGAGAGGGCTGTCTACGGGAAGCTGCATGAGCAGGAGATCAGGGTAGCTCACGATGCCCGACAGCACGTTGTTGAGATCGTGGGCGACGCCCCCCGCGAGGGTCCCGATGGCTTCCATCTTGTGGGCGCGCTCGAGGCTCGCTTCGAGCATGACCTCCTGCGTCACGTCCTGCGCAAAGCACAGGATCGCCGGACGCCCTTCCCAGGTTATCTGGACCGCGTTCATGGAAAGCCACACGTCGCCCCCGGATTTGGGAATGATCCTGAATTTGATCTTGGCGGGCCATTTTCTGCCCTTGAACAGGGCTGTATACCATTTCGACCCCGTCTCTCTGTCCCTGTCCGTCAGGAAGTCCAGGAAGTTCATGCTCGAGAGCTCTGCAGCGCTGTACCCGATCAGCTCCTCCGTCCTTCTGTTGCTGAACCGTATCGAGCGGTCCTGCAGGATGAAGATGGCTTCGCTGGCGTTTTCGATCACGAGCCTGTATTTTTCCTCACTCTCGATGAGCGCCCCTTCGATCTTCCTGCGCATGTCGATCTCGTACTGGAGCTCGAGGTTCGTGCTCGCGAGTTTCTGGCTCTGCGTTTCAACCGTGGAGAAGGCCTTCGAGAACCTCCTCGACAGGAGGACTGACTGCGAGAACACGAACATGAACATGCCCAGGTGGACGAGCTGCCCGGTCCTTACTATCTGATGGTCGTTCAGGACATCGTTGATGATGGCGGCTACGAAGATGCAGGTCCCGACGAGAAGGATGCCCGAGCCCTCCCGTTTTCTCCGCAGTCCCAGGAAGATGATGCAGATCGCGTACAGGCCCGCCGCGACGGCGGCTACATGAAAGACAGGGATGATGATATGCGAATAGACCCGTGCTGGAGTCATCAGCACCACGCTGGACAGGAGGAGGAAGCAGGCGCTCATGGTTCTCAGGAAACGCTTGCCGAATTCCTGGGGGAAGATATCGTGCACGTAGAGGAGAACGAAGGGAACGCTTAAAAAATACGTGAGATTGGTGATCTTTACCTTGAGCTCCCACTCTATCCAGGGAAAGAGCGGGTACAGGTACCGTTCATCCAGGAGCGCGTTGTAGAAAGAGATGAACAGGCAGAAGATGCCGAAGTACAGCGGGGCCCGGTCCTTTCTCCTGAGGAGGAACAGGACGAGGTGATAAATGCCCATGATGAATATGCCCCCGCACACGAAGAAGCTGACGGTGAGACTCTTCTCCCTGATGCTCTGGAGGTCCTGTTCCCGACCGAACTTGATGGCCTCGTACGCCCCGCCTTTGCGGTGGTTGAAGTTGGACATGTGGAGGACGAGGTCGAGTTGACCGTCCCGGGGAAGGTACCTGGCGACGTGCGGGCTCCACTCCGGGGTCATGGTTTCGAACGAGGTCCCGACCTGGCCGTCCGAGCACAGCTCCTGCCCGTTCACGTACAGGCGGTACGCGGTCCCCATGGACAGGAATTTGAACGCCATGGCGTCCTGCTGAGGCTTCAGGAGGATCTTCAGGCGATAGGTCGCATACCCGTGGCCGTTGATCTCCCTGCCCTGTACGATCAGGCCGTTCCAGATCCCGGGCACCGTGATGTACAGCCTGTTCTTCGGGACCTGCCCGTCCTGAAGGTCTTCTTCGCTCAGGAACGCTTCCCAGTAGAACTCCCACTCCCCGGAGAGGTCCACCGGGCCGTCCCTGTGAAAATCCCACCGGGTCAGGTCGAGCACGCCCTTGACGGCCTTCGGATGCCCTTTTCCGTGTCCGTCGTGCGCGCAGGACATGAAGGCGATGGGGAAGGCACACAGGAGGACAAGGAGGGACCATGAGCGCAAAATTGTCTTGAGTGTGCTAACCATACACTCGCCTATTCGGATATTTGGCGATAATTAATAAGGATATCTTTGGATTATTAGGCTATCAGAATATGCTTGCCGTGACCCGAGCTCAGTTACTCTGGGCGTTCAGCATCCTCCTGATTCGTTTGTTCACATTCTTTGAGACGGCGAGTGCCACATTCTTGAAATTCAGGGGGAAGATCATGAGGAGCGAGAGGTCCCCACTGCTCTGGGTGAGCGCGTCGTAGAACCTGGCCTCCGGCTTCTTCGAATCGACGACCACAGGCGTGTCCCCGTCGAGGTCGAGGATGACGTAGTTGTCGGTGTACACGACGAAGGGGTCCTCTTTCCGGACGGTCTTGAATTGGAAAAGCTCGCTCAGGTGGGAGGTCAGTTCCTTCACCTGTGGTGGGGTGCTCCTGTCGGGCAGCGGGTACATCTCGTGCAGCGCGTTGACCCAGGCGCAGTAGCTGGCCGGGTGGATGAGGCGCTGGAAGCAGAAGATCCTGTCGAAAGGATGCTTGAATCGGTATTTCACGATCTCCTTGGTGTAGAAGGTCGTGATGAGGCCCTGCTTCCTGGTGGTGGACTGGAGCCCTGCCGCGGTGAAGAAGACTGTGTAGCGCGTGCCCTTGTACAGGACATACCGTGCGTTGATCCACGCGAACCCGATGGATCTGCCGGCTTCGTCCAGGAAGATCCTCGCCTTGAACAAAATGCAGTTCCTGTCGTTGATGAGCTGATGCATCTTGTCCTGGGACCAGCCCCGGAAGATGTTCCTGTAGATCTCGTACAGCTCGTCGGCGAGGCTATGTCTCTCGCGGTCGGAAAGCGCGTTGACGTCGATGGTTCGATAGGGGGCGTGTTTCTTCCCGCCATTGGGAACGGGCGTCCCGCGCTGATGCTGTTGATTGAGGTTAGTTCTGGAGATGGCCCTGAAGATATGAGAAAACCGTTTCTCTTGCTGCCCATTCACATATTGCATTTCATTCACCTCATATGTTCGCATTCAGCCCTGACGTGGTGTACTGAAACCGTCAGGGCAAATAAATTTCGAAATTACGAAAAATTTACAAATAATTAATATATGATGTAATCAGATAAATCAATAAGAAAATTCAAGGGGTGGATGGGTAAACTGGGTTAATTTACATCGTATTCCTTCGGGCGTGTGGGTGGTGAGATAACTTGTTCAACAATACTGATGAAAAGCATCCCATCCTCCATAAAAGAAAGGCCCACCGAGGCACTTGGCCTCGATGGACTCTGTACGCTAAGCAAAGGATTGTATAACGAAATTACTTATAACTGGGAATTACGTAATAAATATATTATCATAATACAGTATATAATGATTATTTTAATATCTTTAGGGAAAGATAAGGGGCATATTAATTTTCCGCTCAAACGGAAACAACCAGGAACCTGAGAGTAACAAGGAATGAGAAGGAAGAAAGTGGTGGGCCACATAGGATTTGAACCTATGACTTCTACCGTGTGAAGGTAGCGCTCTCCCCCTGAGCTAGTGGCCCATCAACAGGGTAGGAATATACAAAGCGCACCCCATGGTGTCAAGAGGAATGTCGATGAAAAATACGCCGCAATGCCCTGCCGTGTGCTGGGGTTGGCTGGTGGACGGAGGAGCGCCGGGGAGCGGGGCGCGCTCGGCGTAGGTATCGGTATCGGGATCGAAGGTTTGGATCGACCCCGATACCGACCCCGATGAAGAAGATGAGAGGAAAGTATTCAGGTCATGAGGAGGAGGACGCCGGGGCCAGTTTCCCGTCGAGAACCTCGCGGATGGTCCTGGCCAGGCTCGAGAGGATGATGGGCTTCATGACCAGCTCCCGCACGCCGATGCTCCTGGCCTTTTCCTCCGAGATGTGCTCGCTGTAGCCGGTGCAGATGATGACCGGCATGTCCGGCCTGAGCTCCAGGATGCTCCGGGCCAGCTTGTCGCCGGTCAGGCCGGGCATGGTCATGTCCGTGATCACCAGGTCGTAGGCGTCCGGATCGCTTCTGAAATGCTCCAGGGCCTCGATGCTGCTCGTCTTCGTGACGGTCCGGTAGCCGAGTTTGCCCAGCATCCTCCCAGCCAGGTCCATGAGCGCGGGTTCGTCGTCCACCAGGAGGATCCGCTCCGATCCCCCCGGGATCTGCCCTTCCTCCCGGACGGCATCGTCCGTGCTCCTGAGCTCGATGGCGGGGAGGTACACGTCGAAGGTGGTCCCCTTCCCCGGCTCGCTCCTGCAGACGATGGCGCCCCCGTGGCCCTTCACGATCCCGTGCACCACCGACAGCCCCAGCCCCGTGCCCCGTCCCAGCTCCTTGGTGGTGAAGTACGGCTCGAAGATCCGCTCCATGACCTCAGGGGTCATGCCATGGCCGGTGTCGCTCACCGAGAGCAGCGCGTAGGGGCCGGCGGGGAGCTCGAGGTCCCGGGCCTGCCCGTCGTCGAGGTGGACGTTTCTGAGGCTCACCGACAGGATGCCGCCTGTCTCGTCCATGGCGTGGGCCGCGTTGGTGCACAGGTTCATCATGAGCTGGTGGATCTGGGTGGGGTCGGTTTTCACCAGGGCCGACGTGACGAGGTGCTGACGGATCTCCACGGTCGAGGGGATGGCGGACCGGAGCATCTTGAGGGACTCCTTCACCATTGGCGGGACATCCAGGGGCGAGAGCACGATCTCGGTCTTCCGGCTGAACGTGAGGATCTGGCGCACGAGGGCGCTGGCGCGCTGGCTTGCCTTGAGCACCTCCCCGATCTCCCGCCTCGCCCGTGCCGGGTCCTTGGGGACATCGTCCAGGGCCAGCTCGGAATACCCGATGATGGCCGAGAGGATGTTGTTGAAGTCGTGGGCGATGCCGCCGGCAAGGGTCCCGATGGACTCCATCTTCTGGGCTTGGGCGAGCTGCGCCTCGAGCTTTTTCCTCTCCGCCTCCTGCCTCTTGCGCTCGGTGATGTCGCTGGTTATGCCGAGGATGCCGGTCGCGTTGCCCTTGTGGTCCCTGACGAACGTCATGTTCATCTCCGACTCGAGGACCCTCCCGTCACGGTGGACGTGCTCGACCTCCACGGTCCTCGAGCGGGACAGGTCCCTGTCGGGCTTCTTCTCCTCCTCCAGCTCCCTGGCCAGGAGCTGCATCAGGTTTTCGAGAGACGAAGCCGTCATCACCTCGTTCAAGGGCTTTCGCATGATCTCTTCAGGGGTGTAGCCGGTATAGCGCTCGACGTAGGGGCTCATGTACGAGTACTGCAGGTCCATGTCCATGAGCCAGATGACCACCTTCGCGTTCTCCGCTATGAGGCGGGCGCGCTCCTCGCTGGCGTGCATGGCCTCCTCGATCCGCCTGCGCTCGGTCATGTCCACCACCATGCAGGCGGCGCCGGTCCTGCCCTCGCCCATGGGGATGGGGAAAACCGTCGTCAGCACCCAGACGGTGCTGCCGTCGCGCTTCGGGATCGCGACCTCGTAGGGGCCAGCGGGTTTCCCGGTGGCGCGGACACCTTCCAGGGTGG
The DNA here is from genome assembly GCA_035352355.1 of Deltaproteobacteria bacterium. Lineage (GTDB taxonomy): Bacteria > Desulfobacterota > Desulfomonilia > UBA1062 > UBA1062 > Phosphitivorax. The sequence continues at coordinate 79,134 of DAOPXM010000005.1, read as the reverse complement.
AGAGGAACCTCTCCCTCCACCGGGAAGCCTTGGTGAACTCGTGGAGCGACCTGCCCAGCACCTCGGAGGAGCGCAGGCCGTACAAGGCTTCCGACGCGGGGTTCCAGTACCTGATCTTCCCCTCGTCGTCGAACCACTGGATCGCCACGTTGGGCGTGTTCTCCAGGGTGGCACGGAGTTGGGCCCCGCTCACCCGCAGCGCCCTTTCGGTGTTCTTCAGCTCGGTGATGTCGAGCACGGCGGAGCACACCCCTGCGGAGTGGTCGTGGGGATCGAGCGGGCTTATGCTGAGCATCACATCGATGAGACTGCCGTCCTTGCGCTGGAGGACCGCCTCCCTTATGCCCAGACCGTCTCGCTCCAACTGAGTGTACAGCTCCCTGCCGACGCGGAGGTACTCCTCCTCGTCAGTGAAGAGGAGGCGTGTGGTCATCCCCAGCATCTCCTCCTGCGGATACCCGGTCATCCGGCACAGGGCGGCGTTCACCCGCAGAAAGACGCGGTCCTTCAGCAGGGCCACGCCCGCCGGGGTGGCGGCAAGCAGGCTGTCCAGGACCCTCTCCCTCTGGATGAGGGCCGCCTCGGCCTTTTTCTGCTCGGTGACGTCGTGCACGATGCTGAGCACCATCGCCTCCTCGTTGACCGTGACGAGCCTCGTGGAGAGGAGCACGTCATACCACTGCCGGCTTCCCGGCACATGGATCCTGGTCTCGAAGCGGCTGATCTGGCCCCCGTTCCACACCATCCGGTTCATGAGCTGCTCGCGGCCCTCGATCTCCACCACCTCGGAGTCGTGCCTGCCGATGACCTCGGAGCGTTCGAGTCCCAGGGACGTGAGGAAATGCGTGTTCACGTCCACGAACTCCCCGGTGATCCTGTTCAAGGTCACGATGCCCGGGTTCTGGTCGAACAGGGTGCGGTAGGCCAGCTCGCTCTCCCTGAGCTTGCTGTTGATCCTGGTGAGCCGGCGGGCGTACCGGTTGATGATGACGTACAGCAGGGAGGCCGTGAACGCGATGAAGGCGAGCCCTTTCACCATGGCGATCTTCGCCATGATGTGCGCGTCCTGCACCAGCCATTCGAGGAAGCTGTCGGAGAAATAGATCCAGAGCCCGCCGACCAGGGCATAGATGCCCACGATCTTCAGGACCTCACAGTGGCGCCGCTCAGGCTGGAACAGCGTCATGCGCCCCCCTTCGCGGGACCCGGGCAGGCTCGCATGCAGCGGGTCAGGCGCTCCGGGGCCGATGCTGCGCGGGCTTCAGAATCCTTCCTGCTCTCTATCCTCACAGATGCTCTCCCATGTCGGCATTGCCCGTGGTTGAAAGGCGCATTCACGTCTGCCGCTTTTGAAATATATCGTACAGAGGAAACCAAAATATTAATAGCATTCCAGATTCAAATGGGAATGAGTGGCAGGAGGATATTTTTTTACCGGGTGCGTGCCCGGGCACGCCAGCGGCCGGTGCGCGGAGGGAGCGGACCTACTCGATGGGCAGGGTGAAGTAGAAGACCGTGCCCGCGCCCTTTTCCGAGCTCACCCACACCTCGCCGCCCATGACCGTCACCGCCTTCTTCACGATGGACAGGCCGATGCCCGTGCCTTCCACATCGCCCTCGTAGCCGCCCCGGAAGAAGATGTCGAAGATGCTCTCGAGGTGCTCCCTGGCGATGCCCAGACCGTTGTCCCTCACCGAGAACACGTGGGTGGTGGGCCTTTTCTGGTAGCCGATGCGGATCATGGGGGGGCGCTGAGGGCTCGCGTACTTGATGGCGTTCGAAATCAGGTTCGAGAATACCTGCATGAGCCTCACCCGGTCGGCCTTGACGCTGGGCAGCGGGGCCTCGATGGTGATGGTCCCCCCCTTCTCGTCGAGCTGGGAGGCCACCTCCCGGGAGATCTCGTCGATGAGCTCGCCCACCGGGAACTCCTCCTTCTTGAGCTTGAGGCTCTCCACCGCGGACAGGGTGAGCAGGTTCGACACGAACCTCTCCATGTGCCTGCCGCTCTCCTGGATGGCGCGCAGGTACTCGAGCTCCTTTTCGTTGAGCTTGGGCCCCGCGGTCTTCATGAACCGCTCGCAGAAGCCGTTGATGGCGATGATGGGGTTCTTGAGGTCGTGGGACACGGTCGTAACGAGGGTGCGCAGCTCCTCGTTCCTCTGCCGGATGAGGCCCAGCGCGTCCTTGAGCTCCTTGGAGGTGTCCGCGATCTCCTGGAAGAGGAGGATGTTCTCCATGACCGTGCCCATGTGCACGCCGATGGTGATGAGGAGCCGCTCGTCGTCCGGGGAGATGGTGCGCTCGCCGAAGGAGCCGATGTTCATCACGCCGATGAGCCGCGTCCGGGAGTACAGCGGGATGGAGGCGAAGGACTTGATCCCCTGCTTCTTGAAGTCCATCGAGCTGATGCGCTGGTCTGTGGAGGCGTTCTCGATGATGATGGGCTCTCCGTTGACGGCCACCCTGCCGGCGATGCCGTCTCCGATGTTCAGCTCCCTGATGGCCTGCACCACGTGGTCCGGGATGCCGTAGGAGTACGCCACCTTCAGAACCTGCTTCTTCTCGTCCAGCAGGTAGATCCACCCGGCCTCGATGTTCATGATCTGGAGCACCTGGGCCAGCGTGCTCTGGAGCACCTCCTCGAGGTCGATGGAGGAGCTCAGGGTCTTCGAGATGAGGTTCACGGCCGCCAGGTCCTGGTTCTGCCGCAGCAGCCTTCGCTCCAGGGCGACCTTGTCCGTGACGTCCCGCAGCAGGGCCACGGACGTGCCCGGCCGCTCCTCGATGAAGTGGAAGTTGCCCTCGAGGATCTTGGTGCCCTTCACGGTCCTGATGTTGATGCGGGAGAAGAAGCCCTTGGCGTGGTTTTCCGTGAGGCTCGCGAGGTCCTCCCTGCCCTTCTCGTCCACGAGCTCGAAGATCTCCCTGCCCTGCAGCTCCGAAGCGCTCTGCCCCACGATGGAGGTGAAGGCCGGGTTGGCGAAGGTGATCGTCCCGTGGTTCATGATGACCACGGCGTCGGGCGCCTCCTCGATGAGCTGGCGGTACCTGCTGTCCCGGGACAGCCCCCCGCTCACGAAGTCGCCGATGAGGATGTACATGGCCCCCAGCTTGTAGCCGATGATGTTGAAGAAGCCCGAGGTCTTCACGAGCTTGGAGCTCAAGGTCTCCACGATCATGGAGAAAGGCTTGTCCGTCTCGATGAGCCGTTTGAGGCTCTTTTCGAGCCGCTCGTCCACGAGGAGCTTGTGGGTGATCTCGTAGAGCGACTTGCCCACGAAGGGCAGCGCCACGGTCTCGATGTTCCGCTCCAGGAGCGGGTTGATGTAGATCACGGTCCCGCTGGCGTCGAAGGCGAGGACGGCGAAGGGTGCCGTGTCGAAGATGTTCCTTATCTGATTGCGCAGTTTGTCCATGGTGCCTCAGGCAAGGGTGGTCGACCCTCCCGGTTCGAGGATGAGGGTATCGCTTCCGGCGTGGCCGGCAAAGGCCTTGGCGTCGTCCCTCGACCCCACGATGTCGCCGTAATGGGTGGGGATGAAGACGCGGGCCTTCATGGTGCCGGCCGCTTGGGCCGCTTCCAGCGCATCCATGGTGTACGTCCCTCCCACGGGGATCAGGGCCGCGTCAACGTCAATCTCTCTCATCTCCGGGATGGCGTCCGTGTCGCCGGCATAGTAGATGCGCCTGCCGGAGAGCTCCAGCACGTACCCCACCCCCCCGCTTTCCCTCGGGTGGAACCGCTTGCCGATGTTGTAGGCGGGCACGGCGGAGACGACTGCCCCGCCGAGGTCGAGCCTGCCTCCCGGGGCGATGACATCCGTCACCAGGGGCGTGGACATGGGGGCGACGACGCGGGTGGAATCCTTCGAAAGGGCCCGGATGTCGCTTTCCGAGTAGTGATCGTAGTGTTCGTGGGTCACGAGGATGAGGTCTGCCTGCGGCAGGCCCGTGCCCGTTTTCCAGGGATCTATGAAGACAACGCTGTGGCCGTCTCCGATCATGACACTCGCATGACCAAGCCACGTGACAGTTACCGGCATACAGCACCCCCATGCGATATGCATTCAGGAATCAGCCCTCTACAGTATCATACAGAAGGGCCCAGGCTCTTTCAAGGAAAAATGAGCTTTACTCGGGTGATATGACCGGCTTATGTAGGGACGGTCATGAGCGTGTACAGGCTTTCCCTCATCCCCGTCTTCGCGGCCCTCACAGCGGCAGGGGCCTTCATCAGGATACCCATGTTCCCGGTGCCCGTCACCATGCAGAACTTCTTCGCGGTCATGGCGGGTTTGGTCCTGGGCCCGAAGGCCGGCGCCATGAGCCAGGCGGTCTACCTCCTCATGGGCCTCATGGGGCTGCCCGTGTTCTCGGGGGGCGGCGGGCCCGGCTACGTGCTGAGCCCCAGCTTCGGCTACCTCCTGGGCTTTATCGCCGCGCCGGCCGTTTCCGGGTTCATCGCGAGGGGCAGGACCTTGACGGCCAGGAGCGCGGGGCTGGCCGCGGCCGCAGGCCTGCTCTCGGTCTACGTCCTGGGCGTGCCCTACCTCGCCTGCTACCTGGCCTTCGTCGCGGACAAGCCCGCCGCGCTTGCCGTTGTCCTGCAGACGGGCTTCGCGGTCTTCCTGCCCGGGGACGCGCTCAAGTGCGCGGTCCTGGCCATGGTGACGCCGAGGCTCGGGCCGGTGATGCGGAAGGTTTCCGATTAGAACGCCCCGAGCTGGCAGGGGCTCACCTTGAGGCCCAGGGAGTCGGCGGCGTTCCCGGCCTCGGGCCTGGTGATGCCCATGGCGCCGGCGATCTCCCAGAGGTCTTTGCAGGCGATATGGCCGTCCACGGCCGCGGCCCTGATCTTTTCGAGCGTCCCCTCGGGCACCACCACGGGCCTGCCGAGGATCTTGTAGTCCGACACGTTCTTCCTGCCGTAGCCGAACAGGCCGAGCTGGCAGAGGTCCAGCTTCACGCGTATGGACGTGGCCGCATCGCCCACGTCCCTTGGGGAGACGCCCAGGGAGGCGGCTATATAGTGGGCAACCGGACAGGGCAGAAAGCCCTGCATGGGGTTGATCCTGATCATCTCTTCGATCTTCCTGGTGTCCATCGTCATCTCCTTACGATCATCAGCGCGTCCGCCGCCGCGGGCTTTCCCCCGGCAATGATGATCGGATTCAGATCTATCTCTTTTATGCAGGGGAAATCAAGAGCCAGATCCCCCAGGCGCACCAGGATGGCGGCCAGCGCCTCCCGGTCGACCTCCTCCATGCCCCGGTACGCGCCCAGGACGTCTGCCGCTTTGATGGAGCCGATCATGTCGAGGGCGTCGTCCATGCATAAGGGGGCCAGGCGGATGGTGAAGTCATGAAGCGCCTCGGCGAAGATGCCGCCGAGCCCGAACATGACGCAGGGCGGGAAGCCCGGGTAGGTGCTCACCCCTGCCATGAGCTCGCGCCTGCCGCTCACCATCCGGGCCACGAGGATGTCCCCCCCGGCGTCGAGGATGGCTTGGCAGGCCTTTTCGAGCCCCTCATCGTCCCGGACGTCCAGGAACACGAGGCCCGCTTCGGTCTTGTGGGCGATGGCGGCCGAGCAGGCCTTCACGGCCACTGGCCAGCCGATGTCCCGGGCCGCGGCCTTGGCCTCTTCGAGGCTCTTCGCCAGGACCTCCCCGGGGGTGGGGATGCCGTAGGCGCGCAGGACCTCCTTGGCCGTGAACTCGTCGATCACCGGGCCCTGCTGGGTGTCCATGATCCTTTGCGCCGCCAAAGGAGCCGGGGCCCGCTGCACGTTCGGCGCCTCCCCCCGCGCCCTGATGCGGGAGTACCGGTAGAGCACGCCCATGGCCCTGGCCGCCTTCTCGGGCGAGTCTAGGCAGGGGATGCCGTGGTCCTGGAACACCCGGACGCAGTGGTCCTCCCTGCCGAAAAAGGACGAGATCATGAGCGGCTTGCCCGTGTCGAACGGCATCTTCAGGAGCGAGTCCAGGTACGGCGTCTCGTTGGCCTTGAGAAAATCCTCCTTCGACACGGGGATCATCTTCTCCACGTAGGGGTACATGATCTCCATGAAGCCCGTGTCCATGATGCCGTGGATGATGACCCCGTCGATGTCCGGGGCCTCGAACAGGACTTCGGGGATGTTCTTCGCCATGTTCTCCATGCCCATGTGGAAGGTGAGGTCCACCGGGTTCCGTGCGCTGGCGTGGCCCGGGAGGAAGGCGCAGACCTTTTCCTGGATCTCGGGTGAGAACTCGGGCACCTCGAGGCCGAGGGCGTCCAGCGTGGTGGCGATGCCCGAGCCCGGGCCGCCCGAGTTCGTGAGCACCGCGATGCGCCTTCCCTTAAGGGGCGGCTGGCTCGCCAGGGCCCAGCCGAACTTGTAGACCTCCTCGATGGTGTCCACGCGGACGATGCCCGCCTGGGCGAAGAGCCCGTCGTAGATGAAGTCGGGCCCGGCCATGGCCCCGGTGTGGCTCGACCCGGAGCGCGCCCCTGCCTCGGTGCCGCCCACGTACTGGGCCACGATGGGCTTCTTCGCGCTCACCCTGCGGGTTACGTCGAGGAACTTCGAGGCGTTGCGGATGCCTTCGATGTAGAGGCCGATGGCGCGCGTCTCTTCGTCTTCGCCCAGGTACTCGATGCAGTCCGCGATGTCGATGTCCGCCTCGTTGCCCACGGAGATGGCCTTGCCGAAGGCGATGCCGTGCCGCTGGAGGTAGCCCACGGTCTGGGCGATGTAGGTGCCGCTCTGGGACGCGATGGAGAGCCTGCCCCCGTAGGTGAGGATGGGCCCCACGGTGATGTTGAGCGGCAGGTGGGTGTTCACGATGCCCAGGCAGTTCGGGCCGAGGAACCTGATGCCGTGCCTGCGGGCTATGGCGAGGATCTCCTCTTCGAGGGCGTGACCGTCCCTGCCCGTCTCCTTGAAGCCCGCGGTGATGACCACCGCGTGCCTCGTGCCGATCATGCCGAAGTCCTCGAGCATGCCGGGCACGAGGTGCGTGGGCACCACGAGGATGGCGAGGTCGGGGGCGTGGGGTAGCTCAGGTATGGAGGCATAGACCTTCAGGCCCATGATCTCCTTCTCCCTGGGGTGAATGGGCATGATCTCGCCCGTATACCCGCTGTGGACAAGGTTCATCATCTGGATGGTCCCCATCTTGCGGAAGTTGCTGCTGGCTCCGGTGATGGCGATGGAGGCGGGACTCATGATCGTCTGCAATGGATTGGACATGCTCCCTTCCTTTCTCATACAATGGATTATGAATTGTATTCCAAGAGGATATCGTGAAGTTTACCAAGATTTTCGATGCATAACAACCGTTTTCATCCGTCTAAGCGGTTGCCTCCCCCCTTCATCGGGGTCGGTATCGGGGTCGGGGTCGAAATATCCGAAAAAGGGACAGGTATATTTTTCTATTTGTTTTCGCCTTTTCCATTTCTGATGAGGCGAAAAAAGATAAATCTATTCCCTTTTCGGATTTCCCTTTTCGGATATTTTCCTTTCGACCCCGATACCGACCCCGAAAGGGGAGAGTGCAGAGTGCTTCATCGAGGCGGCCCGGGATTGTTGCGTCACCCGGGCGATGCGCGATAATACTTCTGTGGAACGCCCGAAAAAAACCTCCCCTCCCGGCCCTGCCCGGGTCCTCGGGGGCCTGATGCGCCGGGTCCCGGGGGGTTTCGCGTTGTGGCTCGGCCGCCATGTGTGTCTGCTCGTCCTTGCGTCGGCTGCGTTCTTCGCCCTCCTGGCCCTGCTCAGGGTAATGGAGCCCTACCCCCTCAAGGGCTGGTCCGAGCTCAGGGACACGCTCATGGGCATGGGCCTCCTGGGGCCGCTGGCCTTTGTCCTGCTCACGGCCGTGCTGCCCCTGGTCTCGCCCCTGACCATCCTCATCGTCACCGGGGCCGCGAGCTTCGGCACGGCTGCGGGCATGGCCCTTTCCTACGCGGGCGCGCTCCTGAACGCCAACCTCACCTTCCTCCTCGTCAGGGCCCTGGACATCGAGGAGGTCTGGGGCACGGGGGAGCGGACGGCCAGGATCAGGCGGACCATCCGAGCCCGGGGCTTCCACCTCGTGCTCCTGTTCCAGATGGTCTCGGTCTTCCCCTTCGTGGCCATCAACTCGGCCGCCGCGGCAGCAGGCATCCCCTGGAGGGACTTCATGAAGGCCACCCTGCTGGGGGTCGTGCCCGCCGTCGTGATCTATTCGCTCGTGGGCGAGGTGGTCGTGTCGCGCTTCCTGCCCCCTGACGTGTACTTCGCCTTCATCCTCCTGGTGCTGCTGACCATCGTCGTCACGGCGCTCAAAGAGCGCAGCGCCCGCTTCAGGCAGAGAAGGCCGCCATCAGCCGATCGATGAGCTCCGCGGGATCGAGCCAGGGGAGCCGGTCGCACAGGCCTTCGGTGCTCCCGTGCTCCTTTCCGAAGACCCGGGAGGCGAGAGAGGCGTCCACCCGCAGGGGGATCACGCCCTGCACGAGGATGCAGCCGGAGCGCCGCAGCATGGCCAGGCCCATGATCTTCCTGCCGTCGAGGCACAGCTCCACCGGGGACGAGCGCTGGAAGCAGATCTCGGAGAAGCTCTTCGAGTCGCCCTGGATGCGGGCGTCGAGTCCCATGTCACGGAGGCAGCGGGCGAAGATCCGGGAGATCTCCGTGCACGCGCCCGTGATCCCGCCGGGAAAGGGGCCGTTCTCGGGCGCGCAGATGCTGAAGGTGAGATCGTCGCCGTGGAGCACGGCGCCGCCGCCGGTGGGGCGCTTCACCACAGGCAGGGAGAGGCCCTCATCCCGGGGTGTGAACCGGGCCTGGTGGTGGCCGATGGTGACGGCGGGCCTGTCCCAGTTGTAGACCCTGAAGGTCGCTTCGCGGGAGCCGTCCAGAACAGAGCGGAACAGGGAGAGGTCCTGTTCCATGTTCGTGAGAGAAGGGCACCTGTCTTCGCGGACAAGGTGCCATCTGGTCATGCTTCTTCGATGATGAAGAGCTGGTCGCCGTAGCCGACGCGCTCTCCGTCCTGCTTGAGAATGGCGGTGACGATGCCGTCGATGTGGGACTCGATCTCGTTCATGAGCTTCATGGCCTCGATGACGCAGAGGACCTGGTCCTTCTTGACCCGGTCGCCCACCTGAACGAAGGGCGGGCTCTCGGAGGACGCGGACCGGTAGAAGGTGCCCACCAGCGGCGAGGTGATGGTGACCGTGGGCTTTTCCTTGGCCGCGATGCTGGGGGATTTCTCGGCCGACTCCCGCTGGTGGGAGGCGCCCCTGTCCTGGGCCGCCACGGCTCCCCGGACGATGCGGATGCGGTCGGACTCAGAGGCCCACTCCAGCTCCGTGACGTCGGTTCCCTTCAGAAGCTCGATGAGTTCCTTGACGGTTTTTACGTTCATCTAGCTCACTCTCTCGATATACTCGTCCGTCCTCGTGTCAACCTTCACCACATCCCCCTCGTTGATGAACAGGGGCACCTGGATCGTCTTGCCGGTTTCGAGCTTGGCCGGCTTGGAGCCGCCGGATGCGGTGTTGCCCCGCAGGCCCGGGTCGGTCTCGGCAACGGAGAGCTCCAGGAACATGGGCACCTCGATGCCGATGGGTTTGTCGTTGTGGAACAGGATGCGCACCTCCATGTTCTCCTTGAGGTACCCCAGGGCATCCTCCACGTGCTCTTCCTTCAGGTTCGTCTGCTCGTAGGTGGCGCTGTCCATGAACCAGTATCCCGTCTCGTCCTCGTAGAGGTAGGTCATGGTCTTGTCCTCGAGGTTCGGGACATCGACCTTTTCACCCGAGCGGAAGGTCTTTTCGATGGTGTTCCCGGTGATGAGGCTCTTCATCCTCGTGCGGACGAAGGCGCCGCCCTTACCCGGCTTCACGTGCTGAAAATCGACGATGGTCAGCGGTTCGCCGTCGATCTCGATTTTCAGGCCTTTGCGGAACTGTGCTGTCGAGTACTGCATCGTGAATCTCCTAAGTCGTTACTTTTATGGAATCCTTATCAAGATTTGTGAGTCGCTTGCAAGAATTATCTGTGATGAGCACCGTGTCCTCGATCCTGACCCCGAACCTGCCCGCCAGGTAGACGCCGGGCTCGATGGTGACCACCATGCCCTTCTCGAGGGTGTCCTTCGACAGGTGCGACACGACAGGCATCTCGTGGACCTCCATGCCCACGCCGTGGCCGAGGCCGTGGCCGAAGTACCGGGCGAGCCCGACGCCCTCGAGGTAGTCCCGGGCGAGCCGATCGACCACCGATGCCTTGACGCCCGCGCTCAGGCCATCGATGGCCAGGGACTGGGCCTTCCTCACGTGGCCGTAGACCTCGGCGAACTCGGCGTCCGGCTCGCCGGTGAACACGGTGCAGGTCTCGTCCGAGGCATATCCCTTGTACAGGCTCCCGTAGTCGAACACCACGGCCTCGCCCTTCCCGATGACCTTTTCGGAGGCCGCCCCGTGGGGCATGGCCGAGCGGGGCCCCGAGGCCACGATGATCTCGAAGGACGGACCGCTGGCGCCGAGCCTGCGCATGGCGCACTCGAGGTCGAAGGCCACGTCGATCTCCCTGCGGCCCACGATGCCCGCTGCGAGCACCTGCGTGAGCGCCTCGCCCGCGATGCGGGCCGCCTCGGCGATGAGCGCGGTCTCGGAGGGGTCCTTGACCGCCCTCAGGTACTTGAGCTGGCCGCCCATGGGGGTCATCTGGATGTCCACGAAGAGGTTCTTCATCTGGAGGAAGCTGTCCACGTCGAGCACGTTCGACTCGATGCCTACGGTCTTGACGTTCAGGCCCCGGAGGTGCTCGTAGATCTCCTCCCAGCGCTTCCTGATCTCGTAGACCTGGGCGTGCGCCTCTTCTCGTGCCTGCAGGGTGTTGCGGGAGTCCACGAAGAGGTCCGAGGTGGTGTCGGTGAACACGCTCACCGCGTCCGAGCCGGTGTACCCGGTCACGTAGGTGACGTTGTACCGGGAGGAGAGCATGATGGCGTCGAGCCCCTTGAGGTATGATCTGGCCTTAGCGAGTCTTTGTTCCCAATAGCTCATGCAGTGCCTCTAGTCCGAGGATGTACCCGAGACCGCCCAGGCCGGTGATGGAGCCCATGGCGATGTCGGAAAACAGGTTTTTCTGGCGGAAGGGTTCGCGCGCAGAGACGTTGCTGATGTGGATCTCGATGAAGGGCACCTCCACGGCCAGGAGCGCGTCCCGGATGGCCACCGAGGAGTGCGTGTACCCGCCGGGGTTGAGCAGGATGCCCTCTATCCCCTGGGCCCTGGCCCCGTGGATCCTCTCGATGATCTCGCCTTCGTGGTTCGACTGGAAGGTGTCGAGCTCCACGCCGAGCTCCGCTGCCCTGGCCCGCACCCTCTCCTCGATGCCGGAGAGCGTTTCAATGCCGTAGACGCCCTTCTCCCGCGTCCCCAGGAGGTTGAGGTTGGGACCGTTGATCATGAGGACCTTCATGAGCGCAGCCTCTCGAGCCAGCCTTCGAGGGTCCTGACGATGTGCATGCTCTGCGCCCTGCGGGCCTCCTTCTCGATCTCGGGGTCGTGCAGGCCCTTGTCCAGGAGGCTCACGTAGATCTCGAGCGCCTGCTCGAAGTGGCCCTGGGCGGCGTAGACCCTGGCGAGCTCGGGCGAGGTTTCGCTCACGAGGGAAGGCTCTTCGCCGTTGTCCTCGAGGAGGTCGCGGGCCTCGTCGTCGTCCGGGTAGAAGTGGGCGTAGCGCTCGAGGAGGAACCGGGCGGTCTCGGGCTCGCCCCGGTCCCGGTGGATCTTCGCCATGTAGAGAAAGCCCTTCGAAAGCTTCATCACCAGGTCGGAGAGCTCGCGGAAATAGTCCATGGCGTCGCCCAGCTTCCCGAGCTTGTACAGGGAGACGGCCACCAGGAGCATTTCTTCGGGGGTCCTGGCCGCGCTCGCCGAATCGGCTACGGTGAGGAAATCGCCTCGGTCAAAGGCCTCGTGCATATCCATGGACAAATCCTTTGTAAGCTTCCACCACTTCGATTTCAGAAAGTTTTTGTACGCTAACATCACCTATGGACGGTGTCAACACAAAGTGGACGCCCTCCGAGGAGCCCTTCTTGTCCAGGGCCATGGCCTCGGCCACCTCCCGCACCCCGGGCAGGGCGAGGCCCGCGGGCACGATGCCTTCCCGGGCGATCACGTGCCGGATGCGGTCGAGCTCGGTTTCGGACAGGATGCCGCGCTCCTTCGAGAGGCACGCCGCGAAGAGCATGCCCAGCCCCACGGCCTCTCCGTGCAGGACCGTATATCCCGTGCCCTTTTCGATCGCGTGCCCCAAGGTGTGGCCGAAGTTGAGGATCCTCCGCACGCCCCCTTCCCGCTCGTCCCTGCTCACCACGGACGCCTTGTCGCGGGAGCACATGGCCACGATCTTCTGATAGTCGTACGGCGGGCCGTTTTCAATGTACGTGAAGAGGGGCGCGTCCATGATGACGCCGTACTTGACCACCTCGGCCATGGCGCTCCTGAGCTGCGCCGCATCGAGGGTGTCGAGGAAGGCCGTGTCGGAGAGGACGAAGAGCGGCTGGAAGAAGGTGCCCACGAGGTTCTTGCCGAACTCGCTGTTCACCGCGGTCTTGCCGCCCATGCTCGAGTCCACCTGGGCCAGCAGGGTGGTGGCCGCCTGGACCACCGGGATGCCCCGCATATAGACGCTCGCGGCAAAGCCCGCGAGGTCGCCGGTCACGCCGCCGCCGATGGCCATGCACACCCACTGCCGGTTCACCAGGCGCCTGAACATCTCAGCGAGCACCCTGTCCAGGAAGGCAAACGACTTCGAGGCCTCGCCCGAGGGCACGGGCATGACGTGGTGGGCAAACCTGCCCAGGGCCTCTTCGACGGCTGTGCCGTGGAGCCTGAGCACGTTCTCGTCCACCAGGGCGAAGATCCCCTCAGGCCGTGCGTGGCGCCTGAGCAGGGCCGGGAGGTCCCGGACGATGCCCCGGCCGATGTAGACCGGGTAAGGGTTTTCCTCCACCAGGATCCCCACGGTCGGCGGGACGAGCGGCAGGGCGCCTGCGATCTCCCCGGCCACCGCCTCCACGGTCGTACCGTCGGTCTCGACCGTGAGGTCCGCGTCCTCGTAGGCGTCCCTCCTGGTCGCGTAGAGGGTCTTTGCCCCTTCTCCCCACAGGGGCCTCCCGCCGTCCTCCGGCACCCTGGCCGAGATGGTCTCGTAGGAAGCGCTCAGGTGCACGATCACGCCCGAGGCCTTCATGATCCTCCGGTTGAGCGGGTCCACCGGCAGACCGCCGCCCGTGGCCACCACGTGCGGCTCCGGCCTGGAGGCGACCTCACGGAGCGCCTGCCGTTCGAGGAAGCGGAACGCGTCCTCGCCCGCGCATCGGAATATCTCCGGGATGGGCGTGCCCGCCTTTCCGGCGATGTGGTCGTCGAGGTCAACGAAGGACATATTCAGCTTTTTCGCGAGCGCCCTGCCCACGCTCGTCTTGCCAGAGCCCATGAAGCCCGTGAGGTAGATCACAACGCCCCCCGCTGGCGGCTGAAGGCTTCCGCGAGCGCGTCCATGCTCGGCAGGCCGAAGCTCGACAGGATGGCGGCCGAGACCGCTATGATCAGCATGGCCTCCCCCACCACGGACGCGGCGGGCACGGCGCAGTGGTCAGAGCGCTCGTAGCTCGCCCGGGCGGGCGACCCGTCACGGATGTCGATGGTGGCGAGCCCCTCTTTCAGGGTGGGGATGGGCTTCATGGTGCACCGGACCACGAGGGGCTCCCCGTTGGAGATGCCCCCCTCGATGCCTCCGGCATTGTTCGACCCGCGCCTCAAGGGCGTGCCGGGGAGGATCGCGTCGTGCACCTGCGAGCCGGGGAGCGTACCGCACTCGACCCCCAGGCCGATCTGAACCGCCTTGATGCCGGGGATGGACATGAGGTGGGCCGAGACGATGGTGTCGAGCCTGGCGTCCCACTGGGTGCAGGAGCCGATGCCCGCGGGCAGGCCGGAGAGCACTGCCTTGAACTCGCCGCCTATCGAGTCGCCGGACTCGACCACCCGGTCGATCTCCTGCTCCATTGCCCGTGTCGCCGCCTGATCCGGACAGAAGACGCTCGATGCGTCGCGCGCGGCCCAGTCGAACGGACCCTCCCAGACCGCCCCGCCGATGCGGGTGACCCAGGAGAAGACCTCGATCCCCAGGGCCTTCAGGAACGACCTGAGCAGCCCTCCGGCCGCCACCCTGCCGGCCGTCTCCCGGGCGCTGGAGCGCTCGAGGACGTTCCTCAGGTCCGTGTGCCCGAACCGGGCAGCGCCAGCCAGGTCGGCGTGGCCTGGCCGAGGGGTGTGGAGCTCCCGGCCCGGCTCGATGCGCCAGGGGTCCATGAAATCTTTCCAGTTCTCGAAGTCGCGGTTCCACACCGCCAGGAGGATGGGGCTCCCCAGGGTGACGCCCCCCCGGATGCCCGAGAGCACGTCGACCTCATCCTGCTCGATGGCCATCCTCCCTCCCCTGCCGTAGCCCTTCTGGCGGCGGGCGAGGTCCTCGTCGATGAGGGCGCGGTCCACCCTCAGGCCCGCGGGCAGGCCGTCGAGAAAGGCGAACACGCCCCGGCCATGGGATTCGCCGGCTGTAGAGAACGTGAGCATCCGACCTCCTTATGCATTCAATGAAAGGGGATTATCACGGAAAGATTCCCGTTTTGTCAACACGGGAGGTGTTTTTCGCGGTCAGGTCTGCGTATGTTCCCCTGTATTCTCCTCAATCGGGGTCGGGGTCGGTATCGGTATCGATTTTTCTTTTCGACCCCGATACCGATACCGACCCCGAAAGTAGCGTGCTTGATCGGGAGGTTCTGTTCCGTCAGAAGCTCACCTGAAGGGAGCCGCGGTAGGTCCTGCCGGGCACCGGGAGCCAGTAGTCGCCGGATTTGTACTCCACGGACTCGTCGCCCAGGATGTTGTTCACCTTGAAGGCCGCCACCGCGTGCCTGACCACCTCCACGGCAAAGCCGGCGTCGAGGATGTTCCGGTTTCCGGTCTTTTCCGTGTTGGCGTCGTCCTCATAGACCCCTTCACGGAACTGGAAGGCCACGAACAGGTCGGTGCTCCGGCCGAGCACCACGGGCATGAGGTCGGCCTGGAGGGTGAAGATCTGCTCGGGCTTGAAGGGCAGGTTCCTGCTCTCGTAAGGTCCGCTGCCGTTCCGGAAGGAGCTCAGGATGTAGCCTGCGCTCAGCTTCAGGATGTCGGCCGGCCTGGCCCAGACATAGGCCTCCACACCGGAGGCGTGGGCCTTGTCCACGTTGACGTAGGTGATGGTGTTCGCGCCGGCGTCGAACTCGAGCTTGATGAGGTCGTCGTAGCGGGTCACGAAGTAGGTCGCGCCGAGGCCGAACCGGTCGAACTCGATCTGCGGCCCGATGTCGAAGCCGATTGACTCCTCGGGCCGGAGGTCGGGGTTCGAGATGAAGGTGGTGAAGGACGAGGGCGAGTAGAGGTGGGCCATGGTGGGCTCGTGGTACCCGGTCCCGGCGTTGGCCTTCAGGGTGAGGTGGGGCGCGGCCTTCCAGGCCATGCCTGCGTGCCAGGAAAACTGGCCGTCAAAGGCGGAGCTGTTGTCGTAGCGGAGGTCCAGGGAGAGGAGGAACGGATCGAGGTCGAGCGCGGAGCCCAGGCTCGCCGAGCCCGTGTACCGCTTGTGGTTGCCGTACTGGTCGCTGCTCAGGTTCTCCCTGCGCCAGGCCGCCCCGGGCGTGAGGGAGAGGATGCCGAGCCTGCGGGCATAGGCCAGCTCGAGGTAGTCGCTCGTGAGGCCGGTCCAGGAGTCGCCTGCCACCCACATGCTGTCGTAGGTGTTGTGGGTCCTGGTGCGGTGCCGGGAGAGCTTCGCCGTGAGCCTGCCGGTATCGCCGAAGTCCCTGGACGTGCTGCCCAGGAGGAAGTACCCGTTCGCCTCCACCTCGTCGTCCGGGGTCAGGTACATGCCCCCTGCCCCTTCCCCGCCCGGCGCGCCGGACCCGGCGTCCGCCCAGGCGCCGGTGAGCGTGGTGTCCCAACCCCCTGCGTCGAACCAGAGCTTCGACAGGAGCGAGGTCTGCACGAAGTCGTTGTTCTCCCTGCGGACCTCGGTGCCGTCGGGCCGCTCGTATTTGAAGTCGTTGTCACCCCAGCTCCGGGTGGCGTTCAGCAGGAGCCTCACGTCGCTGTTTCCGGTGGTGACGAGAAGGTTGTAGAGGTTGAAGCCGAAGGTCCCCTTCGAGGCGGTGAACTCCGCCGAATCCTCCATGCCCGGGTCGCTCGTGACGATGTTCACCACGCCCCCCATGGCCGAGGGGCCGTAGGCGGCCGAGTTGCTGCCCTTGACGATCTCGATGCGGTCGATCTCCGGGATGGGGTAGAACGAGAGGTCGATGGGGTCGCCCAGCGAGGAGGTGAGGGGCACGCCGTCGAGCATGATGAGGGTCTGCTGGTCCTTGGCCCCGCGCAGGGAGACGGTCGAAGGCAGGTAGGACTGGCCGTACTCGGGCAGGTCGGCGCTCCCGGAGAGCCGCAGGGCGTTCATGGTGCTCGTGAGCCCCTTGGCCAGCGGGTTGACCTTCACGGTCTGGGTGAACGAGGTGGGGGACTTGGCGGTCACGCCGGCAGGGGACTCGTCCCTGATGGGCGTGGCCGTGACCACGATCTCCTCGGCAACGGCATCGAGGGGCAGCACCACGAGGGAAACCAGGAAAAGGAAACTGATGAACTTTGAAATACGGTGAAGCATCGGACACCTCCACGGTTGAAATCCCTTGGAGTCTCCATCCAGGCACGCGGATGTAGTCCAGTACCGCGGATAGGTCTTCTGACTCACGGATCGTCCAGCCGCCCCAGCCTTCCCGCTTTCGCAGTGGCGTATACTGGGGGCGCCTGTCACCGTTCACAGCGGCGGCCCCGTCCCGGAATCGCACCGGGTTCCCTTGAATCCGCAGCAGGGTTAAGGGTCTGTTAGCAGAGGGGCCCGGGCATGTCAACGATAACCCTTTCAAATTAATAGCGATGCGATCATGCCCGCTCGGTAAGAGAAGGGCTGGGGATGCCGTCTGTCCCCCACTTGGCACGGTATGCCTCCCGGGCGGACAGCCACTCCTGTGATCCGAAGCCGCCCCCGCTGCCGTGGGTGGCCGCGATGGGCCAGGTGCCGAGGCGGAGGCCTTGCTTTAGACACTGGCGGCAGAAGTCGAGGTCGTAGAAGTGGAAGTGAAACTGCTGGTCGAACCTGATCCCGTGCTCGAGGATCTTTTTCGTGTTCACTGCCAGGAACAGACCGTCCAGGAGCCCGCACTCCCGGGGCGAGTCACCGTAATGGGAAACCTGCGTCCTGCCTCTCACCAGGTGGCCCACCGTGCCTGACAGGAACCGCAGCGGCTGACGGCCTCCGGGGTGCTTCCCGAGGTCCCATGCGAGCATCCAGGAGGGCTCGTCGAAGTCCGGGCTCGTGTTGCCCGCAAGACCCACGACGTCATAGCTGGCCGTGGCCTCGTTCAGACGGTGGACAAGGTGCCAGTCGTGCAGGTAGACGTCGTCATGGACGAACAGGATGATCTCGTCGCTGTACCTGGCATCGAGGAAGGTATTGTAGAGCGCGCCCAGCCCTCTTCGCCTGCCGCCGATGTTCTGGTGGAAGATCGACAGGGTGAGGTTGTCCTGTCTGGGGAAGAGCCCGAGGGACTGGCCCAGCAGCGTGAGGTGCCAGAACTCCACCTGGTTCCTTGCGGTCGCGGTCACGATCCTCACCTTTTTCAGCACGGCCCTGCGCCTCCTGCGCACTGTGTCAGCAGCCTCATCTGCCGGGACAGCGAAGCCTTCAGGTCGTACCCCTCGAGGATGGTCTCCCGGGCGCGCTGCCTGATCCCTGCCAGATCGCCCTGATTCTTAAGCGCCTCGATCACCTTGTCCGCTATCATTCGGGGGGAGAAGAAATCGATGAGGATGCCGTTTACGCCGTCGCTGATCACCTCGGTGACCGGCGGCGTTCCTGATGCCAGGACGAGGCACCCGGTGGACATGGCCTCGAGCATGGACCACGAGAGCACGAAGGGATACGTCAGGTAGACGTGGACAGAAGATGCCTGGAGGATCCTGCGATACTGATCGTAGGGTATGCGGCCGGTGAAATGGAGCCGTGTGGTGTCCGGCGAGAGTGTTTCCAGGGCGAGCTGCCGGTAGGTCTTTCCTTCCGGAAGGCCCCTGCCGTAGAACACCCTGTCCTCGCCAACGATGACGATGTGGCATCCCGGCCGCTTCTCGAGGACGAGGGAAGCGGCCTCCATGAACTGGGGGAAACCCCGGTACGGCTCGAGGCCCCGCGAGACATAGGTAACGATCTCGTTCGCACCGGAGAGGTCCAGGTTCAGCTCCGGGAGCACCGGGCCTGAGACCAGGCCCGGCCTGAAGTAGCCGGTGTCGATGCCGTCGTGGATGACGCTGATCTTGCGCCTGAATTCCTGCGGAAACTGGTCGAGCTGCCAGTTCGTCGGGCAGATGCCCTGGTCGCACGTGTACAGGTCTACGAGGATGTGGGAGTTCCTGATCCGAACCAGGGCCTCACGGTCGATGGTCAGCGGATATGCCCTGTCGAAGTCCACGTCCGACCCGCGTGCACGGTAGAACCACTCGAAATACCCCACGAGCGGGACATCCGGAAAAACGTCCTTCATGAACAGCGTCTGGCCCCAGGTGTGGCCCACGATGACGTCAGGGACGAAACCCTTCTTCTTCAGGTCCATGGCTGCGCGCGCCGCGGCCTGGCCGTGGAGGACCGCCTCCTCAAAGAAGCGGAGGTAGCGGTGGGTAGCGGAAGTGCCCCGCTTCTTCAGCTCATAGACGACCTTCAGCACGCCCGGAAGAAAGCGGTCCTTCCGCTCCGTGATGAAGGCCACCCGGTTGCCCGGGTCCCTGGCCAGGAACCGGGCGAGGTGGAGGAACTGGCCCGGAAAGTTGCGGTGCATGAACAGGATACGCACGGGTGCCCCCTTCAGGAAACCGTTGCGGAGCTCTTCTTCATGAGATCCCTTCGGGCTGCCAGGCCGAGGCGATCAGGGGCGCCAATGCGTCCTGCACGTCCTGCGGTATGACGTTCCCCGCGCCGTAAGGCACGGCATAGGAAGCCATGGCGTTCACCAGTCGGTCAACCATCGTGTTGTGGAGCACACAGCCTTCCGCTGTGAGCCTGTCGAGCTGGTTGACGCTCCCCCCGTACCAGTCGCTCACCGTCACCCTGTCGGTGGTGCCCGCAACGGTCATCACCAGATCGTTCCCGCTCCGGGAGAACCAGAGGTCCCGCCGTGCGGCATCCACAAAGCTCAGGGTATCGACGTCCTCTGCGGTACTGTTGTTGACGATGGTGTCCTGCCCGTCTCCCTGTCCGAACCGGTAGATGTCGTCCCCGTCGTCGCCTTCGAGGGTGTCGTTCCCTGCGCCCCCGGCCAGGGTGTCGGCGCCGCCGTCTCCCTTCAGGAAGTTTTTCCCGCTGTTGCCTGTCAGCACGTTTTTATGATAGTTCCCGTAGCCGTCGATGTCAGATGAGCCGATCAGCGTGAGGTTTTCGATGTAGGGCGCCAGGCCCGTGGTGATGGAGCTCATCAGGGTGTCGTGCATGCCGTAGTCGTCATAATACTCGATCGCTTCATCCCCTGCATCGTCGATGAAGTAGGTATCGTCTCCCGTACCTCCATACATGGTGTCCGCCCCAGGCCCGCCGTCGAGGGTATCCTGGCCTTGTCCGCTCGTCAGATAGTTTGGCGCGCTGTTGCCGGTGAGGTAATTGTCGAGGCTGTTGCCCGAGCCGCTGATGGCGGCAGTGCCGGTCAGGGTGAGGTTTTCGATGCCGCTGCCCAGGGTGTAGGTGATGGAGCTCAGTATCGTATCCCTTCCTTCCACATTATGCTCGATGATCCTGTCGATCAGGCTGTCCGTTATGCTGTTCACGATATAGGTGTCGTCACCGAAACCGCCTGCCAGGGTGTCCGCACCGGCGCCGCCGTCAAGTGTGTCGTTGCCCTCTCCGCCGGCGAGCGTGTTGCTCGCGCTGTTGCCGATGAGGTAATTGCCAAGGCTGTTGCCGATGCCGCCGATGGAGGAGGTGCCTGTCAGGGTAAGGTTCTCGAGATCGCTGCCTAAGGTCCAGGTCACAGAGCTCAGGACCGTGTCCGTACCTTCTCCCGGGTTCTCGGTTATCCTGTCTGAAGTGCTGTCCACGACGTAGGTGTCGTCGCCGGTGCCCCCTGCCAGGGTGTCCGCACCGGCGCTGCCGTCGAGGGTGTCGTTGCCCGCTCCGCCGGTGAGCGTGTTGCCTGCGCTGTTTCCGGTGAGCCGGTTGTCGAGGTCGTTGCCCGTGCCGCTGATGGCGGCGGTGCCGGTGAGGGTGAGGTTCTCGAAGGTGCTGCCCAGGGTGTAGGTTATCGAGCTCCGAATCGTGTCGATCCCTTCACCCGCGTTCTCGATGACCATGTCGGATGGGCTGTCGATGCAGCAGGTGTCGTCGCCGGGGCCTCCCCTCATGGTGTCTGAACCGGCGCAGCCGTCGAGGGTGTCGTTCCCCGCTCCTCCGGTGAGCGAGTTGCCTGCACTGTTTCCGGTGAGATAGTTGTCGAGGTCGTTGCCCGTGCCGCTGATGGCGGCAGCGCCGGTGAGGGTCAGGTTCTCCACCTCGCTTGCGAGGGCGCAAGTAAAGGAGCAGGAAACCGTATCGATCCCTTCGGCAGGGTTTTCGACGATCACATCGCCTGGCGTGTCGACCACATAGGTGTCATTGCCTGCCCCTCCCATCAGGGTATCATTGCCGGTGCCGCCGTCAAGGACGTTGCCGGCGCTGTTTCCCGTGATGACGTTGTCCAGAGCATTGCCTGTGCCGTTGATGGCGGCAGTGCCCGTCAGGGTGAGGTTCTCCACGTTGGCGGCCAGGGTGAAGGTCACGGAGCTCAGCACCGTGTCCGTACCCTCTCCCGCATTCTCGGTGACCTTGTCCGTCGATCTCTCGACGACATACACATCGTTTCCGATCCCTCCGATCAGGGTGTCCCTTCCCGAGCCGCCGTCGAGGGTGTCGTTGCCCGCTCCTCCGGTGAGCCTGTTGTTCGCGCTGTTGCCGGTGAGACAGTTGTCGAGGTCGTTGCCCGTGCCTTTTATCGAGGAGATGCCTGTCAGGGTGAGGTTCTCGAGGTTGCTGCCCAGGGTGTACGTGGTGGAGCTCCGCACCGTGTCAACTCCCTCCCCTGCGCTCTCCAGCACCTTGTCCGAGGAGCTCCCCACGACATAGGTATCGTCTCCCGTACCACCGATCATGGTATCCGCACCGGCGCCGCCGTCGAGGGTGTCGTTGCCCGCCAGGCCGGTCAGCACGTTCCTGGCGCTGTTGCCGGTGAGCCAGTTGTCCAGCGCGTTGCCTGTGCCGCTGCGCGACGAGTAGCCGGTCAGCTTCAGGTTCTCGGCGTTGTCGCCGAGGACGTAGGTCAACGAAGTGGACACGGTGTCGATCCCTTCGTCCGGACTCTCCATGACAATGTCTGAAACGTTGTCCACCGTATACGTGTCGTTGCCGGGCCCCCCCGCCATGGTATCCGCGCCGGTGCCGCCTGAGAGGGCGTTGTTTGCACTGTTCCCGACCAGCACGTTGTTCAGCGAGTTGCCCTTGGCCTTGATGGCGGCAGAGCCGGTCAGGGTAAGCTTTTCGAGGTTGCTCCCCAGGGTGAAGGTGATGGAGCTCAGCACGGTATCCGTCCCTTGTCCTGATTTCTCGGTGATCTTGTCCGAGGTGCTGTCGATGCAGTAGACGTCGTCGCCGGCACCGCCCACCATGGTATCAGCCCCTGCCCCGCCGTCGAGGGTGTCGTTGCCAGCCAGGCCGGTCAGCACGTTCCTGGCGCTGTTGCCGGTGAGCCGGTTGTCGAGGCTGTTGCCCGTGCCGTTGACGGCGGCGGATCCCGTGAGAATCAGGTCCTCGAACGTGCCGCCGAGGGTATGGGTGAACGGGGTGCACACCGTATCGTTGCCTTCGCCCGCGACCTCTGTCACCACGTCTGCCGGGCTGTCCAGGAGGTAGACATCGTTTCCGATGCCGCCTGTCATGGTATCGGCTCCTGGTCCGCCGTCGAGCGTGTCGTTCCCCGGGCTGCCCGAGAGGGAGTCGTCGCCCTCCCCTCCGGAGAGGAAGTCGTCGCCGGCGCCGCCGATCAGATGGTCATTGCCGCCATTCCCGAGGATGGTGTCGTTTCCTGCGAGACCGTCGATGATATCCGGGGCGGAAGACCCGGAGATCAGGTCATCCCCCGCGGTGGACTGGACAACCATGCTCCTGACCGTGTTCACATCCCATGTCGTGCCGTTGGCGAACCTGATCTCATCCACCGCAGAGCCGTTTGTGCCGTCATGAGCGAAGTAATTCAGGATCAAGGCCTGGGCGGCAGTGCCGTTCAGCTTAAGGACGAGATCATCGGAGCTGCGCTCCAGGGTGACCATGTCGGGCGATATCCCGCTGTCCAGCAGCAGGACATCGAAACCGCTCTGGGATGGCTCGTTGTTGGCAATAGTATCCTGACCGTCCTGTGCGCCGAAGAGATAGGTGTCGTTCCCTGCATCTCCCTGCAGGACATCATTGCCCTGACCCCCACTGAGCACGTCGTCCCCATCGCCCCCTCTGAGGGTATCGCTGCCCCCGTTCCCGAAGATGGTGTCGTTGCCTGCAAAGCCGTCAGCGACATCCGGGGAGGCATACCCCGATATCAGGTCATTGCCCGGTGTCCCCTGGAGCAGCTTCAGCTTGACAGTGTTCACGTCCCACACCGTGCCGTCGGCGAACCGGATGCTGTCGAGCGCATATCCCCCGTTTCCGTCGGAAATGAAGTACCCGTTTATGAGAACCCGGTCATTCGTCCCTGTGACGCTCACCAGGAGGTCGTCGGCGACCCGAATAAGGGCTGCGTCCGCAGGCGCGATGCCGTTGTCGAAGAGCAGGACGTCGCTGCTCGAGGCCAGGTCGTCGTTGTTGTATATCGTATCGCTTCCGTCGCCACGGCCGAACAGGTAGGCATCGCTGCCTTCGCCGCCTTCGAGCGTGTCGTTTCCGGGTCCCCCCCTGAGAACGTCATCCCCGGAGAGCCCGTATATAAGATCGTTGCCGGCCAGGGCGTCGATGGAGTCGTTTTCCGGCGTGCCCGTAAGGACGTCATCCCCGTCTGTGGGGGACTGTGTCGTCAGGGTCTGCGCCTTGATGTATGCGAGGTCCCAGACCGTGCCCGCGGTACCATTGGGGCCGTCCAGGAAGGTGATGGTGTCCAGGGCGTTTGTGTCGCTGGTGAAAAAGGAAACGACTCTCACCGTGTGGGCGGCATCTCCCGTGGCGACGACGAGGTCTGAGCCGTCGCGGGTCAGACTCACGGCAGCAGGGGTAATCCCTTCGGTGAGGACAAGGCAGTCCTGACGGCCCGGCGACGCGTCGGAATTGGAGATAACGTCCTGGCCTTCATGGGGGCCCACGCGGTACGTGTCGCTTCCGGATCCTCCTTCCATATGGTCGTTGCCGGTGGAGCCGGCGAGGATGTCGTCACCCGCGCCGCCAGAGAGCGTGTCGCTGCCCGTGCCGCCGAAGAGGGTGTCGTTGCCGGCGAGACCGGCCAGTGTGCCCCTGCTGCCGGAACCGTACATCACGTTTGCCTTCTCGTTCCCTGTGCCGTGGAGGCCCGTTCCATGGGAGAGGTCGAGGTTTTCGAGATTCGGACCGAGGGTGTAGCTGATATAGCTCACCACGGTGTCGGTCCCTTCGTCTGCGTGCTCGATCACCACGTCTTCGGTGCTGTACACCCAGATGGTGTCGTCACCCGTGCCTCCGGCGAGGGTGTCGCTGCCCATCCAGCCGTCGAGGGTATCGTTGCCTGCACCGCCGCTGAGGGTGTTGCTGTTCCAGTTCCCGGCAATGTAGTTGTCCAGCGCGTTGCCGGCGCCGCTGCCTGCGCCCGGGCCCCTGAGGTAGAGGGCTTCGACATTGGCGGGAAGGGTGTATGAGTCGATGGCTGCTGCCACCCAGTCGCTGCCTTCGCCTGCCTGCTCGACGACGACGTCGCCCGCGCTGTCGACAATGTAGCCGTCGTCGCCGGTTCCACCGCTCATGGTGTCCGCCCCTGCCCCGCCGTCCAGCGTGTCGTTGCCTGCCAGGCCTGTCAGGACGTTCCTGGCATTGTTGCCGGTGAGCCGGTTGTCGAGGCTGTTGCCTGTGCCGGTGGCGGCATTCCCCATGAGGGCAAGCTCCTCGACATTGCCGCCCAGGGTAAAGGATGCCGAGCTCAGGACCCTGTCGTATCCCTGGCCGTCGTGCTCGATCACGGCATCCATCGGGGAATCCACCAGGAAGGTGTCGTCGCCTTCCCCACCGATGAGCGTGTCCGCCCCTGCCCCGCCGTCGAGGGTGTCGTTGCCTGCACTGCCTTCCAGTGCGTTGCCCCCGGTGTTGCCGGTGAGGGTGTTGTCGAGTGCGTTGCCGACACCGCTCACGGAGGCGTCGCCCATGAGGAAGAGGTTCTCCACGTGGCTGCCCAGGGTGAAGGCGATGGAGCTCAGCACCGTATCGCTGCCCTCGCCCTGGTTCTCGGTCACAATGTCTCCGGCGTCGTCCACCAGATACACGTCGTCGCCTTCCCCGCCCGTCATGGCGTCAGCGCCGGCGCCGCCGTCCAGGGTATCGTTCCCGGCCATCCCGGTGAGGGTGTTGCTGCCCGCATTCCCTGTGATGAGATTGTCGAGCGGGTTGCCGGTCCCGGCTGCTGCCGCGCCGGTGAGGACGAGGTGGTCTACGCCGAAGTTCAAGGTATGGCTCGCAGAGCTGATGACGGTATCGATGCCTTCTTCGTCACCCTCGATGACGACATCGCCTCCGGAGTCCACCAGATAGACGTCGTCTCCGGCCCCGCCAAATAGGGTGTCGGCCCCTGCGGCGCCATCGAGGGTGTCCCTGCCCGGCCCTCCCCTCAGGGTGTTGTTCCCGGCATTGCCCGTGATGCGGTTGTCGAGTTCGTTGCCAATGGCCGTGGTGTCGCCAATGCCCATGAGGGTGAGGTCTTCGACGTTTCCGGTCAGGGTGAAGGAGACCGTGCTCATGACGGTGTCGTGTCCCTGGGCCACAGCCTCGATGACTGTGTCCCGGGCATCCTCCACCAGGAAGGTGTCGTCGCCGGACCCGCCGTACATGGTGTCTCCTCCGGCGCCGCCGTCGAGGGTGTCGTTGCCGGCAAGCCCGGAAAGGATGTTATTGCCGGTATTCCCGGTGAGGGCGTTGTCGAGCTCGTTGCCGATGCCGTAGAGGTCGCCTGCGCCGTCGAGAAAGAGGTTTTCGACATGGGCCGGCAGGGTGGCCGAGACCGTGCTCCTGATGGTATCGTTCCCCTCGGACGCCAGCTCGATTGCCCTGTCTCCGGGATTCTCCATCAGGTAGGTGTCGTCGCCGGTCCCGCCGTACATGGTATCCGCACCGGCGCCGCCGTCGAGGGTGTCGTTCTCCGGGGTGCCGCTGAGGGTGTCGTCGCCGCTGCCGCCGCCGGCCAGCGCCTTGTACATCCCGGCAGAGGCACCGTCGGAACGTGAGTCCACAGCATCAAAGGAAAGGGTTTCCTCGCCTGGAAAGGTGGTTGTGCCCGAGAAGATGACATGCTGGGGCGTGGTGCCTCCTTCAGTGGTGCTGCCGGGCTCGGGCCCCGGGTCTTCAGGACCTGGTTCGCCGCCGCCTCCCGCATTGCTGTAAGCTATGACATACCCGGCGCGTTCGACGCGGGAGTCCGCAACTGTACGGGCAGAACGCATATCATCGTGGAGGACAGGGTTCGCGATCCAGACGACATCGCTCGACTTCTCTTCCATTGATTCCTCCTCTCATTCCAATTACATAACAGCACTCTGTTACCGGGTGTCAGGGGGTTGCTTTTCTGTATCCCGCCTCTTTGAAAGGTAGACCGTGACGAGTTCGCTCTTCTTATTCAGGCCGCCATCCGAGTACACGAGATAGCCGAGCTCGTTTCTTCGTGAGTAGTTGAGGCGTGAAGTTCGCGCCGAGGTCATGATGTAGGAGCCGTTGTAAGCCTTGACCGGATTTTCGAGAAAATTCCCGTCCAGGTCGAAGCAGGCGCCCAGAAGCATGGGCATCCTGTCCGGCCCTTTGGCCAGGTTTTCATGCTCTTCTTTAACGTCCATGTTCACTACGATGTCCTCGGTGTATACCTTCATGCTGGCTTTTATGTAGGCCGTATTCCCAGTGATTGAAACCTCTCCGTTGCTGTTCGTCCTGTACAGCTTCTCGATGTTGTACTCATAGATCGACCTCGGGTCAGGGCTTGGGATAATGAACAGGATGAAGCGCTGCACTCGATAAGAAGACAGGCTGTAGCGTACGGGGATGCCCTGGAGGGGTGCCTTGGTTTCTGCGTCCATGACGCGCACGGTCAATGGCCTGACCCTGTAGGGGTAGCGTATGATATTGCTCAGTACGTGGTAGCCGATGATGATGCACAGGATGAGCAGAGTGATTTTTTTCCATCTTTTCATTTCTTTGCCAGCTCGGTAAACTTTTTTATATAATCATCCGTATCCTTTTGGACTTGCATGTGTCCATAAATATTCCATTTCTTCGAGTCAGCATAATTGGTGAGCAGCCCGAAAGACAGCTCCGGGCTGTTGTGATAGAGGAAGCCGAGGAACCTGTGCGTCAACACGTCATTGTGGGCGGTTACGTCCTGGAAGGCGTGCAGGCCAGTGCCCAGCTCCACCAAGGCCCTTGTCCGAAGCCGGGATTCAAGCCGTCTGTCTGCGCACAGCCCTTTCTTCCCTTCTGCCAGGCTTGCTTTCCAGAGGGCAACTGCTTTGTTCAGATGACTGTTTGCGAGGATGATCCTCGAATCTGACGGGTCCCCGCCCTTGCCTTTTCCCGAGGTGTTGAAGTGATAGCTCTGGTTGCCGAAGACCGGCAGGAAGCTTTTCCCTCCGGAATAAGAGTCCACTCTTGCGTCTGCAGAAGCAATAACCCTCGCATAAATCTCAGGGAAGTGTGTTCTTGCCGATCTGAGCGTGTACTCATAATGAATATCCTCCCCCCACTCTCCGTCCGGATCTACAAATCTGTAGGGGCTGTTGAAGCAGTAAGCGTACCGGTTGTAGCTCTGCGGATCCATGAGGTCGGGTCCGGCAGGGTCCGGGGAGAGGAAGCGGCCCAGGGCCGGGTCGTAGTAGCGGGCGCCGAAGTAGTCGAGACCGGTAACGTCGTGCTCCTTGCCGGTAAAAAGCCTCTTTTCCCTGGTGCCCGTCATGGTCGCGGCCCCGAACGGCTCGTAGTCCGCCAGCATCACGACGGCCCCGCTCCCATCGGTCTGGGCCACCGTGTTGCCCAGGGCGTCGTGGTGGAAATAGGTGAGGGTCCCGGAAGCCTCCACGTATTTGGCGATCACCCTGCCGTTCAGGTAGATGTAATCACAGGTGGGGCTTCCGGAAGCATCGCTCTCCCCGAGGACCTCGCCACTCGGCCCGTAATGGTACAGGGTGGCTGTCTGGCCTTCGTTCTTCCGGATGCGGTTGCCCTTGTCGTCGTACCAGTACACCTGGCTCCCGTCTACCGTGGTGAGGTGGCCGGCAAGGCTGTACCCGAACGTGCGGGCGCTATTATTGGTCATGTTTCCGGACCCGTCGTAGGAGTATTCGGACGTGTACTGCCCCCCTCCCCCGATTTCGACGATCTGGGTCCTGGAAGACGCCAGCCGGTTTGTGGTGTCATAGGTGTAGGATGTCAGGAAGTGATTGTCATTGGAGGGATGCCTTGCCAGCGAGGTGCGGTTGCCGAAATAGTCGTGCCCGAAGGTGAGCTGCCCCCAGGGGCCGTATGCATCGTGGAGCTGCCTGATGCAGTCGTAGCTGAGGGTGATGAGCGTGTTCCCGTAGGAGATGGACTCGATATCGTCGCAGGCTGTATAGCCGTAGCGGATGTCCCTGACCCCCTCGATGCTGACCCGGCTCACCCGCTGGTATCCATCGTGACCGATGGTGGTCGTGATGCCGTTGCCGCTGGTGTACTGCTCCATGTCGCCCGAAGGGTGGTAGGCGATGTCAGCGGCGAGGTAGGTGTCGGTGACCGAATCGTGCACGTGCTGCACCCGTATCCCGTCCGGATGGTACCGGTAGGTCACCACCCGTCCGCTCGGGTAGGTGACGCGCTCGAGGCTGCGCTGCCCGTTATAGGTGCAGCCCTGCGACGCAGAGACCTTTGTCCCGCCGACGTTGTACACATACGTCTTGCCCGACAGCCTGTCGTCGGGGGTGTATGCATAGTTGGTCGAGCTCACGGGGGTCATTCCCACGTATGAGGTCGCGTTGATGACGTTGTCCGCGTTGTCGTAGGCATAGGACACGCTCGGTGTGGGGCTCGGGTAGGTGATGTCCAGGAGACGGCCTGCTTCGTCGTACGAATACCCGACGGTCCCCCGGGCGTCTCTTCGGCTGATCACATTCCCGGCGGCGTCATGGCTGTAGTTGACCGTTCCTGTCTCCGGATGCGACTCGCTCACCAGGAACTGCCGTGAGTCGTATACATAGGAATGGGTGATCGTCCGGCCTCCGCTGGTCTGGCTCGCCTGTCTGATCTTGCCCGCAGCCGTGTACTGGCAGGTGGTGCTCCCCTGCACGTAGTACCAGTCGGGATTGGGCCCCTGCACCTCCTCGAGCTTGACCCGCACGAGCCGCTTCTCGTCAGGGTCTCCGAACGACTCGTAGGTGTACCCGGTCATGTAGTTGAGCTCGTTGTAGACATAGACGGTGTTCAGGGCCGCATCGTATTCGTAGTGGTACGTGTTTCTGTCCTCTGCCCCGTCGGCGCACACGTAGACGTCCGTGACGCGGTCGAGGATGTCGTACTCGTACCGTTCTCCACCCGCGGCATGCGTCAGGGCGGGCGTCCCCGCCAGCAGGGCGCCCACGAGGACCGTCAGAAAGAATAGCTTCTTCATGCGTCAGCTCCTTTCCCGCTCACTGCGCTGCAGTGGTGACCGCGTTCGAGCAGGTGTCGGCGGACTCGTTCCTGCTGTGGTCAACGGCGCGCATCCGGAACTCGTAGACCGTGTCGGGCTGCAGCCTGGCCCTCCAGGATGTCATGCCCCGCAGGCAGGAATGTTCCATGAGCATGCCCGGGAACCCGGGGTTGGCCAACTGGTTCCATGCCTGGCTGCCCTTGATGCTGTACTCGATGAAGTATCCCTGGAGGTCGTCCACGACATTCTCGTCCCAGGTGAGCCACACGATGGTGCCGTCGGCCCGGGCCGAGAGATTCGAGGGGGGCGGTGGCGGCGTGGTGTCCGCGGACCCGGTCTGGTGGGTGCCGCCCGATGCCCAGGGCGATGCGCAGGAGCTGTCGTACCAGCTCACAGCCTGCACCTCGACGGCATACGCTGTGCTGGGCTGCAGCCCTACGATCACCGCGCTGGTGTAGTCGAGGGCCTCGTACACGTGGCCGTTCAGCCTGACGTTGAAGAAGACGTCACGGCTCGGGCAGGTCCAGACCACCTGCATGCAGTCGGCGCCCGGGATCACCTCGGTGACCACCGGGGGCTGCGGGGCCTCCGGCTTCCGGTCCGGATCGTACACCTCCTGGTACAAAGCGTCGATGGCCCGGTCCGCAGGTGAATACGACCCCCGGTAGGGGTGCGAGGCAAAGATCTTCCTGCCCAGGGAGTCGTAGGCTACCTCCTTTCTCACCCCGCTGCCCGTGTCGCAGGTCCCGATGGTCCGGCCCAGGGAATCGAAGAGGGTGTACAGCACGTGGGAGCCCCGCTGCCTCTTCACATAGGTCCCGGTACGGGCGTAGGTATAGGAGATGGCGTCCCCCGCAGGAGGGGTTACGGCCTTCAGGCGGCCCAGGCCGTCATAGGCGTAGAAGGTCGAAAAGCCCCGTCCGTTCGTCGCCTGCTGTACGTTCCCCCAGAAATCGATGTCGTGGACCTCGGTGTAGAGCCCCCCTTTGTTGATGGTCCGGGGTCTGCCGTTCTGATAGGTATAGGTGGTGACCCGTCCGCTGGCATCGGTCACGCTGGTGAGGTTGCCGTTCTGGTAGCCGTACGTCGTGGTGACACCGCTCATGGTCCTGGCCCTCGTCGTCCCGTCAGGGTTGTACGTGAACGAGTTCGTGATCTTCTCGTTCCCCACGGTGATGACCTGGGTCTCCACGTGCTTGTCGTCGATGATATGGTCCGCTTCGTTGTACCAGTACGTCAGGTCCGTGGTCCGGGTCCTGTCGCCCTGCTCCGTGATGGTGGTGGGGTGGCCGTGCGGATCGGTCTCGTACCCCCCGTAGGTGATGGAATTCACCTGTTCAGCAGAGTTTCCTCCCGGGTAGACCGTCCACCGGGTGGTCCTCTTGCCCTTGAGGACAGGCTCGTAGATGATGTCGTCGTCGTGGCCGGTCCCGTAGACCGGGTTCTCCAGGACCGGGTGCCTGTCCCAGGCGTAGGTCTCTTCCTGGAACTTGTAATAGGTGCCGCCCCTGTTCGCGCAGACCTGCTTGTTTTCGAGCATGCCGGTGAGGTAGAAGGTGCCGCGGCCCACATTGGGATAGCCGTGGAACGTGTAGCGAAGCTGCCTGCATTCAGGCTTCGGGGTGGAGCCGTCGAGCTCGAACGGCCCCTCGACATAGGTCGTGTTCCCCTGGAGATAGGTGTATTTCCAGACACCTCCGGCACAGTCCCCCGACAGGGTCTTGCTGGAAACGCAGCGGTACGGCAGGTACCTCATGAGGGCGTGGGGGTCGGCGAAATTGACCGTGGCGTACGAAAACGTTGCCCGTGCGCCCGTGGGCGTGACATACTCCTTGAGCTCGAACAGCGGCCTCGTCACATGGTAGGCGAACTCCCAGCGCTTGTCCTCGGGGGCGATAAAGGTCCGCAGGAGCTTGAACCGGGGGCTTCCCACGCTCTCGCTCACGGCGTCGTACGTGAACCTGTAGGTGCGGCCTCCGACAGCGATGCTGTCCAGGTGCGACGGCCCGGCATCGCTCGTGGTGGACGTGAAGGCGATCGTGCGGCCGCACGTATCGGTAATGGTCTCGATGAAGGCCTGCCTTCCCGAAAGGGTCTGGGGGGACGGGCTTTTGTACGTTATGGTAATGGTGTTGCCCGTCGTGTCTACGATGCTGGTTGCCGGGCAGCACTGCCTGGGCGAGGTGATCCCGACGATCACGGCGTCCAGGGACGAGAAGACGTACCTCATGCCGTCATTGAGGGTGAGCGTGTAGGTGCCGTCCGTATTGGCGACGACCAGCCAGCCCTCCCTGGTCACCCACGGGCCTGCGCTGTTGAACACATCGCCCGGGTGCTTCGAGTAGCACTTGTGGCTCGAGCCGTCCGGCATCTCGATCTCCATGGAGGCGGACCTGGGGGCGATGAGACGGCCGACGTGCAGGGACCAGCCGACCCCGACCCATGAGTCTTCGGCGATATCCCTGAGAAATCTGTCCCGGTGAAGCTTGCTGTTGTACGAGAGCGTGAGCTTGAAATCCCAGCCGCCGTTCTGGGGCAGGCTTATGGGGGTGAGCGAAATGGAGAGGTTGCCGGTGAAGGGGTCGACCCGCTCGTTGGGCAGCATGGAGGAGAACTCGCGGTTCGGGCTCAGGCCCCTGGCGTTGTAGTTCGGGTCAGCATCGTCGCTGGAGCTCAGGCCCGAGACGCCGGTCTTGTTGGTGGATGCGTCGATGATGATCGACGGCGGCCTGTCCGCCGACGAGCCCCCTTTGGAGCACGCGCCTGCGCACAGGCACAGCACCAGGAGACAGACCAGGGATACCGTCATCCACCCACACCTTCCGGAGGACCCCGAAGAAAACGTACACTCTCTCATAACAATACGCTCCTCATCGTTCAACGTATGCCTATCTCTCCTGCACGCTCTCATCCACGTGCCGGATGAGCGGCGAAAGGAAATACTCGATCAGCCTGCGCCTGCCGGTCTTGACCTCCGCGGTCACGGCCATGCCCGGGGCGAGGCTCACCCTCCTGCCGTCGATCATCATGCTCGACCGGTCCAACCGGAGCCTCATCCGGTAGGCTAGCGCCCTCTTCTCATCCCCTTGCGCCTCCCTGCTCTCCACCGCATCCCGGGTGACGCCTTCAACCGTTGCGCCGATGACGCCGTAGCGGGTGAACGGAAAGGTGTGCACCTTGACCTCCGCCTTCTGACCCTCCCGAATGAAACCGATGTCCTTGTTCTCCACGTTCACCTCGGCCTCCAGGTGCTCGCCCCTGGGCACGATGAGCATGAGGGGCTGGGCCTCGGTCACCACGCCGCCGATGGTGTTCACCGCAAGCTGCTGCACCTCTCCCGAGACCGGTGCGGTGATGATCTGCCTGGCGTTGAGGTCCGCCGCCTTCGTGAGCTCCTGCCTGATGGCCTGCCGCTGGCGCTCGGATTCCTGGATGTCGGAGAGGGCCTGCCTGCGGGCATCGGCGTCGAGGGCCTGGATCTCCTTCTCCATGATGCGGACTGAGGCGGTGAGCTGCTCCTGGCGGGCGCGCTCGGCTGCCAGGGCCTGGCGCTGGTCGATGTACTCCTTCTCCCTGTCCATGCAGTCGAACCCGGAGACAGCGCCTGTGCTCCTGAGTGACTGATAGGCCTGAAGCCTCATGAGGGCGAGGGGAAGGGTCTCCTCCATCTGGCTGATCAGCGCGGCGCTGGAGCGCCGCTGCGCATCCTTTTCCATGAGCTCTGCCGTCAGGGCCTCACGCTTCGACTGGTAGCTCTTCAACTGCTGGTGGAGCAGCCTGACCCGGCTTGCATGGCCTTCGCTCCTTGTCCGGGCCGAAAGGAGCGAATCGAGGCGCGGGAGGTCCACGGGCTTCCCCGGGCTGTCCAGGAGCTTCACGAACAGCTCCTGCCGCTCGATGGACGCTTCGATGAACGAGAGCTCTTCCGCGAGCCTGGCCTGGTCGGCACCGGTGAGGGTGCGGTCAAGCTCGATGAGGGGGGCCCCCTTTTCCACGTACTGGTAGTCACTGACGTGGAGGGTCTTGACCACCCCTTTCTCGAGGGGCTGGATGACCTTGACGCGACCGCTCGGGATGAGCTTCCCCTGGGCCACGGCGATGACGTCGACATGGCCGAGGCAGGCCCACAGGACTGCTGTGGAAAAGACCGCCATGATTACCCAGGCAAGGGTTCTGCCCACAGGAGACGGAGGCGTGTCGAGGATCTCGAGGGCAGCGGGGAGGAACTGCCGTTCGATCCGCATGATGTGCCGGTCTCCGAGCCGACCCCTTTCCTCCCGTGTCTTCCTGACCCTCGAATGAGCGGACACGGTCCTGAGCCTCATCCTTCCTCCTCCCGCGCCTGTCCGCCGCTGTCGAGCTCCCCTTTTCTCACGAACCTGAAGAAGGGTTCGCCCTGGCCCTGCGCGGCCGGCTTGAGCGGCGTGACATGGCACTGGTGGCTGTGAAGCCGGGCATAACAGCCGCCGTTGCCGATGAGCTCGTCATGGCTGCCGCTTTCGATGACCCGCCCCCTGTCCATGACCACGATCCGGTGGCAGCCCCTGACCGCGCTTAAGCGGTGGGCGATGATGATGACCGTCCGGCCCCTGCACATGGCGGACATGTTCTCCTGGATGATCCTCTCGGATTCGTAGTCGAGCGCACTCGTGGCCTCGTCGAAGATCAGGATGGCCGGGTTCGTGATGAGCGCCCGGGCAATGGCGATGCGCTGGCGCTGCCCCCCGGACAGGGTGCAGCCCATCTCGCCCACCATGGCGTCGTACCCATCCGTAAGCTCGCAGATGAAGTCGTGGGCGCCAGCGAGCGTTGCCGCATCGATGACCGTGCTCATGGGCAGGCCTGGATCGGCCAGCGCGATGTTCTCGCGGATGGTGCGGTTGTACAGGAAGCTCTCCTGGAGGACTACCCCGATGTTCTTCCTCAGCCAGGAGGTGTCCACGAGGGAGAGGTCCACCCCGTCCACGAGCACCCGGCCGGCTTCGGGGACATAGAGCCTCTGGATCAACTTGGCCAGCGTGCTCTTCCCCGAGCCTGACCTTCCCACGATGCCGATGACCTCGCCGGGCCGTATGCTGAGGCACAGGTCGTCGATGACCACCGGCGAATCAGGCCGGTAGCGGAAGCGGACATGATCGAAGCGGATTTCCCCCTTCACCGTGGGCAGGGTGCTCCTGCCCGCATGAAAGCCAGGCTCGCGGGGCGCGTTGAGGATGTCTCCCAGACGCTGCAGGGATATGCCCGCCTGCTGGAAGTCCTGCCATAGCTGCACCAGCCTCAGGATGGGCGAGCTCACCCTGGCTGCAAGCATGTTGAAGGCCACAAGCTGCCCCACGGTGAGCTGCCCGCCCATGACCAGGTGGGCGCCCCACCAGATGATCCCGAGGGTTGTGAGCCTGCTGATGAGGTTCGCGATCTGGTTCGCAACATTGTTCAGGTTCTGGGCCCTGAAGGACGACGTGACGTATCGTGCCAGCTGGTCTTCCCACCTCCGCTGCATCTGCGGCTCCACGGCCTGGGATTTCAGCGTCTGGGCACCGGTGATCGCCTCGGTGATGAAGGCCTGGTTCTGAGCGCCGTACGTGAACTTGTCATTGAGCCGGTGCCTCAGGACCGGGGTTATGGAGAGCGAGAGAACGGCGTACAGAGGGATGGCCGCCAGCACGATGAGCGTGAGGGAATGGCTGTAGAACCACATGACCGCAAAGAAGACGACCGTGAACGAGAGGTCGAGGAGCAGGGTCAGCGCAGAGCTCGTGAGGAAGCTGCGCAGGGTGTCGAGCTCCCGGACACGGGCCACGGTCTGGCCCACCTGGCGGGACTCGAAATATGCCAGGGGGAGGCTCACCAGGTGATTGAACAGGCGGGAGCCCAGCTCCACGTCCACCCGGTTGGTCGTGTGGCTGAAGACATAGGTACGCAAGCCCCCGAGGACGGCCTCGAAGACCGAGACCGCCAGGAAGCCCGATGCCAGGATATCGAGGGTGGTGAGCCCTTTGTGGACAAGGACCTTGTCCATGACCACCTGGAAGAACAGGGGAGTGACAAGGGCAAAAAGCTGGAGAAAGAGCGAGGCCAGGATCACCTCGCCGAAGAGCCTGCGGTACTTGGCGAGGGACGGGATGAACCATTTCAGGTTGAACGGCTGCTGGCCCCCGGATACGCCCATGCCCCGGGGCGAGACCAGGATGACCTCCCCTGTCCAGAGCTCGCTCAATTCCGTAAGGGTGATCGAACGGGGCGGGCTCGCGTCGACCTCCTGGATCAGGACCTTTGGCTCGCTGCTGTCAGGGGTGTGCGAAACTGCTGCAAGGATGAAGAAGTCGCCTTTCAGAGAGCGGGCGATGGCCGGAAGGGCCCTCCGGGGCAGGCTCTGTCCGGTGCATCGGGTGAGTTTTGCCTTCAGCCCGATACTCCTTGCCGCACGGATGATCTCCAGAGGGCCGAATGGCGAGCCGGGCTGCCCGAACAGGTGCCTCATCCGGCCCGGGTCGGCAGGGATTCGGTGAAAGTGCGCTATGGCTGTAAGCGCACTCAGCCCACTGTCACGCATGGCAGGCACAACGCCCCCTCCTCATACACATTACATGTAAAAAAATTTATATGCCTTATGATTGGATTCATTCTTCACTTCTCAAGGGCGAGAAACCTGCAATCGGGTTCAGTTCCATGTATGAGGCGGGCGGAGCTTGCTGATCCGGCAGACGAATCACAAAAAGCGGGACCCCGGCATGGGGCATATGGTTCGCGGCGACAGGCGCCGGGTCAACAGGTCTGTTTTGCGCACGAAGGAGCGAGGTCTCGTTCCGCTCCCATTTTGCCCTTGAAAAAAAAGCCGTTCTTTGCAATATATACTCCCATGATGAACGGAACAGGCCACGGGTATTTCGGGTTTTACTTTTATTGCAAGGGAGAACCGCCTGTGGGCTGACCTGTTCACACATGCTGAACACAAAGGCCGTGGGTGGTTCTTCCTCCCACGGCCTTTTCGTTTTTTCAGGGCCCTGGGAGATGACGGAGCGACCCCGACGGCTGAAAAGACAAGGAGGTAACATGATAATCTCTATGAAGAAGTCAGCCACGCCGGAGCAGATCGACCACGTGCGGGAGCTCATCGAGGGGTTCGGGTATCGGGTCCACGAGAGCAGGGGCTCGGAGCGCATGATCTTCGGCGCCGTGGGCGACGAGCGCGGCAAGGAGCGGCTCACCTGCCTCGAGGCGCAGCCCGGCGTCGAGAAGGTCATCCCCATCCTGGCGCCCTACAAGCTCGCCTCCCGGGAGACCAGGGAGGAAGGCACGGTGGTGGACCTCGGCATGGGCGTGAGCATCGGGAACAGCGGGGTCGTGGTCATCGCCGGACCCTGCGCCGTGGAGAACGAGGCCCAGATCATGGAGGTGGGCAGGACGCTCAAGGAGAGCGGCGCGCATATGCTCCGGGGAGGCGCCTTCAAGCCCAGGACGTCGCCCTACGCCTTCCAGGGCCTCAAGGACCAGGGCCTCATGCTCCTCGCCAAGGCCAGGGAAGCCTACGGCATCCCCATCATCACAGAGGTCATGGACATCGAGAGCATCGAGCTCATCTCCGAGTACGCGGACTGCCTCCAGGTGGGTGCGCGCAACATCCAGAACTTCCAGCTCCTCAAGCGGATGGGCAGGCAGAGCAAGCCCGTGCTCCTGAAGCGCGGCATGTCCACCACCATCGAGGAGTTCCTCATGTCGGCCGAGTACGTGCTCTCGGGCGGCAACAGCAACGTCATCCTCTGCGAGCGCGGCATCAGGACCTTCGAGACGGCGACCCGCAACACGCTCGACCTCTCGGCAGTGCCCGTGCTCAAGGAGAAGACCCACCTGCCCGTGGTGGTGGACCCCTCCCACGGGACCGGCCACGCCCGCTACGTGGAGCCCATGGCGTACGCGGCCATCGCGGCAGGGGCGGACGGCATCATGATCGAGGTCCATCCCAAGCCCGAAGAGGCGCTCTCCGACGGCCCGCAGTCGCTCAGGCCGGCCGAGTTCATGAAGCTCATGGAAGGGATCGGCCGCATTGCAGGGGCCATGGGGAGGGGAATATGACCCCCCTTGAAATTTTCTTAAAAGGAAACTAAAATTATCGGCATGGGATATTTCCTGCCGGAACACAGGGGCATGCTCAGGATGAGCGCTGCGCTGGCCGAGCACATCGTCGCCAAGGAGACGCGGTGCGACGTGCGCGACCTCTACGACGTGAGGACCCAGCGCGAGTCCCACGAGGAGGAAAAGGAAGAAGGGGTGTTCGCCAAGCTCGTGATGCTCGAGCCGGAGGTGGCGGACATGCCGAATCTGTACCGTGTCTGCGTCCAGGACAGCCAGGTGATCGAGTTCATGAGGACCAGGCGCGAGGTCGATCTGCCCTCGCTGCTCACCTTCATCATGACCCACGAACTCGTGCACATCCAACGGTTCGCCACCGGCAAGGCAAGCTTTTTCGAGACCGAGAGGGAGGAGGAGGAGATCTACGTGGACAACCTCACGCGGCTCTTCCTGGCGAAGAACCCCCTGACCGGGCTCAAGAATGTCCTCACCCTGCTTGACAAGCTGGAGGCCGCGCCTCTATATAGCTTCACGATATTCGAAGATGACAGGAGGAGTTACAATGCCTATTTATGAATACAAGTGCTCCAAGTGCAAGAACCGGTTCCAGGCCATGCAGAAGTTCAGCGACGCGCCCCTGCTCCAGTGCCCCACCTGCGGCGGCGACGTGAAGAAGCTCATATCCCGTTCTTCGTTCCACCTCAAGGGGTCGGGCTGGTATCTCACCGACTACGCCAAGAAGAACAGCTCGAGCTCCGAGCCCGAGAGCGTGTCCTCGTCCTCATCGAACGACACCTCGTCGTCGGACGACTAGGAAGCGGGCGGACACGTGGGGCTCACCCATCTCGACGAGCATGGCAGGGTTGCCATGGTGGACGTGGGCGGCAAGGACGTCACCCGGAGGATGGCCCGCGCCCGCGGGACCATCACCATGACCCCCGAGACCTTCCAGGCCGTCACCGAGGAGCGCATCAAGAAGGGCAACGTCCTGGCCACCGCGAAGATCGCCGCCATCATGGCGGCAAAGAACACCTCGAACACCATCCCCCTGTGCCACCCGCTGCCCATCGACCAGATCGAGGTGGAGTTCTTCCCTGACGAGGCCTCGTCGTCCATCGAGGTGAGGGCCGAGGTCAGGGTCACGGCGAGGACGGGCGTGGAGATGGAGGCCCTTCACGCGGCCAGCATCGCCCTGCTCACCATCTACGACATGTGCAAGGCCATGGACAAGACCATGACCATCGGCGGCATCACCCTCATGGAGAAAGCCGGAGGCAGGAGCGGGCACTACGTTCGCGCCGGCGACGAATAGACAGACATTCCCCCTGCGGATCCATCCACCATCGCTTCCGCGCGCCACCAAGCCGCGTGAAGGAGGACCGACATGCAGACGTTCAAGCCCGTGCTGTTCGCTTTCGCGCTCGCTCTCGTGCTCGCGTGCGTGCTGAGCGGGTGTGCCAGCCAGCAGAAGGAGCTCCTTGCGAAGGACTACCTGAACATGACGAACGAAGAGCTCCTCGCCCACTACGACAACCTCGAAAGCGAGATCGCCCGGTGCCGCACCGAGCCTCCCAGGACATCGGTGGGCATCGGAACCGGATTCGGCCTGAGAAGTCTTGGGTTGTTCCTCGGCCTGTCCCAGGGCGTCGGCCGCTGCAATCCGGACGAGCTCACCAAGCGCAGGCGCGAGGTCCTCGCGGAGATGAAGCGCCGGGGGCTCGAAGCCTGAGGCACGCCACTTCTGCGCAGGCCTCAGGGCATCGAGCGTTCTTGCTCCGATCCGGGTGTGCCGGGGGTCCTCGTTCCCGCTACGCCTTGAGCGCCCTGATGACCGCCATGCAGTCTTCCTTCTTCATGATCTTCGGAACGGGATAGGTCGGGTTGCACTCCATGAGCGCGCGCTCCGCGATCAGGGGGATGTCCTCGTCCCTGATGCAGTCGAACGTGCTCGGGATGTTCATTCTGCTGTTGAGCGCCTTTACGGCCTCGATGAAGGCCTTGGCCTTCTGGGCCTGGCTCATGCCGGGCTTCGACACGCCGATCGCCTCGGCGAGCTCGGCCAGGCGCCTGTGCGCCGCCGCTCCGTACCACTCGAGGACATAGGGCATGATGACCGACATGGCCAGCCCGTGGGGTACCCCGTACATGCCGCCGAGGTTGTGGCCTATCCCGTGGACGTAGCCAACGGCGCCGCGGGTGAAGGCATAGCCGGCGTAGTGGGCAGCCAGCAGCATGTTGCCGCGCGCCTCGAGGTTCTTGCCGTCCTGGTAGGCCTTCTCGACGTTGTTGAAGATCAGCCCGACCGCCAGCAGTGCCCTCACGCGGGTCTGGGCGTTGTTGTAGAACAGGTTGATGTAGGACTCCACCGCGTGCGTCAGGGCGTCCATGCCGGTGGTGGAGGTGATGTGGGGCGGAAGGCCCACGGTGAGCACCGGGTCGAGCACCGCGTACCTCGGGCGGATGACCGGGTCGTTGATGGGGTACTTTTCGTGGGTCTCGGGATTCGACACCACGGCCGCTATGGTGGTCTCAGATCCCGTGCCCGCCGTGGTGGGGACCGCGAAGATGATCGGCGGAAGGATGGACCCCATCCTCAGTGAGGGGAGGATGACCCTGAACAGGCCCCTCATGCTCGTGAGCGGCCGGCTCGGCCGGGCGACCCGCGCCGCCGTGGCTTTCGCGCAGTCCATGGGCGACCCGCCGCCGAAGGCGATGATGGCCTGGCACTTGTTCTCGTGGTAGACCTTCAGGGCGGACTCGATGTTCTCGATGGTGGGGTTGGGCTGCACCTGGTCGTAGAGGGCGTACCGGATGCCGGTCGACTCGAGGGTCTGGAAGAGCGTGTCGAGCAGGTGAAGGCCCATGAGGCCGGGATCGGTGACGACGAGCACGATCGAGACGCCCTTTTTCTTGATCACCTCCGGGAGCCTCCTGATGCTCTGCTCGCCATCTATGACCTCGGGCTCGATCCAGGGAAGGAAGTTCATGCCGAAACCAAGAACGAACTGATATGTACGGTAATACGCCTTCTTCAGCAGAAACATGATGGCCACCTCCATTCGAATGTCATGTATTTATATTAATATTAACACAGGGGAAGGTTTATATCTATTGCCTTATTATCTTATCTTAGGCCGGGCGGATCCGGTGGCTGGTCACTTCAGGGGAAGGACCCGTATCCCCTTTCCTATGGCCGCGGTCCCCACGGGAAGGTTTGAGGCCGCTGCCCTGTCGCAGAACTCGCCGAAGTGGCTGTTGTAGAGGAACGAGAGCTCGTGATCGAGGGGTTTGAAGAAGTCGTCGAAGTGGATGGGGATGACCATCCGGGCACCAACCTTCTGCGGGACCTCCTCGAGAAAGCCTGGCGTGTTCTTCCATCCGGCAATGCCCAGCAGGACCACATCCGCCTGCATGCCGTCGTACATGCCTGGCACGAAGCCCGTGCTGCCGTGGTGCAGGATGGTTCCGGCCGGGTGCCTGATAAGGATCGCGTAGGTGGTCCCCAGCCGGTAGTCACGAGCGGGCCGCGGCGGGGCCAGGGGCTCGTCGATGGTGCCGGGGTACGGTATCCTGCCGAAGAGGACGGGCCCGTGCCTGCCTTCTATGAGGGTGACGGTGAAGTCCCCCACCGCAAAGGCCTCCCCCGACGTCACCAGCCTGAGCTGCCCTTCAGGCATGCCCGCCCCGCGGGCCACGTTGAGCGTGCTTTCCGAGCCGTGCAGGACCGACCCCGTCTCCAGGGCGAAGAAGGGAGCGTCGAGGACGTGGTCGTAGTGGGAGTGGCTGACGATCACCGCCCGGGCCTGTCCCTGACCCAGGCGACCGGCCCATTCCCGGACGAGCCCATAGTCGGGGTGAAGAGGCAGGGAGAACGCCACGCGCGCCAGGCCGGGCCTGCTCACGAAGGGGTCGATGAGGATGCCGGTCTTCCCGTCCGACACGAGCACCCCTGCGGTTCCGAGCCACGTGATGAACACCCCGGGACCGCAGGCCAGCTCTTGAGGAAGCTGTCGTGAGCGGTACAGGTCCATCGACGCGCAGCCCCACAGGAGAGCTGCCAGCAGGACCAGCACGGCGCACACCGATGTTTTCTTCATACTGCCCTCCCCCTTGAATCAACCCGATGAATATACGGTAATAATCTATTATCAGAAAAGAAACAATATGTGGCAGTCCACGGGGGACAGATCTGAAAAACGGGAAAAGGCTCGAATCTCGTATGAAAAACAGGTAGATTGTGACCATGCAGATCTTTCTGACCACGTTCACCGCTGTTGCCATGTTGCTGACCATCGGCATCCTGGGCTACTGGCTCATCAGCAGAAAGGTCATAGCCGGGCCGGTGCTCGGGCCCCTGTCCGTGCTCGCCATCGACATCGCGCTGCCCTGTCTTATCTTCGCGGGCATCCTCACGAAATTCAACCCGGCGCAGCATACGGACTGGTGGAACCTCATCCTCTGGTGGGCAGGCGCCCAGGCGCTCTTCACGGTCCTCGCCTTCGTTTTCTCCCTGGTTTCGAAGGCCGGACACCGCCGGGAGTTCAGGGTGAGCCTGCTCTTCCAGAACGGAATCTTCTTCCCCCTGGCCATCATCGCCGAGATGTTCGGGACGGGCTCGTTCATGATCGTGCAGCTCTTCCTGTACACCCTGTTCTATCCGGCCTTCTTCTTCAACACAGCACCGCTCTTCTTCAGAAGGGGGCTGAAGTTGAAGCCTGCCAGGATCCTGAACCCCGTGCTCGCCGCCACCCTCCTGGCCGTAGCGGTCCGCTATACCGGCCTCGACGGCTTCGTTCCGAAGTTCCTCATGGAGGGTATCAGGATGGTGGGCGCCATGTCAGTGCCGCTGCTCATGCTGGTCCTGGGCGGCACCATCTACCTGGACATGAGCGAGATCGAGAGGCCTTCCTACGGGGAGAACCTGAAGTTCGTGGCCGTGAAGAACATCCTGTTCCCCCTGGCGACCCTGGGCGTGCTCACGGTCGTGAGGCCGCCCTACGCGATAGCGTTCATCATCATGCTGCAGGCCGCGGTCCCTCCAGTGACCGCCGTGCCCGTGATCACCGGGCGCGAAGGCGGCAACCGGAACATCGTGACCCAGTTCATGGTGGCGAGCTTCCTGTGCTCCCTCATCACCCTGCCCCTCATGATCACCATCTTCTCACGGTTCTTCACCCCTGGGTGAGCGCACCGGGCGCCTCGATTCAGGGAATTCAAGGGAAAGCGGCCGCGAAAGGCCCGGGGGATGTGCCTGCCTTTACCGTGCAGGGGAGGTTCTGCTGTCGATGAAGTCGTCCGCTGCGGCTGTGATGTCCCGGCTCACCTCGTCCCGGGGCCTGTCCGCGTTGACGACCACGTGGCGCTTCTCTTGGGCCAGGTCGAGGAAGGCCTGCCTGAGCCTCTGGTGAAACCCGATCTCCCGGGTTTCGAACTTGTCGGCGGGGGTGATCCTGGCGAGTGACCGGCCCGGCTCCACGTCGAGGACAAAGGTGAAGTCCGGCTCCAGCCAGGTGCCGGTGGCCTCCATGATGGCCCGTGTCCTCTCGACGCCGATGCCCCCGAGCACGCCCTGATACACGAGCGTCGAGTCGACGAAGCGGTCGATGATGACGACCCTGCCATCGGCAAGGGCAGGCTCGATGAGCTTCGTGATGTTTTCCCTGCGGGAGGCGAGCACCATGAGCAGCTCGGTCAGGGCGTCCAGGCCCTCGTGGAAGAAGAGCTCCCGGAGGAGCTCGGAAAAAGAGGAGCCGCCGGGCTCCCTGAAAGAGAGCACCGGCAGCCCCTTGAGCTCGAGATGCTTTCGGAGCAGCTTCGAGTGGGTGGATTTGCCCACCCCCTCTCCGCCTTCGAACGTTATGATCACTTCTTCTTGTCGTTGAGCGCTGCGTGCGCGGCTGCGAGCCTGGCTATGGGCACCCGGTAGGGCGAGCAGCTCACATAGTTGAGGCCCGTCTTGTGGCAGAACTCGATGGACGACGGCTCGCCTCCGTGCTCGCCGCAGATCCCGACCTTGAGGTCCTTGCGGGTTCCCCTGCCCTTTTCCACCGCGATCTTGATGAGCGCGCCCACGCCGGTCTGGTCGAGGGCCTGGAAGGGGTCCTTGGGAAGGATCTTCTTGTCCACGTAGGTGGGCAGGAACTTGCCCGCGTCGTCGCGGGACAGGCCGAAGGTGGTCTGCGTGAGGTCGTTGGTGCCGAAGGAGAAGAACTCGGCCTCTTTCGCGATCTCGTCCGCTGTGATGGCTGCGCGGGGCAGCTCGATCATGGTGCCAACCTTGTAGTCCAGCTTGACCTTGTACTTCTTGATGATCGCCTCGGCGACCTCGACGGTCATCTTCCGCATCTCCTCGAGCTCCCTGACGTGGGCGACGAGGGGGATCATGATCTCGGGAATGACGTCGATCTTCTCTTTCTTGACCTCGCAGGCAGCCTCCATGATGGCCCGCACCTGCATCTCGTAGATCTCAGGGAAGGTCACGCCCAGCCGGCACCCGCGATGTCCGAGCATGGGGTTGGCCTCGTGGAGGGCGTCGCGCTTGGTCTTCACCTCGGCGACCGTCTTCTTGAGCGCCTTGGCAACCTCCGCCACCTCGGCGTCGGTGTTGGGGAGGAACTCGTGGAGCGGCGGGTCGAGGAGGCGGATGGTGACCGGCAGGCCCGCCATGACCTTGAAGATGCCCTTGAAGTCGCTCTTCTGCATGGGCTCGATCTTCTTGAGCGCCTTGATCCTGCCCTCCAGG
This sequence comes from Deltaproteobacteria bacterium, assembly GCA_035352355.1. Classification (GTDB taxonomy): domain Bacteria; phylum Desulfobacterota; class Desulfomonilia; order UBA1062; family UBA1062; genus Phosphitivorax. Next base: position 35,308 of record DAOPXM010000005.1, on the reverse strand, counting down.
TCGTCTGAGAGGATCATCTCGCGCACCGCCAGGATGCGGTCGGCCTCGAAGAACATGTGCTCGGTACGGCAAAGGCCGATGCCCTCGGCCCCGAAGTCGCGGGCCACCTGGGAGTCCCTGGGGGTGTCGGCGTTGGTGCGCACGCCCAGCTTGCGGAACTCGTCGGCCCACTTCATGATCTGGCCGAACGCGCCGGAGAGCGAGGGCTCCACGGTCTTGACCTGGCCGATGAAGATTTCGCCCGTGGTGCCGTTGAGCGAGATCCAGTCGCCCTTCTTGACCGTCTTGCCGCCAATCGTGCACTGCCCCTTCTTGTAGTCGATGACGAGGTCCTGGCAGCCTGACACGCAGCACTTGCCCATGCCGCGGGCGACCACCGCCGCGTGGGAGGTCATGCCGCCCCGTGCCGTGAGCACGCCCTGGGCCACGTTCATGCCATGGATGTCTTCAGGCGAGGTCTCGAGCCTGACGAGGATGACCTTCTCCTTCTTCGCCGCCCATTCCTCGGCGTCCTCGGCGGAGAAGACCACCTTGCCCACCGCTGCGCCAGGGGACGCTGGCAGACCCTTCGATACGGGCTTGTCCTTCGCCTTGGGGTCGATCTGGGGGTGGAGGAGCTGGTCGATCTGGTCCGGGCTTACCCTCAAGACCGCCTCTTCCTTCTTGATGAGCTTTTCCTTCACCATGTCCACCGCGATCTGGACCGCTGCGGCCGCGGTGCGCTTGCCGTTTCTCGTCTGGAGCATCCAGAGGTTGCCCTCCTGGATGGTGAACTCGATGTCCTGCATGTCCTTGTAGTGCTTCTCGAGGGTCTCGTAGACGTTCACGAGCTGCTTGTACTGGTCGGGCAGGGCCTCTTCCATGGATTCATGGGACTTGTCGCGCTTGCCCTTGATGTTGATGGGCATGGGCGTCCTGATGCCCGCCACCACGTCCTCACCCTGGGCGTTGCGGAGGTACTCGCCGTAGAAGACGTTGGCGCCGGTCGATGGGTCGCGGGTGAAGGCCACGCCGGTGGCGGAGTTGTCGCCCATGTTGCCGAAGACCATGGCCTGGACGTTGACCGCGGTGCCCCACTCGTCGGGGATGCCGTTGAGCTTGCGGTAGACCTTTGCCCGGGGGGTTTCCCAGGATTTGAACACGGCCTCGATGCCGCCCCAGAGCTGGTCCATGGGGTCGGACGGAAGTTCCTTGCCCGTGAGCTTCTTGACCTTTTCCTTCATGGTGCCCACGAGCTTCTTCAGGTCGGTCGCGGTGAGGTCGGTGTCGTACTTGACCTTCTTCCTGTTCTTCATCTTCTCGAGCTCTTCCTCGAGGGCGTGGGAGTCGGCTCCCATGACCACGTCGGAGTACATCTGCACGAAGCGGCGGTAGCAGTCCCAGGCGAAGCGTTCGTTGCCGCTCATCTTGATGAGGCCGTGCACGGTCTCGTCGTTGAGGCCCAGGTTGAGCACGGTGTCCATCATGCCGGGCATCGAGGCGCGGGCGCCGGAGCGCACGGAGAACAGCAACGGGTTTTCGGTGTCGCCGTAGCCGAGCTTCATGATGCGTTCGACCTTCTTGATGGCGTCCTTGACCTGGGTCTTCAGGTCCTTGGGGAGCCCGCCGGCCTGGTAGTAGACAGCGCACATTTCGGTTGAGATGGTAAAGCCCGGGGAAACGGGGATGCCCAGATTCGTCATCTCGGCGAGGTTTGCGCCCTTGCCGCCGAGGATTTCCTTCATGTCCGCGCCGCCCTCGGCCTTCGTGCCCCTGCCTCCAAAGAGATATACATATTTCTTCGCCATGACTCTCTCCCTCTTTTCGCAATAGGTGTCGGTAAACAGATTGAAGATAGTATAAATAAAGATTTACATTCAAGCAAAAAATACCGTGTTCCCCTCGATGGTGGACAACGGAAAACAGGCAGGAATTAATCGCACATTTCGCACCGCTTCAGGCCTGTCCGGTAGGGGGATGAGCGGAAGAGAAAAAGGGCAGGGCCCTCAGACCCTGCCCGTCAAGTGGAACATTACAAACGATTTCAATCTTCCCTTGCTCTTTCCGTCGAGACGGTCCCCACCGAACGGACGGAAGGCAGACAAGGGGTGTAACGATTCTGACCAGCCTTTAAGGGAGTGATTCCAACCTCATGGCATTTCAAAGCAAGGGTGTTTCCTGCGGGGGCGGGTGCGCCCGCCGCGTAGCCGTCAGGGATGATGCGCGTGCTCATCCAACCTCCGGCATTGCACTGAGCACAGGAGGAAAGGGATATGGGAAGGCTGTGGGTTTCCGCAGCTGTACAAAGGGCGGGCATGTGTAGAGCTGCTGATGGAAATGCCGTGGCCGAACCCATGATTGCTTCCTCCTCACTCAAAGTAAATCAAAGATGCCCATGCATCAAAAGCTGCTACCCTGCACTATCGGAAACAGAAAATCAAAACATTAAAATAAATTTAAAAAAGAAAAAGGGGACAGATCAAATTCTTCTGAATCTGTCCCCTTTTTGGACATCCCTTTTTTGAGAGCGAAGCTCAGGAAGCGGCCTTCCTGATCACCGAGCGCGCGGCGATGAGGCCGGAGCAGCTCGCCTGGATGAGGCCGCGGGTGATGCCCGCGCCGTCGCCGATGACGAACAGGCCTTCCACCCCTGCCATGAGGTCCTGGTCAAGGGAGATCCGGTTCGAGTAGAACTTCACCTCGATGCCGTAGAGGAGCGTGTGGTCCGAGTCCACCCCCGGGGCGATGTTGTCCATGGCCGAGAGCATCTCCATGATGTCTGAGAGTATCCGGTAGGGCAGGCAGTAGCTCAGGTCGCCGGGCGTGGCCTGCTTGAGCGTGGGCTGCGTGACGCACTTCAGGAGTCTCGCGGGGTTGGTCCTCCTGCCCGCGTGGAGGTCGCCCAGGCGCTGGACGATGACGCCCTTGCCCAGCATGTTGGCGAGCCTGGCCACGGACTCGCCGTACCCTATGGGGTCGTCGAAGGGCTCGGTGAAGTCGGCGCTCACGAGGATGGCGAAGTTCGTGTTCTCGGTCCTCTTCCTGGCCCAGGAGTGGCCGTTTACCGTGAGGATGTCCCCCACGGTCTCCCGCACCACCTCGCCGTAGGGGTTCATGCAGAAGGTCCGTACGCGGTCGTCGAAGGTCTTCGAGTAGTAGATTAACTTGGTTTCGTAGGCCTTCGACGTGAGCTCCTCCATGACCACGGCCGGCAGCTCCACCCTCACGCCCAGGTCCACCGGGTTGGGCTTCGTCTCCAGGCCCAGGAGCTTGGCCTGCCCGGACATCCATGAGGAGCCGACCCTGCCCGGGGCCGCGATGACGAAGGAGGTGTCGATGACCGAGCCGTCCTCGAGTCTCACCCCGGTCACCTTCCCGTCCTCGACGAGGATCTCGAGGGCCCTGGTGTTGAAGATCATCTCCACCTTGCCCTTGAGCTCGTCCAGCATGTTCTTGAGGATGGTGTAGCAGTTCTCGGTGCCGATGTGCCGGACCTTGGTGGGGACGTACACGAGGCCCGCCAGCTTCGCCTGGGCGGAGATCCTGGCCGCGTCGTCCGTGTCCACGCTGTACACGCCGCCCTCGGACTCGTAGCCCGCGTAGATCGCGTCGACCTCCTCCAGGAGCTCCTGGAGCTCCTCGTCGCCCTTGAGCGTGGAGAGCTGGCCGCCCACGTCCGTGGAGATGGTGAGCTTGCCGTCGCTGTAGGCCCCTGCGCCTCCCCAGCCGACGAGCATGTCCCTGCCCGTTCTGCTCCGCTCCGTGATGTCCTTGCCCTGCTCCACGATGACGACCTTTATCCCCGGGGCCTTCCTGCTGAGCTCCAGCGCGGCGAAGATGCCGGCGGGCCCTGCACCGATGATGACCACGTCAGCCATATACAGCCCTCCTTTTCCTGAGCAGGATGACGGCCGCGACCGCGAGCGCCGTGATGTTGGCGCCCCACGACGCGAGCAGGGGGTTGAGGGTCCCCGAAGACCCCAGCCCTGCCATGAAGGAGTGGAGGCCCCAATAGGACAGTCCCAGGATCAGGCCGAGCGAGATGCCCTTGGCGATGCCCCCGGCGCGCGGGAACGTCATGCCGAAGGGGATCACGAGCAGGGTGATGATGAGCGGCGCCATGGCGAAGCTGATCCTGCTGTGGTAGAGGGTCTCCACCGTGGGGGAGGAGGTGCCGGAGTCCCTGAGCTGCCGGACGTACTCCCTCAGCTCCAAAAGCGGCAGGACCTCGGTGTTGGTCTGCGCCAGCACGAGGTCTTGGGGTTCGCGCTCCAAGGGCAGGGAGGAGGCCGTGCGCGGCCCGGAGATCCCCTTGGGGCCCAGGTCCATGATCCTCAGGCCCTTGGCTTCCCACCGGGTGCCGTCCCAGCGGGCCTCGTCCGCCTGGATGACCTGGTTCAGCCTCCCTGACGAGAACCGGTAGGCGGTGATGCTGCTCATGACCCCTTTGGCCACGTCGAGGCTGGCCACGCGGTAGATGTCCTGGCCCACCTTGAAGCGGCCCCCGGAAAGGCTGAAGGAGCCCGTGACGTCGCCCTTCTTGATGACGAGGTTCCGTATCCGGTCCGCCTCCCTCTGCCCCTGGGGATAGAGGTAGAAGCTCGTGGCGCTCATCAGGACCGTGGCGAGGACGCCCACCGCGATGTAGGGCATGAAGATCCGGGCCAGGGACACCGAGCAGGCCTGCATGGCGATGGTCTCGCTGTTCCGGGCAAAGGCCGCCTGGGCGGCGAGGACGCCGAGACAGATGGAGAAGGGCAGCACCAGGTTCACCATCTTCGGGATGGAGAAGGTCAGGTACTGCATGACCGCGGCCACGCCCGCCCGGTATTCCGCAAAGGTGGTGAGGTCCCCGAAGAGCTCGGAGATGAGCAGGAGGAGCACCAGCCCCGCCAGCGCCGTGAGCGACATGAGCAGGGCTTTTTTCATAATGTAGGTCTGCAGAGTGGAAAAGATCAGGAGCCTCCTTTGATCGACGGGAGCCGGCGCTTGGCCCAGAGGGCCGCGAGGATGAGGCAGAACAGGATGTTGGGCATCCACGCGCCGAGCACCGGGTTCAGGGTGCCCACCTTCACGAGGCGGTCCGCCATGAGGTAGAACATGTAGTAGCATACGATCGTGCCGATGCCCATGACCATGCCGGTGTGCCGGGGGGACCTGGGCTTCTGTACGCCGAACTGCAGGCCCACCACGGCCAGGATGAGGGAGATGGCCGGGAAGGCGAACCTGTTGTGGTACTCCTTGATGTACTTGGGCTTCGGGTCCTGCCTGATGATCTCCCTCAAACCGCTCTGGGTGGCCACGTCGTCCCTGCGGATGGAGAGCTCGCCGGAGAAGTCGGCCTGGAGGAAGAAGCGGTACTCGTCGAAGGTGATGTACCTCACCGTGTTCTTCGCATCCATGAACACGCTGCCGTCCGAGAGGTTCATGAGGATGCCCGAGGGCTCCACCTCGATGGTGCCCTTCTCTGCCGCGATGACCGAATGCCCCTTGCCCTTGGTTTCGATGAAGACGTTGCCCAGGACCCGGGACTTCCGGTTCACGGACTCGATGTAGAGGGTGATGTCCTTGAAGGTGTCGATGAACTCCCGCTCCTGGAGAAAGGCAAAGACCTTCTCCGGTGCCTTCCTGACGAAGCGTTCCTGGATCTTCTGCATGGAGACCGGTCCCAGGTAGGTGGAGATGCTCATGTGCACGACCATGCACAGGGAGGCGAGGATCAGGATGGGCGTGTAGAGCCTCCTCAGCGGGATGCCGCAGGCCTGCATGGCGATGATCTCCGACTCCACGGACAGCCGTTCGAGCACCATGAGGATGCTGAAGATGAGCGCCATGGGCAGGATGACCGTCGCCATGGGCACCAGGGCCAGGAGCAGCACGTCGATGTCGCTTATCGACAGGACCTGACCCAGGCGCACGAGCTGGACGATGAGCATCACGCCGTAGAGGACCAGGCAGGCCCCGAGAAAGAGCCTTATCAGGTGACCGAGGATGTACTTCTGTATCGTCATTGCGCCGGGGATTATACCATAGCACTTTCGATTGTCTACAAAAGCATTTCCCTTAAGGAGGCCGGGTGTGAAAGTTGTCGTGGTTCTCCAGAGGATTGACATCACTGGGATAAGCAGGTATGCTCTGGTCGATGATCCGTAAAGCCCTGCAGATGCTTCTCATCCTGACGGTGTTCCTCGCGAGCGGTTGTGCCCACAAATACAGCGAGGCCGAGTATCAGGCCGTGGTTTCCCAGGCCAAGAGCTGTGCCGAGACTACCCAGAAGATGAAGGAAGAGTCGGAGGGCAGAGCGAAGCGTGCCGAGGAGCTTCAGAAAAAGCTCGACCAGACCTCACGGGAGCTGGCCAAGGCCCTCATCGAAAAGCAGGAGCTCCTTGACAGGAACATTCAGTGCCTGGAGGAGAAGAAGGTCCTCATCCGGCAGCTCTCCCAGTCCAGCACCATGAGCCAGGAGAAGAAGGAAAGCCAACAGCGCGTGACCAGGGGCTACGAGTACATCATGTCGCTGCTGGAGGCGGAGCGGTCGGGCGACCAGCTCTACGTCATCAGGGGCCAGGATAAAATCAAGATCGTGATCCCCCAGAAGAGTCTCTTCCCCACCCCCGGGAGCGCGTGGCTGACGCCCAAGGGGACCAAGCTCATCAAAAAGGTCTCGGCGGGCATCAAGCATCTGAATCCCTCGAGCGTGGAGGTTGCCGGCCACACGGACAAAACGTATATAGCCGACCAGAAGCCCGCGGCCTACTCCTCGAACTGGCATCTCGCCTTGGCCCGCGCCCTGGCCGTGCTCCAGACCCTCGAAGAGCTCCACGTAAAGAGGGACTCCCTCTCCGCAAGCTCATATGGTGACACCAAGCCCATCGCGGACATCACCTCCGAGGCGGGCAAGGCCATGAACCGCCGGGTGGAGATCGTCATCACGCCGTAAGCCCCGGCTGTCCCATCAGAGGTCCTTCCGGGGAGCCCTGCCTTTCCTGATGACCGAGACCGCCTTTGCCGCCGCGGCCGGCATGTCCGCACGGACCTCGCCGAAGCGCCAGGCAAGGTAGGTGCCGAGAAAGGCCCTGAAATCCTCCTCCACCTCAGGCCACTCCCGGGCCACCTGTGCGAGGTGCTCCTCGTGCGTCGCCCTCTGGTCGAGACGGACCCCCCTGCCCTCCAGGGCGCGGGCCACGCTGCCGTAGTATCCCCCCTTCCCCGCCCCGAGCCTGCGGGAGACGAGCCAGACGACGAGGGCCAGCGCTGCCAGGGCGAGCGTGCCGGCCAGCACGGAGGCGAGCTTCAGCTCGAGGCCGCGCGGCGCCGACGAGAGCCTGAAGGCCAGCCCGATCTGGTCGTTCAGGGAATAGCGGATCACCCACCTGATCCAGGTGAACCTGAGCGCGTCCAGGAGGCCCGCCCCCTGCCCTGGAGGCGAGAACGAGCGGGGGGTGGCCTCGAGGGTCCTCCAGGCCCCTTCGTGATAGTACTCCACCCAGGCATGTGCGTCGCTGGCCCTGACGATGTAGTACCCCCCGGCTTCGTTGAGCTCGTGCACGAGGAAGCCCGTGGCCACCCGCGCATGGATGCCGCAGCCCCTGAGCATGACGGCAAGGGCCGAGGCGAAGTGCTCACAGCTCCCCTTCCTGCCCTCGAACACGAACCACCGGACAGGAGAGACCCCAGGGGGGATGGAGAGGCCCTCGAGGGTGTAGGCGCAGCGGCTGTGGAGATACCTCACGAGCCTTTGTATCCGCACCTCGACCGGGAAGGACCCGGCCACCGATGCACCCAGGGAAGCGACGTCCCGGAGGCCTTCGGGGACATGGAGGCTCGGCCTGAAGACCCTGTCCCCTGACCGGTCCACCCACACCTCGTACAGGGGGGGATTGCCCCTGGTCCAGTACAGGTTCAGGCCTTTCCATGAAACGCCCGTGGGCGATATGTCCGCGATCAGGAAGGGGTAGAACACGTTGAACGCCTCAAGGTCGGTCTGGTAGATCGTGAGACGGTCGGTGCGGGGAGCTGCCTGCAGGAAACGGGTTTCCCGGGACAGGCCCTTGGTGAAGCCCTCTTCGGTCAGGGCGTCGAGCCTGGAGCCTGAGAGGTAGAAGAGCTCAGGCGCCTCGCCCAGGTCCCAGAAGATCCGCATGAGGATCTGGCGGTCGTTGCTTATGTCGTCCTTCCGGGCAAGGTCGGTCCCTTCGGAGAAGGTCTTCTTCGTCCCGGTGTTCAGCCCGTAGGTGAGGAGGGCTGAAGACGGCCTGGGGATGACGAAGAACAGGATGCAGGCGGCCGCGACGATGCCGGAGTACACCGAAGCCCAGTGCAGGAACCCGGCGGCTTTCTCGGATGCGTCCCCGAAGTCCTCGCGGTCGAGCGCCGAGAGCATCATGGGGATGAGCATGCCCATGAGCATGAGCCCGGTGAGGAAGAGCGGGCTTGAGGTGAAGATGGTGGAGAGGATGCACTCCGTGAGCCCGATGGCCGTGATCTGGTAGATCTCCCGGTTCGTCTTCGGCAACACGAGCCTGAGCACGGCGAAGTACACGATGATGTCCCTGAGGCTGAGCAGGATGACGTCGGTCCCCTCGAAGAGGATCCTCAGGATCTCGGCCAGGAAGACGGCTGCGGTGAGGAGCAGGGTCTGGCGGGTGGTGAGCGGCAGGTGCCGCGAAAAGTTGAAGGCGGTCCAGACATGGATGCCCAGGATGACGAGGAGGGCCGGCCAGGGGAGCAGGCCGGACAGGCCCAGCGACAGGATGCCCGCTGCGGAAACCGAGACGGTGAGGATGGGGATCCTAGAGGTGGACCACATGGGCGTCCTCCGGAAAACCCCTGTGCCTGGGTGCGCCCAGCGACTGGACCAGGGCGAGCTCGGTGAGGATCTGAAGCTTGTGCTCGACCGAGGTCCCCATGCCGGAGAAGAAACCGTTCACGGCCAGGCCGAAGCTCACCCCGGACCTCATGAGCTCGCCCACGAGGAAGGTTGCCTTGCCGAGCTTTTCCTCAAGGTCTCCGCCCGGGTGGAGGACCACCACCGAGCCCACGCTGCCGCCCCCCTGCATCACCCTGGACACCAGGCCCTGCCGCGCCTTTTTCCAGGCCACCGAGGACAGGGGATCGCCCGGTGCGTAGGGCCTGACGTGGGAGATGCTGTCGTGCGCGGTGCCCCTGCCCTCGCCCGAGGGTCCCCGGGACGAAGGGTATTCGCAGGGCACGGGACCGGGGAACACGACCACCTCGTCCTCGATGTCGAAGGGGATGGACTTCTCGAACAGGCCGTACGGGTAGGTCGTGGACACGGAGACACCCGAGAGCCTGTGTCTCCCCCGCGTCCGGAACACCCGCTGAACCCTCACGCTCTCGGGAAAACCACGGGACAGGCCGGGCAGTCTGGTCCTGCCCTCTTCCCGAAGGACGAGCCTGGACGAGCCGCGCCTCGGGTTCACCACGGTGTAGGTCACCATGGCCTGCCTGCCCGCGTAGATCTCGGAAGGCAGGGACCTCCTTACCTTGAGGTGGCGGATGTTCATCTCGGACTCCACGCCCGAGACGATCATGAAGGCCAGCAGGCTCGCCAGGATGAGGAAGAGGAGGTTGTTGCCCGTGGCCATGGACGCCACGATGACGGCCAGGAGAAAGGTGAAGAAGATGGCGCCCGATTTCGTGAGCCGGAAACCGCGCGGGGGTTTGAGAAGCCTAGAGAGGGACCGGCGTCTCATGGACCAGGGCCTCGACGATGCCCCTCGGGCTGCCGCCTTTCGGGACGATCCTGTGCGCCAGTACCAGAGGCGCCACGGCCTTGACATCCCCGGGGGTGGCGAAGTCCCGCCCGTGCAGGTACGCCCAGGCCTGGGTGGCCTTTTTCAGGGCGAGCCCGCCCCGGGGGGACACGCCGAGCTCCACCATGGGGTGGGCCCGGGTGGCGCGGACGAGGGAGGCCATGTAGCTCAACACGTCCCGGTGGACCAAAACCCTGGAGACCGTCTCGATCATGCCCTTGAGGGTCTGCCCCGACGCCACGGGCTTCAGCGCGAAGGCATCCTTGTGGTCGATGCCCTGCTCGAGGATCTGCAGCTCCTCGTCCAGCGGAGGATAGCCCACGTCGAGCCGGAAGAGGAACCGGTCCATCTGGCTCTCGGGCAGCGGAAAGGTGCCCACCACCTCGAATGGGTTCTGGGTGGCGATGACCATGAAGGGGCTCGGCAGCTCGTAGGTGGTGCCGTCGATGGTCACCTTGTGCTCCTCCATGGCCTCCAGGAGCGCGGACTGGGTCTTGGGCGAGGTCCTGTTGATCTCGTCGGCCAGCACGATGCTCGCGAAGATGGGGCCCTTGACGAGGTGAAACTCCCCCTGGGAGGAGTTCACGGTGTGGAACCCGGTGATGTCGGAAGGCAGGAGGTCGTTGGTGAACTGGATGCGCTTGAAGCTCAGGTCAAGGAGCCTTGACATGGCGAGCCCGATGAGGGTCTTGCCAACGCCCGGCACCCCCTCGAGCAGGACGTGTCCCTGGGCGAGCATGGCGCAGACGATGGCCCTCACCACGTCCTGCTGCCCCAGGAATATCCTGTTCATGCGGGCGACAATGTCCCCTGTCCCGACCGTCTCCATCCTACCTTCTCCACAGCCTTTCAGAGATAGATCTGCCTTAGCATATCCCGGGGAATCCTGTATATTAAGTTTTGAACTCCCTTTCCCGATAGTGTTGTCGAAGGTACCGATGACAAACGAGAAAAACAAGAAAATCCTCGAAGACATGCTGGAAGGGTACTACGAGATCGACCTTCTGGGGAACTTCGTCTATGTCAACGAGGTTGTCTGCAGCATCGCCGAGGTCCCCAGGGACCGGATCATCGGGGTCAACTACGTCTCGTACACCTCCAGGGCCACTGCCAGGAAGGTGTTCAAGGCGTTCAACGAGGTCTTCCACACCGGGATCCCCAGAAGGATCGAGTACGAGATCGAGATCCCGAACGGAAAGAAAAAGGTCATCGAGAACTCCACGAGCCTGCTCAAGGACAAGGAGGGCAAGATCGTGGGGTTCTGCGGGCTGGTGACCGACATCACGAGGCGCAAAAGGCTCGAAGAGCAGATCATGGAAGGCAGGGAGCGTTTCGAGGCCCTGTTCGAGAACGCCAACGAGCTCATCATCACCACCGACCCCTTCGGCTATGTCAAGCGGATCAACCGGAAGATCGAGTCCGTGTCCGGCTATTCCCGCAGGGAGCTCATCGGCCGGAGCATCCTGCACATCGCCCATCCCGACGACAAGGAGCTCTTCATCGAGTTCTGGAAGCAGATCCTCTCCGACCAGACGCCCCGCTTCGAGCTCAGGGCTGTTGCCAAGGACGGGAGGATCGAGTACCTCCTGGCGAGCGGGGCCGCGGTCAAGAAGGCCGGAAAGATCGTCGAGATCCAGTACAACGTCCAGGTCATCACTGACCTGAAGAACGCGCAGCACACCATCGAAGACCTCACGAACCGCCTGAACAGCATCTTCGAGTCGAGCCCCAACGTCATCATCTGCCTCGACCGCAACTGCAGGGTGCAGATGGCGAACCCGGTCACGGGACAGATCTTCCACAAGCCCCACGCCTCCATGATCGGCCAGGAGATCTCGTATCTGAGCCCTGAGATGAAGGCCTTCGACGACGTGATCAGGGAGGTCCAGGAGACCAGGCAGCCCCAGTTCTTCCACGAGCGCATGATCTCGGACCTGACGAACGGGATCTACGACGTGAGCATCTATCCCCTCACGGGTCCGGAGCACGGGGGCGTGGTCTTCACCGCCGTGGACATCACCGAGAAGAAGCACATGGAGATCCAGCTCGTCCACGCCCAGAAGATGGAAACCATCGGCGAGCTGGCCGGCGGGGTCGCCCACGACTTCAACAACATCCTCACGGGCATCTCCGGCAATCTCGCCATGCTCAAGTTCACCACGGACCGGGAAAAGCAGCTGGCATACCTCGACACCCTCGAGAAGATCACGGACCGCGCCCGCGACCTCATCCAGCAGATGCTCGTGTTCACCAAGAGAAACGACGGGAAGCCTGAGGACATCTCCATCAGGCAGGTGGTGGAGGAGGTCATGGGCATGGCCTACAAGTCCGTGCCCAAGAGCATCCAGTTCGACATCGCCGACATCGACAGGGACCTGTGCGTCTACATCGACCACACCCAGCTCACCCAGGTCCTGCTCAACCTCATCGTCAACGCGAAGGACGCCATAGGCCGCAAGCAGAAAGGGCTCATCTCCATCACCGCCCAGTCCGTCACCGTGGACAAGGACATGAAGCGCCAGCTCCTGCTGGGCACCACGGGCAGGTACGTACGGATCGACGTGACCGACAACGGCTGCGGCATGAGCAAGGACATCCTGCCCAAGATCTACGACCCCTTCTTCACCACCAAGGAGAAAGGCGCGAACAAGGGGACGGGCCTCGGGCTCTCCATCACCTACAACATCATCAAGAACGCGGATGGCTGCATCCAGGTCCAGTCCGAAGAGGGGAAAGGCACGCGCTTCAGCGTCCTGCTGCCCATCTCGAAGTGCAGGAAGAGGGCCTGCAGGGTCGAAAGCACGCCCTCGGAGCGCCTGAGCCTGCAGAAGGCGCGCGTGCTCCTCGTGGATGACGAGGAGATGCTCCGCGACATCGGCAGGGAGATGCTCGAGTACCTGGGCCACGAGGTGGACACCGCCCCGGACGGGAACAGGTGCCTGGAGATGCTCGCGGACTGCAGCCCCTTCGACATCGTCATCCTCGACATGATCATGCCGGGTCTCGACGGGTACCACCCCCTCAAGGAGATGCAGAGGCTGGGGATCGACACCAAGGTCGTCATCTCGTCAGGGTTCTCCTTCGAGCACGAGCGGGAGGAGATCTTCAGCAACCCGCTCATCGTGGCCAAGCTGAACAAGCCGTTCAACATCGACGAGCTCTCGAACGTGCTCAACGACATCCTCGCCTGAGCTGACAGTCGGTTCCGGCCTAACCCCCGGGCAATCAAAGAGATTTTATTCCCCGCATCCGTCTCCGGCATCTGTGCTTCCTGCGCTCACAAAATCGATGGTTTCTGCCGATAGGGGTAGGTAGTCCACAACAACGACAAGGGGTACGACTATGCAGCAGGGAGACAGGGCATCGAACCTCAAACCGGTCACCCCGCAGCCGGCCATGGGGCACGAGCACGGCGAGCGGGAGGCGTTCTTCGAAGAGCTGTTCAAGAACGGGACCGCCTTATCGGCAGTCACTGACAAATACGGCACCATCATCATCATCAACAACCGCGCAGCCGAGCTCTTCATAGGAGAGAGCGTTGATGAAAAGTCGGCAATCGGAAGGAATATCCTCGAGTTCATCCACGACGACGACAGGGACAAGGTGTTCGAGCTCTGGAAGGAGAGCGTTGCCGAGAAGAAGGAAGTGAACTACCAGGTGAGGATGAAGGCGGCCGACGGCAGGATCCTCTACTTCCTCATCACGGGCAGTCCCTTCCTCAGGAACGGCGAGATCGCGTACTTTCAGTACCAGGCCCTGGACATGATCGATCAGAAGGTCCAGGAGCAGAACCTCCTGCAGACCGCGAGCATCGAGACGGTGGGCCAGCTCGCCGGAGGATTCGCCCACGACTTCAACAACCTCCTCACGGTCATCAACGGGTATTCCGAGATCATGCTCAACTCCATCGATAGGGCCCACCCCTTCTACAGCAAGATCTACCAGATCTGCCAGGCCGGGTCCCAGGCCTCGGTCCTCACCCAGAAGATCCTCGAGTTCAGCAGGAAGACCAGGCCCGCCATGAGGCCGGTGGACATCAACCAGGAGCTCACCGACCAGGAGACCATCCTCAGGCACCTCGCCGAGGGCAGCATCCAGCTCAAGATGGGGAAGAAGGAGGGCCTCGGGAAGGTCATGATCGACCCCACCCAGTTCTCCAAGATGCTGCTGAACCTGGTGATCAACGCCAAGGACGCCATGCCCAGGGGCGGGACCATCACCATCACGAGCGACACGGAGACGGTGAGCGAATCCAACGCCCTGACGTACGGCAACCTCCCCTACGGCTCCTACCTCCTCCTCACGGTGTCCGACACGGGCACGGGCATGAGCGGCGAGGTCAAGGCCAAGGTCTTCGACCCATTCTTCACCACCAGGGACGCCGGCAAGGGCATCGGGCTGTGGACCGTGAGCAGCATCGTGAAGCAGGCGGGCGGCGCGGTCGCCGTGGAGAGCGCCCCGGGGCTGGGCACCACCTTCCGCATCCTGCTCCCCTTCTGCCGTGACGAAACGGCCCCCCGGCCCGAGCCGGAAGCCCCCAGGCCGGCATCGTCAGCGGCAGCAGGCACGGACGGCAAGACCATCCTCGTGGTGGAGGATGACGACACCGTACGCGAGCTCGTGAGCGAGATCCTCAAGCAGAAGGGCCACCAGGTCCTCACCGCCCGGAACGGCGGGGACGCCCTGCAGCTCGCCCGGCAGTACGAGGGCACCATCGACCTCCTCATCACTGACATGGTCATGCGCAGGATCGACGGGATCATGCTCTCGAAGAAGATGCTCTCCATCTTCCCCGGCATCAAGGTCATGCTCATGTCCGGGTACGGCAACGACGTGGTGAGGGAGGAAGAGCTCAAGGACATCGCCTTCCTCCAGAAACCCTTCCTCCCGGGCGAGCTCGTGGAGAAGGTCGAGGGGATCTTCGGCTCGGGAACATGACCCCTCTGCCGTTCGTTTGCGGGCCGGAGAGGTCTTGCGGCCCGCGCTGCGTCTGCCGTGATGGGAGTGCGACAGGCAGCGTCCCCGGCTTCACCTCTGAAGAGGCGGGGACGTTTCAGGAACGGAGACTCCTCTAGCGGACGCCGCAGGAGGCCACGAGGTGCTTCAGCCCTTCCAGAAGGCCCGCAATCTCCCCGTCGCTGAAGGTCCATGCATCCGCGTATGAAGGATCGAGCGGTTTCGTGGGAACGAACCTCTGGAGCACGTACCTGCGGGCGCCTTTGATCATGCCCCCGATCTCCAGGATGTCGGACGGGCGGAGCAGCCTGTCCACGAGGGTGGTCCTGAACTCGTAGGGGACAGGAGAGCCCATGATCATCCCGATGCTCTCTTTGATGTGCTCGCCCGCTCCCTCCTTCCCCGCAGTAAGGGGGTATTTCCCCAGGGGCGCCTTGATGTCCATGGCAAGGTAGTCGGCCAGGCCCTCTTCTATGACCTGGGCCAGGACGTCCGGCCTCGAGCCGTTTGTGTCGAGCTTCACCAGGAAGCCCAGGTCCCGGACGCGCCTCATGAAGGGGATAAGGTCCGCCTGGAGGCAGGGCTCTCCGCCGGTGATGGAGACCGCGTCGAGCTTGCCCACCCGTGTTTCTAGGAAGGACATGACTTCCTCGATGGGGAACAGGTCAGGTGGGAGCGAGCCGTCCACGAGCTCGGGGTTGTGGCAGTAGGGGCACCGGAAGTTGCACCCCATGGTGAACACCACGGCGCAGACCCTGCCCGGATAATCGATGAGCGACGACTTCTGCAGGTAGCCGATGATCATGACGTGACTCACCTCACTGACCTTGTACTCTAGCATGCGGCGGCGATGAAAAAAACAGGCAAGAGGCCTCTGAATGGTTTGAAAAAAAGCAGCGAGCAGGCCCGACAGGGAGGGCCTCTCTGAGGGGGACAGCAGGAATCCGATTTTTGTCTTGATTAATTGCCTGCATAGAAACTACAATGCTCAGCACACGAGGGGCGGCTCCGGGGGCCCGTATTCATCGATGCTTGGGGTGGGCATGTTCGGAGCGGGCGGATTTATTTTGGACATACATTGATACTGCAGCTGCAGAAGGGAGTCCAGCCATGGGTAAGGCACGCATCCTGATCATGGACGACGAGGAGATCATCCAGGACGTCCTGAAGAACATGCTCGAATTCCTGGGGTACGAAGCGGAGGTGGCTTCCGACGGGGTGCAGGCCATCGAGATGTACCGCACGGCCATGGAGGCGTCGAACCCCTTCAATGCGGTCATCATGGACCTCACCATCCCCGGCGGCAAGGGGGGCAGGGAGACGGTCAAGGACCTCATCGCCCTGGACCCGGGCGCAAAGGCCATCGTCTCCAGCGGCTACTCCACCGACCCGGCGGTCGTCAATTTCAGAGAGCACGGCTTCGTCGGGGTCATCTCGAAGCCGTTCAAGATCGAGGATCTCAGCTCTGTCCTGAAGGGATTACTGTAACCTCGGCAGGAAGCGGGGCTATTGGGATCCGGGATCGGGTCGGACCTGGTCAATATCGTGTAATGCTTAGGAATATATTGCGTGAATGGGTGGTATAGAGGCTTTGGAGGCCTTTTTCAGGGGCAAAATCGTTGACACTGGTTTGCCTGGTTCATGCAATCCAAGTGGTGAGATTATCTTCCCCCATATTCGCATCCAATCCTCAGCTCATGTCCACCACCCTGCTCCCGCTTCCTCAAAACCACTCTTTCAACATCAAAAAAGGCCACTTAAGAGGTAAAATGGCTTCAATAATCGCATAATAATTTGTAATTACAGTTGCCTGGCTTGGTCCGACCCCTCAATCTCACCTCAATCACAATCAAAAGTCCACACGCCAGACACGACTGCTGGAGACCATGTTCCCTTCGGCGTCGACAGCGGTGACGTTCAGCATGTGATTGCCCTCAGCCAGATTCATGAGGATGGCGTTGAAGCTCGTTGCGCCGGGTATGGAGCAGGTTGCCGCACCGTTGTCGAGCCGCCAGCAGATGGTTGCCGGCTTGCTGCAGGTGATGGTGAAGGAAAGGTTCGGCGTCGTGATCGTCGCGCCGTCAATGGGCGGTGAACTGATCGTGATTACCGGGTTGACCGCGGCGCCCTGTTTTGCCGAAGCTCTCGGTACCTGCTGCATCGCATTCGCCGCAGGCCCGGTCTGTCCCGGCCCTGTCGGGGAAACCCTTCTCCCCTGCCCCATCCCTTTGTCCGTGGTGACCGTTGGGGCTTGGAACGCGATACAGGTGCTCTTGTCGAGACCCTGCGCATCCCCGAGCCCATCGGCATGGGCAGAGGCCGATGCCATCACGAGCATGAGAATCAATAAGAAAACGTCCAGATGCCTGTTCATGGATGCTCACCTCAACTTTTGATTTGATACACATACTATCGGTCGAGCGTGCCGATCACTCGCAAGGGAAAAATCTCTCCTTCGAAGGACAGGGGACCAACAAGTGATGAGCTGCGCAAAACAGGATAGAACCTTGTAACATCACGTTTGTCAACAGAGATGATGGAAGTGTTAAAATAAAAGACTTGACCCCGTTCTTGACCAGACAACACCATATAAAAATCAACGGGGGACAGGACCTGTCCCCCGTTTCCTTCTTCTCGATTCTTACTGCTCTCCTCTTCTTCCCCTAGTTCGTCAGCACCTTGCCCACGCCGTCGCTGCAGTCCTGCTGTCCGACGGGCCGAATCGTCTGCGCCGCCAGGTTCACCTTGTAGATCTGCTCCCTGACCGCGGCATCCTGGCCCTGGGCCTTTTTGATCACGAACATCCTGCGCTCCTTGAACTCTTCCTTCTTGCCGTTGTTCCACTGGGCCACGGGCCTCAGGTAGCCCACCACCCGGGAGTAGACCTCGGTGGTCTCGCTGCACTGCGGGCACTGGGGCTTGTTGCCCGAGATGTAGCCGTGGCTCGGGCACACCGAGAAGGTGGGGCTGAAGGTGAAGTAGGGCATCTTGTAGGTGTTGCAGATCTTCATGACCAGGTTCTTGATCACCTCGGCGTCCTCCACCTGCTCGCCCAGGAAGAGGTGGAGCACTGTGCCGCCGGTGTACTTGGCCTGGATGTCGTCCTGGAGGTCGAGGGCCTCGAAGATGTCGTCCGTGAAGCCCACCGGGAGCTGGGACGAGTTGGTGTAGTAGGGCTCGGCGCCGTTCCGGACGGCTTCTTCGTTGGCGCAGACGATCTCCGGGTAGCGCTTCTTGTCGAGCCTGGCCAGGCTGTAGGACGTGCCCTCGGCCGGGGTGGCCTCGAAGTTGTAGTTGCTCCCGGTCCTCTCCTGGAGGTCGATGAGCCTGTTCCGGATGAAGTCAGCGATCTCCAGCGCGAACGCCCTGCCCTTCTCGGTCCCGATGTTCTCGCCGATGAGGTTCAGGCAGGCCTCGTTCATGCCCACGATGCCGATGGTGGAGAAGTGGTTCTTCCAGTACTCGCCAAAGCGCTTCTTGATCCCGCTCAGGTAGTACTTCGTGTAGGGGTAGAGGTTCGACTCGGTGAAGGTCTCGAGCACCTTGCGCTTGATCTCGAGGCTGGAGCTGGCCAGCTCGATGAGCGAGTTCAGCCTGGCCATGAACTCCACCTTGTCCTTGCTCAGGAAGCCCAGGCGCGGGAGGTTGATGGTCACCACGCCGATGGAGCCGGTGAGAGGGTTGGAGCCGAACAGTCCGCCGCCGCGGGTCTCGAGCTGGCGGTTGTCGATGCGCAGACGGCAGCACATGCTCCGGGCGTCCTCGGGGTCCATGTCGGAGTTGACGAAGTTCGAGAAATACGGCACCCCGTACTTGGCCGTCATCTTCCAGAGGTTCTCCAGGTAGGGCCGGTCCCACTCGAAATCCTTGGTGATGTTGTAGGTGGGGATGGGGAAGGTGAACACCCTGCCCTTCGCGTCGCCCTCGGCCATGACCTCCACGAAGGCCTGGTTGAAGAGCTCCATCTCCTTCTGGTAGTCGCCGTAGGTGGTGCTCTGCATCTCCCCGCCGATGATCACGGGCTGGTCGGCCATGTACGACGGCACCTCGAGGTCCAGGGTCACGTTGGTGAAGGGCGTCTGGAAGCCCACCCGGGTGGGCACGTTGATGTTGAAGATGAACTCCTGGAGCGACTGCTTCACCTGGTGGTAGTCGAGCTTGTCGTGCCTGATGAAGGGCGCCAGCAGGGTGTCGAAGTTCGAGAAGGCCTGGGCGCCGGCCGCCTCGCCCTGCAGGGTGTAGAAGAAGTTCACGATCTGGCCCAGCGCGGTGCGGAAATGCTTGGCCGGCTTGCTCTCCACCTTGCCCTGCGCGCCGCGGAAGCCCTGGACCAGGAGGTCGTGCAGGTCCCATCCCACGCAGTACACCGAGATGATGTTCAGGTCGTGGATGTGAAAGTCGCCGTTCGAGTGCGCGCTCCGCACCTCGGGCGGGTAGATCTTGTTCAGCCAGTAGATCTTGCTGATCTCCGAGGACAGGTAGTTGTTCAGTCCCTGGAGAGAAAAGGCCATGTTGCTGTTCTCGTTCACCTTCCAGTCGATCTTGCCCAGGTACTGGTCGATGAGGTCGACACCCATGCCTGCCTTGATCTCCCTGATCTTGGCGTGCTGGTCCCGGTACAGAATATAGGACTTGGCGGTCTTGCGGTACGGCGAGGCGAGCAGCACCTCCTCGACGATGTCCTGGATCTGTTCCACGGTGGGCACGTCAGGGATGGTGTCCTGGGCCATACTGATGACCTTGAGCATGAGCCGGTGCGCCATGTCCCTGTTGAACTCCTCGGTGGCGGCCCCGGCCTTGGCTATTGCTTCGGTGATCTTCGACGCATCGAACGAGGCGAATCTCCCGTCGCGCTTCCTGATCTTGCTAAACATCAAACTCCCCCTCTTTATCAAGATGTGATGGTTTTCTACTAGATATGGTACTCCGTTACTCCCACAGTACTATATATAGTCGCCTACAAGGCTTTGCAAGGGGAAAAATCTCAATTCAGCGAAATATTTTAAGTTGCCCAGAACGGCCTGTACAGGTCACCCGCGAGTGAACCGCCCGTGCTCGATTGAACAAATGAACGCCGGCGGTCATACAGGGTAATGAAAACCCCTGCCCGGCGGGCACGGAAGGGCCCTCCACCCCTGCTCCGGGGCGGTCCGGCCAAAGGCCGGAGCACCTTGCTGGGACCGAATCGGGTGCGGTTGAATTCATCATGGGCGGCCTTATCATCTACTCGTAAGCTTCATCAGGCACACCCCGTTCACGTCAGCACCCCGCCATCGTCTGCACTGACCCGATCAGGGCATGAAAGACCGGCGCGGCGGGTGGAAAGGGCCTGCTATCGAAAACCTCCTGCTCGATTGCGGCAGGGCATGAAGTAAACCATGACAACCGGCAGGAAGCCAAACGGAGTTGTTGGTTATCTCATGAACCCGTACTGGATGCTTCTGCTCGTCTTTCTCGTGAACCTCTTCGTCATGCTCGACGGCCAGATGAGCAACGACGAAGGGATATGGAACTACATCGGCAGGGTCTGGTACGAGAACGGCATGCCCCCCTACGTGGGGACCGTCGAAAACAAGACCCCCGGGATATTCGAGCTGTTCGCGGTTTCCCACATGCTGTTCGGTGTGAATTTCTACTTTGTGAGACTGCTGGGCGTCCTGGCCGTGTCCTTCTCGGCCCTGACCCTGTTCTGCATCGGCAGGAAGCTGCACAGCCCTTCCGCAGGCATCTTCAGCATGGCCGTCTTCGGCCTGACCATGGCCTGGGGCGCTCTGGAAGGGCCGCACATGTCCCAGACCGAGACCTTCATGAACCTGTTTTCCATCCTGGCGTTCTTCTGCGTCATACGGGGGGCTGAAGGGGGGGCGTGGAAGGGGTGGGCCCTGGCGTCGGGGATGTGCATGGGGCTGGCCATCGCGTTCAAACAGATCGCCATAGCCACCGCTGCAGGGCTGATCGTATTCATGCCCGTCTACGCGGCTCGGAAGGTCGGCAGGAGGGACCTCTGCGCCGGGATTCTCCTCGCGGCGCTCGGTATCTGTGTTTCCACGGTCGCCAGCTATGTACCGCTCCTGATAAGCGGCGTCTCCCTCAGGGACTACTTCGAGGGGGCCTGGATGATCCTGCTCAACGAGGGCTCCCACACCCCCACGGTGCGCCATCTGCGGGAGCTCGTCAGGGTCTTCACGAATTCGAAGCTGGCTCTCTTCTACCCCATCCTCTTCCTGTTTTTCCTGCAGCGCAGCCTGGGCAGGCAGCGCTTCTTCATGGGGCTGCTCGTCTGGCTCTCGTTCGACTTCGTCGGTACGAACGCATCCGGCTACTATTTCGGGCACCAGATCAAGCAGCTCATCCCGTCGCTGTCCCTGATCCTCGGCATCGTCCTGAGCAATTTCCTCGACGTGTACGCCACCGACAGTACCCTGCGGCCGAAGTACACCAGCATGGTGCTCGTGTCCCTGGTCGTCCTCGTGTTCCCGTACGACACGTTCATCAACAACGCCTACCACATGGTGCACTTCGACAGGACCAAGGTCGTTGCCAGGGAGGTCGGGACATGGCTGAAAGGGCACACCGGAAGCGGTGATTACGTCTATGTCGCCATCGGCGGCGGCAATCCGATCCTGTCGTATTCGGACAGGCTCTCTCCGAGCAGGTACTTCAACACGCTGTTCGTGACGAGCCCCCGCGAGCGGGAGATACTGCTCTCCGACATGGAATCGAAATCGCCGCTCTACATTGTCAGATCCAGAAAAGACCCTTTTTCCAAAAATGTCGGGAAAAACATAGAAAGATACATCAGCAGGCACTATACGCTGCTGTTCAGCCATTACGAGTACGATGTCCTGAAGCGCAAAACGGTGAATTGAGAACGTGCCGCCCCCCCTTATAATAGCCTTTATTGATCCGGCGCCTCCTGCCGTGAGCGATGTACGGCCCCTGTCGGGGGTCCCGCTTCCACGATGTGTACGCCGGATCGGTTAAGCGACGCCGCAGCTTGTCCAAAGAGCCTGCATACCCGTTCAGCAGGGAGGTAATCCTCATGGTTCAACCCTCTGAGATGCGCACTGAGTCCCCTCAAAATACGTCCCAGGCAAATGACAGCCGCAGAAACACGCTCGACGGGCTGCTCGTCGGCAAGACGGACAGCACCCTCGTTCAGCTGTTCCGGTACACCTTCGTGGGCGGGTTTGCCTTTCTCGTCGATTTCTGCTCGCTGTTCGCGCTGACCGAATTCGCCCACCTCCACTACCTCGTCTCCGCCGCCGTGGCCTTCCTCTTCGGGCTCGCCACCAACTATGCCCTGAGCATCGTCTGGGTCTTCAACAAACGCTCCATGGGGTCGGCCTGGTTCGAGTTCCTCGTCTTTTCCAGCATCGGGGTCATCGGCCTGGGCCTCAACGAGCTCCTGATCTGGTTCTTCACCGCGCGGATCGGCTTCCACTACCTCGTCTCGAAGATCGTCTCCACGGTTGCAGTCTACTGCTGGAACTTCTTTGCAAGGAAATACACACTCTTTTCCTAGGAGGTACCCGTGTCCGAACAGACCGCAGTCATCATCGGCGCAGGCCCCGCAGGGCTCACCGCTGCGTACGAGCTCCTGTCGAGAACCGCCGTCAGGCCCATCGTTTTCGAGATGACCTCCGACATAGGCGGCATTTCGAAGACCGTCGAATACAAGGGCAACAGGATGGACATCGGCGGGCACAGGTTCTTCTCCAAGTCGGACGAGGTCATGCGGTGGTGGCAGAGCATCCTGCCGCCCCAGGGCGCGCCCGCCAGAGACGATCTCATCCTGGGGCGCAGCGTGCGGTTCTCCACGGACTCATGTGCCGCCGACCCCGAGCGGACCGACAAGGTCATGCTCATCCGGGGCAGGGTCTCGAGGATATTCTTCCTGCGGTCCTTCTTCGACTACCCCATCTCCTTGAAGCCGGCCACGTTCAGGAACCTCGGCCTCGCCCGCACCCTGAAGGCGGGGTTCAGCTACCTGAGGTCAATGCTCTTCCCCATCAGGAACGAAACCTCGCTGGAGGATTTCTTCATCAACCGCTTCGGCAGGGAGCTCTATCTGACCTTCTTCAAGGACTACACGGAAAAGGTCTGGGGGGTGTCCTGCAGGGAGATACAGCCCGACTGGGGCGCGCAGCGGGTGAAGGGCCTGTCCATCACCAGGGCGGTGGCCCACGCCCTCAGGCAGGCCGTCTCCAGGGACGCGTCCATCGGGCAGAAGGACACGGAGACCTCCCTGATCGAGCAGTTCCTGTATCCCAAGCTGGGGCCCGGCCAGCTCTGGGAGGAGGTGGCCCGGAGGATCAGGGACAGGGGAGGCGAGATCCTGCTCAACCGGCAGGTCCTGGGTATCGACGTCGCCGACGGCAGGGTGCGTTCGGCCAGGGTGCTGGATACCCGCACGAACGTGCTCGAAACCGTGGAGGCGGACTATTTCTTCTCCACCATGCCGGTGAAGGACCTCGTCTCCGGCATGAGGCCGGGCCCTCCCCTTAAGGTCAGGGAGGTGGCTGAGGGCCTCATGTACCGCGACTTCATCACGGTGGGGCTGCTCCTGAAGAGGCTGAAGATCAGGAACCAGACAGGCGTGAAGACCCTGGGCGGGATCGTCCCGGACAACTGGATCTATATCCAGGAGCGGGACGTCCGTCTCGGCAGGCTGCAGATATTCAACAACTGGAGCCCCTACCTGGTCAGGGACCCGGACACGGTGTGGATCGGGCTGGAATACTTCTGCAACGAGGGGGACGAGCTGTGGAGCAGGAGCGACGGGGAGTTCACCTCCTTTGCCATCGACGAGCTCTCGAGCATCGGCATCATCGACCGCGAGGACGTGCTCGACTCGGTGCTCATCAGGATGCCCAAGACCTACCCCGCCTATTTCGGCACCTACCGGGATTTCGGGATCGTCCGGGAGTACCTCGACCGGTACGATAACCTGTTCCTCATCGGGAGGAACGGCATGCACAAATACAACAACGCGGACCACTCCATGCTCACCGCCATGACGGCGGTGGACAACATCGTCACGGGGAACCCCTCCAAGGAAAACATCTGGCAGGTCAACACCGAGGAGGAGTACCACGAGTCCAGGGAGGGGTGATCGTCTCGGCCCGGCATACGGGTTTTCCCCCTCTTCATCGGGGTCGGGGTCGATCCCGATTCTTCCTTTCGACCCCGACCCCGAATGAAGGGATGGCTTCAGTCAGCGTCCTTGCCCTGGTACATGGCCTCGATCTGCTCGGCGAAGTTCGCGCCGATGACCTTGCGCTTCATCTTGAGCGTCGGCGTGAGCTCTCCGGACTCGATGCTGAACTCGCGGGGCAGGAGCGTAAACCTGCGAATCTGCTCCACGCGGGCGTAGTCCTTCATGAGTGCGCCTATCCTCTCGTTGTAGAACGTGACGATCTCGGGCTTCATGATGAGGTCCTCCTTCTCGTCGAAGGAGATGCCCTGCTTCTTGGCGTAGGACATGAGCTCGGAGAAGTTCGGCACGATGAGCGCGCTCAAGTACTTCCTGCCTTCGCCGATGACCACGGCCTGCTCGATGAAGGGGTCGGTGGCCAGGGTGTTCTCGATGTTCTGGGGCGCGATGTTCTTTCCGCCCGCCGTGACGATGATGTCCTTCTTGCGGTCGGTGATGGAGAGGCAACCCCGCTCGTCGATCGTGCCGATGTCGCCGGTCATGAACCAGCCGTCCTCGGTGAAGGCCGCCTTCGTGTCCTCGGGCCTGTTGAAGTAGCCCTTCATGACCTGGGGGCCCTTCACGAGGATCTCGCCGTCAGAAGCGATCCTGATGTGGGTGTCCGCCAGGGCCGGGCCCACGGAGCCGAAGGCGAAGCAGTCGAAGGTGTTCACGTTGGTCACCGGCGTGGTCTCGGTGAGGCCGTAGCCGTTGTGGAGCGTGATGCCGATGCCGTTGAAGAAGCGGTCGATGTCTACCGCCAGGGGGCCGCCGCCGTTGATGAAGATCTTTATCCTGTCCATGCCCAGGGCCTGGCGTATCTTCGCGTACACGAGCTTCTCCGCGAGGTCGTACTGCAGCTTCAGCGTGGGGGGCATGGGCTTGCGCTGCACCTTGTAGTCGACCGCCCTCATGGCCACCGAAGACGCCCAGTTGAACAGCTTCTTCTTCACCGGCGGAGCGCTCTGGGCCTTCGAGACGATGCCCGTGTGGATCTTCTCGAAGAGCCTTGGCACCGAGACCACGAGGGTGGGCCTGGTCTCGAGCATGTTCTGCATCACGGTGCCGAAGCTCTCGGCCAGGTTCATGACCGCGCCGATGTGGATCATGAGGTAGATGCCGATGGTCCTGCCCAGGGAGTGGCTCCAGGGAAGGAAGAGCAGCGCCTCGTCGTGATGGCCGATCATGGGGTGGGACGCGAACGACTGCATGATGTTGGCAACGAAGTTCGCGTGCGTGAGCATGACGCCCTTGGGCGGTCCCGTGGTGCCCGAGGTGTAGATGAGGGTGGCCAGCCCCTCCGGGTCGATGCTCTGGAGGCGCTCCTCGAAGGCCTTTTTGTCCTTGCTCTCCTCGCCCATGGCCAGGAGTTCGTCAAAGGTGAGGATGTCCTTGTCCGGCTTCTCCGGGGGCTCGAAGGTGATGATCTTCTTGAGACCCTTGAGCTTCGACCTCACGCTCAGGATCCTGTTCAGGTGCTCCTGGTCTGAGACGAACAGGAACCTCGAGCCGCAGTCATTGATGATGTATGCGGACTCCTCCCCCGAGTTGGTGGCATAGATCGGGGCGTTCGCCGCCCCGATGGACAGGCTCGCCAGGTCAGCCGCCAGCCACTGCCAGCAGTTTTCCGAGAAGATGGTGACGATGTCGGTCTTCTTGACCCCGAGCGAAATGAGCCCGAGGCCCAGGTTCGTCACGATCCTCGCCATCTCCCGCCAGGAGATGGGCGTGTACCTGCCCTGGTGCTTGTACCTCAGGAAAGGTTCGAACTGGTATTTTTCCGCCCTGTTGTGGAAGATCCCCGCGATGCTTCTCTCTGAATACCCCATACGTTCCTCCTTGATCTTTCATGACCCCCCCGGATGTCCTTTTCGGGGAGATCGAGTGCCCGTTTCTCGCCACTTCGGCAAAAACGCCGTTTTTCAAGTCAGGTGGTATGGAAAGGTCATCCTTCAAGCGCGCAGGCGTACCTGCGGTACGAGGGTGAAACCTTTCTGACTCCCTTTCATCTCAAACCGGTTTTCCGGAAAAATCCAGTGAAGGAAAGCCGCGAGGCCGGCCCGTGGTCCGGTGCTCACGTGGGTCCCGCACCGCTGTCCACCCCTCTGAAGCGGGACCTTTAAAGAACATGTGTTTTGTATACCATTTTGATCACCTTATCAATTCATTTTACGCCGTGTGAAAAAAATCATGAACACCTTAGCCGCTTGCCAAGGACGAGGGAACGTATTATATACCCTCTTATGAGGCATGCATTAACTATTGATCTGGAAGAGTTTTTTCAGATTCATGCCTTGTCCGACGTGATCGACGTCGCTTCCTGGGACACCTTCGGCTGCGCGGTCGAAGCCAATACGAACAGGATCCTCGACCTGCTCGAAGAGTCCTCCATCCATGCCACCTTCTTCTGCCTCGGGTGGATAGCGGAGAGGAACAGGGGCCTCATCCGGGACATCCACGCCAGGGGCCACGAGATAGCCTGCCACGGGCACCTGCACCAGCTCATCTCCACCCAGACCCCGCAGACGTTCCGGGAGGACGTGGCAAAGGCGAAGGGCATCCTGGAGGACTGCACCGGCAGCCCCGTGATCGGGTACCGTGCGCCTACCTATTCCATCACGAACAAAACCCTGTGGGCCCTGGATATCCTCGAGGAGCTCGGGTTCAGCTACGACTCGAGCATCTTCCCCATCTACCACGACAATTACGGCATCCCCGACGCGCCCCGGCACCCCCACCGGCTGCCGGGCAGGTCCCTGGTGGAGTTCCCCATCTCGACGCTGAAGATCGGGTCCGTCAACATCCCGGTGTCCGGCGGCGGATACTTCAGGCTGCTTCCCTACCCCGTCACCAGGGCGGCCCTCAGGTATCTTGAAAAGGGCAGCGAGCCTTTCATCTTCTATATCCATCCCTGGGAGATCAATCGCCGGACGCCCAGGATGGACGGCATGTCGCCCCTCTCGAGGTTCCGCACCTACATCGGCATCAACCGGTCCCTCGGCAGGTTCTGCTCGCTCATCAAAGACTTCTCCTTTTCCACGGTCCAGGACGTGCTCTGCAGCCAGGGACTCCTGACCCGGGCCCCGGACAAGGCACCCCTTCCCGACGCGGTAGGATAGCCTGAATCGTCCCTTTGCGTTTCTTCCATTGAATTCATCAGGTATTCAGAGTATAGTTTATTTATATAATGTGAATACATTGCATGTGCTTGAGAGGTCAGAATGCCCGAATTTCGCAAGGCCGTCGAACGGTTTATCAGGGACAATTTCGTCATGGGCAGGAGCAATGTCGCCCTTGACCCCGATGTTTCCCTCATCGAGAGCGGCATCATGGATTCAACCGGGGTGCTCGAGCTCGTTGAGTTCCTGGAGTCCAACTTCACCATCAGGATCGATGACGAGGAGCTCGTTCCGGAGAATCTCGAAACCATAAGCAACATCGTCAGGTTCCTCAGGTCGAAAGGTATCGCGTAGTGCCGCGGCTCGTCCACGGATTCCTCCAGAGGTCTGCCGAAGCGCACCCCGACAAGACCGCCGTCATGGACGGGAGCCGCTCCGCCACCTTCCCGGAGCTCGATTCCCTGGCGGGAAGGCTCGCTGGCGTGCTGAAGGACCAGGGCCTGAAGCGGGGCGACCGCGTGCTCATGTCGATGGAGAATTCCATCGAGTCGGTGGCGGCCTACTACGGGGTGCTCAAGGCAGGCGGTGTGTGCGTGGAGGTGCCGGACCGCTCGACCCCGTCGGAGGTATCCTATTACCTGGAGAATTCCGGCGCGAGGCTCTGCATCCTCTCGGATGCGAGTGCCCGGAGGCTCGGGCCGGTGGACGCGGAGTGCGTCATCGGCCCCGGCGTCCCCGCCGGACGGGAAGGCGCGCGCCGGGTCTCCTGGGAAGATGTGCTGCGAGCCCCGGACTACGCCCCCCGGGAAGGGCTGTCCGAGGACGATCTCGCCGCCATCGTCTACACCTCCGGAAGCACGGGAAGGCCCAAGGGGGTCATGCTCAGCCACCGGAACCTCTGCGCCAACACACAGGCCATCGTTTCCTATCTCGGGCTCACCCCGTCCGACCGGGTCATGGCCGTGCTCCCCTTCCACTACGTCTACGGCAAGACCCTCCTGAACACCCACGTCATGGCAGGCGGCTCGGTGGTGATCAACAACCGGTTCGCCTTCCCCAATACCGTGGTGAGCGACATGATCGCCCGAGAGGTCACCGGCTTTGCCGGCGTGCCGTCGACCTTCGCCATCCTGCTCAACCGCTCGGTGTTCCCCAAGACCCCTGTCCCGAGCCTGAGGTACGTTACCCAGGCAGGGGGCGCCATGGCCCCGGCACTTACGAAGAGGCTCATCGGCTGTCTGGGGAATGCGAAGCTGTTCATCATGTACGGGGCCACCGAGGCCTCGGCCCGGCTCACCTATCTCCCTCCCCACCGGCAGGACAAGCTCGGCTCCATCGGGATCCCCATCCCGGGGGTCGAGGCGAGCATCAGGGACGACGACGGCTTCGAGCTTCCCCCCCTTCAGGTGGGTAACATCTGCGCCCGGGGCGAGAACATCATGCAGGGCTACTGGGGGGACGCTGCCGAGACGGCCAGGGCCATCAGGCCCTGGGGGCTCGTCACCGGTGACCTGGGGCACAGGGACGAGGAGGGCTTCATCTGGCTCACAGGCAGGATCAAGGACATGCTCAAGGTCGGGGGCGAGCGGGTGTCCCCCCGGGAGATAGAGGATGCCATCATCGAGTCCGGCCTCGTGCACGAGACCGCGGTGATCGGCCGCCCGGACGAGTACCTCTCCGAGGTGCCTGAGGCCTTCGTGGTGCCCCTGAACCACGAGACCTTCTCCCTGGACGACCTGAAGGTCTTCATCGACGGGAGGCTCGCCCCCCACAAGCACCCGAGGCGATGGACCGTTGTGAAGGCCCTGCCCAAGAAGCCCTCGGGCAAGATCGACAAGGAGGCCCTCAAAACATGACCCTCTGCACCAGGTGCGTCCTGCCGGATACCTTTCCCGGCATATCCTTTGATGAAGACGGTGTGTGCAGCTACTGCAGAAACAGCACGCCGGCCGGTGTCGGGGAAAAGCAGGCCCTGCTCCGGAGGTTCGAAGACCTTGCCCGCGGCAGGGGGAAAGGGTCCTTCGACGTCATCCTCGCCTACAGCGGGGGCAAGGACTCCACCTACACGCTCTCCCTGCTCCGGGAGCGCTACGGCCTGAAGGTCCTGGCCTTCGTCTTCGACAACGGCTTCATATCGCCCCAGGCCATGGAGAACATCAGGCGCATGACTGACGCCCTGGGTGCGCCCTGCCTGGTCTTCAAGCCACCTTCTGAGGTCATGAAGACGGCCTTCGGCCTTGCAGCCCGGGAGGACATCTACAGCCCCAAGACCCTGGACCGGGCGAGCTCCATCTGCACCACCTGCATCGGCATGGTCAAGGCCATGGTCCTGAAGACCGCGCTGAGCTTCCGCATCCCCATGGCGGCGTTCGGCTGGTCCCCGGGTCAGGCGCCTCTGTCATCGGCCATCATGCAGACGAACCCGAAGCTCCAGCGCTTCTCGAACCGCTCGGTGAGGGACCCGCTCGTCAGGCTCGCAGGACCTGTGCTGGAGCCGTACTTCCTGAGCGAGGAGGACCTCGGCCGCGATGCGTCGTGCTGGCCCGTAAACGTGCACCCGCTGGCCTTCATGGAGTACGACGAGGACGCTATCGTCGAGAAGATCAGCTCGCTCGGCTGGAAGAAACCCCTCGACACGGATCCCAACTCCACCAACTGCCTGTTGAACGCCCTGGCAAACCACCTCCACCGGGAGCGCTTCGGCTTCCACCCCTATGCCTGGGAGATCGCGGGCATCGTGCGCTCCGGGTGCATGGACAGGGATCGGGGCATCGCGAAGGTGACCCAGGACGAAAGCAGGGAGATGGTGGAGTACGCGGCCCGGCTGCTAGGGATTGACCTCGGCAGGTAGGCTCCTGGGCTCGGACTTGTCCTTGCCCGGGATGAGCATGGTGGGCTCGGCGCCCCGCGGGCAGGTCTCCTTGAGGAAGCGCTTCAGAAGAATGTCCTCCGGGTCCTTGACCTTCTTCAGGGCCTGGGCGAGGTCGATCTTGCCCGCCGCGTAGGTCTCGTGGCCGCCGCCCTTGCCGATGCCGTGGCAGATCTTGTGCGCCAGCACGCCCGCCATGTAGCTGGGCCTCGTGGTGCGGATGGAGAAGATGAGCGAGCCGTTGTGCCTGCCGTAGCACATGCACCACCGGATGCCCTCGATCTGGATGAGCTCGTCGGCGAACTGGCTGATCATCTCCGGGAAGGTCATGAGGTCGACCCGCGCCAGGACCACATCGCCGTAGATCCGGGCGTTGCCGAGCACGGAGTAGAGCTTGATGTAGTATTCCCTCGATTTTTCCGGGTGCTCGATCTTGGCGAGCTTCTTCTGCAGGGCAAAGGGGAACAGGAAGATGGTGGCGCGGACGTCGACGTCCGTGGACTGCCTCCCCAGGTCCCGGGTATCTGACTTGATGCCGTAGTACAGGGCCGTTGCCACTTCCCGGTCCAGCGGAAGGCCCAGGTGCCTGATGTACTGGGTGATGATGGTGGAGGCGCTCCCCACCCCCCTGCGGATATCCACGAACTCCGCCTTCTCGGCGGACTTGCGCATGGGGTGGTGGTCGATGACGATGTTGGGATTGATCCCTGCCGGCAGGTTGACGTTGCCGGTGTGGGGCTGGCAGTCCACCAGGGCGATTACCGGGAAGCTCCTGAGGGAGACCTCGCTCA
The DNA here is from genome assembly GCA_035352355.1 of Deltaproteobacteria bacterium. GTDB lineage: Bacteria > Desulfobacterota > Desulfomonilia > UBA1062 > UBA1062 > Phosphitivorax. Next base: position 4,622 of record DAOPXM010000005.1, on the reverse strand, counting down.
AGGGCACCATGTCGATGTGCAGGATCTTCACCATGCTCTGGTTCTCGACCCTGCCGATGATGCCGCCGTAGGCGATGACCGGCGTGACGCCCAGGGTCTTCTTCAGGATGTATCGCAAGCCGAATGCGGCGGCTATGCTGTCGGGGTCCGGGTTGTCGTGCGTCAAGATGAGGATTTTGCGCTTTCCCTTGAGCGGAGAAAGCAGCTTCTCCTCGATTTCCTGCTTGGTCATTTATCCCCTCTTGTCCTTGTGCATGAGCGAACGGATGCGTTCCAGGGATCTGGCGGGTTGGGTCCCCCTCCAGTAGATCCTCGAGCAGCCGGGACATCTGGCGAACTCGTCATGGGTGGCGTAGACATATTCAGGAACCTGCTTTTCCACGTCCACTCGCTTAACACACTTCAATGGCAAATTGCAAATACTACACCTCGAAAATGGCTCTATTTTATCCCCAAGACCCAAAACCATGCCGAGATGGGCGATCTGGTCGTCCAGATGGTCGCTCTCCATGACGAGGACCCCTTGCCTAAAGGCAAGGGATCGTTTCCTGGTGAGGAAGATCCTACCCTCCTCGATGGCATCCCTGATCGTGTCCTCATCCCAGACCCTCATGTATCTGGCGTCGAAGCCCATCATCCTCAGCCACCGGGCGAGCCTGCCCAGGTTCTGGTCACATAAAAACGTCATCGGGGAGGCTGAATGCGTCTCTGACATGGCTTATGTCTCCCAGAGGGCCCACGGCGAGGACATCGAACCGAACCGGGGAGTCGTTCAGTCCGTGGGTGCTCAGGTAGGTGAGCGAGGTCCTGATGATGCGCCCCTGCTTGCGGGGGGAGACCCAGCTCAAGGGGTGGCCGAAGGATGTCGTGGAAGCGGACTTCACCTCCACGAAGACGATGGTGGCGCCGTCCCGGGCGATGATGTCGACCTCGCCGTACGGGCGCTGATAGTTCACATCGAGGATGGAATAGCCTTTGCGCTTGAGGTATTTCCTGGCGAGCTCTTCGCCGCCGCTGCCCTTCTTTCTGGTGGAATCAGCAGACACCTCTGAATGTTCTCCTGTGGATGGGACAGATCCCCAGGGAGCGGATGGCCTCGTAGTGGGCCTTGGTGGGATATCCTTTGTGGGCGGCGAATCCGTACCCCGGATAGAGGGTGTCCATCCGGTCCATGTACCTGTCCCGGGTTACCTTTGCCACGATGCTGGCAGCCGAGATGGAAGGCTCGGTCTGGTCTCCCCGCACCACGGGCGTGCACGAGCATGGCAGATCGGGAGCCGCGTTCCCGTCGACGATGGCATACACGGGAACGAGCTCTAGTTTGCAGACCGCTTCACACATGGCCTGAAGCGTTGCCTTGAGGATGTTGATCCGGTCGATGCACCGGGCGTCGACCAGGGAGACGCCGACGTGGACGCCCTCAGAGGAGATGATCTCCTCGAAGAGGCTTTCCCTGCGCGCGGGGGTGAGGAGCTTGGAGTCCCTCACCTTCAGGCGCAACCCATGACCCGGTTCCATGATGACGGCCGCAGCGACCACGGGGCCTGCCAGCGGCCCCCTCCCTGCCTCGTCGACCCCGCACAGGGGCCAGAAGCCCCGGGATATGAGGTCTTCCTCGAGGGACATGGGGCTAGCTGCGGATCTCTTTGAGCCGTGCCGCCTTGCCTTTCTTTGCGCGCAGGTAGTAGAGCTTGGCCTTTCTCACCTTGGCGTGGCTCACCACTTCGACCTTCTCCACCACGGGTGCGTGCAGGGGGAAGACCCTCTCCACACCCACGGCGTAGGACTGCTTGCGCACGGTGATGGACTCTCGGTTGTTTCCCCTGTGGCGGGCAATGACCACGCCCTCGAAAACCTGGGTCCTTTCCCTGGTGCCCTCCACGATCCGAGTGGAGATCTTGACCTTGTCGCCGATCCTTATCACCGGCAGATCGCTCTTCATCTGCGCCTGTTCGAACTTTTCCATGGTATTCATTTCGCTACCTCCCGACAATCCTGTCTATTGCTATCGAAACGGCAGAGCGCACGGAGAGATGGTTGAAACCCGTGCCGGTATCGATGGGCTCTATCGTCGCATCAAGCGACCGAAGCAGCCGGGGCGCCAGGCCCCACCCGGTTCCGAACACCAGGCACACGTCTGTATCCGATGCCAGCTTCCGGGCATCGGACCAGGAAATGCAGCCTTCTGTTCCCTTTGCCGAGGTTCCCACCATGCGTGCACCTGTCCGCCGTTTAACGTCCTCCAGGTCCTTTACCAGTTGTATCGCTTCGAATGCCCGTTTCCGCAAGGGATTGTACTCGCCGCCGTATCCCTGGAGCCAATGGTCCATGATCTTTCCGGCAAACCCCAACTGGGCATCGTTTGGGTGAACGATATAGAGTGTATTTATACCATATGTCAAGCAAACTCTCGCAAGATCGTGCAGATCGAGGTTCGTGATGGCCGTGGCTATCTCCTCCCCGTTCTTGTCCAGGCAGGGCCAGTGGAGCAGCGCGACCGTGATCACGGCCTTCCTCCTCCATGCTTATTCTCGCCCGGGCACGGGTCGTTTTCAAGGAGGTCGGGCCTTGCCTCGCGTGTCTTCCTTATCGCCTCCTGCCTGCGCCAGGCCCTGATCTTCTCGTGGTCCCCGGAGAGCAGGACCTCGGGGACCGTCAATCCCCTGAATTCACGAGGTCTGGTGTAGTGAGGGTGTTCGAGGAGGCCCTCGTAGTGAGAGTCTCCGCTCAGCTTCGTGTCGTGGCCGAGCACGCCGGGGATGAGCCTGACCACGGCGTCCACGATGACCATGGCGGGCAGCTCACCGCCGGTGAGAACATAGTCGCCGATGGAGAGCTCCTCGTGGACGAAGAGCTCGCTCACCCGCTCGTCCACCCCCTCGTAGTGACCGCAGATGATGGTCATGGCGTCGAGCGTGCTGAGCCTGAGCGCATCCGGCTGTCTGAAGAGACTTCCCCTGGGAGAGGTGAGGATGACGTGGCCCCTCTCTCCGATCCCTTCCAGGGCCGCGGCGATGGGCTCGGGCTTCATGACCATCCCTCCCCCGCCGCCGTAGGGCGTGTCGTCCACGGTGCGGTGATTCCCGATGCCGTACTCCCGGAGGTGGACGATGTTCACCCTGAGCAGGCCGGCGGAGATGGCCCGGCTGAGGATGCTCTCGGAGAACACGCCCGTGAACATGTCCGGGAACAGGGTGATGATGTTGACGATCACAGGGAGACCCCCTCAGATGAGCAGGTCTTCGATGAGGGACGAGTCGATGAGAATGACGCCGGTTTCGAGGGACACATCCCTGATGACGTCCTTGGTGGCGGGTATGTAGTATTCCTTCTCTTCGTCGACCACATATACGTCGTTGCTTCCGGTGCTGAATATCTTCACGACCGTGCCCAGCACCCGTCCGTTCAGGTCCTGCACGGTCATGCCCAGGAGGTCGTGCCAGTAGTGCTCGTCCTCTCCCGGCTCCTCGAGCTGGGAGCGGAGGACGAAGAGGGGCTGGCCTTTCAGCTCCTCCACCTGGCTCCTGTCAGTGATGCCCTCGAGGGATACGAGGTACTTGCCCTTGTGCTGAGAGCTGGAGAGGACCTTTCTCGGCTCTCCCCTGCTTCCGATCATGAGGTGGGAATAACGCTGAAACCGCTCGAATGAATCCCCGTAGGGGATGATCCACATGAGGCCTTTGAGCCCCTTGGGGCTGCTGATCCTGCCGATCTCTACGAGATCTTGTTCCATTTACTCGATGATTTCCAGTACGGCCCTCTTCTTGATCTTGGTCGATGCTGCGGTGAGAAGCGTCCTCATTGCCCTGGCAGTCCTTCCTTCCTTGCCGATGACCTTGCCCAAATCAGCCTTTGCGACCCTGAGCTCGATGACAGAAGTAACCTCCCCCTCCACCTCAGAAACAGAAACCTCTTCCGGATTGTCAACCAATGCCTTGGCAATAAATTCAATCAACTCTCTCATCATATGCCCTCACCACACGATTTTTTAGAAAGAATATCAGAGAGAATATCCTTTTTCCTTGATGAGCTTCCGCACTGCCGGTGTGAGCTGACCGCCCTTCTGGGTCCATTCCTTGATCTTTTCGATGTCCAGGGTGATGCTCTCGGGCCTGGTCTTCGGATTGAAATGACCCACGATCGCCAGAAATCTCCCATCCCTCTTGCTCCTCGAATCTGCAACCACAACACGGTAGAATGGTTTTTTCTTGGCGCCGCCGCGTGTCAACCTGATACTTACTGCCATGTGCTTCTTTTCCCCCTTACAAGTGAATTGGTTGTCCACACTTATATTACAAGCTTAAACCTTGTCAAGACAATTATCCCCAGCCAATTTCAGGGAAATAAACGGATTTTCCGCCGAAACGCCGGGGTAAGTTTGACAGCCGACTAAGAAATATGATACGAAAGATCCGACCTTCGGGTCAAGCACGGAAGCAATACCTTATCTATTTTTCATGATGTGGGGGGTATCATGCCGCCAAAGGGCAATCAGACGAAAGAGGAGATCTTCGAGCTCTTTTCCCGCCACGTGTCAAGCGGGAAGGCTGATTTCTTCAGGTCCGTGGGGCTCGACTTCGTGTTCGGCAGGAGGCAGGGCCCCTTTGTCTGGGACGCCACGG